>OMXX01000008.1:2465-97882 GCA_900315105.1 uncultured Prevotellaceae bacterium | reverse complement strand
TAAGGGGTTTTTATTGTTTTTGTATTATTCATAGGCTTACCAAGATTCAATTTCTTGATGGAAGGTAAGTTACAGAGGTTTATCGGACAGTAATAATTTTTATATTATCGTCAAGGAAATAAGGGAAAAATTTATTGTCGGAAGGGACGTGCAATAAATATGAACCAACGTTAAATTATTATTTAAACGAACACAGATAGCACAGATTTTACGGATAGACTCGCTTACGCTCGTGATTTGCATCTGTGAAATCCTGAATATCTGTGGTCAATATAAACATGAACACGGAAGACACAGAATAAGCTATTTGCTTTCGCCTTCTAAAAAAACAGTACAAAACCAATAAAAACATATAAAAACAAATGTTTTATTTTGTGTTCTTTTGTTTTAATTGGTTTTTCCAAATGGCGAAAGCAACTTATGCGAAAAACTTCCGTTTCTTTACTTCCCCGTGGTCAGTGGGTCTGCGACAAATCTCGTGCATTCTGTGTTCGAAAAGAAAAAAGAAACGGATTTATCAGATTTATCTGAAATAATGTAACGTCAGTTCGATGACTTGCTTGTCGGCTTGCGCCCCGAAGGGGCAAGGTTTGCTCTTAGCCCGGGGCAACGCCCTGTGGTATTGGTTCAATAGGGAAGCTGCGCCCTGAAAGGGCAAAAGCCCTAACATAAATTAATGATAGTTCGACGAAATAAATGGACGCACCTCTGGTGCTTTAACTGACAATAATTTTTCGCAAGGCTCAACAAGCTACGCAAGTCGGGATAAAAATTTATGATAATTCACGGTTAATTCATGGAAATTTATGTAGCCAAGCGCAGCGTTTATTTTATTCGCTAAGGCTCATCAAGCTGAAGCAAGTCATCGAACTGGCGTAATATTATGCTCTTAGCTCAAGGATTGTTTCAAAGTCCTTTACTGATTCTTTCTTGCCTATATTTCCGATGCGGAAACCGTCGGATGTGGTCTCGCAATAGATGTACCAGTGACCGTTGATTTCTATTGTTGCGTTACGTAGAGTGGCTGGATTTCCTATGCGAGTGCCCCAATGAGAGTCGTATTCTATGCAGATAGCTGCATGTGCCAATTTGTCGGAGAGGATATAGAGCACGTTATAACCCATAAGATGATAGAGGGTGGCTGCAAGGAATGCCTTGCAATCGCAGTCGCCACGACCATCAAGAAGGGTTTCGTCTGGGTAGCGTATATACTCTTGAGCACCAGCAAGTTCCTGACTCTTGTCATCAAGAACATACTTGATGTTAGGCTCTTGTACGAAATCAAGGACAAATTGCAGTTTGTCAAACTCGTTTATGCCTTTTTGTGAGCATATACGGTTGATATACTGCACAATCTTGGCACTTGCCGCAAGATGATGGGGATTGGCGAGCATATAATGGTACATCTCCTGTAGATTGGCCCTGTAGTTCCAACCATTAATGGAAGGTCTGCCAAACGGATTATGCCGTCTCTGCTCTAAAACAGCCTGTTCGTCAAACTCCAGTTCGAGATGCCCTTTCAAGCCAATGCCACGTGAGGAATCCAGCTTCCAGTTGAATTCCCTCTTTACCTTCTTGCTGCCATCGTCAGACGCTTGATAGGATTTCCCTTTCTTTCTGGTTACTATAAGCCAAATCAAAAGGATTATGTTTAGTGAAACCGAGATTACTAATATTTTCTCCATTATTGAATATTGATATTGTAGATCTTGCACGCTACAGCTCTTCCGCCAAAGCCTTCCTTTTGCAGGATCAGGCCTTCGTTAAGATGAATGCCGTCTTCTGCCATACTTGTGCCAAATTCAAAGTAGCGGTATTCGGGATGGCTCTTATAGTGATTGATGAGGCTGAGCATGAGATAGTCGAGGGCGTTGGTGCGCTTGCCTTCGTGTGAGGCGGAAATATATTGGGTACGCACAACCTGCTGTGTGATGAATAGAAGTGTTCCGGCTATGGTTATTCCGTCGGGATTCTTTACTGTACAGCACACGATGTTATCGGGAAAACGCTGTTTGAGCAATGTAATTTCTGACAGACTATGTACGGGATGTGAGCCGAAACGCTCCATTAGATTATCCTCAAGAATAGGCCAGAAATTGCGGATGTTGTCATCAATGGCTACGGTATAGCCTTGTCGCGTAAGTTTGTTGAAGTAGGTGCGCTTGCGTGATGACGTAATATCAATTTCGGAATTGCCAAGGTCTATGGCAGTCATCATATTGCATGATTTCAGCGTGGCATTATATCGCCAAAGCCAGTAGTCCTCTTCCTGTGATGGTATCAGGTGATAGATATACGGTATTTGTTTGTAATTCCACTCGCAGAAACCGTTTTCCTTGAGATAGGCAACTGTCAGTCGGAACAGTTCTCCCACCTCTGAGATGTGTATTTCCGGGGATAGTACGAAGCCGCCGTAAGTAAGGCCTTGGTGGGAGTGGAAAAGGATGGCCTCTCCCCCCGCCCTCCCCCGTAGGGAGGGAGCCGATTCGATAACGAGCTTTTCCTCTAATTCTTTGTCACTTTCCCTATTGAGCGCTCCGGCTCCCTCCCTACGGGGGAGGGCGGGGGGAGAGGCCGAGAGCTGGTTGGCTGGAAAGTCCCCCTTTAAGGGGGATTTAGAGGGCCCATTGGCTGGAAGAACTGCTATGAGCTTATTCTTCTCATTATAGAACATCAAGGAATGATCCTGAAAACGGTCACTATGATAGTCCATATACGCACGCAGAAAAAGGAAGGTGCCGTTTTTCGACACCTTAACGAAATCATCCCATTCGGTCTGTTTATTTAGCGTATATCTGCAGATACTTATCATAGTCACGTATATAGTCGTCTTCTGAGTAAGGATGACTGGCGAGAACAAGACAGAGGGCACCAGTGGTAAACTCCTGTTCGTGAGCCCAGATGCCAGGAGGGACGAGAAGTCCTTGGAATGGTCGGTTGAGAGTAACGGTCTTTTCTTCCTTTCCGTCACTCAGATAGACCTCCAAAGCGCCAGAAGCAGCAATGATGAATTGCCAGCATTCCTTATGGGCGTGCGCTCCGCGATCCTTGCCCGCAGGAACATCGTAGATGTAGAATACACGTTTTATAGGGAATGGCACCTGCACATTCTCATAGATATATGTAAGGCTTCCGCGTGGGTCTTCCTCCTTCGGAAGCTCTATAATCTTGCAATCGGATAGAGTCATAAGAAAAAAGAGGCCCCTTTTCCGCCCTACGGGCACCCTTTCCCCGTAAGGGGCAAGGGGGAAGTTAGTATTGCAGTCAATGGGGCTATGATTATATAGCTATATAACGGACGTATTAGGGATTTATTGTAACTTCCTCCTTGCCCCTTATGGGGAAAGGGTGCCCGTATGGCGGGAAAGGGGTTGCTGTTCCTCTACTCCGCATGCTCCTTCATATACTCTCGTGGTGAGAGTCCGTACATCTTCTTGAACATGGTGGAGAAGCTTGTGGTGCTGTTGAATCCGCAACGGTACATAACCTCCGTGATGTTCTGTCCCTTACGACTAAGAAGACGAGCAGCCTGTTTCAGACGCAGGTTACGGATGAAGTCGTGTGGAGTCTGGTTTGTAAGTTCCTTCATCTTACGATGTAGATGCACACGGCTGATACCCACCTCGGAGCATATCATGTCGATGTTCAGGTCGCTGTTGCTGAGGTTGGCGTTCACAACTGCAAGGATGCGGTTCAGGAGCTTGTCGTCAGCACTCTCAACCTCGATATCATCGATCATGTCGCTATGATCCTCCTTGCCGGCAAACTTGTTCTCCATGAGGCGGCGTGAGGCTATGAGGTTGGCGATGCTGCGTCGGAGGATATCCATGTTGAAAGGCTTGGTGAAATATTGGTCTGCACCAGTCTCAAGGCTTTCCAGACGGTCCTCATCGCGTGTCTTTGCCGTCAGAAGTATTACAGGAATGTGATTGGTGTTCACGTTGCTCTTTATCTTAGCGCACAGCGTGTTACCGTCCATCTGTGGCATCATGACATCGGAGATGACGAGTGCCGGAATCTCACGCAGTATGTTAGGCAAAGCATCTGCACCATCGTTGAAACTGAGGACACGATATGTGGATTCAAGTTCAGTAACGAGATAGCTGCGTATCTCGTCATCATCCTCTACGACAACGATGGTTGGGCGTTTAGAGATTGGTATTGATGGTTTAGAACTTAGCGTTGGAGGCAAATTCTCCTCCATGCTTTCAGCCTCTGCCGAGTTCGCAAGTTCCTGTTCGAGGATGCTTGAAACCTCTTCTGCCTTCTGTTCTTCGTGCAGAGCAAGCTCTTCCTTTGAAAGATGCTCACATCCCAGAGGAATGGTGACAACGAACTCCACACCATCTCCCACATTACGTACAATGATTGTGCCGTGGTGTAGTTGTACGAGGGAGCGTGTAAGGTCGAGTCCTACGCCTGTGCCTGTCTTTGTCTGGTTTGTGAGGGATGTAGCCTGGTAGAAACGCTCGAAGATTCTTGCCAGACTCTGCTCCGGTATCTGCTCTCCGTTGTCGAATACCGTGATAGTGGCATTCTTATCGTCGGAAGCGATTGTCACCTTTATGGTTCCGCATACAGGGGTGTATTTCATCGCATTCGACATCAGATTCATTATAACCTTGTCGAACTGGCTCCTGTCAATCCATACAGGCATCTTCTCGCTTTCATGTTCGAATTCGATATTTATCTTCTTGCTTGTTGCCTGTGGCTGGAAAGTCTTCAGGATGTCTTCTGTGAAATAGATGAGGTCGGTCTCGCGCATCTGCATTATCATCTGTCCCTTGTCAATCTTCCTAAGATCGAGAATCTGGTTTACAAGATGCAGTATTCGCTCTGCGTTGCGTTTCATTATCTCATATACAGACTGGCGGTGAGGGTCGTTGTCCTCGCGTATGAGCTGTAGCAGAGGTGTCACGATGAGGGTCATCGGGGTGCGTATCTCGTGTGATATATTGATGAAGAAACGCAGTTTCTGTTCATTGAGTTCTTCTTTGTGTATATGCTCCTGAATGAGAAGACGTTCACGGTTACGTATGCGCTGCAAGCGTATATACCACCAGATGGCGGCGATGACAAGCAGGAGATAGATGACCTTGGCAAGTGGTGTGAAATACCAAGGATTGTGGATTACCACCTTGAAGGTCTTCTCCTGTGAGCGGACACCATTATTGATGGCTACGACACGGAAGTCATAGTCGCCTGGCGACATTCGGCTCAGCGTTATTCTGTTCTCTCCGGCAGGGAGGACAACCTCCTTGTCGCCATTGATGCTATATGCGAAACTGATATGCTCAATGTCGGAATAGGTGAGTGTGGAGAATGTAAACGCGAGCGTGTTGTCCTCATGAGAGAAATCGAACACATCGGAAAATGCTATTGCATCCTCGCAGATGACATAGTTGCCCGATTTCATATATGACTGTACGCGCTCACTGCCACGGAATATGCCTGTCAGCGTAACCTTGAGCTTTGTTGGCTCAGGTATGCTCTTAGGCGGATTGAAATATGATATGCCTAATGTTCCGCCGAAGAAGAGGAGGTCGGAGTCGGGATCGTGGAATGACACTCCGGAATTGTACTCGTTGCCCTGAAGGCCGTCGGAAACGTAGAAATTCCTCGTCTTGCCGTCTTTTGTATTGAATCGGCATAAGCCGTTGGAGGTGCTTATCCACAGTACCCCCTGATTGTCAGACTCGATAGCAGCAACGTGGCAGTCGGGGAGTCCGTCCTTTGTGCCATATTTGCGTAATGCGTGGTTTTTCAGATTGTAATTGTAGAGACCTATGGCCGTACCTATCCAGATCTCGTCATTGTTTACCTGACAGATTTCCGTGATTGATTCACGGTCAAGGATCTTGTTGGATTTGAACACCTTTGTCCAGCTGTTTGAAGGCAAATCAAGACAAGACAGACCTATTGACGTACCCACATACAAAGTCTTCTTGTCAGGACTTAAACCCATCTCAAGAATGTAGTTGTTATGGAGGCAGTCTGTTCTTCGGTAGTCGTGCTTGTATTCCGTAAGCTTGTCATGCTCAATGTCATAACACTTCAGACCATCACCGAGGGTTCCGATCCATAGTCGGCCAAGATAGTCAGCGCGGATATCGAATACACTCTGCGCATTGCCGTAGCTGAATGAGGCACGATGATACTTGCCAGTCTGAGGGTCAAACCATCCGCATCCATCCGTATAGGAGCCTACCCACAACCTGCCGGAGTTGTCCTCTGTGATTGTAAGGATGGTGGTTGGCACCTCGTCGCTCTTGCGGTTTCCGCCTATTGAAGAAGGGGCATAGTGGCGAATAAGCTGATAGTTGGAGTCGAGCGCGTAAAGTCCGTCCTGGTCACAAGCAATCCATAGTGTGCCGTTTTTCTGGCGATATATAGCCATGACACATTGCTGACCGATCTGGTTGCCAGATGGCTGGTTAATGCCAAGACAATGGAAAGGAGACCTGACAGGCGATTGCATGAAGACTCCCTTTTGATATAGTCCCAGCCATAGGTTCTGGTTACGATCCACAGCAATAGAGCCCACCTTTGTCTTGTTCACATCAAGCTGTGTACTTGCAATACGGGCAGGACGTATCTCTCCATTTCGGGGATTGAGAACCTTTACGCCGTCGCCATTTGTTCCAATATATATATAGCCATCGTTACGCGCCTTGAGGGTAGATACCGTGACGTTGAATGTAGAGGGAATGAGCGTAAAGCCCTTTCTGCTTGAGTCCATTACATATACGCCGCCTTTCAGGTAGCCAAGATAGAGGTTACCGCTTTTGTCGATGCATATTGATGAGTAAGGTGAGTTCTCGCCCGCAGGGAATTTGTTCGTAAGGATGTATTTCTTGTTGTCGCCGCTGCCAGTAAGTCGGTACGAGATAATACCATATTTGTCGGCAGATGCCCATAGCATACCCTTATGGTCAAACAGAATATCCTTGACATACTTAGACTCGTTAATGCCATCAATGATATTTTTTGCCTTGTCAACATCCGTTAGTTGCCAGATACCGCGTCCGGAGGTACTGAAGACAATATTACCATCAGGGTTAATGCAGAAGCAATTGATGTATGCAGATAGTTCTTCACCTGTATCTTTGTTTGTAACACATACGAATCTGTCTTTCAGCTTGACATAAAGGCCAGATGAAGTGCCTACATAGATAAGGTTATTCTTGTCTTGTATTACGCAAGTGATATTGTCGATAGGAAGGCCATTGTCAGCTGTATAGGTCTGAAAGGTATAGCCGTCATATCGATTAAGACCATTGGCAGTAGAAACCCATATAAACCCCTGTCTGTCCTGATACACCTGTTGAACGAAGCTACTACTTAGATTCTTGGTGTAGTTGAACAATGTGCCGATCTGTGCTTTTATGCATAGAGGTTGCAGAAGGGTAAGTAGGGAAATGATAAGTGTTTTTATGTTTGTCATCATGATTTTGTAGTTAGGTTGCACTTGCTTTTAGCTTGTTAGGCTTTAGCGAAAAAGCAACGTGTTTATAGTTTTGCTTACAAAAGTAGTAAAAATTTCTTAAAATGCAACAATATTGGTTATTTTTTTTAAGTTTAGGGGGAAAAACACGTAAAAATCTCGTGAAAAACGCGGATATGTTATATAAAATAATGTTTTTGGCACAAAAACTAATGTATTTTATAAAAATGTTACAAGGACAAAAGAAAACGAAATAAATCGTACGTGCTATGTAAATAAATAATGTTAACTTTGCACTCGAAAATCAAAGACGTCCACCGGCTTGCAGCCGACGTTGACTATTTCCTTCGTGCGAGGATGCTCTGCACGTTGCACTCGAAAATTGGAGACGTGCGCCAACCGTTGGGAATCTAGGCTTACGCCGCTCTTTTATCAAAAGACGCTCAAACGTGCGAGGATGCTTCGCACGTTGCACTCGAAAATCAGAGACGTGCGCCAACCTTGGGGTTGACACGCACTATTTCCATTGTGCGAAGAAGCACTCGAAAATTACGGATATCCATAAGACTTTAGGAATATACTACTTTATCTGACGTTTATTTATGCAACTAATCCCGCAATGACGGAGTTCAAACTTGTTTGGCTTTGCTCATCGGGTTCGCGTAGACGTTTATAAAAAAACTAATAATAAAACCAATTAATGACAACGAGTAAAAATTTACTTAAGATGGGATGGCGTAGGACTTCCTGTGTCGTCGCATTGTCAGCATGTCTGATTAGTTTCACATCGTGCGACAAGTATGATTTGGACAAGACCGATCCTGAGGGGTGGGGTGCCAGCATCTACAGCTATCTTGCTGAAGATGGTCATTACACCAACACCATCCGATTGATTGATGACCTTGACCAAAGGGAAGTGTTGGCTAAAACCGGTTCAAAGACATTGTTTGTTGCAGATGATGATGCCTTTGCACGTTTCTTCAGCAACAACAAGTGGGGCGTTAGCAACTATGAGCAATTGAGTGCAAGCCAGAAGAAGCTCCTTCTTTATGGTGCAATGATCAACAACAGTTATCAGCTCAACACACTTTCAAGTGTCGGTGGCGACAATTCCATCATCGAGGGTGCTTGTATGCGCCGTTCAACAGCTTCTACTATCTATGACTCTGTAGCAGTTGTAAAGATTCAGGATCTTCCTAACATGCGTCCGGAGGACAGGAAGAACAATTCCCTTTGGACAAGATTCGCAGATCGTCCAAATGTAGTCCTGATGAAGGACATGACAAGTACTCCTATGGTGCATTTCGTTGAGGACTTCATCAACAACAACCATTTCGAGAACTCAGACATCGATTTCCTCTTCAATGGAAAGATTCACCGTCAGCCAGGCGATGCCATTGTCAATGGTGTAAACGTTGGTCAGAAGAATATCAAGTGCAGTAACGGATTTATCCAGAAGCTTGATGATGTAATGCTCCCTCTTGAGAACATGGCAGAACTTATTGCCAATAATCCTAAGACGAGTGAGTTCAGCAAGCTCCTTGATCGTTTCGCTGTTCCTTTCTATGCAGGAAAGGAAGTAACAGATCGCTATAACCTATTCTATAATACAAATGTCGATTCGGTTTTCCAGAAGCGTTATTTCTCAAGTCAGGAGAATCATGTGCTGAATATTGATGATGACAACAAGGTTCATCAGGATCTCCTGGACTTTGATCCGGGCTGGAACAGATACTATCTTGACGATGTGTATGCTTCAGGTTCTAATGATGAACTTGCCATTAACCGTGATATGGCATTTATCCTCGCTCCTACCAATGAGGCTCTTGCTGAATATTGGAAAAACGGTGCCGGACGTATCCTCATTGACCAGTATGGTACTGTAGAGAATATTCCTAATGATGTAATCAAGGAGCTTATCAACAACAATTTCAAGGCTTCTTTCCGTGCCAAGGGAGTGCAGAGCAAGTTCCCTACTATCCTCAACGATGCCAATGACCCTATGGATGTTGACCCGTCAAAGGTGGTTGAGACAATGGTAGGATGTAACGGTGTGGTATATGTAACAAATTCTATCTACTCACCAACGGCATTCGTCAGCGTTAAGTACCCAACCGTGGTCAACAAGACGATGAAGCTTATCAACTGGGCTATTGAGCAGAACCAATACACCGTATATCTCAACTCCCTCAATGCCTACTATAGCTTCTTTATCCCTACAAACAAGGCTATGCTTGAGTATATCAACCCTGCATCTTATGGAAAGAAGCAGGCAGAGCTATACCGTTTCCACTATGACGAGACAATGAACAACCCTGTATGGGCAAGTGTATTTGCCTATGACCTTGAAACAGGAACTATGGGTGATAGTCTGGCAGAGGTTCGCAATAACACACCTTTGATGAAGGAACTGCTGAAGGACGTTCTCGACAACTGCATCGTTGTTAATAAGAATGTGGAAGACGGCCATGAGTATTATCTTACCAAGGCAGGTACGGCTCTCCGCATCAAGAATGCGAAGGCAGGTATCAACGGTATGACCGTAGAAGGCAGTTTCCAGGTAAACAATTCCAAGCAGCCTCTCTATGTTACCGACATCTACGACCAGTCACCTAACAAGGAGCAGAACAAGGCAGGTAACGGTAAGTGCTATATTCTCGATACTACACCTATCATGACCACCACAAAGAGCGTGATAGACGTTATGGGTGAGCATCCGGAAATGAGCGAAATGCGCGACCTCATCATCAGCAGCGGTCTTCTTGAAGAGGAACGTAACAAGCAGTGTTCACCACGAGAGAACATCAGCGTGTTCAATGCATACCACTATACTATATATGTACCTTCAAATGAGTCCATCAAGGAATTGCAGACAAGTGGCAAGCTCCCTACTTTCGATGATGTAGAGGCAGAAAGAGACAAGGGCAACACGGAAATAGCAGACCAGATGCAGCAGAAGATCATAGACTTCGTGAGATATCACATTCAGGATAACGCCATGTATATCGGTGCTAATCCTATAGACAGAGAGAAATATGAGACAGCCTGCATCGGTAGCAATGGCAAGTTCGAGCGTATCTACGTAACTCTCGGTGACGACAATATCACAATCCAGACATCTGCAGATGACAAGGATCCTGCGCATGTTGTAAAGAAGGAAGGCCTGTATAATCTCCAGGCTCGTGAGTACTTCCTCAATGCTCCTACAAACGAGAATGCTACGAGGGCTACCACCACTTCTTCTGCCGTCATTCACATGATTGACAAGCCGCTGATAAAGAAGTAAAGACTCGGCCTCTCCGGAGAGCCGACGGAATCGCAACAAACAATTAATAATGAATAATAATGAATAAACTATATAAAAAACTAACAGCCCTTTTGCACTCCGGCTCCCTCCCTACGGGGGAAGGCGGGGGGAGAAGCCGCTGTTTAGGCTTATTATTATCACTCCTCTTCTTCTCCACCTCCGCCTTTGCGCAAGAAGCAGGACAGATTATCTCTGGTACCGTTACAGATGCCATGGGACCTGTTATGATGGCTAACGTAGTCGAGATTGATGCCAGCAATCGTATCGTTAGCTCTACAAAGACAGATATCAATGGTAACTTCTCATTCAAAATAAAGGACCCGAAGAATAAGCTGAGATTCAGTTTCGTAGGTCTCAAGACAAAGACTGTTCCTATCAAGGGTGAGGTCTATGAGATAAAGCTTGACGACGCCACAACACTTAGCGAGGTAACAGTCACCTCAAAGCGCCGTTCCGGTGGTTCAGGTCTCTCAATTCCTAAGGATGAGATGTCAACAGCCAACCAGTCTATCGACATGAAGGAATTCGAGGGTCTGTCAATGACAACTGTCGATGAGGCTCTTCAGGGCCGTATCGCAGGTCTTGACATCGTGGCAAACTCCGGTAACCTCGGTTCCGGCACATCCATGCGTCTCCGTGGTGTCAGCTCAATCAATGGTGATGCCAACCCTCTTATCGTTGTAAACGGCAACGTATGGGAAACCGACCGCAACAGCGACCTCGACCTTACCTCTGCCAACGATGAGAAATTCGCTGAGCTGCTCAACGTAAACCCAGAGGATATTGAGAGCATCAGCGTATTGAAGGATGCTACCGCTACTGCCATCTGGGGTTCACAGGGTGCTAACGGTGTTATCGAGATCAAGACAAAGCGTGGTGTGCGTGGTAAGACACGCGTGGCATACCAATATCGTGCCACAGCCACAAAGCAGCCTAAGGGCTACCATCTCCTCAATGGTGACGAATAAACCATGCTCCTGAAGGAGTCTTACTTCAACCCACGCCTGAGCAGCACAGCCAGCGACATCGTGGAAATCAACTACGACCCAACCAACCCTAACGGATGGAACAACTTCAACAAGAACACCGACTGGATTGACGAGGTCACAAAGGTAGGTCTTCGCCAGAACCACTATGTATCACTTACCGGTGGTGGTGAGAAGGCAAACTTCCGTATCGGTGCCGGCTACGACCATGAGACAGGTTCTGTCATCAAGCAGCAGCTCGACCGTCTCAGCACACGTGTGGCTCTCGACTACTTCATTTCCGACCGTATCAAGATCGTATCTGACATCGCGTTCACATATACCGACAATCAGAAGAACTATGACAACCTTCTCGGCATTGCATACAGGTATATGCCTAACGTATCGGTATATGAGATGGATATCAACAACAATCCTACAGGCGACTATTTCCTCCTGCCTACGACCATATCAGGTGCTCTCGGAGACCAGTTACCTGACAACGACAAGAACGTAACAAACCGTATCAACCCTGTTGCCCTTGCAAACCTTGCAACCAACAACGAGAATACGTATAAGATAATACCTGAGTTCCAGCTACACTACGACTTGCTCGGAACCGACAATGACAAGACCCGACTGAAGTATGAGGGAAAGATAGTGTTCGACATCTTCAATCAGTATCAGGAATCATTCTTGCCTGGCGAACTCATAGTAGGTTCATGGTCAAGCAAGTTCAAGAACCGTGGCACATCATACAGCTACAAGAGTCTCGGTATCGCCACAACGCATACCCTTACCTTCACACCGCATTTCAAGAACGAGGACCATTCCATGATGATGATGCTTCGCGGACAGCTCAACGACGGTAGCAGTAAGTCGCAGAAGACCACCGCCTACGGTTTCCCATCAGGCTCTATCCAGAATCCGGGAGCAGAAGGTAAGGTAGAAGGCGATTTCACAAGTAATGCCGGACAGTGGAGAAGTATCTATTTCACCTACTCTATGCACTACGCATACAAGAGCCGTTATATGTTCGACTTCTCAGTGCGTCGTGACGGTTCTACCAAGTTCGGACCAGACAAACGCTGGGGTACCTTCCCTGCTGTGTCACTGCGTTGGAACATCAGCCGTGAGCCTTGGGTAACGAAGACACTCCCTTGGCTTTCCATGCTCTCCTTCCGTCCAGGATGGGGTATCGTTGGTAATTCACCAAAAGCCGAGTACCTGTTCTACAGCCGATACAAGAACGGCAAAGGCTACTTGCAGCAGGCTTCAACCTATCCAGACAATATCCAGTTGAAGAATCTCAAGTGGGAGCAGAAGATGACCTACAACGTAGGTGTTGACTTCGGATTCTTCGACGACAAGCTCAACGGTAATGTGGAGGTATATAAGCAGTACACCTCCGACCTCTTCATGGAGCATCGTGGCATCCCTACAACATCAGGTTACGGCGAATTTGCTTACGATAACGTAGGTAAGATGGAGAACACGGGATGGGAGTTCAACATCAACACCAATGACCTTCTGAAGTTCGGAGAGTTCTCAGTTGATTTCAATGTCACTTTTGCAAACAACAAGAACGTCATCACCGAGATGGACGAGACCTGTCTTGCAACCCTCAACAAGGATTTCGACCGCAACAACGGCAGCTACCTCTCACGTGTAGAGATTAACAAGTCATTCGGTTCTATCTATGGCTTCCGCTACAAAGGAGTATATCAGTACAGTGAATATAGTCCAGAGGAAATAAAAGGTGTGAGCGGTCCTAATGCTCCGGTGGTACGTGATGCCGCTGGCAATGTGGTACTCGACAACCACGGACGCACTACGCCTATGACCTATTGCTACAGCGGTACGTCTGCACGCTATGAGTTCAAGGGTGGTGATGCTATGTATGAGGACATCAATCACGATGGTACGATCAACGAGCTTGATATCGTATATCTCGGCTCTTCACTTCCTAAGTTCACCGGTGGTTTCGGTGTCAAGTTCAAGTGGGGACGCTGGTCTTGGAACAACCAGTTCAACTTCCGCTATGGCAATAAGATAGTAAACCGCAACCGTATGAACCTTGAGTCAATGTACGGAAACGGAAACCAGAGCCGAGCAGTGAACTATCGCTGGCGTGTAGAGGGCGACATCGCACCAATCCCGCGTGCACTTCGTGAATACGGCTACAACTATCTGGGTAGCGACCGTTTCATAGAAGACGGCTCCTTCATCCGTCTCAACTATTCGCAGGTAAGCTACTCGCTCCCTTCATCCACGGTAAAGAAGTGGGGCTTGTCGAAGCTCAGTTTCTATCTGTCAGCCAACAACCTGTTTGTCATCACCAAGTATTCCGGTTCTGACCCAGAGGTAGGTTATGGTGGCTATGGTATATCAGAGGACAATGCACAGACACCACGTGCTAAGTCAGCTACGTTAGGTGTTACCGTACAGTTCTAATTCGTAGATTAAAGTTGAAAAGATTATAGAAAAGTCAATATTATTTCAAGATATGAAAAGATTCATTCAAAAACATATAAGTAAGAGTGGAGTGTCATTCCACATTACACTTTTCACTTTACTCTTCACACTAAGTGGTTGCTCCGATTATCTCGAGATTCTTCCTTTGAACGAGGTGGTACTTGAGAACTATTGGACAAAGAAAGATGATGTAACCAGTGTGCTTAGTGGATGCTATGAGTCACTTGCTTCTGAGGGATGTCTCGACCGCATGAACGTGTGGGGAGAGCTTCGCTCTGAGAATCTCGTTAGGGGTAGCGCCACGGATAGGGATAACAAGTATTTAGAAGTTCTGAAGGAGAACATCCTTCCTACAAACGACCTTACAAAGTGGGAGGATCTCTATAAGACCATCAACCGCTGTAACACCGTTCTTGCATACGCAGAGGGCGTGCAGAAACTTGATCCTAACTACACAGAGGCACAGATGCGTGCCAATAAGGCAGAGGCAACCTTTATCCGCGACCTTTGCTATTTCTATCTCATCAGGGCTTTCCGTGATGTTCCTATGGTCTTCGATCCAAGTATCGACGACACTCAGAATTACAAAGTTCCTGCAACTCCTATGATGGAGGCTCTGAAAATGCTCTCCGACGACCTCGAAGGTGTCAAGAATGATGCTGTTCTTCGCTATGTTGATGATAGCCAAATGACTAATTCAGAGGCTAAATCTCAGGCATACGAGAACTGTTCAAAGGTTACTCGCGTAGCAATATATGCTCTTCTTGCCGATATCTATCTCTGGCGTGGAGAATACGACAAGGCTATCTCCTGCTGTGACTATGTAATCAATTTCAAGAAAAATCAGTACGAAGAGAGGGTTTCCAATAAGGGACAGCAGAGCGATATGTTTGTCTTCGATGGTATTCCAATGATTCGTGAGAGCTATGGAAGTTCAAAACTCTGCGGTAATGCATATACAGAGATCTTTGGTGATGGTTTCTCATTTGAAAGTATCTTCGAACTTGGTTACAGCATGTGTTCCTACGATAACAAATATACAAGCGGTTCATATTTGAACGCTGATGGAAAGATGGGACGTTATTCTGCTCCAGAGGATTACTTCCAGAATGTATGGACGGGTAACAATGTATATTTCGATAAGAACGATTGCCGTGTATATGAGAATATCTACGAAAATAAAGGTAATTTCTTTATAACAAAGTATGGATTCGAACTGTCATCGCTTGACATTGACAATGTCACAGACCATAATAGCCTAAAGTTTGATTATTCTCTACGCTCAACAAATAGGTCTAACTGGATTTTCTACCGTCTTTCAGACGTTATGCTGATAAAGGCAGAGGCGTGTATTATGAAGAATGATGCCGATTTCCGTACAGCATTCACTCTCATTAATGCCATCAACAAGCGTGCTCGTAACTATACAGAGAATGTAAAGAGTGATTCTCTCGCATTCTCCACCTATAGCTCAAGTAGGGAGGAAATGGAAAAACTCCTCATGCTGGAGCGTAAGAGAGAGTTCATGTTTGAAGGAAAGCGTTGGTTCGACCTTGTCAGAAAGTCACTTCGTGATGGCAATACACACTATCTTGCCAATGAGGCTACTCAGAAGCAGAAGGAAAATGCCGTGGCTATCAAAATCCAGCTTGCCGACATCAATGCAATCTTCTGGCCATATAACAGAGATGAACTGAAGAAGAATTCTCTGCTCAAGCAGAATTCTGCTTATAGTGATACAGAGGATTTCAAGAAGTAAACAAAGAGATTAAGAAATTAAGATATTAATGAATTATGAAAAAGTTCATTCAAAAATATATAAGTAGGGGTAGAGTGCCATTCTGCATTATACTATCCACTTTACTCTCTACACTAATTGGCTGCGTCGATAATGATGACATGGCTAATGATCAAGGCACGTTCTATTCTTCTACGAAACGCACTGCTGCCGAAATCATTACAGATGCCGCAGACAGATGCAGTATGTTCCAGTCAATTCTCGAGAAGTCGAATTATTACTCGCTTCTCTCTGTATATGGTAACTATACTGTTTTCGTTCCTACCAACGAGGCAATAAATAAGTTTGTTGCAGAAAACAATTATTCTTCTTTCGACGCATTGTTGCAGGATGTAGAGCGTTGCGATACCATTGCACGTACCCATATTGTCAAGGACGGAGCTTTCTTCACTACCGATGTGAGCGACGGTGCCCTTCCACAGATGAATATGGACGATCGCTATCTTGTTATGACCTGTGATAGTGACGTGCAGAACAACAACCAGCTTCGCGTGTTTGTAAACAAGCGCTCATTGCTTGTTGAGAAGAACGACTCTGCTACCAATGGCGTTGTTCATTTCATTGACCGTGTCATTACCCCAAGTAATGATTTCCTTCCTGACCTTATGGCCGAGGATGCAACAATCAGTCTGTTTGTTGAGGCACTCAAATATACTCACATGGATGATTCTCTTACAAAGTACATAGATGATCATTACTCTGTTTCCGAGGACTCTATCAATGGTGATATTGCCAAGGTGAGATATGGTGGACGTGACAACAAGGTTACATACCCACGCAAGAGATATTTCAAGTTCACTGCTTTCGTGGAACCTAACTCCGTATTCGCCAAGAGAGGAATCAATACACTTGATGATTTGAAGGCATACGCAAAGAAGGTTTACGACACTACATATCCTGAGGATGCAGATAAATATGACAATGACCCTACCAACCGCAAGAACCCACTCAACCGTTTTGTGAGCTATCACCTCATGGATCGTATTGGTAACTATAGTGACTGGGCACCTTCAGGCCGTTTCCTTACTGAGTGTACCGTAACATCAGCTATTGATGCAGAGGACTTCTGGGAGACAATGTGCCCTGGTACAATGCTCCGTTTCTGCCGTGCAGGTACAGGTAGCACTGGTGGTCTTTATGCTAACCGTAAGGGAGTAGGCAACAAGTACACGGTAAAGGGAGTCAAGGTTCTCACAGCATCAGAGTCAGGTAAGTCTGAGCAGCAGGCACTCAATGGCACATACCTCTATCTTGATGACATTCTCGAGTACTCTACCAAGGTACGCGATGAAGTACTCAGCTGCCGTATGCGTATTGACGCAACAACTCTTAGCGCAGACTTCATGAATCAGGGTTGCCGCTTCAACGATGAGGCTGGTGCGCTGAACGACCGTCTGTATGCTCTCAAGCAAGGCAAGATCAAGGGATGGAAGATTTCCGACGACACATTCCTTGCCGTTCACCCAGCAGAGCTTTCATGGTCTTCATATCTCGGCAATGCCATCTGTATCAAGGGACAGTATGATGTTCAGTTCAAGTTGCCACCTGTACCATCAGGAACATACGAGATCCGTATGGGTTACGTTGCCGGTGAGGAGCGTGGCGTAGTTCAGGTATATCTCAACAATGAGCCATGTGGCATTCCTGTTGACCTTACATACGGTACATGGAATCTTCAGGACATCGTAGGCGATATCTCAGATACTGAGGACGATGAGCACAACACCGCTATGGACAAGACCCTTCATAACCTCGGATATATGAGAGGTATGGACTCTTACCGTAAGCCTGGTATGAACAGCTTCCGTCAGGACTCTCCTGAGCATCTCCGCCGAATCCTCGCTACTCAGAAACTTGATGAGGGCAAGGAATACTGGCTGAGATTCCGTCAGGTATCCAAGGGTGACAAGGAGTGGTCATTTGACTATATCGAGCTTTGTCCTAAGGATGTATATGCAAGTCCAGACGGAGAGGATAGACATTGATTCTAATTGATAATTAATAATGAATAAATAATAGTTGAAATGAAAATACTATCAAAATATACAAAAAGTCCTCTGATGGCTTTGCTGTCTGTAATACTCCCCCTTGGGGGGGTAGGGGGCTTTCTTTCCTCCTGCTCAGACTGGGACGACCACTATGAGAATGAGGCTGCCAACGGTGCAAACCTCACTCTATGGGATGCTATAAAGCAGCGTAGTGACCTGAGTGACTTTGCCGAGGTTCTTGAGAAGACAATGGTATTCCGTCAGCATAAGAAGACACCTGTAAGCTATGCTGATGTATTGAAGGGCGGTCGCTCTTTCACCTTGTTTGCACCAGTTAATGGTACATTCAACAAGGACTCTATCCTTTCACTCGTCAACACAGCAAAGGGTGACTCTGCGGTAGAGCGTTTCTTTGTATGGAATCATCTTTCACAGAACCTTGTCTCTTCCGACGGCACGAACAAGAAGTTCCGTATGCTCAACTATAAGAATGTATCGTTTGCCGACAATAATACAGTTAACGAAGTTTCTGTAAAGGAGAGTAACATTCACAGCAAGAACGGTATCATGCACGTGATGAACAGTCAGTTGCCTTATAAGAAGACCATCTATGAGGCCTTGGTTGCTCTTCCACAGTTCAAGTCACACGGTGAATTCCTTGCTTCTTACAACGAGGATGTCTTCGATGAGGACGCAAGCGTAAGCAGCGGTGTGGTTGACGGTAAGAAGGTGTATGTTGATTCTGTTATGTATGAGCGCAACAAGCTTATCAATGCCATTGGCCTGATTGATGATGAGGATTCTATATATCATGTAGTAGTTCCTACAGAAGAAGGATGGAACAAGGCATGGAAAGAGGCAATGGAGTGCTTCGTATTCCCAAAGAACAATCCAAAGGCAGACTCTCTTCAGCGTTACTATGCATATCGTGCCCTTATGGATGATGCCGTTTTCAGTGAAACAACGCAGCCAAGCATGAATGATAGTGTAAGGTCAAAATGGTATAGTAGATTATATCCAGAGTATAGTGTCTTCTACAAGCCATTCAGCAGTGATGGTATCTTTGGTAAGGCTAAGGAGAGAATCAGTTGCAGTAATGGTATAATATATGCTACCGACGAATGGGTGTTCGACCCTGCCATGACATATCAGACAAAAGTGGAGGTGGAAGCTGATTATTCAAGTAGGATTTCTTCATACGATGGCAAGACAACAACACTCATACCAATAAAGGTAATAAACAAGGATGTGTCAGAAGGTTGGTTCATGCACATAAAGCCTACTGGCGGTAACAGTAACTGGTCTGTAACATACAGACTCGATGGCGTAATATCAGGCAAGTACGATATCGATGTGAAAGTTCTTCCAAAGTCAATTAATGGTGGTGAGAACAAGCGCCCATGCCGTTTCACAGCTACAATCAACTATTACGATGAGGATGGCAAGGAACAGCATTATGTATGCAACGATGGTTCTCCTATAAATACCAACCCAGATGAGATTGACGTTATAAGAGTTGCAACCTTCAAGTTCCCTACTTGCAATTACGGCGAAGGTACTATAGGCCAGCCATCAATAACACTGACCTGTAACATCCGTCCTAACGAGAATGCAAGGTATGACCGTAACTTCTATCTTGACACAATAGTGCTCAAGAGAGCGAAGGAGGAATAAAGTTGAAAGAGTAAAGAGTAAAGTGTAAAGTGTAAAGAAAATATGAATAATATAAACAAGAAATACAAGATGGCAGGTCGTACCCCATTCTTTGGTTTTCTCGCTTCCCTCCTCCTCTCTACTTCCATTGCCTCTGCAAAGGAGATAAAGGGACAGGTGACAGATGCTGCAACAGGCAAGCCATTACAGGGTGTGAGTATCGAGGCATACGGTAACAGCAAGTATGCTGCCATCACAGACGTTAACGGCAGATACTTCATCAGCGTGCCTGACGATGTGTCAAGCCTCTATATGCGCGTGGAGGGCTGTCTGTCGCAGCAGGTGGCAATAGGCAAGGATCTGACGAAGGTGGATGCAAAGATGTACAGCGATGTGTTCTCTGACACATATACCCGCTCAACTGAGGCCGTGAAGCTCGTTTCCGCTTCGGGATTCGGCAACAGTGCAGAGATGAGTATTGACCCGTTGATACAGCAGCGTCTCAACGCACAGATGCGCACCATTGACCGTAGCGGTATTGAGGGAGGCGGTAGTGTGATGCTCATCAACGGTATCAACTCCCTTTCCCGCAATGCCCAGCCACTCGTTGTTATCGACGGTGTGATTATGGATATGCAGTATGATCGCTCGCTTATCCATGAAGGATATTTCAATAATATTCTTGCCAATATCAACGTGAACGACATCGACAAAGTCGAGGTGCTGAAAAACGGTACGGCTATCTATGGCGCGAAGGGTGCTAATGGAGTACTCCTCATCACTACTAAGCGCTGTAAGAGTATGGCGACGAAAATTGACGTGACTCTCGGCGGAAAGTTTATGGTGCAGCCTACTACTGCCACAATGATGGATGCCAACGACTACCGCACTTATGCTACGGAACTGCTTAACAGCGTGACCACCTCGGTTAACGGTATGAAGTTCCTCGTGAACGACCCGAACTACTACTACTATAACCAGTATCACAACGAGACCGATTGGAAGAAGGAGGTGTATCGCAATGCCTTCACCCAGACATACGGCATTAATGTGCAGGGTGGTGACGATGTGGCAAGCTATAACGTGAGCGTGGGCTACAGCCTTGCAAACGAGACATTGAAGAAGAGTGACTTCTCACGTTTCGACCTGCGCATCAACTCAGACATCGAGGTAATAAAGGACCTGAGCGTGCGCTTCGACGTATCGTTTAGCGATGTTGACCGCAGTCTGTTTGATATGGGTGTGAGCAGAAGTTTAGAAAGTGGTACTCCCACAGCACCAAGTTTCCTCGCACTCACCAAGTCACCGTTTATGTCGCCTTACGCCATCGATATCAATGGCAACATGAGCTCATATCTTGCAGAGGCTGACGACTATCTGTCGAGTGAGTTTGGTACAATATACCAATTACGATTTAATGACATCACGCTGGCAAACCCTACTGCAATACTGGAATATGGAGAAGGTGACAACCGCAACAGTTTAGGCAACCGCCTTGTGTCGTTCTCGGTAAATCCTAAGTACAAGATAAACAAGTACCTCAGCGTGGAGGAGGCGTTCAATTTCTCACTCGTAAACACCAATGAGGATTATTATCTTCCTATTTCAGGTGTGCCTACATTCACTATGTTAGACTGGAGTCTAGATGGAGGATGGGGTGTTGCGCATAATGTACGCCAATCGATGACGTCGCGTCAGAATACCGTTCAGAGCGATACCCGCATGAAGTGGGAGAACGCATACGGTGCCAATGCGATAAAGCTGACCGCTGGAATGCGCTATATCAACAGCAAGTACAGGTATAATTTCCAGAAAGGTTATAACACAGGTAACGATAAGACCCCTAATATGTCAACAGGTCTTGCATACAAGTCAAAGAATGGTGCCGATGACAAGTTCATTGATTTCACCAACTACCTTGTAGCCGACTACAACTATGCCCAGAAGATTTACGTTACGGCAGGGCTTTCAGCAATGGCTTCTTCACGCTTTGGTAAGGATGCCGTAGGTCTCAAGGCTCTGGGAACGGTATGGGGAGTATTCCCAAGCGTGCAGGCTTCATACGTTATCTCTAATGAGAACTGGCTTGCCAAGGTAAATGGTATTGACTATCTCCGCTTCAATGGCGGTTTTGATATTACCGGTAACGATGACGTTGACTATACTGCCTCACGCACATACTTCATTGCAAAGACAATGCTCCGTGAGGAAGTAAACACAAAGAGCCTCGGCAACGTGGGTAACAGTAATCTGAAGTGGGAGACCACACACCGTGTGAATCTCGGCTTTGAGGGTAACTTCATAGACAACCGTCTGCACATGAACTTCAACTGGTTCACAGGCTGGACATCGGGCTTGGTAACACTCCGTCATCTTGCATGGACAAGCGGTCTTGACGTGAACTATGCTAATGGCGGTAAGCTGAAGAACACGGGCTACAACCTCGATATGTCATACCGAGTGCTCAACACCAAAGACTGGCATTGGGAACTTGGTGCAAGTGTTGGTCACTACAAGAACAAGGTGACAGAGATAGGCACAGACAACAAGAGCATACTGACCGATATATGCAACGGTACGGTTATTACTGCAGTAGGAAATCCTGTAGGAATGTTCTACGGCTACAAGACCGACGGTGTGCTTACTACAGCATCACAGGCACAGGCTGCAAACCTTGGCTATGTGGATGGTACAGGCAAGAAAATAGCATTCGAGGCAGGCGACATGAAGTTTGTTGACCGTGATAACGACGGCATCATCTCTGAGGCTGACCGCATGGTTATAGGTGATCCGAATCCAGACATCTACGGTAACATCTACACACGTCTCAACTGGAAGCATTGGACACTCGATGCTACACTCACCTATTCTCTCGGCAACGACATCTACAACTATGAGCGTAGCATACTGGAGAGTGGAAAATACTTCTATAACCAGACCACGGCAATGAACAGTCGCTGGACAACAGAAGGCCAGGTTACGGATATTCCACGTGTTAGCTATCGTGATGCACAGGGTAATTCCCGTTTCTCAGATCGCTGGATAGAGGATGGTTCTTACCTCCGCCTGAGCAACGTGACTGTAAACTACTCAATCCCTATCAGCAATACATACATACAAGGTATTACTGTATGGGGTGCAGCATACAATCTCTTCACCCTCACACACTATCTCGGTTCAAATCCCGACTGCTCATTCTCAAGCAACGTGCTCTATCAGGGTATCGACTGCGGTCTCCTCGGTTCGGGCAGAAGCTTCGCAATGGGTGTGAAGATTAATCTGTAATAAATGAAAAGTGAAAAATGAAAATACAAGTCGCACTTTTCTGGTAATGACCAGACACGAAAATGCTATATTGTATTTTTCATTAAAAAGTTGAAAGTTGAAAATTATGAATAAAAGATTTTTCAAAAATCCTCTGATAGCATTACTATCAATAATACTCCCCCTCGGGGGGGTAGGGGGTCTTACCTCTTGCTCTGACCTCCTCGATACGAAATCTGACATGATAGAGTTTTCTGAGGATAACAAGCTTAATTCAACAAGTGATACCCTTTACAGCGTAATGGGTATAGTACGTGGCATACAGACCATTGCCGACCGTACTCTCCTTCTCGGTGATATCCGTAGTGATCAGTTCACCATGACAGAAGATGCTTCTACCGACCTGAAGAAGATAGCATCATTTCAGTTGGACACAGAGAACAAGTACAACAAGGTAAGCGATTTCTATGCTGTTATCAACAACTGTAACTACTTCATAGAGAATGCAGATACTGCTCTCTATAAGCTCGGAACTCAGGTGTTCGAGAAGGAGTTTGCCGCAGTAAAGACATTCCGCGCATGGACATACCTCCAGTTGGTGAAGAACTATGGCGAGGTACCACTCGTTCTCAAGCCGGTTCTCACCGAGGCTGAGGCAAGTGCAGAGATGAACAAGCCATATTCTGACATCAATGCTATATGCAACTATTTCATTGAAGACATCAGACCATACGTTGATACACACCTTCCACAGTATAGCGGCATAAATGGTATGAACTCAAAGAAGTTCTTCATTCCTGTCCGTGTGCTCCTCGGTGAGCTTTGTCTCTGGGCTGGTCGTTATGATGAAGCAGCTCATTATCTCTATGAGTATCTTACGTTTAAGGACGATCCTATAACTTCTTATTCTGGCCGCAGCCAAATGATAGTAGATAATAATGATTTCTCTAAGGCATCAATATCAAATGGGTATTATTCTTTCATTATTTCCCCAAGCAGCAGTGAGGTCATTTGCTATGTTCCTATGGAGGATAGAACCTTTTACGGAATAAAATCTGACCTTGCCAATATCTACGAGTCAACAGCACTAAATTTGGACAGATTTCAGGCTCGTCCTTCTGAGGCTTATCTGCAACTTTCAAAAGCACAGGACTATACCCTTTATACCGAGGTTTCTCTGACAGAAAAGGATACCGTCATAGCTCCAAAGACAGGACTACCAAAGGATATCTATGCAGGAGACCTTCGCTTAGGTTCAAGTTATTCTTGGCGAAAGCAAAATGTTTCAGAAACAAGTTTATATGGTCCAGAAGAAGTTTCTGTTAATAAAATTAGGGTAGATGTTTTTATACCTGTGTATCGCGCGCAACAAGTTTACCTCATGTTTGCAGAGGCACTCAACCGCCTTGGCTATCCTGAATCTGCATTCTGCGTGCTGAAATATGGACTTCGTAATCAGAACATAGAGAGATATGTTTCTGAGAAAGAACGTGAAAGGGCAGGCTCACTTCTGAACTTTGACGATGAAATCTTTATCAAGGCAATGACATTGGGAGTACATGCTCGTGGTAGTGGTGATGTTGAATACAACGATGCTTACTGCGTTCCACAGCCTACATCAAAACTTGCTTCCTACGAGGATACAGTCAACTATCAGATTCCTCTCGTAGAGCAGATGATTATTGATGAGTGCGCTCTTGAGTTTGCATACGAGGGAAAGCGTTTCTACGACCTTATGCGTATAGCTCTCAGAAGAAACGATCCTGCATATCTTGCCGACGCAGTTGCAAGACGTGATGGAAAGATAGATGAAACTCTTCGCTCTAAGCTCATGGATAAGAAGAACTGGTTCTTGCCACTCAGATAAAATTATAAAATGCGGATTGCTCAAAATAGTAATCCGCATTTTTGTAATATATAGGCAATAAACCTTAGCCTATTTACGTTTTAAAGATTGTATAATACTAAAGGATAATTTATAATGAAAAAATTTGTAACCGTAAATACTATAAAACATCCTTCCCTAAGGGAAGGCTTGGTTAGGCTTTTCCTTCTTGTAGCCTTGCTTCCAGTCGGAATTGCTAATGCAGCTGTCAAGCTCCCTCAGCTCTTCCAGTCAGGAATGGTGCTTCAGCGTAACCAGATTGTTCCTATCTGGGGAACAGCAGATGCAAATGAGACCGTGAAGATTACATTCCGTGGAAAGACCTATACCACAACAGCCTCTGCTGACGGCAAATGGCGCATCGACCTTCCGAAGCAGAAGCATGGAGGTCCTTTCGAGATGAAAATCAACGATATCACCCTTACTGATGTTCTCGTGGGTGATGTGTGGATTGTATCTGGACAATCTAATATCGACACAAATATTGAGCGTATATATCCTCGCTACAAGAAGGATCTTGATGCCTATACAAGCGACCAGATTCACGTTTTCCAGGTACAGACGGATTTCTCTGTAGATCGCAAGAATGATGTTCTGCCAACCGCATGGAAACATGTAAATAAGGAGAATTGCTGGAAGTTCTCTGCTGTCGGATATTTCCTCGGACAGATAATGCTTAAGCGCACAGGCATTCCACAGGGTATAATCCAGAGCAGTAAGGGCGGTAGTCCTATCCAGTCATGGATTGATATCGACTCCCTCAAGCCTAGCACTCAACACCCAATACCTAACACCTATTATTCCAAGTATCTTCTCTATACTGATAAGGACTACATAGCTGCCCAGTCAAAGGCTAATGCTATTGCCGGCAATCTCTGGACAAAGGTAATGGATGAATCTGACCCGGGGCTTAATGTATATTCAAAGGCTGATTATGACGATTCTTCTTGGAAGAAGGTTAACCAATATAACAATCGCGAATGGGCTATGACCCCTGTTGAGGGCTCACGTCCATCTACCCTCGGCTCTTTCTGGCTTCGTCAGCATATAAAGATAGATGCGGCTCATGCTGGAAAGCCTGCTACTCTCCACATGGGAACCCTTCACGATATGGATTATACATATCTCAACGGCCAGCATATCGGTACTACCTATTATCAGTATCCTCCTCGCCGCTACAAGATTCCAGCAGGACTTCTCAAGGAAGGTGACAACGTGATTTCCGTTCGTGTGATCTGCAAGAGCGGAATGGCTTTCTTCTATAAGAAGAAACCGCATCAGATTGAATTTGATGATGAAAGCCTCTCTCCTGTCGAGATTTCCTACGAATGGCTTACAAAACGCGGTTCTGTGATGCTCGAAGGTGCTCTTGGTGGAAAGCTCGATACTGAGAATCAGGCATCTATGCTCTATGACGGTATGCTTCATCCGCTTGCTCCTTACGCCTGCTCTGGTATAGTTTGGTATCAGGGAGAATCAAATACTGGTACTCCTGACGACTATGGAATTCTCCTGAAGAAACTTACAGGCAACTGGCGAACACTCTGGAACCGTCCTGACCTTCCTTTCAATATCGTTCAGCTTGCCAACCACATGGAACCAAGCGATCAGCCTCAGAACAGTTCTTGGGCAAAGGTTCGTGAGCTTCAGCGTGAGTTTACCGATAATGATCCATATTCAACTCTTACCGTTAATATAGACCTTGGTGAGGCTTCGGACATCCATCCTCTGAGCAAGCGCGAGCTTACTGAGCGTATCGTCCTCGGACTTGAGAATAGCGTCTTTGGCAAGAAGAACGTGCTTTCCGCAGAACCTGTAGAGGCACATGTAGATGGTGGCAAGATAATCCTCACTATGAATCAGCCTCTCGAACCTTGCGATAATCTTATGGAGTTTGAGGTCAAGGGCGATGACGGCAAGTTCCATAACGCTCAGGCTTCCACGGATGGCAAGACTGTTGTCATCACCCCTGCTACATCCATCTCTCAGCACCCTACTATCCGTTTTGCTTGGAAGGACAACCCGGAAAAGCATAACATGAAGGGCAAGAACGGACTTCCTGCAAGTCCATTCCAGTTGGAGGTTAAATAGTAAGTAGATGTACATAATTATCTTTACAATCCTTGCACTACCTAATTAAAAACAATTATGTACACTACTTATAACGTGAATTTTTCATGAAATTTTCTTTTATCCCGAATTATTCGAATATTCGAATTGTTCGGGATAAAATTTTATTATATTCTTACCAGAATATTTGGAGAAGCGATAATATAAATCCTATTCTAATCCAATAGATTTCCAATTCCCGATTGGATTTGAATTGGATTTGAATTGGACTTGAATTGGAGCTGGATTGGACTTGGATTGGAGCTGCTACGAGCTTACATGAAGAAGAAACAAGAATTAAGTGATGATAATTAACGTGAGTTCGACGACTTGCTTTAGCTTGATGAGCCTTGCGAATAAAACAAACCGCTTGCTATAAGAAGAAATTAATGCGACATTAATGTGTCATTTGTGACAATTAATGTAGGTTCGCAGAGCGAAAACATATAAATTCTCATTAATATCACATTAATACCGCATTATTTTTGAAAAGTACAAGCATTGGATATGCTAAAAAAGTTTTTTAGCGTTTTTCCTGTCATACCGTCACACTCATTGAATATCAGTGAGTTATGCGTGACAGGAAGGTTGTTTTCCCGTCACATTGCCGTCACAAGGCAATGTATGCGTGACAGGAGTGTGACGGGAAGGAAATGCTCCTGTCACACGTAACCAACTGACACTCAGGCGATGTGACGGTGTGACAGGAAAAACGTGAAAAAACTTTTTTATTTGCTGCCAAAAGTAATGTCTGATTTCACAAGCACCTTCGTAGCGAGTCCATTGTAACATAACCATGGGCAATAGTACACATTTTTTCGGACAGCCGGTGTATGGTCAGCAGTGTTTTAAGAAGTTGGGGAAGGGATACTATGGTTTAGCGTACAGTAATAATTAACGTGAGTTCGACGACTTGCTTTAGCTTGGTGAGCTTTGCGAAAAATTTGTAGAACCCACCTTATGGCTCTACGGACCTAAATTCAGCTCGATTTTTGACGAATGAGAAAAACAAAAGTTGTACTAATTGAACAAAAAAGCATGTTTAACCTTCTTTAACTTAAAAAAGACGAAATTAAGATAAAAAACAAGTATCTTTGCCAAGAAATTGCGTAGTATAGACTCTAATGGGTTTTATACGCGATAGCGTGATAATCATAAAATATTGAGAATCTGCTATTTCAACCTATTTTTGTCTTGTGATTAGATGTTCAGAAACACTATTGTCCACTATATTGATAAAAGAGAAATCGTATCAAATCTTAATCAGAGAATCAAGCACTTATGATATGCGATTTGGGAACTAACTATATGGTAAATTGTTTTTTTAGTGGTAACTGGTGATTCGGAAGCAGTATGAATTTTTTATAATCGTAAATCATTAATTTTAAATAACTAACAAACATAATCTTTATGTCTGAAAAAATTAAAAACGTCCGCTATGCGCTTGTTGCTATGCTGTTGTTCTTCTGTGCGACAGTACAGGCGCAAACTGTGAAGGGTGTCGTTAAGGACGCTACAGGCGAAACCGTAATAGGTGCAACTGTACAGGAACAGGGTGTTCAGAATGGTGTAATTACTGACATCGACGGAAAATTCTCAATCACTCTTAAAGGCAAGAGTCACAAGCTCAACATCTCATACATTGGTATGAAGACAAAGGCTGTTGATGTTGCCGGTAAGTCGGATGTCACAGTTGTGCTTGAGGACGAGAACAACACTCTTGAGGATCTTGTTGTTGTTGGTTACGGCACTATGAAGAAGAAGGATCTTACTGGTTCTGTAGCAACCGTAGGTGGTAAGGCTCTTGAGGCTGTTCCTGTCGCATCAGCAGCAGAGGCACTCACAGGTAAGATGGCAGGTGTACAGGTTACTACTGCAGAAGGTTCGCCTGACGCTGAGGTGAAGATTCGTATTCGTGGTGGTGGCTCTATCACTCAGTCTAATGACCCTCTCTATATTGTTGACGGTTTCCCAGTTGAGAGTATCAGCGATATTCCTGCATCAGAAATTGAGGATATGACAGCGTTGAAGGATGCTTCTTCAACAGCCATCTATGGTTCTCGTGGTGCTAATGGTGTAATCCTTGTTACGACTAAGAGTGGTAAGTTGGGTAAGGTGAATGTTTCTTACAATGCTTACTATAGTTGGAAGAAGATTGCCAAGAAACTGGATGTTCTTGATGCATACGACTATACCAAGTGGCAGTATGAGCTTATACTCCTCAAAAATCAGGGTGATCTTACCAAGATGTCTGACTACGAGGATCAGTTTGGCGGTTATCAGGATATGGATCTATATCGTAATATTCAGACAAACGACTGGATGGACATAGTATATGGCCGTACAGGTCACACATTCAACCAGAGTGTCAATGTCAATGGCGGTTCAGAGGAGTTGAAGTATTCGTTCAACTATACTCACATGAATGACAAGGCTATTCAGATTGGCTCTTCATTCAAGCGTGATAACTTCAGTCTCAAGCTTAACACAAAGCCAAGCAAGGTTACCACCCTTGATTTTCAGGCACGATATGCAGATACAGATATCAGAGGCGGTGGTGCAAATGAGGCTACAAGTACATATGATTCAGACAAGCGCCTGAAATATGCCATGATGTATCCTCCATTCCCTGTTAAGAACGTGAACTCAGCCGCAGCTTCTGCTGACGATGATCTTGGTAACCTATATAATCCTGTAGAGGCTCAGAAAGATAGTGATCGTAAGAAGGAACGTAAGAACCTCAATATTTCCGCTGCTTTCGGATGGAATATTATCAAGAACCTTAAGTTCAAGGCCGAGTTGGGCTATGATGACTATACACAATATGATCAGACATTTAGGGGTACGACAACATATTATGTTAAGAATATTCCTGCTGCTGAGAATCAGGGATTACCAGTAACCCGCGTGATAGATACCAAGCGTCATAGATTCCGCAGTACAAACACATTGAACTATGACTTCAAGAAACTGTTTGGTAAGGATTCTAAACACTCTTTGAATATACTTGCAGGTCATGAGTATGTGATCACAAAACAGCATGACGTGACTGATGAGGTCCACGGATATCCTGCAGACTTCGATGCTGAGACCGCATGGAAACTTACAACCGTAGGTGTTCCTTATTCTATAAATGACTATTATAAGCCTAATGACAAACTTCTCTCTTATTTCGGTCGTATTAGCTACAACTATGATGAGAAGTATTTGTTGAATGCTACATTCCGTGCCGATGGCTCTTCTAAGTTTAATGCGAATAATCGTTGGGGTTACTTCCCATCAGTAGCTCTTGCTTGGCGTATCTCTTCTGAGAACTTTATGAAGAGTGCAGAGAAGTGGCTTGACGATTTGAAATTCCGTGTTTCTTTTGGTACATCAGGAAACAATAATATTCCTGTTGGTCAGCTCATTCAGTCATACGACGTAAAAAGTACTACATGGGTGAATGGTCTTGAGAACTACGTTGCTCCTAATAAGACTATGGCCAACCCTGACCTTAAGTGGGAAACTACGATTACTCGTAATCTTGGTCTTGACTTCACTCTCTTCCATAGCAAGATTTCAGGTAGCATTGAGGCTTATCTTAGTAACACTAAGGATCTTCTCATTGAGTTCCCTGTAGCAGGCACAGGCTATGACACCCAGTATCGTAACATGGGTGAGACCGAGAATAAGGGATTAGAGGCTACCATTTCTTGGCATGCTATAAATAAAAAGAATTTCAGTATTGATTTCAACGCAAACATCGGTATTAACAAGGGAAAGATCAAGTCACTTGGTGCAATGAAAGACTTTGGCTGGGACACACGTTGGGCATCATCAGAGATTCTTAACGACTACTGGATTGCTGTAGGCGGTCAGGTTGGTGAGATTCGCGGTTTCAGAAATGCAGGTCGCTATGAGGTTGATGACTTTACTGAATACAATGAGTCAACAAAGAGCTGGACTCTGAAGCCGGGCGTTGTTGATGGAACTGCTATTCTTGGTGACATCCGTCCAGGTACAATGAAGATAGCTTCAACCACACAGCACTGGGATCAGGCTCAGGGTGCATGGGTATGGAATTCAACGGGTCAGACAACTGATGCTGATGGCAATACAGCAACAGGTGTGATTTCTGATGATGACAATACTATTATTGGTAATGTTAACCCAGATTTCACAGGCGGTTTCGGTCTCAATATCCGTGCATACGGTTTCGACCTCGCTGCAAATTTCAATTTCAGTGTAGGCAACGATATCTACAATGCCAACAAGATTGAATATACATCAACTTCCAAGTATATGTATCGCAGTATGATTACTGATATGGCGGATGGCAAGCGTTGGACTAACCTCAATGATGATGGTACTCTCTGTAATGATTCTGAAAAGTTGAGAGCTATGAATGCGAACACCACTATGTGGAGTCCATACATGAAGTCATTCGTACTTACTGATTGGGCTATTGAGGATGCTTCTTTCCTTCGCTTGAATACCCTAACTTTGGGTTATACTCTCCCTGCAAGTCTTACTAAGAAGGCTCACATCTCAACTCTGCGTTTCTATGCTACGGCTTACAACGTATTCACTTTGACAAACTATTCTGGTTTCGATCCTGAGAGTGACTGTATCCGTAGGTCTGCACTTACTCCTGGTGTTGACTACTCTGGTTACCCACGTAGCCGTCAGTTCGTATTTGGTCTTAACTTGAACTTCTAAAAGCAGATATAACAATGAAAAATTACATAAAACTCTCAATACTCTCACTTGTTGTTGCTTCTCTTGCAACATCCTGTGATATGGATGCTCCTTCTATATCTACTCTCGATGAGAGTTCCGTATATAGTGTATATGGTCTGGCTGAGCGCGAAATTATGTCAATCAATGTATCCTTTGGCGAAACGAACTCATACCGTGGCCGTTATCTTCCATACTATGGTTTGAACTCTGACGTTGAGACTACATCAGGTTCATATCCAAGCCTGTCAAAGAAGAATGACGACAAGATGAGTCTCTGTAACTTCTCTACATTGGATAATAACACTCAGATGAATACCGATAACAACGCATACGCTAAATTCTATGAGGGTATTGAGCGTGCCAACCTTGCAATTGAAGGTATTCGTAAGTATGGTAAGATAGAGGAAAACAAGGATATGGCTCACCTTCTTGGTGAGGCTCTAACAATGCGTGCTGTTATCTACAACGATCTTATTAAGGCATGGGGTGACGTTCCTGCACGCTTTGTTCCAAACAACACGGAGAATGTCTATCTTCCACGTACAAACAAGGATGATATCTATCTCCAGCTTCTCAAGGATCTTGAAGAGGCAGAGAACTATTGCTATTGGCCAAATGAGAGCCATATCACACAAACAGCAGAGCGTGTTAATAAGTCGTTTGTCAAGGGACTTCGTGCGCGTATAGCTCTCTATGCTTGCGGATATGCACTTCGTGGTGACGGTTATCGCCGTAGCAACAATTCTGAACTTTCTCAGGACAAGATGATGGCTATCGTAAAGAATGAGTGCCTTGATATCATCAATTCTGGCAAGAACACTCTTGGTGAGTTCGCGGATAACTTCAAGAACCTTTGTAAGGATGGTGCAGATGGTACAGCATTTCCTGCATCTAACCTTGAGAGCCTTTGGGAAATCCCATTCTCTGCAGGACGTGGTCGTGTGCTCTACACATGGGGTGTCAAGCATCAGACGAAGGATCAATATACACAACAGGCACAAGGCGGTGTAAACGGTCCAATGCCTTACCTTTTCTATGACTATAGCAAGAACGACAAGCGTCGTGACATTACTTGTGTTCCTTATGAGTGGAGTAAGACTCTTGTTGACGGCAAGGCTCCTCAGGATCTCCGCAAGATTACCCAGTGGTGCTTTGGCAAGCTTCGTTATGAGTGGATGGATCGTATAGTTACCTCTACCAATGACGATGGTATAAACTGGCAGTATATGCGTCTTGCAGATGTTTATCTCATGGCAGCAGAGGCAATAAACTATCTTGAAGGTCCGTCAGCAGCATGGCCTTATATGGAGCCTGTTCTTGCACGTGTACTTCCTGCTAATGAGGTTGCAGACTTGAAGACTAAGTATACAGCCGACAAGGATGCATTCCAGAAAGGTATCGTGGATCAGCGTGGTCTTGAGTTTGCAGGTGAGGCTCTTCGTCGTGCAGACCTCGTTCGCTGGGGTATCATTGATGAGAAGATGGAAGAGGCAAAGCAAAAGCTTCAGGCACTTGCTAACCGTACAGGCGCTTATGCAGACTATCCAGCAAAGCTTTATGTCAAGACATACGATGAGAAAACAGACAAGGAACTTATCTCAGAGTATGGCATGTACGTAGGCGATGGCAAGTCTGGTGAGGCTATCGTTATCTACGGTCTTGAGAAGGGTCAGACCGATGAAATAGGTTCTTCTCTCAAGGAGGATGGCTTTACACCAAAGAACTGGTTCATCAACAATGATGAAAATGTCATAACCTCAGACTACTGGGATGGCATCTTCGTCAATAAGCCAAGCCTTAACTACCTCTGGCCTATATGGAAGACATTTATTGACAAGAGTAACAACATGCTCAACAATGATGGTAATTACGGTCAGTTGTAAAGGATAAGGACAAAAGTCTAAGGTCAAAAGTCATAAGTCTAAGGCTTTGGCTTTTGTCCTTAGACCTTATAACTGAAACTTGAATAAAAACTAAAACCGAAAAAATCCTTATATGAAAAGATCTATTATCAACAAATGCTTGATTGGCATTGGAATCCTTTCAATGGCATCATGTAGCGATCCAATGGAGGAAATCACAGACATCATCTATGCCAGAGAGTTCTCACCAACCAATCTTGAAGTGAAGAACGTTAAGGAGACGTCGGCATTGCTCAAGTGGAACGCTTCAACAGGTGTTTCCGAATATACCGTTGAGCTGTATCCTGATGACAGCCTTACGTTTACTTCCTCTCCTAAATCCGTTGACATTACAGAAAATGAATTGCCGTTACAGGACCTTACCTATGACACCCGTTATAGTGTAAAGGTAATTGCCAAGGACACAAAGAACTCAAGTCGTAATTCAAAGCCGGCAACTCTATTTTTCCGTACAGCAGCTCAGCAGATTTTCAACGCCATTGCGGAAGATAACATTGGTGACAGAAGTGTGGTTGTATCTTGGACTGAAGGCGAGAAAGAGGTCTCTGAACTTCGTGCTTTCGACCAGACTGGTGCATTAATATCTACCCATACTATTACCGATGCAGAGAAAAACTCTGGCACGGCAAAGGTTGATGGACTTAGTCCAGAAACAAAATACACCCTCAAGCTTTATTACAACTCAAATGGAGTATTGAAGGAGCGTGGTAGCAAGACATTTACAACTATCGTTGACCTCAACGGTGCTACCCTTGTGCGTCCAACAGATGATATTGCTGACCTTGTAGCAAATGCCAAGGATGGTGATGTATTTGCCCTTACTGGCGGTACATTTGTTGTAAAAAGTTCAAGTGAATCCGCAACAGCAGGTGTGATTGTTGTTAGTAAGAACATCACAATCAAGGGTATCTATCCGACACGTGTTCCTGTTATCAATGGTCGTTTCCAACTTGAGGATGGCGCTACCTTGACAATCAATCAGGTTAATATCGATGGTGAAGGAACTACAGGAGACCAGTGCTTCAATTACAAGGGAACAAACGTTGGTGGTATTTCTGTTGACAATGCTGAAATAAAGAACTTCAAGAAGGGTGTTTACTATGTTAATGTTGCTGCAAAGGTTCCTTACATCAAGTTCAACAACTGTTTGATTCACGATATTACCTGTGAAGGCGGTGATATGTTCGACTGTCGTACAGGATGTATCGATGATCTCTCAATCACTAACTCTACCATTTATAATAGCTGTGCTGAGCGTGACTTTGTGCGTTTTGATGATGCTTCCGGTTCATTTGCGGGTGCTACTCCAAAGATTACCATTGACCATTGCACAATCAATGCTGCAGCTAATAAGAGCGGCAAGCGCCTTCTCTATGTTCGCTTTGTGGGTACTACAATCAACTGGACAAACAATATTGTGACAAATACAGTAGCGGTTTGGAGCAACCAGTCAAAGACAACGGTTCCTACATTTGGAAATAATAATTTCTACTTCAATTGTGAAAAGCTGAATGTTCTTGACGGTGCTGAGGGAGGTAAGACAAACCTCTTTATCGACGAGAAGGCTACAGTTCTTAATCCTCAGTATGCTGATGCGGCTTCGGGTAACTTCACGTTGAAGAATGAGAGCGTGAGCAAGTTCAAGGCGGGTGACCCACGTTGGTATAGCAATCAGTAAATCAATATATCTGTAAGGAGTGCGACGATTCGTTGCACTCCTTCTTGATTAAAAAAACTAAAATTTGGTATTTTAGTAAAGGTGGTATTTGTGAATTCTCAATTTTTATTGTATCTTTGCACTTGTAAATTAGGAATTTAATTACCTGACAAAAAAAATAATCATATGAAGAAAATCTTTACTCTTATTGCAACTGCTCTTATGGCAGTTAGTGTTAATGCTCAGAAAACAGAGCCTGTAGTCTATCAGTTTGACAACAAGGCAGAAACTTATGTCTTGGGTGATTATACTGAAGCCACAACATATGAAATGGATAAAGTTTCTGGTTTTTCTGTAAATTATACAGGTTCTAGTGCAAGTGATAATAAGCTGCAGATTAAGCTTGCTGCTAATGAGGAAATCTTTTTTGAGTATGGAAACAAGGAGAAAAAGAACAATGTTCTAAAGACTGCTCCTGATTATGCTGTGTTCGACTCTAAGAACTTCGTTATCAATGTACCTCTTCAGACTGAGGATGTTCTCACTATCAAGTTCTCTGCAAAGGGTTCTACAGCAAGTACGATGGGAATATATGGTGAAACACCATGTATCGAGCTTGATGAATCTACTTCTGAGGACGATCTTAAGAGTACAGCGAAGGATGATTACAAAGTAATCAAGTTCGTGGCTACTAAAGGCGGTACGGCAAAGGTCAAGGAAACCACAGGTGGATTCCGTCTCTATGCTATCGCTATCAACTCTGACATCGATGGAACCACTACAGGTATTAGCGAGGTCGCTGCTGCTAAGTCAGCCAAGGTTCGCAAGGCTGTTGTAAATGGCCGCCTCGTTATCGAGACTGCTAACGGCACATTCTCAGCAACAGGTGCGCGTGTAAAGTAAATGACATTTGACATTTGACACCAGATATAACGGGGTGGTATCACAAGATACTGCCCCGTTTTGTTATTCCATAACTATTTAACGTCAGTTCTATGACTTACTTTAGCTTGGTGAGCTTCAGCGAAAAATTAAAAACTATGTTATTTTAGCAGCAAGCTGCTGTTTGTGGAACAAAAATTTTTAAAAAATTACCAGAAAATTTATTCCAAAGAATTATAATTTTAATTTTCTGAGATAAATTTTTTGGCCATCGTGAATAATTTTTGTTCCAGAATAAAGCAACGAGGTTGCGTTTATAAGGAATTTTGGATTATTCGCTATGGCTCATCAAGCTGAAGCAAGTCGTCGCACTCACGTTACTTTTACACTTTTTATTCCAAATTTTTTGCAATCTCGAAAAATATATGTAAATTTGCCCAAAATAAATAAAAAGTTACCTTAAACACGAATTATGAAAAGAATACTTACTCTATTATCTACGTGTACTCTGGCTTTTTCAACAGCCCTTTCACAGTTTGCTTCGGCTCCTGCTTTCCCGGGTGCTGAAGGATATGGTCGTTTCACCACAGGTGGACGCGGTGGTGCTGTATATCACGTTACATCACTTGACGATAATGTTCAGAATCCAGCTGAAGGTACACTCCGTTATTTCATTTCAAAGAAGAATGGACCAAGAACCATTGTCTTTGATGTGGCAGGAACTATAGAGCTCAAAGGTGACCTCAAGATAAATAAGGGCGATATTTCCATTCTCGGTCAGACTGCTCCGGGAGACGGCATTTGTCTCAAGGGATATAATCTGTCCATCAGATCAAGCAATGTAATCATACGTTTCATCCGTTGCCGACTTGGAAGCAATGGCGGTGATGCCGATGCAATGTCGGCTGCTCACCACGATGAGGATATTGAGAAGAACGTAATCATTGACCACTGCTCTATGTCATGGTGTACGGATGAGGTAGGCTCATTCTATGGTAATGAGAACTTCACCCTCCAGTGGTGTATTCTCTCTGAGAGCTTGAAGACCAATAAATACAAGGAAGGAAAACATGGTTATGCAGGTATCTGGGGAGGTAAGAAGGCAAGTTTCCATCATAATCTCCTTGCTCATAACGACTCACGAATGATTCGTTTCGACCACGGTTATGTATCATCGTTTGCCGGTCCTGTGGATTATGTCAATAATGTGATTTATAACTGGGGCAGCAATTCTGCATACGGTGGTGAGACTAACCAGGGTGCAGAGGCAAAGACCTTCAATATTGTCAACAACTATTACAAACCGGGTCCAAGCACATCAAGCTCAGCCAAGACTCGTATCCTCAATCCTACAACTGCTTGTGATAACTGTACGGGTACTGATGTGCCTGGCAAATTCTATATTACGGGCAATGTAATGGAGGGTTCTGCTCTTGTGACCAAGGACAATACCTGTACGGCTGCAATAAAGATGGATGGTAAGTCACCTATTACTTATCAGGAATGGAAGAACTCATGTGTCTCTGCAACCAAGTTCACATCTTCTGATGCAGAGTTCAACTATAATATCATTTCGCAGCATAATGCAAATGATGCTCTTTCAAAGGTAATAGAGTTTGCCGGTGCATCCCTTTCACGCGATGCTGTTGATGTGCGTATAGCAAATGATGTAAAGAACGGTACTGGTAAAATCATGGAAGATGACCAGAGCGAATTAATGGTTTGGCCTAAGCTTACAGGAGAAAAGGCAGCAGATACCGATGGTGACGGTATGCCTGATGATTTCGAGATAAAGTGCGGTATTGATCCTTACAAGTCAAATGCCAACGGCTACGACCTTGACCCAAAGGGTTATTACACCAATATCGAGGTATATGCAAACTCCCTTGTAGAGAATATAATCAAGGAAGAGCGTGCTAATGCTGAGGAAACATTTGAAGAGTACTATCCTGAGCTTGCAGGCACTATATCACAGGTATATTACTATGTTTCTTCAGAGAAGACGATAAATACGATCGACTATTTAGATGGAGCAAAGCTTTCCCTCACGGGTAATACTGCAAAGTCCTACGGAGCTGCAAGTGATATAACCTATAATGGCAAACAGTATAAGTCTGTCAAGCTTTCCAATGGTGCTCAGAACACTTTCTATGCTCCTGAGGGTAAGACTATAAGTAGTGTGAAGATAGTCAGCTGCAAGCATGAAGGTGTTGGTGATCGCGTATGTTTCTGGTACGAGGTAGGTGGTTCAGAATTCGGCACAGGAGAGCTTGTTGATGAAAAGATGGTATATACTCCATACGAGGGAACAGAAACTATATCTGAGGCCGCTGCTAATAAGGTTTGCGCCACACCAAATATCCAGACCTTCATTATAGGTGGCATGCCAAGTTTCACATTCACGAATGCTGGTGAGCAATTAGATTTCATCCTTGATGTAACCTATGGTGATGAGACTACAGGCATTAATGATTTCTATGCTCCTGTTGTAACTAAGGCAAGCAAGGCTCGTAAGTTCTTCCAGAATGGCAAGCTTGTCATCGAGACTGCTAATGGCACATTTACCGTTTCTGGTGCACGCATTAAGTAGACCCACCCCCTTACCCCTCCAATAAAGGGAGGGGAGTGAATAGAAATAACCCCCATAAAAAGGAGAAATTGCACATTTTATAGTTAAATGTGTAATTTCTTCTTTTTTTATGTCTTTAATTCGCAAAAAATATGTAACTTTGCATCCGCAAAGAAAAAAACAAAAAATTAAATATATCTCTTAATGTACACAACAATTACTGCCGCAGAGGCTGCGGCTCTTATTAAGAATGGTGATTCGCTCGGTCTTAGTGGCTTTACACCTGCTGGTGTGCCTAAGGCTGTTACTCGTGAACTTGCAAAGATTGCTGAGGCAGAACATGCCAAGGGTAACGAATTCCAGATCAATCTCTTCACTGGTGCAAGTACTGGCCAGTCAACTGATGGTGTCCTCTCTGAGGCTAACGCTATCAAGTTCCGTGCGCCTTACACCACCAACCCTTCATTCCGTAAGACAGTAAATCAGAACCTGATTTCATACAACGATCTCCACCTCTCTCACATGGCTCAGGATCTCCGCTACGGCTTCTATGGCAAGCTCCAGTGGGCTATCCTCGAGGTTTCAAAGATTGAGGAAGTAGGCGAAAACTATCATGTTTCCCTTACTGCAGCAGGTGGTATCTCTCCAACTATCGCACGTATCGCTGATAAGGTAATCCTTGAGCTCAACTCTTTCCATAGCGATAAGACAGGTCTTATTCAGGACGTTTATGAGCCTCTTGATGCACCTTTCCGTCAGCCAATTCCTATCACAAAGCCAAGTGACCGTATTGGTAAGCCATACGTTGAGATACCAAAGTCTAAGGTAGTAGGCGTTGTTGAGTGCAACCTCCCTGACGAGGCTCGCGGCTTCAAAGGCTCTGACCCAATCACCGACCAGATTGGTGCCAATGTGGCTCATTTCCTTCTCAATGATATGAAGCGTGGCATCATCCCTTCATCATTCCTTCCACTTCAGAGTGGTGTAGGTACAACAGCCAACGCTATCCTCGGAGCTCTTTCTAAGGATGAGAACATTCCTGACTTCAACATCTACACAGAGGTGCTTCAGGATGCTATCGTTGATATGATGCTTACAGGTCGTGTAAAGGATGCTTCTACCTGTTCTCTCACAGTAAGCAACGACTGCCTGATGCAGATCTACGACAACATCGACATCCTCAAGGATCGTCTCACACTCCGTCAGTCAGAAATCAGTAACTCTCCAGAGGTAATCCGCCGTCTTGGTGTCATAGCTATCAACACCGCTATCGAGGTTGATATCTACGGTAACGCTAACTCTACACATATCTCTGGTACAAAGATGATGAACGGTATCGGCGGTTCTGGCGACTTCGAGCGCAACGCTTATATCTCAATCTTCACCTGTTCTTCTGTTGCTAAGGATGGTATCATCTCTTCTATCGTACCATTCGTAAGCCATCAGGATCACTCAGAGCACGATGTAAACGTAATCGTGACAGAGCAGGGTGTAGCCGATCTCCGTGGCAAGAGTCCGTTGGAGCGTGCTAATCTCATCATCGAGAACTGTGCACATCCAGACTATAAGCCACTTCTCCGCGACTATCTCAAGCTCGCTACTGGCGGTCATACTCATCACAACCTGCCTTGTGCATTCGCATTCCACGACACACTCCGTCGCAAGGGCGATATGCGTCTCACAGATTTCTCTGAGTACGTTAAGGATTAAAAATCCCGTAAAGGACATAAAGATAATATCAGAAAATAGGTGTGCAGATCAAGCACACCTATTTTTCTTTTCTCTCTTTCTTTATTTTTACCGCAAAACATACTATTCCCCTTGTAGGAAATTCCGTTGTTTTTCCGCTATTCCTCCTAAGATACTCCATCGATTCTCCATCGATACTCCATCGATGGTCCATCGTTTCGATGGAGGAACGATGGAGTATCGATGGACTAACGATGGAGTATCCTTGAAGTTTTGGTTATATTGGATATTTGTGTTTTAAGATATTCGCCGTATGTTTTCACAATTTACTCAATTTGTTTGGATGTTTCAGGAAAAAATTGTATATTTGCAACCGATAATGAATAAAGTTAAGGACTAAAGCCTTTTATCCTTCTCTATTTCGCGAGTACACTTTTCCTGACTAAACCTAAGTTTGATATAAACTATAATGCTATGAATAATGAGCTTTCCGCACTTCGACAAATCCTTGATGACTCGGATCAGATGATTCAGGTATGTGACGTGGAGACACACTCCATGCTCTATGCCAATGCACCTATGCTGAAGGCTGCTGCACATGGCGATATCCCATATCTTGGGCAGAAATGTCATAAGTACCTTATGGATAGCGATGTGCCGTGCTCATTCTGTCCGTATAATAGCATGGACAATAGTGAGCAGATTGTCAAGGATGTAGAAGATTGTACGGGAGTCTATTCAATAAAGATCAAGTTCATTGACTGGAAAGGCAAAAAGGCATTGTTGGAATATTTTTCCGATGTTACGGAGATGCGCCGTTCGGAGAAGAGATATAAGACCGAGGTTGATGCTATTGTCAGCTCTATCAGTATGGCTCAGGGTATCTGTCATGTCGATATCAACGACAGGAAACTTCTCAACCTCAATATGCAGCAAGACGTGTTGCCTGGCATAGAGATCACCTCTTCTGATATGCTTCTGCAAGCCATAGAGGACGAGATTACTACAGCTGAAGCAAAGAGGGAGTTCCGACGTGTCTTCTCCTATGCCTATGTTCAGGAAACCTATGAAAAAGGTGAGAAGGCGATAACGCTTGATACGGAGGTAAGGCATCAGAACGGAGACATAGTGCCTGTGCGTTTCGTTGGGCGATTGGTAATCAACCCGACAAACAACCACTTGGAATGTATCGCCTTCAACTACGACATAAGCAAGGAGGTAAATCTGAAGCGCGAAATGGAGATGACCAACAAGCTAAATAATGCGCTTGCGTGTGAATATTCCACCATCTTCTCCGTGGACCTTAAGGTAGGGATTATGCGTATTCACAAGATGGATGCTAATCAGAATGCGCATAAGCTTAATTTCCCTTCCATGGTTCCTTTTGACGATTTCTTCACGCTTTATATTGGTACTTTCGTAGTTGAGGAATATCGTGAGGAGTTTCGCAAGGTAGTCAATCTCGACAACCTTCGCCGTCGCGCTTGCTGTGGTGATTTCAACACATCAATTCGTTTCAAGACAAAGCCGAATAAGGCTGGTCAGGAGAATTTTGAGGCGATAGTATTGCCGGTGGATGTTAATGACCATAATACTATGGTTGTCGGCTGTAAGTGTATTGACAAGCTCATAGCACGTGAGGAGCACGACAAGAAGATGCTCATGGAATCTCGTGAACAGGCAGAGGCGGCAAGTAAGGCTAAGACCGCTTTCCTCTTCAATATGAGCCACGACATCCGCACGCCTATGAATGCTATCATGGGCTTTACCAATATGCTTGCCAAGTATCAGAATGATCCTGAGCGCCGTTCAGAATTTATCCGCAAGATCAGCGAATCAAGTCATGTGCTGTTGTCTATCATCAACAACGTTCTTGAGATGGCACGAATTGAGAAGGGAGCTGTTCAACTTGAAGAAAGCATATGGGATGCCAAGACGTTCAACGACTCCCTCTTCACGATATTCGAGGATATGATGAGCCAGAAAGGACTTCATTTCTCTCGTTCCATCAATGTGATGCACAAGAACGTGTTCTGCGACCCGACAAAGCTTCGCGAGATATTCCTGAATATTGTATCCAATGCGTATAAATATACCCCAGAGGGTGGCAAAATTGATATGAATACCGTGGAAATCCCTTCCGATCGTGAGGGCTATGCCATGTTCCGAACAGTCATTACCGATAACGGAATTGGTATGAGCAAGGAATATCTGCCACATCTCTTTGAGGAGTTTTCGCGCGAGCATAACACCACACAGGGCAAGGTGGAAGGCACCGGACTTGGAATGCCTATCGTTAAGCGACTGGTCGAGATTATGGATGGCACTATCGAGGTTGAATCGGAACTTGGTGTTGGAACCAAAGTCACCGTTACTATCCCGCATCGTATAGCTGACACTTGCGCTATGGTCTCTCACAAGGGCGTGGAGGTTGATCCTTCCCTATTTCATGGCAAGCGCATCCTACTTGTGGAAGATAACGAACTTAATGCAGAGATTGCCATTGAGATGCTAAAAGAGATGGGATTTATTGTAGAGCACGCCTACAACGGACAGGAATGTCTGGATAAGCTCGATAGTGCTCCGGCCGACTATTATAACATCATCCTCATGGATATCCAGATGCCGATAATGGACGGATATGAGGCTACACGAGCCATCCGTGCCCTTCATGACTACGAAAAGGCTAATATCCCTATCCTTGCCATGACCGCTAATGCTTTTGCAGAAGACAAGATTCAGGCCTTCCGCTGTGGAATGAATGCCCATATAGCCAAGCCTATTGATGTGGCAGAACTGATGAAGGCTCTGGCAGGTAATTTATAGTTAGCCTAACAGATTTTCTGCCAAATTCTTGTATTATCCAAGATTAATATCTATATTTGCACGCGATTAAATATTCTAAATTATTATTTTATAGAAATTTAAAGACGATGAACAGGAATCTGTTATCTGCAATAACACTATCAGTTTTTGCACTTACATTAGGCAGCTGCACAGGCAACGGCAATTCTGCTATTACTAATGCGACGGACAGCATCGAGGTTACTTCCAACGTTTCTGTAAAGGTTTCTGCCGATGGTCATTTTACCATTATGCCAAAGAAACCAAGCTATTCTCTCAATTCGCTAAAGAACGTGGTTGTGCCTGCGTCATTCGAGCTTTCCGATTTTGACTGGGACAAGCGCACTCTCACCATGACCGTTTTTTACGAGGACTTATATGATAGAAAAGCCGTTGACAAGATGCGTGCTGGTGATACTATCATTTTCAACGATAGGACAATAGTAGTGGAAAAGATAGAGTGGCAAGATAGTCTTATGGTTATCAATGACGGACCTACGGGCAAAACATGCCATACAAGGGAAGAGGAGAAGAAAGAACGTCAGCGAATAGACAGTATTAAGCGTGCTAATGGTGGACATTATGAATATGGTGCTCTCCTTGAGAAAAAATATAATGGAGAATACCGTTCTGTAGATGACCCAAGTCCTTTCTCTGTTTTTCATAAGATGGGTGAGATAACCTTGCCTTTGAGTAAAGATTTCGTTTTCTTTAACTATCGGGATGGCGAGGATATTAATCAATACGATACTGTCCGCGTCAATCATCTGCAATATATGGAGAGCCGAGAATTTATGGTAGATTTTATCTGTTGTGGTACCCTAGTAAAGATTGAAAATGGAGTTATCACAAGCATCACTCGCTCTTACGTTCCGTAATTAAGAAAAAAGAATTTTTACACTACTCGGCAACTCGTCACCCGAAACGCTGTATCGCTTTGAGATCTAAAAGGTTACAGCGGTGATTCATTTTGATTCACTCGTCACCCACTCGTCACCCTCACATGGCATATCATTCTGATATACAACAAGTTATAAGACTGATTCACTCGTCACCTTTTTCAGGGTGACGAGTGGGGAGAGGGTAAATTGCGCACCTAATATATTTATTATCAGCAAGATACCTTTATTTGGGTGACGAGTGAGGTGACGAGTGGTATAGGGTGAATCAACGCTGTAATCCTCAATGTCACAATAAATTACAGCGTTACGGGTGACGAGTGATGAGTTTTTTGAAAACTCTTTTTTTGAATGTAAAATTGCAATCTCTACATTGCAGTTTCATACCCTCATAGATTTAAGTCCGTTTCTCCTTCGCTCTAAATCCGTTCTAAATCCGTTCCTATGATTGGGAGGGAAATGGGACTTACACCGACTTTGGTACGGACTTACATAGGAGTTACTACGGAATTATTGGAACATCATACGTTCTAATTCATAGACACGTGTAATCTCAAAATAAATCTGAGATTTATCGTAGTATTTGCTTGTTTTATTCAAGGTGATGACATCACAATTTGATGTTGCAGCTTGCATTTTATATTCCCATAAATCCAAAAAGAATCGCATAAAACAATATTCGTCACTTACCTTTGTGACGTAGAATGGGTGTTTAGCCGAGCCGTCTCCAGTCATGGCTATTGTATTAAATATCCTCATTGCCCTATTAAAATATGATTTTGCATCCTCCTTTGTTATGCCACTATTTGACGTGGAATCACTAGCCATAGCATATAGTATTTGGCCTGCATGATTTAATGCTTCTAAGTTAAGAGGGTTTATTTCGAGTATTTTCTTTGCAGTTTCAAGGCTTGATTTGATAAGTCCTTTGTCTTTCTGATTGTACATTTGTTTTTTCAGTTTTTCTTCTTCATCGTTTGTCAGGAAAGACTGACCATAAAAAGCTAGGATTCTATCTTGATAGGTCAAGGTCGTGTCAAGTTTGGTAGCAGATAGTCTGGCAACCAAATCTTTTACTTTTTGGGGATTTTTATTGACTTCTTCTTTTATTTGTTTCCAGTCAACAGGAAGAATTTCCCTTTCTTGGGCAATGATATTTGTTGATATTAACAACATTAGGATTATAGCATACAGGTGTTTCATTACGTTTGATTTTTTATTTATTGAATCTATATAGGAGTTGGATGGGAATTAAAATGATGTTATATTTGACGGAATATCAGAATATTTCCTATAAACATTTTTTTGCGGTTTTATGGATGTACCGCCTGCAAATTCCTGTTTATAACAGAAATTGTCCTTGGTCGTGAAATACACATTATCATATTCTGTATCACTTTCGGGAACATATACCATCAATATTTGGTTTGGAAAAAGCTTGGCATTAGCCGATACTTCATACCATCCTGTTATGTTGTTGTTATATTTCTTTCCTTTATCTGAATAGACCATATAATTTACCCAATAACAAAACAGGTCGTAAGGGGTGGTGTCTGGCAGGTATATAATAAACACATCTCCTTCCTGTTGCCTAACTTGAGGTCTATCTACCTTATCTCCATTGTCTTCATATTGTTTGATAAAGCCATTTATCGCATTTTCAACTTCATTTTCATTCATCTGCGTTGCCATGATAATACGTTTGCCTTTTGCCGTATCGTCTTGGATACTATCCATTGTTATGGCAGATTTATTTTTAAAATACAGAAACACAAATGCGATAGCTAATACTGCTAAAATAATCAAATAGTTCATAATTATACAGTTTGTCTGTTATACAATTTTATTTATCTTTCTGCCCAATCACCTCTATCCAACTGCCTATAGCCTATAGCCTCGGCTATGTGTGGCATCTGGATATTCTCTGAGCCGTCGAGGTCTGCAATAGTTCTTGCAACTTTCAGGATGCGAGAATATGCTCTTGCAGAGAGATGCAGACGCTCCATCGCATTATGGAGGAGGGTGGTGGTCTGCTCGTCAATGGCACAATACTTGCGCAGCATCCTGTCGGTCATCTGTGCATTGCAATGGATGCCCTTTTCCTTCTTGAAACGCTCTGTCTGAATCTGACGGGCAGCAATGACACGTTTGCGGATTTCTTCTGATGATTCTCCTTGGGCAGTTTTTGAGAGCTCAGAGAAAGGAACAGCCACGATATCTATCTGGATATCAATACGGTCGAGCAACGGACCTGAAATCTTATTCATATATTTCTGTATCTGATTGGGAGTACAGACACAATGGTGGGTCGGGTCGCCATAGTAGCCACACGGACAAGGATTGGCACTAGCAACGAACATGAAAGAACACGGGTATTCTATTGTGTATTTTGCACGAGAGATAGTGATAGTCCTATCCTCTAATGGCTGACGGAGAACTTCAAGGGTGCTTTTGTTGAATTCCGGTAACTCATCACAGAAGAGCACACCATTGTGGGCGAGGGAAATCTCGCCTGGCAGAGCCTTGGGACCACCGCCGACAAGAGCTGCCTGTGAGATGGTGTGGTGAGGACTTCTGAAAGGGCGTTGGGAGATAAGGGTAGCTCCTCTGCCGTCCTTGCCTCCGCTTAACTTGCCTGCGATACTATGAATCTGAGTTGTTTCAAGACTTTCAGAGAGGGATAGGGGAGGGAGGATGCTTGGCAACCGTTTTGCCATCATGGACTTGCCTGAGCCTGGAGGACCAATCATTATCATGTTATGACCACCGGCAGCCGCTACTTCCATTGCACGTTTCACGGAATCCTGTCCCTTTACGTCGGCGAAATCAAGTTCGCTACTGCTTGCCTGTTGTTCGTAGAACACCTTTCGTGTGTCGTATTCCAATGGCTTTACCTCACTCTGTCCAGACAGGAATTGCACAACATCAGCCAGAGTGTCCATGCCATAGATTTCAAGATTGTTAACCACAGCGGCCTCACGTGCATTTCCACGAGGAAGGATCATTCCCTTATATCCGTCCTTCCTCGCCTTGATGGCGATAGGCAGGGCACCGCGTATTGGTTGGAGAGTGCCGTCAAGACCAAGCTCGCCAATCAATAGGTATTTGTCCAATAGTTCCTTGGGCATATCCTCGTTAGCTGCAAGTATGCCGATGGCAATAGGCAGGTCGAAAGACGTACCTTCTTTGCGCAAATCTGCTGGTGCAAGGTTTATGGTAATAGACTTATTCGGGAATTTATATCCACTATACAGATATGCGGTTCTGATTCTACTCTGACTCTCGCGCACAGCTTCATCGCCCAATCCGGAGAGGTACAGGCATTGTCCTGCTTCTACGCTCACCTCTACCGTGACTGTGGTAACTTCCAAGCCGTTTATTGCTGCACAATATGTTTTTACAAGCATAAGATTAAATATTTTGATGCAAAGATATAAAAAAATATCAACAACTTGCATTTATGAAAAAAAAAATGTGTAATTTTGCTCTCTAATAATGAAAAAGGTAATTAAGTATAGTATATTTCCTGCAGTCATACTCTGCATCATTATTGTAGTATTCCTTTGGCAGTCACGTAGTGTGTCTCCTGAAGAGATAGCAATGTCAGATGCGAAGGTAGAGCGCGAGGATTGTTTTCTATTGATGTCGGGTAATGATACGTTGATGTCCTTTCGCGATATTCAGGGCGATACGCTTTTCGTGGGAGGCAGACCGGACAGCCATTCAAATGTAACGACCGTCACATATTCCATTCCCGGCCAATGGGTGAATTGGCTTCCTGTGATACCCTCATGCAAGGGCAGACTGATGGTGATGAAGGCTGATACTGTCTCGTTTTGTAAGGCAAGTAGTGAGCAGTTGCATAAAATCGTAGCCCGTCAGAAGGCGTCGGTAAAGAGACTCCTTGTAAACATAGAAGAGCAGGAGGAACATGCGGATTATTACATCCGCACACATAATGTGACTGAGGACGGCTTTGACGTTGTTACTCGTGCAAGTGAATATATGCATCACTCAAAGGATTCGCTCAATGGGGTTGCAAAGGCTCTTGCGAAGATTGATAATAAGGCTCCGCTGCGTCTAGAACTATGTTCACGTTACTACGCATGGATAAAAGAATCCGAGGAAGCCTCTGCACGCCCTGTTCGTGTGGAGTGTGAAATGGTGAAGGAGAAGAACGGTATGGTGATAATCCGTACAAAGGACAGCAGAAAGCCATACTATCTCTCTACCAGTCTGAATACTTTCTGCACCGACATGATAAAGCAGCATCTCGCAAAGCGTCCGGCTCCGAGAATGGTATTGCCAAGTCATGTGAGGATTGACTCTCTCGGAACCTATATCGGTAGTGTTGATTCCGCAGGCCACTATCATGGTTATGGAAAGCTCTATAAAAATGATGGCGGTTACTACGAGGGTAATTGGCTTCATGGATTACGTTCAGGTTTTGGTCTGGCACTCACGCCTGGTATGCGAATGCGCATAGGTGAGTGGAAAGACGGCGGTTATCTGGGAGAACTCATTACCTATACCGAAGAGCGTATCTATGGCATCGATATCTCGCGTTATCAGCATGAGAAGATAACGAAGGTGAAGAAATGGGTGCGTAACCGTAAGGGAAAGAAGGTGCTGCGTGTGCGGAACAAGGTGCAGAAGTTCGGCATCAACTGGAACGACCTGAAGATAACCCACCTCGGCAATATCAGCAAGAAGACGATATCAGGTGATGTGAACTATAAGATTTCATTCATCTATATCAAGTCAACCGAGGGTAAGAGCATCAAGAATAACTACTATTACGCAGACTACAAGGCTGCTCGTAGCCACGGATATAAGGTGGGGACATATCATTTCTTCTCTACCAAGACCACAGGCGCAGAGCAGGCTATGTTCTTCCTCAGGAACTCGCGTTATCAGTATGGTGACTTCCCTCCTGTGCTCGATGTTGAGCCGACAGCTGGACAGATAAGGCAGATGGGTGGTACAAAGGCGATGTTCGCCCATATACGCAAGTGGCTGAATATGGTAGAGCAGGCATACGGTGTGAAGCCTATTCTCTACGTTAGTCAGAAGTTTGTGGACAGACACCTTCCAGCAGCGCCCGACCTGATGAAGAATTACAACGTGTGGATAGCCCGTTATGGTATGTACCGCCCGAATGTGAACCTTGTATATTGGCAGTTGTGTCCAGACGGTCGTGTCAAGGGCATAAACACAGAGGTCGATATCAATGTGTTCAATGGCTTCCAGACGGAATGGGATAGGTTTTGTGGCAATTAAAAAGCCCCTCACCTGCCCTTTGGGCATCCTCTCCCCAAGGGGCGAGGAAGAAGTTAGTAAAAATCCTTTAAAGGATAGATTTTTAAGCGATAAAATGTAATTTCCCCCTCGCCCCTTGGGGAGAGGATGCCCGAAGGGCAGGTGAGGGGCTGTGTTTTTTTTATTATGCAAGAAACAAGACAAGCTCGTATATGCCGTATGCTCCAGAAGGAGCTGGCTTCAATATTCCAGGCACAGACACGTATGATGCCGGGTGTGCTGGTAAGTGTTACTCGTGTTCGTATCTCTCCAGACCTCAGTATATGCACAGCAAATCTTAGTGTGTTCCCTTCTGAGCGTGGTGAGGAGATTATCAAGAACATTCAGGCAAATGAAAAGCAGATCCGTTACGAACTCGGCACCCGTGTTCGTAATCAGTTGCGCATCATCCCTGAACTTCGTTTCTTCATCGATGACTCCCTTGACTATCTGGAGAGGATTGACGAGTTGCTGAAGAAGTAGAGACCCACCCAGTACCCTCCCCAAGGGAGGGTTTCTCCCCCCTTCCCCCACATGGGGGAGTAGTTACATTTTTTGTGGAAAGGGGTGCGGATGAATATAAACTCAATAATAACAATCTAATTTATTACCCAGAGAACTTATATAGGAAGTCTATTGGGGCGTTCTTTACTATATAAAACACCCTCCCTTGGGGAGGGATGGGGTAGGTCTTATGTCTTCTTTTCCGTTCTACATATCCCGAAGGTATCTCTTTTCGAAGAAGAGTACCAACGTAATCAACTTGATATCGTTTATATCCGTTGTGGGCGTTGCTGTTGCCACGATGGCACTTGTCGTCGTGCTTAGTGTCTTCAACGGTTTCCACGATATGGTGGCAGGTTTCTTTACTCAGTTTGACCCGCAGATTGAGATAGTACCTGCTATGGGGAAATATGCCCCTGCTGATGCTCCTGAACTGACAAAGATACGCCAATTCCCAGAGATAGAAGTTGCAACGGAAAGTGTGGAGGATCAGGCTCTCACTATCTATCGCGACCAGCAGTCAATGGTGATGATAAAGGGTGTGGATGATAACTTCAACAAACTTGTAAACATTCAGAATATTCTGTATGGCGATGGGGCCTACGAACTACATGTGGCTGATTTACAGTATGGTATAATGGGTATCAGACTGGCTCAGACTCTTGGCACAGGTGCCCGTTGGGATGGTTATCTTAATATCTATGCGCCACGTCGTGAAGGACAGTTGGATTTGTCAGACCCAATGGACGGATTTGTAGTTGACTCATTACTCTCTCCGGGTGTGGTATTCAGCGTTCAGCAGTCACGCTACGACAAGAATTACATCCTAACCTCCATACAGTTTGCCCGTAATCTCTTTGGTTGTGACGGTGAGCTTACAGCCCTTGAGTTAAAGTTGAAACCGGGTGTGGATGTTGATGCCGTGCAGAAGAAGATGCAGAAGGTGGCAGGAGACAAGTTCCGTGTGCTGAACCGCTATGAGCAACAGGCAGACACGTTCAATGTTATGGAGATAGAGAAGCTCATGGCTTATATCTTCCTGACGTTCATTCTTGTGGTGGCATGTTTTAATATCATAGGTTCATTGTCAATGCTCATCATCGACAAGAAGAATGATGTGGAAACGCTGCGATGCCTTGGTGCATCCGACAAACAGATATCAGATATCTTCATGCTTGAGGGAAGGATGATAACCCTTATCGGTGCTGTTGCGGGAGTGCTTCTTGGACTCTTGCTCTGCTGGTTACAGCAACAGTACGGCTTTGTACGTCTCGGCTCTTCAAGCGGTTCGTTTGTTATTGATGCCTATCCTGTAAGCGTGCATTATATCGACGTGGCAATAGTCTTTCTAACCGTTATAGCAGTAGGTTGGATAGCCGTCTGGTATCCTGTGAGATATATGAGCAGAAGACTGTTGGAAAAGTAGAAAATCTGGAATAGATTTTTGTCATCAAATTCATATACCATTGTAACTCCCATTTTTCGCCCATTCTAAGGAACGGAGGCATAGCGAAGGCAGAACGGACTTACAACGGACCTGAAACGGACTTGGAACGGAGGAAGAGCGAAGAGCAAGGGAGGTCTTTGGAAATCTCCAGAAAAAACTTTTTCGCGCTAATCCTACATTCCTACATTTCGACCCTATATAACGTACACATACTTAATGCGTTACAAGGTTTTCAAATATACGCAAATCCTACACTAATCCTACACTGAACCTACATTTTAATGTAGGTAATTGATAATGGATAATTGATAATTAATAATTTGAATAGTATTATGAGAGTTCAAGTCAAACTTAATTATAAATTATTCATTATTAATTATCAATTAACCTGAATTTCTTAAAAATTCAGGTTTTAGTGTAGGTTCAGTGTAGGATTAGTGTAGGGTTGGGCAATATTTAAAATCGCTACAAACTTCTGTGCACCAATAATTTACACGGGTGTCGATGTAGGAATGTAGGATTAGCGCGAAAAAGTTTTTTTCAGCGGCTTTATTTTACCCTTTTCACCTTATATATTCCTTGAGGAAGTTTCTTCTAGTCAGTACTCATTACTGCGCGTAAATGCTTCATAATTTGTTTTCAACAAGAAAAGAGGGTAGCGCCGGCATAAAGCTAACGCTACCCATCATAAACATAATAAGAGAGAGTATTTTATAGTGAGTATTTATAGTTTCACTTCTGGCACTACCTGACCGTCGAGGAGGTTGATAACACGCTGTGCATAGCCGGCATCGCGCTCGGAGTGAGTTACCATTACGACGGTGGTACCTTCCTGATTTAATTGGGTGAGCAGCTGCATCACCTCAAGACCATTTTTTGAGTCGAGGTTTCCTGTTGGCTCGTCGGCAAGGATGAGTTTTGGATTCATCACCACGGCTCGGGCAATGGCTACACGCTGCTGCTGACCGCCAGAGAGCTGCTGAGGGAAGTGATGGGCGCGATGCGAGATAGCCATACGGCGCAGCACCTCTTCTACACGTGCCTTACGCTCCTTCTTGGGTACGCCGAGGTAGGTAAGCGGCAGTTCCACGTTCTCCTCTACGTTCATTTCGTCGATGAGGTTGAAGCTCTGGAACACGAAGCCGATCTTTCCCTTGCGAACCTTTGTGCGCTGACTCTCCTTCAGCTGTCCTACGTTCTCACCATCGAGCATGTAGGTGCCATTGGTGGGATTGTCGAGCAGGCCAAGGATATTCAATAGTGTTGACTTACCACAGCCTGAAGGGCCCATGATGGCTACGAACTCACCTTTCTTTACTTCGAGCGATACGCCGCCCAATGCTACGGTCTCCACCTCTTCTGTGCGGAATACCTTCTGAATGTTTTCTAATTTTATCATTTTTCAACTTAAACTTTAATCTTTAAACTTTATACTTTAATCTTTACACTTTACACTTTAATCTTTTCCACCTTACTCCGTCTTTAGATAGTTGACGGGATTGCTTGTCGTGACGCGACGGCAGCCTATGCAGACAACACCCATGATGACTATCAGCACCAACAATGCACAGCCTAAGAAGAGTAGGGGTGAAAGTACGGCCTTCTCGCTGAACTGCTCCTGCCAGAGATGAGAGACATACCAGGATGCTATGGCTCCGATAAGGACGGCGGGCAGAGCTACACGCATGATGTCGATAATGAACAAGCGGATAACATCAGTCGCTCGAGCACCATTCACTTTACGGATAGCAATCTCTTTCTGTCTTCTGCCTATCTCGCCTGATAGATAGCCGATGAGTCCGATGAGGGCTATGAGCAGAGTCACCAGTCCGCCAATCATCACAGTCGTGCGGAAATTATGGGCATCTGTATATAGTTTGACTACCATCTGGTTATAAGGCGTGATGTGGATGTCGGGATTGTCAGTCACCAATTCCTTCAGTCGCTTGTTGGCAGCCTCAAGGCCGTCCATTGTCTGGAAGCGGATGAGGATATAACGCATATATTTCGGCTTGTAGCTATAGTAAATGGCGCTTGGTCGGGTGTCGGGATTCGTAATGCTGCCGATGCGGATATCTTCATATACTCCGACGATGGTATGCAGTTCGTCGAACGCGGAACAGAATATCTGTTTGCCGACTGCCTGATCCCAGCCTGCCAGTTCCTTCATTCGTTCTTCGAACTTCCGACTTACCATCACCTCGCACAAGGTGTCGGTCTGCTCGGTAAAGGTGCGACCTGAGACTATTGGAATACCCATCACATCGAAGTAACCGTTGCCTACACGGAAAAGGTCGGCTATATTCATATACTCATGGTCATCGTCAGGCAAATAGATGTTATCACCGCCCTGTTGCTCAGTCAGATTAGCATACGACATCGTAACTCCCTTCACGGATGCCAGCTTGGGCAACTCCTCCAATACCAGCTGTCGCTGCTCAACGGACAAGCCGTTAATCTGCACGGAACCTAATGTGGAATAGTCGTAGCCTAAGTCGTCGTTTATCATTCTATCATACTGTCGCCCAGCCACAGCCAACAGCGCAATGAGGAACGTTGCCGATGCGAACTGCAAGCCTAACAGCAGGAGTTTCCACAGTCTATGGCTCTGACTATAGTTCTTGAAAGCAGCAGCTACAGGGATGTGGGTGTAGATGTAGCCGGGAACGATGCCTGTGATAAGCAGAACCACGAGACAGGTCAGCGCTATCATCCACATATTGTTGCCTGCCATCAGCAACACGGATAGCGGTGCGCATGTCAACTCCTCGACAATATCCTTCGCAGCATAGAGCAACAGGGCTGCCAATGCCAGCGACAACAGCAGATGGACCGCGCTTTCGACCATCACCTTATGATATACATGTCGGCTTTCAGCGCCATAGCACTTGTGAACCGCCATCTCACGGGCTCGGCGACTAATGCCGCCCACTACCAACAGAAGGTAGTTCATCACGGCGCAACCAATGAGCACTGCTGCCAGGAGCGAGAGGATCAACGTCATGCGACGCACTCCGTCATCCTTCGTGTGGAAGTCAATGAGCGGTGATAAGGAGAAGTCCACATCCACTCCGGCTTTCTTCATTTCTTCCAAGGGCAGATTCTCCTGTTTCATCTTCTCCAACTGCGGTTTCAGGTCATCGGGAGAGATATCCTCAGCCAAGCGGACATAGCTTATATAGTTGTCAGAGCCCACCCAGTCAGCGCGTCCGTCATGGGTAAACTTGGCTATCGAGGACATTGATATCATCACCTCCATATTGTGGAGCTTGGAGTTCAAAGGGATGTTCTCATATACTCCGCCAATGGTAAGCGCCAATCCACCACGCCGTTTGTAATACACTTTCTTTCCCACAACATTCCCGCCCAGTTTTTCTGCCAAGGAGCGGGAAATCATGCAGTAATCCACCTGACTTAGCACTTTCTTGGGATTTCCCTGCAAGACACGGAAGGGGAACACATCGAAGAAACAGCTATCCACAAGGTCATAATTGGTGCGCACCCAGTGGTCATCTTCCGTAACTATGGGCATATCATAGGCGACATTTGTATAGCGCGTGGCAGCCTCTATCTGCGGGCAATAGCGTTGCATGCCTGGTACAATACCTCCTGATGTCTGGGGAAAGTGACAAAACTCGCCATTCTTGATAAAGTCTTCACAAACCACATAGATACGGTTACTCTCAGGGAAGAAGTCGTCATACGACTGCTCGAAGCCCACTTTGCCTATCAGCACGACACCGGCTGCCAATCCTATGGCCAGACAGACTATCTTCGTCCAGTTATGCTGGCCTCGTTTATTTAGTGTTTTAATTGCTGAAATCATACTTTATTCTGTTTTAATACTTTCTACTGGATTTGTTCTGACAGCCTTGATAATTTGGAGGCTAACAGAGAGTATAGCAACCAACAGGGCAATGGCACAGGTGGCAACGAAAATCCAGGCACTAAGCTCAATGCGATAACTGAAGTTGCTGAGCCAATCGCGCATGATATACCACGAGAGTGGAATGGCGATGATGAACATCAGCGACACTACCAGGCCAGCAATGTTAATAAAGGTGTAAGCCTTATTTCTCGACAGAAATTTAAAATAACTCTTCATGCCTTAAAACTTTATTCGCAAAGCTCATCAGCTTCGCAGTCTACTTTACTCTTTACTCTTTACTCTTTACTCTTTACTCTTTATTCTTTACTCTTTATTCTTTACTCTTTATCCCTTATTCGTTTTTAATACTATTTACTGGATTCTCGGTTGCTGCTTGCCAGCCTTGGAATGCTGCGGTCAGCAGGTTGACGGCGAGTACTATGATAAGTGAGAGTAACAATGGCAAGAACTCCATCTTGATAGTAAGACCTGAGATACTGCCTACCATTGGAGCCAGCCACCACGAAAGGGGAATGGCGATAACCATAGCGACAATTGACTGTACGACTACCGCAAGGAGCAACCGCATGGTGATGCCGCTGATTTCTGCTCCGAAGACACGACGGACTGCAATCTCACGACGACGCTGGCTGACGAAGTAGCTGTTCATAGCCATCAGACCGAGTATTGCAATCAGCAGGGCAACCGAAGTAAAGACTGTCAGTACGCTGAGGAACCGCTCGTATTCCTCGTACCACTTCTGATGTTCCTGAGTGAGCGAGCTAACTTCCGGTGCTTCATGGCCTGTAGCTGTGCTAATTAGTCGCTTGATAGCATCTTCGACCTTCTTACGATCACCGTGGTATTTCACAAGAGCCTGACGAGGTCTTCCGTAAATCCTGTTCTCAAAGGTGTCCGCATCGTCATGGAACTCTTTCGCATTGACGATTACAAATGGTGTGGGATGCTCTTCCTCATGCATTACGTTCTGATAAACCATATCGGGATAGACTGCTGCAATTTTAAATTTGTTGTCTCCGTCTTTCGTCACAATCTCCCGCGCATCATCACGTACGCCGAATTGTCGTAGCAACTGGTGGTTTACCCCTACGCCCTCATCGCTGTAAACTTTCTCCGGGTGGATGTTCAGGATATTATAGAAACAACTATCGCCCATCATTATCTCTTGACTCACCACCGTTCCGTCATCGGCAGAAGTTGTCTGGTTCTCCAGTCCCTCAACGGGAGTGCCGTAACCGAAGCCGACGGCATCTACCTCCGGCAGTTCAAGCATCTTGCTGCGGAACGTCTGACGCTGAGCTTCATTGAGGTTGTAAACACCCCAAGTCGTGAGGATGTTTTCGATTTCGTAGCCCAGCGGATGGCTCATGCGCTCACGTAAGCTGCTGCTAAGTAAGAGCGTGATAGTTAGCATGACTATGACGAACACGGTCTGCGTTACCATTAGCATGTGACTCCAACGCTGGCGAACACGACGGCGGAATGTGCCGCGCACGATGTCGATGGGCTTGTAGTTACTGAGAATCACGGCTGGCACGAAACCTGCCATTGAACCAACGAGGATGATAGCGAGTATTATAGCAACGATGGTCACTACTCCTGTATCCTTCAGCAGGTCCATCTGGCAATTGGCCATTTCTATAGCCTTGTCTTGCAGGGCGAGTGCTATCAAGTAGGCAATTGTGAAGGCGATGGCTGTAAAGAGAATGCTTTCGCATATCAGTTTGCCAAAGACTTGTAGTCGAGACAAGCCAAGCAGTCGTCGTGTAGCCATCTCCTTCGACCGTTCTGTGGTAAGCGACACGCTCAGGTTCACGTAGTTGAAAATGGCGAACACCAATACGAGTAAGGCAATAACCACGTAGAGATGAGCCATGTCGCGACTGCCATGATTAAGGGAGTCGCCGGCCTGAAATTGACACCTCGTGGCATCGTAGTAGAGCGTGGACAGTGGGGTGAGAGTCAACTCCTTCGCTGCCCCCATCTCATAGATCCAGAAGAAGGTTTTCAGATAGTCGCGCATATCGTTTATCTTACTACGAAGGTTGCAACCCTCGCGTTCCATCAGGAAGAGCACGCAACTGCCAGCATTATTCATGCCCTCAGCGTATGCCGATGGATGAAGCTGACGCAGGTTCTCCAGGTTAACCACACATTCATAGGTGTCAGGGATAACTGAACGGTCGAAATCTTCCATTATGCCACTGACGGTATAGGTAATTGGTTTATCGTCGTCAAGAACAATTTCTTTGCCTACAGCATCACCGTTGGGCCAATAACGCTGGGCGAACTTCTTGCTGACCACAATCTGATTGGGCGCGCTTAGTACCTTCTTCTTATTGCCTGTCAATAGCTTGTAGTCGAAGAATTCAAAGAAGTTAGGGGCAGTGAGAAGCATCCTCGTCTCTACCTCCTGTCCTTTAATGGTGAATGTTGCACCCATGCCCGAAATAGAACACCAGTCTTCAATCTCCGAGAAACGGTCCTGCAACTTCTGCCCTACACGGAAGTGTGACATCATAAAATTCTCGTTACCAATGGCGAAGGTACGTTCGCCTCGCGTCTGGTAATTCTCCACCGTCGTCTGACGATAGATAAGGTCGCCAAGCAACAGGAGAAACGCCATCGATAGGCAAAGGCCTACGATATTGATAATGGTAAACAGCCTGTGACGGCTCAGGAATTTCAGATAACTCTTCATGTTGATATGTAATTGGAGGTCAAAGGTCTAAAGACTAAGGTCAAAAGCCATTCGCACTCCATGTTAATTTTTCGCTAAGGCTCAACAAACTGTGCAAGTTCTTCTCGAAGCTCATCAAGCTGCGCAAGTGTTAATTATTAATTGTTAATTACTAGCACTTCATTGTCTTTGAATGCCTCATAGCCGCTGGTGACTACGCGCTCGCCAGGTTCTAAGCCTTCCAGAACTTCATAGAATTGCGGATTTTGGCGACCGATGCGGATGTTGCGGCGATAGGCTTTGCTGCCGCTCTTGTCGAGGACGAAGATCCATTGTCCGCCAGTAGTCTGGAAGAACGTGCCGCGAGGAATGATAATGGCCTGCTCGGGCTGCCCCAGTTCGAGGTCGATATAGTAGGTCTGGCCTGTGCGGATGTTCTCTGGGCGCTCGCCTTTGAAGACGAAGTCACAACGGAACTTACCATCACGCACTTCGGGATATACCTTGCGCACTTGCAACTTGTATTGCTTATCGCCACGGGTAAAGGTGGCGGTAAGGCCCTGACGCACACGGTCGATATAATGTTCATCAAGTTGTGCCTGTACCTTATAGTCGGAGAGGTCGTTCAACTGCCCAATCTTCTGACCGGGCTGGATGCTCTGTCCCAACTCCACATCGAGAAGTCCCAGTTCACCGTCGATAGCTGAGCGTACTTCGAGTTTGTCCTTGCGCTGACGCACCAGTACCACGTTCTTGCGCATATTTTGTAGGTTGTCTTCCATCTGGTCCATCTGCGTGGTGCGATAGAGCGAATCCTGTTTCAGGCGCTTTGAAATCAAGGAACGTTTCTTGGCTGAGAGCTGATAGTCTTCCTGTGACTTCAGATAATCCTCACGGCTGATAAGTTTCTCCTGATAGAGTCGTTTGTTCTGTTCGAAGGTGCGCTGCTTGCGCTGGGTGTCCATATCAAGCTGTGCCTGCTCTGTCTGGTTGTTGAGGCGGTCTTGCTGCATGGCTACCTGGGTGTTGCGCAGCAGGTTCTGCTTCTCTGCCAGTTCTGCTTCGGAATTCAGGATCTGCAGGTCGAGGTTGGAGTTGCTAAGACGAACAATGACATCGCCTTTCTTGACGTGTGTGCCTTCTTCGACAACCTTCTCCATCACGATGCCGCCTTCTTCTGGCGAAATCTGCACCACCTGTATGGGCAGTACCTGTCCGTTGGTGCGTACATAGTCCTTGAATTCTGCTTTCGTTACCTCGCTCATAGTCAGGTCATTGGCATTTACTTTCAGCGTTGAGGCGTGATTGCCGAATATAAGCCAGAGGCTAACACCCAACACCAAACACCCAACACCTATCCACGGCCAATATTTCTTCAACTTTTGTGCCTTTGTCTTTTCGATTATTTTGTCCATATCGTTTCTCCGTTATAATATCTTATCAAATGTTCTTTAACTATTGCCATCAGCCGGCATTGCAGCAGGGTGGCTTTCGATTTTAGCAGTTGCGAGGAAGTGGTGTGCATGTCAATGGCAGTTGAGAGTCCTTCCTCGAATTGGCGACGTGTTAGCTGATAGGCCAGACTGTCGGCTTCAACTTTCTTTACCATCTGCTCAGTTTGTTTGAGATAGCCTTGCCAGTCCTGCCAGGCTTCGCGGCTCAGCTTCTCCAACTCCAGCTGCTTCTGTTCGTAGTTCTCGCGGGCTATCTGATAGTTGTTTTTAGCCCGTCGGATGCTGGTGATGGTCTGTAGGCGATTAAACAAGGGGAAACTCAACGTGGCAACAACATATTCACCCATATTGTTCTTGAACTGGTTGCGGAAAGACTGTCCGGCATCAGAATGAAGGGTGTGGTAGTAGGTGGTGTTCATACCCGCACTCAACGAGATTGACGGAAACAGGGAAGCACGCGCCTGATGCAACTCGTGTTTTGATGTCTGCATCTGGTAATGCGATACTTGTAGTTCCGGATGTTCCTTCGTTAAGGTTTGTCCGTAGGCGATGGATGATGGGTGTTGGGTGTTGGGTGTCGGCTGATCTTGTTGGATTGACAATGGAAGCGTGTCAGCAATTGGGAAAGCCATTTCCTTTTTCAGGTCCAACAGCGCTGAAGCCAAGAGACTTTGCTGACGGGTGAGTTCATAATGAGCTTCTGCCTGCTGCGATTCCACCTGAGCTACATCGGCTGCACTCTTGCGGCCCACCTCTTCAAGTATTCGCGTTTGTCTGAGCAGTAGTTCGGCTTCTTCAACCTTTTCTTCTGCCATCTTTACAAGACCTTGATAGTAGGCAACATTGGTATATGCCTGAAGCACGTTCAGAGCCGTTAGGTCTTGCTGCTGACGAAGCGCCATTCGTCCCATCAGTACACTTGCCTTGGCTGCACGAAGCGCATGCAGACGGCTGAATCCGTCGAACAAGGGCAGTGAGGCACTCAGGGAATAGACGTTATAGAAGGTATTCACATCGGTATAACCATTCGTTTCTGGGTCGATGGCACGTCCGTAATTATACTGCGCTTCGATGCCTCCATGCACATCAGGCAGGAAACGGCCGATGGCACCTGTCTTACTGGCCTTGTAATTGTCAAGCTCAAGCTCTGTACGCTTCACCTCATGGTTGTGCTCCACTGCGTATTGCATGCATTGTTGCATCGTCCATGAGTTTTGCGCATGGGCTGAAACGGCTGTAAGCGTCAAGATAGCGATCAATGATATTTTCATTACTTATTGTTCTTTTGTGATGCAAGGACAGTTTCAACCGAGTGTAGAGAGCTTGCTCTTTACCGAGGTGCAGCCTGTTCTCGTAATTTTTCTTCTGCAAAATTAGATATTTTCCCATTATGTTCCAAGAGTTTTAACGTCGCCAAAGTTAGATTGTCAAAAAATTAGACAGTCATCCGTATGATTTTTTGACAGAAATTCGTATCTTTGCACCCATGAAACAATTTGGTACTATATTAGTTGTAGATGACAATGCTTCCATCCTGACAGCCATGCGCTATCTTCTGGATAGTGTCTTTGAACGCATATTGACGTTGGAAAAGCCTGATGATATCCTGAAAACGATGGCACAGGAAGAGATAGACATCGTATTGCTCGACATGAATTTCACGCTTGGCGTGAACAGCGGACAGGAAGGCCTGTTCTGGCTTCGCTCTATCCGCAAACAGCATCCGCAGACTCCGGTGGTATTGCTGACGGCTTACGCTGACGTTTCGCTGGCAGTACGAGGACTGAAGAGCGGTGCAGCTGATTTCATCACCAAACCGTGGGACAATGACGAACTGATTCGCAAATTAAAGGATGTCCTCGAAATGCGTAACGAGATTGTCACACTTGACGAAATGGAGAAAGACCATATCCGTCGAACCATTGACCACTGTCACGGCAATCTCTCACAGGCTGCTGAGCTCCTCGGTATCACGCGACAGACACTCTATAATAAAATGAAGCGCTTATGATGTGGCTCCTTATTATAATATGTATTTTGTTCGCTGCGCTCATAGCATGGACTGTGCGCCGGCAGCGTTCGCTGAAGATACGTGCCCATATGATGCAGGAGGCTATCCGCAATCATGATTTCACTTTCCGTCTTCCTACCAATGGCTTACTACCTGGAGAACGCGCTATGCAGCAGACGCTGAACCAACTGGGAGAAACCATCCGTCAGCAAGTGAATCAGAATGAGGTGGAATCATGGGAACGGCTAACCCGTGTGCTGACTCACGAGATGATGAACGCCACAGCTCCTATTACCAGTATCAGCCAGTCAATGCTTAGCCGCGACGATGTGAAAGGCACTCTTCTTGAACCTGGCATTCAGGCCATCTTCGACACCAGCCGCCATTTGAGTGACTTCGTGGCTAATTACCGTAAGATGTCGGAATTGGAGAAACCCGTGTTGCAAGACGTGGCGCTTCGTCCTGTGCTTGATGAGGTATGTAATGCCTATCCGGAACTGACGTGGGAGATAGACGTTCCCACGGATTTGATAGTTCGGGCAGATGTTGGGATGTTACGCCAAGTGCTGATGAACCTTGCGAAGAACGCAGCCGAAGCAGAAGCGAAGAAAATGATGATATACCAAATGGAGGAGCCCGCAGACAGCCATGTATTTACGCTTTACATTGGCAATGATGGTCTGCCAATCCCTGCAGAGAATCGGCAGTCGCTCTTTGTTCCCTTCTTCACCACAAAGCGAAGCGGTAGCGGTATAGGTCTTTCCCTAAGTCGTCGGATGATGATTCAGCAAGGAGGAATGCTCGACCTTGCAGAAAAGCCGCAAGGAGGATGTCGTGTAGGATTCATCCTTACTATTTTGATTTCGTAACAGCAATAATTGAGTAAATATAAAGTCCTGCAGGTCATTGACCTACAGGACTCTTTCTTAGTTTTAATGCGCTTTATGGTGGGCTTGAACCAATGCCCCCTCCGTTATGCCCACGTTCTGAGAATGGACTTATAGCGGACTTGAATCGGACCTATAACGAGGGCAAGGAAAACTCATGAAAAACACTCGTTTACTTTCCTTTTTTCACCTTATATATTCCTTGAGGAAGTTTCTTCAAGTCAGTACCCATATACTGGCCGTTGATGCTGTATATCTTCTGGGTGGTAGGTGTTGGGTATTGGGTTATGTCTGTCGTGGCTTTAGGATTGGTGAATGTGAAACTGATAGTACCGTTAATGTTTTCGGTAATGTCAGTTATTGATTTGCCCATGAATTTCTTGCCGTCCTTATTGGCGTTGAAGAGCTTGGCAGCCGGAATGGTTGAGTCGGTAAGTGAATTGTTGCCTGACGTGCCAGGGTAGGGGTCTCCCTCAAGAGATGTGTTGAGGGCATCGTTGTCGGCATGGAAGATTGTAAGTCGCTGATGGGAGGCAAGGTTGTTCACCTTATTGTTCTCCCATATCTCTTTGTCATAGTCCACATGCAGGATGAGCAGTCCATGACCATAGCCCGCATCATCCCATGAGGTGAGCTGACGGTTTTCCAGAAGGTAGTACTCATCGTGATTGGCATCATTGTAAATCACATACGCCTCGGGAGTGCCGGTGATAGGCTTCATATCGGTTACGGTGGTGGTGGCAGTAAGCTCGACAGGCTCAAGCCATCCTGCTTGCCAACGCTCGTATGAGGTATATCCGCATGGGCGATGGCTGTCGCCATTGTAGGAACCGTAGTCCATTATCGACCATGAGCTCATGCCAAAGGTGTTGTTGTTGTCGGTATCGTAAAGGTCGGGGAAACCAAGGCAATGGCTGAACTCATGGCATATTGTTCCTATGCCGTTCATCTTCTTGCCCCTGAAATCTTTTAGTTCGCTGCTGCAGGCATAGGTGTTGATCCAGACGTTATCCAGAAGGATAGCCCCGTCTCCGCCATTGTTAAAGTGCTTAGCGGATTCAAGGTCCCATTCATGCGAATATATGCAATGGGAGGGAGCTCCCTGTTCTTCTGAATAGCCGGCATATATGATATACACCTGATCCACCTCTCCGTCGCGGTTCCAGTCATAGTCGGCGAAGTTGACATCCTTGTCTGCGAGTTTCACGGCTTCAGTTATCATCTCGCCAGGTAGAACATCTTCGTTATTATCGTCATTCTTGCCGTAATATGAAATTTCATGTGAAAGGTTGTATGGGCCAACTACATCGAATTCCAATTCAAACTTGCCGTATGACTGCTCTCTGAAGTAGTCGCTCACGCTGCCCTTTGCACCGTTCTTGCTATATCCTTCCTCATTGGCAAGGGCATTGAAATCATTGCGTGTGAAGGTGAATTTCTTGTTGGTGAAATTGACGAGTATGATAAGTCCCTTCTTTGAGCCTGTGTAACCCTCGTAGATGGTTTCGTCAGAACCTCGTGTTATAAATGATGAAATTTGTTTCGCCTTCGCAAGTCGGGCTTTCCTGCTATTGTTGCGCATAGTTATGCGCTCTGTCCTTGCCTTTTTGCGAGAATCAAGTTCAAATTGGGAGATATAGTGAGCTACACCGATACTATCCTCTGTCAATGCATTTCCCATGTCGTCAACATACCAGCGCCCGTTCTCATCACCGACGAGCGTAGCCATGACTGTGGTGCCGTCGGCAAGGGTAAGGGATCGCTTTACACGCTTTGCCGGGATGGCAAGGCATGACATCGCAACAAGAGATAATAGTATGGAGAGTATGATGCAATTTTTCATAAGCATTCAGGTCTTTATCTTAAAATAAAAAGAGCGGCACAGTCGGATGACAAGTGCCGCTCCATCTGAGCACTCTTTATGAGTGTTATGGTTTTACCGACAATAGATTGTTCAGTATTGTTAGGAGCTTAATAGTGAGAATATTTTTGTGAGAGTATAGTATTCAGAGGTTAAACCAGATTGGGTATGCCGGAAAACATTTGCAAAGATAATAAAAAGGTTGATATAAATCAAACTTTTCCCGATTTTTTTTCGAAAAACCATTAATTTTAACCAAAATAGGCCTATTTTCTCCCGAAATCAGCTGGAATTTCGCCCCATTTATCAGTTTGCCACTTGATAATAGGGTTTCGATACGTGTTGTTTCTCAACCAAGCTTCTGCCCGTTCAATCATCTGATACAGCTTTTCTGTCTCGTCGTTGCGGACAAGGGTTGTTTTGCAATGATGTTTTCTTACCCATAGCTGTGCGTTGACCGAATCGCTGTATATCGGCATTGTGTCGAGTCCTTTCTGCTTGAGTAGGGCAAGACCGTGAACAAGGGCAAGGAATTCGCCTATGTTGTTTGTGCCATGTACGGGGCCATAGTGGAATATCTCCTTGCCGTCAGCGAGATACACGCCTCGATATTCCATTGCTCCTGGATTGCCCGAACAGGCTGCATCCACGGCTATTGCCTCGCGGATGACTTCAGCAGGAAGATTCTGCGGGTTAAAGGCTGGACGAATGGGCTTGCTGGATTCATTGGAATTACAGGATTCTCTAGATTCTCTAGAAATACTAGGTTTGCTAGAAGTGCTAGCATCACTAGTATCACTGGCTTTAGCCTCTTCGTAAGCCTCTTCTCCCATCTCAAAGGCATCTTCTGCCTCTTCCTGTGTCTTGAATGATTTATACTTAGCTCCTGAAACACCATTAACCGCCTCCTGACATGCTTCCCAAGAGGAATACACGCCAGGAGACGGTCCGTTCCATACTACATAATATTTCTGCTTAGCCAAATCTTTAAAAAGTCCCCCTGTGCAGGGGGATTTAGAGGGTCTTTACATCTTAGCCATTGCCTGCTCGAGGTCTGCAATGATATCCTCTGCATTCTCGATGCCGACTGACAAGCGTACAAGGTCTGGTGCTATGCCTGCCTCACGCAACTGCTCCTCAGAGAGCTGACGGTGGGTGTGGCTTGCAGGATGCAGTACGCAGGTGCGGGCATCAGCCACGTGGGTCACGATAGAGATGAACTCAAGGTTATCCATGAACTTGATAGCCTCCTCACGAGTACCGTTCAGACCGAATGCGATAACGCCGCAAGTGCCGTTTGGCATATACTTCTGGGCAAGGGCATAGTTCTTGTTTGATGGTAGTCCTGCATAGTTTATCCAGCCCACTTTCTCGTTCTTCTCAAGCCATTCAGCCACCTTCTGGGCATTGGCACAATGCTGACGCATACGCAGGGCAAGAGTCTCAAGACCGAGGTTCAGGAGGAATGAGTTCTGTGGTGCAGGAATGCTGCCGAGGTCACGCATAAGCTGTGTTACGAGCTTGGTGCAGTAAGCAGCCTTGCCGAATGCCTTGGTATATACCAGTCCGTGGTATGACTCGTCAGGAGTGGTAAGGCCAGGGAACTTGTCGCTGTGTGCATCCCAGTCGAAGTTGCCTGAATCAACCACGCAACCGCCTACCTGAGTAGCATGACCGTCCATGTACTTTGTGGTAGAGTGGGTAACGATATCGCAGCCCCACTCGAATGGGCGGCAGTTGATTGGAGTAGCAAAGGTGTTATCAACAACGAGAGGTACACCATGCTTGTGAGCCATCTTTGCGAATCGCTCTATATCGAATACGTTACCGCCAGGGTTTGAGATAGTCTCGCCGAAGAAACACTTTGTATTAGGACGGAACTCCTTCTCAATACGCTCGTCATCCCAGTCAGGGTCAATGAAGGTGCACTCTATGCCAAGCTTCTTCAGGGTAACGCCGAAGAGGTTGTATGTACCGCCATAGATGTTGTTTGAGGTGATGAAATGGTCGCCAGCCTCACAGATGTTGAAGATAGCGTAGAAGTTGGCTGCCTGACCAGAGCTTGTAAGTACTGCACCTACACCGCCTTCGAGTGCTGCAATCTTCTTTGCAACGGCATCGTTGGTAGGATTTGCCAGACGTGTGTAGAAATAGCCGCTGTCCTTCAGATCGAACAGGCGAGCCATCTGGTCGCTGGTATCATACTTGAATGTGGTGCTCTGATAGATAGGTAACTGCTGAGGCTCACCCTTGGTAGCCTTCCATCCGCCATGAATACAAATTGTCTCGAGATTCTTCTTCATTTCTAAATTTTAGCCCCCCATATTCCCCCGAGGGGGAAACTTTTTTATAGTACAAGAGTAGACAGGCTCTTTATACTATAACCGCAGGAGCAAATGCGGGATAATAAAGTTACAAAAAAATGTTCTTAGTTTATTTGAGTTGCAAAGGTACATATTTTTGGGGAAAATACCAAAAAAATAAGGTAAAAAAATAGCCCCTCACCCGTCCTGCGGACACCCTCTGACACATACTCGGAGATACTCAATCTCCGACTTCCCCAAGGGGCGAGGGGAAAATTACCTTTATCTCGCTATGGGGATTCCTTTGAGGGTTTATTACATCCTTTTCCCTCGCCCCTTGGGGAGAGGGTGTCCGTAGGACGGGTGAGGGGCTGTAGTTAGGTCTAGAAAATATGCTGCACAAACTCAGCGAAGCATCTTCTCCATGTGAGCCACTCGTGATGTGTGCCCTGTGATGGGAAGTAAGTCACGTTGATGCCCATTCCCTTCAGGTCGTTTGTCATCTTCTCTGCACCGAAGTTCTCCTCAGAGCCCATGCCCATGAAGAAATACTTCACCTTGCTGTTGAATGCGTTTGCATCAGCGAACACGCCGTTAGCGTATGTCTTGAGGTCGAGACCGAAGATAGCACCGCTGAATGTGCCGATGTAAGCGAACTTGTCAAGGTTGGCTGTGGTGATGTCGAGAGTCTGCTTGCCACCCCATGAGAGGCCTGCCATACCGCGGTTCAAGCGGTCGGTCTTTGTGCGGAAGTTACCGTCGATGAATGGGATGATATCTGTGAGGAGTACGTTCTGGAAAGAAGCACCGAACTCCTGCATTGTCTCGCCCTTCTTAGAGCCGAAGCCATAGTCGCAGTTACCGTTATCCATAACCACGATCATATCCTTTGCCTTGCCCTGAGAGATGAGGTTGTCCATGATATACTGCATCTTACCCTGTGTGCTCCAGCCTGTCTCGTTCTCTGCCATACCATGCTGCAAATAGAGAACAGGATACTTTGCCTTCACGTTCTTGTCATAGCTTGCAGGAGTATAAACGAAGCAGCGGCGCTCGCGGTTCTCTACTGAAGACCAGTAGCGGCATTCACGCACCTGACCGCGCTTTGCACTTGCATTTGGCTGATAGAGGGCGATCTCCTCTGGAGTCATTGTAGCTCCGTGCATTGTAGCCAAGAGAGTCTTGTTGTCTCTGATGTCAACGTCAATATCGATAGTACCGCACATCTTGCCGCAGCCATATACAGCCTTTGAAGATGGGTCGATGTAGTTAGTGCCGTCGATAGTGAGGAAATAATAGTGGTTTCCGCAAACGAGTGGGTTTGTGGTTACTGTCCAGAAACCAGTAGAATCCTTTATCATTGGGTATTTCTTGCTACAGATATCAGCAGCAACATACTTTGCCTCAGGTGCCATTACGCCGAATGTCACACGACCGTCCTTGTCAATCTTTGGATATTCCTGGCAAGGAACCGTTGTGCTTGCCACCTTGAATGACTCCTTGTTGAGAAGCGACATCATCACGTTGGCATATCTGCGACCGAGCTCACGATAGCCGTCGGCTGTGAAGTGGAGCTTGTCAGGACGACCCTTACAACCGAGTGAAGAAACAGGATATGCTGTTGGGATAGTCTCATGAATTCTGTCGATGATGGCATTGTGATGGAAGCAGCAACCGCCGTCCTCCTCTGTCATAAGCTCACCAACGAGCAATGGGCATTCCTCTGCCTTGAGGTCGAGTTCCTTGAGCATACGGTCATAAACCAGCTTTACGCGCTGAGGCCAGTCCTTCTGGTTGTTGTCGGTACATCCCTGATGCAACAGGATACCCTTGATGACACCAACCTTCTGAGCTGCCTTCGCACACTCCATGAGTCGGCGCATAGGTGCATCGTCATATTCCTTACAGAAGTTCTTGAACCAGTCAGCCTGCTTTGAGATATACTCCGTTGTCTTGTCCTCGTCGTAGAGGTCGATGCTCGCACCACCTACTGCAACGTTGATAACGCCCACCTTTATCTCTTCTGGAAGCTGCTCCACGAGAGAGCGACCGAAATAATCGGCTGGAGTAAGACCTGTCCATGCGCGGCACAATGGTGGAACAGCAACATACCACTGCCCCTTCTTACGGCCTGTGGTCTTCATATCCACAGCAGCCATCATGCGGAAGCGAGGGTTCAGGTTGTCGCGGTCCTGTGGCTCAATCTTCGCATTTCCCTCCATATTCGACTGTCCGAAGCAGAGGTAGATGTGAAAGTTAGGGTCGAACTTGTCAGGCTGAGGCATCTCGCCAGCCTGCTTGTCGCCGTCGTTGTAGTTAAGAACTTGGTTTTTCTCATAGAAATTCTGCACATCCTGTGCCATAGCCATGCCTGAGAAGAGCATAGCGCTGAGGGTTAACCCCATGAGTTTTGTGTAAAATCTCATTTTTTTATGTTTATTATTAGTTGTTTTAGTTATCTTTTTTTTAAGATTTCGGCAAAATTACTCATTTTTCTCCTAATGTCCAAATCCAAGCGCAAATTATGAGATTAATTAACATTATGGGATTTATAGTGTTTATTTCAAGTCTTTTTCCATAGATGAAATATGGTATTTTAACGTGAGTTCGACGAATTGCTTCAGCTTGATGAGCTTCAGCGAAGAACTTGCATACCTTGGTGAGCTTTGCGAACAATTCAAGACTGCTAGGGCTGAACGTCGAAGAGGTCGGCGGCCGAAGGGAAAGCCAAAGCCCGACACCTAATAGGGCAGTCCGTAAGGGCTGTTATTCGGTAGATGCGTGATTAAAGGAGCGCTGTAAGTGCGACACCTGAAGACTTTAGGTGTCGGTCCTACAGACCTCATCCCTCTAATATCGACAAATATAACAGCCCTAACGGACTGCCCTTTTAGGTGTCGCTCCTTCAGAGCTCTTTCAACCTTATGGTTTTCAATAATATACAAGTGGATAAATTCATATAACTCACGTTATTTATGTGATTTTTATTCTACCCAGTAATTTTTCTTAATGATTTCATCACTTTTAGCAGGCAGAAAGAAATCACAACCTGTCCACCAAGAAGTACGAGTATATACACCTATCCCCTTATTTTTATAGAAGCTAATTCTATTGATGATAGGCATAGTATTAAAATACCAACCCTTCCCCCAATGATGAGGTGCAATAGGAATATACTTTCGATTTTCTATTTTTTTTCTTCTATTTTTATTCTTATTCAGATATTTCTCCATGAGATTATGAATCGTTGGAAAGTCGTACAATACAGGCTTGTCAGACTTTATATGAGGGACATAATATCCGCTAGCGACTCTTTCATAATTGCCATCAATTATATCCCCTACACCAAGTTCAACCACTTTGAGATTTCCATTGGCATGTTCTGTACTTTGCTCAACAACAGTATCTTCTTCCCATTCCCAGATTTCGAGGTAGCATGGAAGGACTATATACTTGGTATTTTCTACCTCATACGTAGGATCTTCAGAAGCACGTTTCTTAAATGAATCGACTATGTATGTGAATACTTTTTGATAGATACTGTCTATCATAGGATTGGAATGTGAACGTGCATATTCGGCAGATGCTTCCTCCCATTTCCTGAAGAAAGCCTCAGAGAGAAGCGTATCCTTATCTGTCATTATTATTTTCTCTTGCAACTGCTTTATCTCTTTTTGGGTAAGAGAATCAGTCTCAAGAATAGAATCTTTCTGTGTAAAGATCCCATTACTTAATAATACAAAGGATAAGATGGGTAATACCGCAATGGATATGATGAATAATATCTTTCGCATGTTATTTATTTTTTTGTTTACTACTTTATTCCAAAAGTCAAATAGCCCCCCTGTGTCCCCCTGCGTAGGAGGATTTTTTGCGTTCCAGCTCTCTCCCTATGTAGGGAGAGCGGGGAGAGAGTCTGCCTTTCGCCTTTTGACCTTGTAACGTGCAAAAATACTAAAAGTTTTTCAAATCAAGCAACTTTTCCAAAGAAAAAGTGAGAATTGCACAGTAATCACGGCTTGAAAATAGCGGACGTCAGCTCCTAAAGGCTGGTGCGCGTTTCTAATTCTCAAGGCGTAAACAGCAAATTCCTCCTTTGAAACTCTGAGGATACTCCATCGATTGTCCATCAGTCCTCCATCGATCCTCCATCGAAACGATGGACCATCGATGGACCATCGATGGAGTATCGATGGAGCATCTACGGTGGAAAAGCGGTAAAACAGCGGAGTTTCTTGCAAGGAAAGCCTATGCTCATGGGGGAAGATGTGGGTTATTTCGGTAAGTACGGAATAAAATGCTTGCCGCTCATAGGTAACCAATTTGGAAACCTATGAGTGGCAATAATAGATAAACCACTTCCCCTTGGGGGATTGTTTTATTAGGATTTGCTTCAATCGTCAAATCCATCGTAGAAGTAGCAGGATTTTGCTCCAGCCTCTTCGTCAAAATCCATTATATCGCTTGTGCTAGTATCAACACTTCCACTAAAAACGTCTTTGCCATAACTTCCAGCCATGAGCGTTTTAATCTTTAATGTATGAACAACAAGTGTTGGTGTTTTATAATCTTTCATCATTATTTGAAAATAGCTTTTTTACCGTTAATAATATAGATTTCGCTGCTTTTTGGTGAAACGACCCTACGACCAAGAAGGTCGTAAATAGGTGTTAGGTGTTGGGTGTTAGGTGTTAGGGTGCTGATGCCTGTACTCATACCATCGATAATAAAGCCCAACTCTGACTTTGCAGTAAGGTTATGTGGAGTCTGCATATAACAGCGGAAAGCACGTATTGTGGTGCCAGCGTCATTACACTTCTTGAACTTGTAGTCTTTGGCAGAGAATACGAAACATCCGTCTGTGCCATAGAGAACTCTGGTACCAAGAACGCCATTAAAACTATAACCGTTCTTCGTGATTGACTTTTCGGTAGATGGAGATATATCGAAATCTTCTTTCACAATCTTCACCTTTGCAGAAGCCATGTTATCTTTTGGGCAGATGATAAGCGGTGTATAGGCAGAGCAACTCTTCGTTATCTCCTTGAAATTCAGTATGCCCCCATTCTCGTTGTCAAGTGTGTAAGCCTTGAATGTAGAAGGCTTGAAACCGAAAGGCAGATACAATGTAGAAGTACCATTGATATCTTCACGCTCATAGCACGCATAGTCAACATGGAAACCCATATCCGCAGGGATGGAGAAAGGATATTTGTCGGTAATGACAAGACTCTCGCAGTTGTCATCCACCACAACGTTATTCTCGTTCTCCACCTGTCCCTCGTTGGCAAAAATGATGACGTTAGGGTTAGCCGAGACATCCACCAAGCCGAATACCTCGTCGAAACCACGCAGGTCAATGGATGTAGTGGAAGAAGTCACCACAGGCGAGCTTTGTAGCGTAACCTTGCAATAGATATCGGCAGGACGCTTCATAGTGCCCGCAGCACCAGTTTCTGACACAATCTCGCTATTTGTAATGACAATGGCATATTCACCGGGCGCAACCGTCTTGTCGATTTTCAGTCTCACCCTTTGCGTAACCACATCGCTACCGGCGGGAACCATATTGCTAACGGAGCTGATGGCATAGTTGAAGCGAAATCTGTTGTCGTTCTTTGACGTGATTTTGTTTCCACCGTATGCAGCAAATTCACACTTGCGCATACTCTCGTGCTCCATCACGCTAAAGCCGTCAGGCATCACTATGTCAATGCCATAGCCAGTAGATAACATCTGGGTCTTCTCCTTGATGTAGATATCTACGTAATTGCCTATCTGTCCTGTTACAGGCTCAAAATAGACAGCATAATCCAGTTTACTAATGTCTGTAAACTCCACTGCATGAGCCCCTGTGAGGCTCAGCAGTAGAGAGAAAATAAATACCAATCTTTTCATACCATTCTTTTTGATTTCCAATTTTCTGAGTGTAATTCGTCGGCTCTCCGGCTCCCTCCCTCGGGAGGGCGGGGGAAGGGGCCTTTTATTTCTTAATTACTTTCTTGCCATTATTTATGTATAGTCCTGACTTCATAGCAGAAGCTGAGTTGAGCTTTCGTCCCTGAAGGTCGTAGATAGATTGTTGCTGCGGGTAATTCGTAATTTGTAATTCGTAATTACTTGTCGCATTTCCAACGATGATGTTCGACTTGATATTGTCAATCGTCACCTCGCTACCATCTGCCCTGCCAAGAAGTATGTTCCTTACATGGAATGGGTAGATTCCGTCCCTCATATCTGCGGAAGCCCTGAACGTAATATCGGCGAGATTACCGTCACGAACAGATGCATTGTCATGAGAGTAACCTATGATGCGATACATACCATTCTTCAGTTTGTTCCATTCCACGATATGAGCATCGGTACCCTCAGCGTTCACCACATTCTGGATGTCGATGCCTGCCGGAACATCTATGTCCATCTGGAAGCAGACATAGCGATATACGCCGTCAAGAGCAATAGACTGCTGTGTGGCTGTGCCAGCATTTAGCTGTACGTCATCCATGCTGAGGAGGGCGTCGTGGTTGGCATTTCTGCGTAAAGAATAGCCGTAACCACCCTTGGCATTTGAAACATCACCGAGAATCATGTTATTAAGCGGAGTTATATCACTGATAGTGACGCTCTTACTCTTGTTCACATCGGCATATACGAGAGATGAACCGTTGACACTCTTCTCAAGGAGGATGTTTGCAAGAGCCGTGACATCGCTGATGGTGATGAATCCATCCACGTTCACGTCGCCCACTTTACCGCCCTTTAGGACGAATTCAGCCTTTATGCTCATATCGCCCTTGATGGTGAATTCATAGAACTCATCCGTAGATATGATCTCGTTGCCGATAACCCATCCTGTGAAAGCAAATCCGTCGGCAGGAAGAGCGCGAAGTCTCATAGCTTTGCCCACGCCGTACGTACCAGAGCCGGCACCTGTCACCGTACCGCCCTTGCTGTTGTAATCCACGATAAGCTGAGCGTTGCTCTCGTAGAAAACAGCCTTGAGCGTAGTATGGTCAAGACAATATGTGGTATAGGTCTCATCCGTACTTACGCACTCATCGCCCATATACCAACCCTTGAACAGATATCCATTCTTAGGTATTGCCTCGAAAATCATCTCATCGCCATAAGGCACGCTGACCTCATCCGTTAGGAGAGAAGGAGCCTGATATCTGCCCTTGCTATGCACGGTATCTGATTTCTTTGTAGTGATATAGATTTGTCCGCTGTTCATAGGCCATACAATACCAGCCACCTTACATACACCGCCAATGAACTGAATCCAGTCACACTTGCCATCCTCACGACCATAGAAGTCCTCATAGTCGGTAATGGTATTCGTAGCAACCTTGAGCACATAGTATCCATCGCCCTTGGTAGCCTCCGACATATCAAGTGTGAAGTTCTGGTTGTCATCGGTAGAGAAGGTAACAGAACTCATGTCGATGTCCTTGCCCTGACAGCGCATAGAGAGGTCCTCAGATGTGAAGGTCTCAGTAAGGATAGGCTTGTTGAAGTGTACGGTTACTTTCTTCAACTGCTCATCCTCAATCTTCTTGTCTGTGTGAGGACCGGTAATCTCGGTCACCTTCAGTTCAAGTTCTGGGAGAGGCATATACTCGATAATATAGTATTGATCCTCAAGCGTAGCTACGCTGTCGCAGAAGTGCAGACGATAGTCCTGCAGAGGATCAGCACCGTCACGTAGCGTCCATTCCGTTTGCCAGAAGTTGCGTGCCGACACATTCTGACCATCGCCAACGCGCGTAACACCCACAACCTTCGAGCGACCAAGCGCAGGGTCGGCAATGCTGCCGTAAATCCATCCGGTGCGCTCAGGCTTCACTATGAGTTGGTAATGCGTCTTATCCACCTTGTTGCATACTGCCATGTCACCCGTGAGGTTATGAACATCGGCAACTCTGCCATCGCTGAAATAGATGGCATCCGGACGATCCTTGGCATCTGGAATATCATTCACGAGCCAAGCCATGATGCTGTCGTTGCTACCCGTTTCCACAGGGAACTTCAAACTATGAATAAGCTCATGAATCGTAACCTTGTCAAGCAGACTGAGGTCTGGGTTGTCGTAGCTCGTAACGTGAGTAGCCTCCACATCGTAAGAGGTGAAATGACCGAGGAGGTCGCACTTCAGTTCCCACTGGGCATAAGCCTGTTTCTTTGCAGGAATGTTGCCGAAATTAGAAGCTACGCTACCACCGAGAGCCAAGGTCTTATCCTTACCGTTCACCATACTTGATAGTATCTCGAACTTCACGAGCAATCCCTTCTCGTTATCCACAATCTCAGGCTGGTTAGTGAGGATATTCACATTTGTAGCCTCACCATTACCCTTGTTGTTTATGAGCAATGCGAACTCAGCAGGAACGCTCTTCTCAATAACGTCAGGCGTAAGGGCATTGTCACCAAGAATGTCACGCTGCATGAAATATGTGAGGTCAAGTTCAGGAGAAGGCTTCACGGTGAGCTTAACAGGGTAAAGCTCGCGCGTCACCGTACTGCCTGTGTAAGGATTAGTATAGGTGAGCGTACCGCCGAAGCTATACTCCACAGGCTCTGTAGGAGCTGCATACTTCGTAGGAATGAATGTGATAGTAGCTGTACCTGTAGAGTTTGCTGCAAGGCTCCATCCATCCGTAAAGTTCAGGTTTCCAGAGAATACATCAAGGGATGTAGGATTAATCTGGAACTCATGACTTGTAGCCACGTCACCGTCAGGATTCGTTACTTTCAAATCGAGCTTTATATCAGTCATAGGCTCAGACTCATGGCCGTTGAATACGGTGAGAGTTCCGAGGAATGCCTGACGTGTCATCGTCATGGTCTGATTGATCTGTAGTTTGATAGAAGCGCAGACACTTGACTTGCTTGAGTTACGCTCCTCCTCGCCAATTTCATATTCGTCGATAGCTCCCTGAAGGAATTCGTATGTATCCTCATACCCATGTTCCTTCGCTATACTTTCAGCCCAATCAATCACATTTGCATGATAGATGAAGAGATTCATATTTTTCAGTTCCCCATCATGTTCCTTGCGATATTTGATATTCTCAATGAACTTATTCAACTGCTCCTCGTTGATATTGCTTGGCTTGGCATCCCTTACATCCAGTAAGGAAGCCTCGTCATTCAAGTATCGCTCTACGTTGGCAGAGAATACATCCATCTCCTCCTTTGGAGTGAAAGCCCATTCCATATCCCCATAGTATAGATTGAATATAGAGCCACAACTACTATTGAAATATTTTTGCATCTCAGTAGCAAGGATGAGGTTCTGCACATGTACAGGTAAAGGCTGACGTCTGCCTGCAATCATGCCTACGGAATTCTTTCTCTTTGCGTGTGCTGAGTTTGGAACACCGTCAGGGTCAAAAGGAGGATTGGGAACTTCGAAGCAATCATCCAAAGGACATGGTGGGCAGGTATCCTTCAAGAAATCGTAAGCATCACCTGCTGAATCATGTATTTCTTTGGCATTGCTTGCTGCGGCTGCAATCATCTCGCTACGACTTCCTTGTATTTTCTTTAGTTTCGGCTTCGAAGGTAGGTGGTCATAGACACAGAGTGCGGTTTTCAGCATACATCTGATGATGTTCATCAGACATGGGTCGCACTCCTTCGTTTCAAACGACATTGTGCCGTTGCTGTTCTTCCCAGCTTCGGTCTTTGTCGTTGATGTCTTTGAAGGCTTGCCTTCGCCAGAACCAGAACTTGTACCCATATCGATGAATGGCAATGAGTCTATAAATGCTTTTGCACAACCAGCAAGTGTTGATGTGAAGTGAGTCCAGTCATGCAAATCCGAGCCTTCGCAAGAAAACACGAAGTCAATAACAGCATCTATCACACAACTCTTGAAACCGTCCCAGTTGTCTGGAATATCAGCCACGCTACCATTTTTCCTCGGTGCATAGAATCCCTTTGCTAATGCCTTAGCCTGCATATCGTCTACATGAGGAGAAACCCTTACTGGCACGATCTCTGTTGCACCTGGTGCAAGGTCGAATGGCATTTCGCGTAGATATGTCACATCGCATCCCTCTATGGTTCCGAGGGTTACAGTAACATCCTGTGCAGTGATGAGTCCCTTGTTTGTCAGCACGTAATATACAAGGTCAGAACCATAGTCGCGTATGTTCTGTGCAGAAATAGAATCAGGACCGATTACCTCTATAACAGGTTTTGGCACACGGGTTTCGTATGTCACTGTAGTCTTGATGTCGTACTTATCCTCAACTGTTGTCTCAACAACATCCCATGTTACCTTGATAGCCTGGAATGGTAGCATAACAATTTCCTTGTTGTCAACGCCTGGGTCAACGAGGATGGTATTGGTGTAAGAGCCGTGGTCATCGGCTGACACGTTGAGTACATAATAGCCTTCAGGAAGTTCTGTGTTGAACGCTCCTGTTTCATCTGTTGTTCCAGATGTGATGAGTGCATTAGTTGAAGGATGACGCACAACAATCTGTGCATTCTTTACCTTTGGCTTGGATTCATCGTATGATGTGAATTCGTCCCATACCTCAATGCAGAGCTTACCTGTATTGCCAGATACTGTCTCTATTCGGTATGGAATACTTATACCATTTGCATTTGCGGCATTGATGGCAAGTGTTCCAGTCATAGGCACGTTGAGCTGCATATCATCAGTAGGTGTCATGCGAAGGATTATAGTTGTCTCTTCGCCTGATGCCAATGATGCCATTGTAAGTGGCGTGACGCTTGTAAGCCATGTCTGGTTGGATGGAAGGTCAAGGGTCATCTTGCCAGTCTCGCCCATACCAACATTCTTTACGGTGATTTGGTAATCGCGTGACTCGCCCTTGATCATGGTAGTTTTGATATTACTTGTACTAGCCTTCAACGATCCGTTGGCTGTGTAGTTGTAATATCGAATTGACATATCGAAGCCAGCCTTCTCGTTGCTTGTCACCTTGAACTTGACATAGTGCCACTCCTCATCGTTGTTTGGTGCAAGACCCTCAATGGTGTATTTGATGGTTTGTGTAGCACCACCTTCCATACGTGCTATTGAGCCAAAAGTGACTTTAACATCGTCAGGACAGTCGGTAACCTCTACATGTACATTGTTAAGTTCTATTCCACTTGGGTTATAGAGCACGATATTGCCTGATTGTGGCTGACCGATAGTTATCTCATGTTTCAGAATTGTAGCATTCTGACGACGGAGTCCGAGAATGTCGAAATATGTCATCTCTTCGGTCAGGTTCTGTCCCGGATAGCATGCACCTACGCTGAAGTGACCAATCTGTGAGGACGTCGGAGTGTAGTTGGTAGAGTAGTTACCCTGTTCATCAGCCTTTGTGGTGAGCACCTCACGACGCCCCATGTTGATAACATATACCTCAATAGGGGTGTTGGGTGATAGGTGTTGGGTGTTGGGTGATAGGTGTTGGGTGTTGGGTGATAGGTGTTGGGTGTTAGGCGTTATCTCACCGCTGATGGTGACTGTTCCTTCTGGTGCGATTTGCTTTGAAGATACATTTACCACCACAGAATATGGAGCTTCTGCTTTTACGCTGATGCTTTCCGTCTCGTTGTTTACATATACGCTCTCCGTTACCTGACGACCTGGGTTAACATCTGCCTTCACTGTCATGGTCTTTACCTTGTCGGGAAGTGTGCATTCGCCAACGAGAGTCACTACACCGCCTGGTTCAAGTCCGCTCTCTATATTGAATGTTGCGATAACCTCGCCGTCGGCATATATCTTTGCCTCGGTATCCTTCTGTGTGGCTATGACACCCTTATTGGTTATGCGCATTCTTGCCGTTATGGAACCATGGGCAATGTTATCGGTAGGAGTGATTGTGAAGTCTGTTATTACAAGGTCAGGAAGAGTTTCGTCAGCCACCTGAATCCAGCATGTGCCTTTGGTGTATCCGCTTGCTGTTGCTGTGATGACGACGGTCTTTGTGTCCTTCGTTATTGAATTTGCCAATGCCTTCACCTTAATGGTTGCGCTCTGTTGTCCGTCAGGGATAGTTACCGTGGCTGGAAGGACAATGCGTGAATCACTGCTTGTGAGGCTTACCGTAAGCGCACCTGTCGGCGATGTGTTTCGCTTGATGGTGATCGCTGCCTCATCATCGCTGCCTTCTGAAAGACTTGCTATGCTTGTAGAAACAAGGAGTGCAGGAGAGTCATCATCGAGTACGGTGATACTCTGCTGTGCCACGCCCTTCAACTCTCCACTGGCATTACATGAGCAAGAAGAAATATAGACATTCGCCGTGATGGTATATGTCTTTGCTTCCTGTTGCATGTTATTGTCAACAGCTCCGATATAGAACTCTGCCTTCTCTACGCCTGATGCCATGGTGATGGTCTTGGTAGGGAAGTAGAGAGCACCGTTTGAATCGTCTGTCAGCTTAATAGTCACATTGGAGTTCTTGGCTGATGTCCTGCGTATGGTGGCCATGACTGCCTTGAATCCTGCGCTCTCGCTGATGGTGCTTGGGTTTACTTCAAACTCAAGATCTGGCACGTCGTTGTCATTGAGAAGCATGATAACCTCCCCTTTGTTGTAGTGGTTGGATACTGCATAGAAGGCTGCGCTACGCTGTATGTCTGCCACATCATCGTCCACGGTCTTTATCTCCACGTTGGTTTCGAGCTGACCAGCGGGTATGGTGATGGTGGATGGGAATGTGAAACGCTTAGGGAAATCGGTAGAAAGGTTTATTACCTGATCTTCCGTTGATTTCTTGGCAAGGGAGAGTCTGAGACTAGTGGTTTCGCCCTCGGTGATCTCATTCTTTGAGAGCTGCATACCCATGGTGAAGAACTCGTCATCCTCAATGGCTATCGTCTTGCTTATTGCCAATGACGAGCTGCCTTGCTGGGTGATGGTTATGGTTTCTTCGTCAGCAGTATTCACGATGGTGTTGTCTATTGCATTCACATAGAAATACACACCGCTCTGACCTGCCGGGATGGTTATGGTTGCCGGGATGGAGATAAGTCCTGTGTTGAGGCACTTTAACGAAAAAGTCTCATCTGTGCTCCAGTCACCGCTACGGCTCAGTTTCATGCGGAACGGATTCTTTGAGTCCTCCTTGAGTGTAGGACCATCGGATGTGAGATACAACTTCTTGCCTAGGGTTGCAGTAGCGGTGCTATGTGCTGTGTTGTTCTCCTGATTGGCAATATATTCACCGAATCCGGAATTGCCTACGAGGGTCACTTCTGCATAAACGTCACCATCCATGCCGAGAGAGGCAGGAACGGAGAACTTTCCACTACGGCTTATCTTACCACCCTTGGTTAGAGTGGCATAGCTACGGGCGTTGCCGATATAGATACGGCTGCCAGTAAGACTGCTTACGAGAAATACGTTCTCTGTCCATCCTTCTACAGCGATAGAGTCACCAATGTTCTCAACTGTCCAGTTCACGGTGATATTATCCTCCGGCATGAAAGATGTATTGCCAAAAGAGATATTTACAGGACGGATGTCGGGTGAAGGACTGCTTGTGATGGTTATTTTGCCAGTACTGTTGCCTGTCTGTATGTTGTTACCCTTCTTGTCTGTGAGTATTACGTCACTTATCTTGATGTCGTATGTGCTGTTAGGCTGGGCATCTGCGCTGACGAACATAGGCAGGGAGAGGAGTATGCCGGCATTTCCGCCAATAGGCTTGTTCTCCATGTTTACTATGACGATGGTGTATTTGTTTCCTCCAAGGTCACGACAGCTCACGGAGTGATTGTTTACGTTGCGCGTCTCAGAGAGCGAGAATACATCGTTAGTCCTCGCGAACGGCAACGTGATATTGAACTGTGCAGCAACAATCTCATCGTCATTGGTAAGCTCAATAGGCACAAAGACAGTCTTGCCGCCTGAAGCCTTGATATCCTTCCTGACGGATAGGATGTTGTTGCCTGCCCACGCTGAGAGCGTGAGCAGGATGGTTAATATGATGGAAAAAAATCTTTTTGCGTTCATAATCATAATATATAGTGATTATTTTATGATAACTTTGCGTCCATTCTGGATGTATAGACCGCGCTGGCTACCACTTTTTACACGGCGACCTGTAAGGTCATAAGTGTTTGGCGCTTGGTAATTCGGAATTTGTAATTCGTAATTATCTATGCCAGTAGTAAAATCTGCTCTGATGTCAATAGGCTTTGCATCGATGTCAGAAGCTGTGGCAGCCTTGACCTCTGCATCACCTGAGATCTTGAGGATGTGGTTGCTTCCTTCCGGAATGGCATCGCCTGCAGGAGAAATGATGACAACGCGTAGTCCGTCATTATTCTCGCTCGTAAACATCTGGTAGCGATTGCGGTTTAGCTGTAGGCTTATTTGCGAAGCCGTTACACCACGTAGGGTGAAGTCGAGAGCTGCTACAGGCTTATATGTGTCTAGATACATAGCACCATTCGCAATGTGGAGACTGCTGTATGAGAGGTCTCCCTTTGCAGCCATTGACTTGCCATTGTTGCCACTCTCCTCACCAATGAAGATGTTGATGGTGGCAACTATATCCTGCACGTTGATAATCTCATCGGAAGAATATGTGTTGGCTGCGGAGAAGTTGAAGTTGCCGGACTGTCTGCCCAGTACCCTGTTGAGAGTGTGCTGTGCATCGAGTACGTTGACTATACCATCTACATTGGCATCACCAGAGAACCATGAGAAAGAGCCGCGCAAACGAGTGCCTGATGCTACGCCCTCATGTGATCGGACTACTATCTCTGATTTGTTCTCTAACTTATAATCACCGGAAAGGCTAAGTTTGTAGCTACCGTTGCTATATTGCATTGAACCAAGGTAAGTGTTACCTACGGAATACAGATATAGCTGTGGATGCGCATTGAATTTCTGATCCTTATGGTTATAGGTGAAAAGAGAACTCAATTCTACGTTGTCAACGTTCTCCTTCAATTCCCATTCCTGTTTGGTAAAGTAGCTCAGATCACGGTCATTGTTCTGATTCTCCATGTTGAGTGTGGTTACAGTGGATGGGATTGGAGTTGCGATGGCATCGAAGCGGTTATAGCTTACGTTCAAACTTGTGAGTTTGGTGCAAGCTCCGAATGCCTTTGACAAATCGCCTGTAAGGAGGTTTCCGCTGAGGTTGAGCGTCTTCAGTTCTGTAAGGGTAAAGGCTTCTGAACCAAGCGTACCTCTTACGTTGTTGTTTGCAAGGTTGATGGCTGTCACCTTACCTTCATCGTTGAACGTAACGCCTGTCCATGCGGTGCTGTTGATAGCTCTGCTTCCTACGTGCCATTGCTTCTCCCAACCGTTGCCGTTGGTGGCGTTGAAGAATGCCTTGAGCACGGCATAGTCTTCGCTGTCAACGTAGCGGTTGGCTATTTCTACGACATTGCTCACCATCACGTTGTCGGTTTCGTCGGTCTCTGTCTCTGAGTTGTTGTAGTCGGTCTTCACATAGTAGTAAACCAGTCCTACCGTTGCATCTGGTACAGAGACGGTGAACGTTACCTCGTAACTTCCGTCGGGTGCAAGTGCTCCGCTATGCGTCTTTGTATCTACCTGAGTAGCTGATGCTATACCGTCGGCTGTCGTTGAACGATAGATTGCGTCTGTCCAGCTTGTGCGGATTGTTGTGCCCTTACCTGTATTTTTGATAGTCGCCTTTACCGTGAACGAGGTTAGTGCCTCTGCATCTTCCGGCGCTTCTATTGCCGTTACCGTGAGATTTGCCTGTTGCTTGGTGGTGAAGGTATAGACAGGACCTGTGAGATCATCACAAGCTCCATGGGCTATGACCTGCCATGTGTAGGTTGCTCCAGGGGCGCAGTCGATGGTTCGGCTATTGGATGTCAGGTGGTAGGTGACGGCTGCTGTGGAGATGTCAGTACGCTGCACCTTCAGCGTGTAGCCTTCGGTTGCCATTGTGTTGAGGTTTGTCCATGACAGCGTTACAGAACCGAAGTTGACCGTTGCATTGTCGGCAACAGAGCCGTAGGTTATAGTCTGACGGCTCATCAATGGGCGCACGGTGATGGAGTGGGTATAGGTGTAGAGATCCACGCCGTCGAGCTTGTAGGTGCAGACGTAGCTGAGTGTCTGTGCTGCCTGTGCTCCGTTGGTGATGGTCATGCTTGGGATGTTGCCTGTACCGCTGTTGGCATAGCCTCCGAGCTTCGTGCTTCCGCTGATAGTGGCTTGCCATTCCACCGTCACCTTACTGCTACTGCTCAGTGCTGTGAGATTTACAACCTTTGTTGCTGTCTCTGCACATAGTTCCTCATTCTCTATGTTCTGAAGGGCTGATGGATTGATTTCCACATTGTTGAGCTTCAGACTAACATTGTCGAGAGTCATGAGCATAGCGAGGCTCATCACCTTGTTATATGAATATGGCTCTGCGCTTGTAGTGAAATTGAGGCTAGAGGTTATAGTTGAGGGGTTAGGGGTTAGAGCCTTTAGCGAATAATTACCAGAAGCAAGCTTGGTAGCGAGGGTATTGATGAGGGCAATGCTATCTGCTGCGGTAGCGTTCATGGCATAAGCCCCGTTATTGCTCACCGTGATAACGATGTTGCCGTCAGGAGTGCATTGTGAGAGGAGATCGATTGCCTCATGAAGTGATGTGAAGTTACGTGCTCCCATGCCCTCGGAATCGAGGGTATAGTCGCCCGATGCCTTCCATGTGCTTGAGGCATTGATGTTGATGACCTGCTCTGCAACGCTTTCTTTCACTATGCCCTTGGCTGTGAGCCTTACGGTGTAGGTGCCGGCAGCGGAGTAGATATGCATCGGGTTCTTCTCCGTGCTTGTTGTTCCATCGCCGAAGTCCCAGAGGTATGTGCGTGAGTCGGCACTACTTTGATTGGTGAACTGAACACGGTTCATGTAACTGTCGGAACTGAACTGTGCCTGTATCTCGCCTTCTTCCAATGTGCTCACGTTGATAGTGCCACGACGGAAGGTTACGGTTGGCATGGTCGCGTCGGATAGTGTAAGGGTTGCCGATGTGAAATCGATGTCGTATGTTCCGTCGGCAAGTGTAGATAATGCCTTGATAGGAATGAGTACGACAGGACCGTTGTCGCCTGCTATCTGTGTGCCTCCGGTAAGTGATACCGTGAGTGTCTGACCGCTGAGAGTTCCTGTCACCGTAAATGCTGATGTGCGGCTTGTTGTCTGTATCTTCGTTACATCTGCCGTGAATCCTTCTGGAAGCGTCATACTAAAGGTGAGGCTCTTTGCTGCTGTTGAGTTTTCAAGAGAGATTGGATATAGTTGTGTCTCTCCCTTGTATATATCCAGCATATTTGCATAGAGTGAGTAGTGCTTACGCTTGTCGGATGAAGGTTCACTTGGAGAAGAAGGAATGAAGACATAGTTTGCCACGAGGGTAATGTCCTCTGTGCCCATCTTTCCTGAGTACGTAGAGCTTGTGCTTACTACATTACCATTGATGGTCCAGTTCTCGAAGGTGTAGTTGTTGCGATTGTAGGCAGTAACACTGAATGTGTTGCCCTCTGTCACCTGCATTCCGCTTGTCTGACTAAAGGAGTTTACTGATGTAGGATCAGAGGTGAACCATACGCGATGCTTTGCCTTTGTCTCGCTCGGCTCTGATGGAGAGGAGGGCGTAAAGGCATAGTTTGCCGTCAGCACCTCGTCGGAAGCAGTTACGGTATAGTAGAAACTGCGGTCGGTGCTTACAACCTCACCTTTAGAGTTAGTCCAGTTCTTGAAGGTATAGCCACTAGATGTACTGCACGATACGTTTACGCTTGCGCCTTCCTTATAGGTGTTGGTCGTTGCCTTGAATACGTTGGAAGGGTAGGATTGCGTGGTGAGCGTGCTTGTATTTACCTTCACGTAGTGGGCTGTAAAGGTCTCATCGTTGTTGGTCGTCTTATAAGTAAAGCTTGAACTTGTGCTTACCTCAGTACCGGCAGAGTTTGTCCATTTGATGAATTTCCACTCTGTGCTGGTGGCTGTAGCCGAAACCGTGACGTTTTTGTTGATGACATACCTTCCGGCACCTGTCACGGTGGCAGCCTCCTCAGGATCCGCCTTTACCTTTAGGGCATAGGTCGGATTAGGCTCCCCAGGGCTTGTGGGATTGAAACCCTGACCTCGGGCAGCGATAGACAAGACTATCGCCACCACAAGGGTTAGATATCTTGATAGTCTCATAGGGCTTTATTTTACCACTTTCTTATTGTTGATGATGTAGATACCCTTGCTCGTGTTGTTTACACGACGGCCAGTGAGGTCGTAAACAGGTGACTTGTCATTTGTCATGTGGAACTGCAACAATTTATCAATGCCTGTTACATTGTTGTTGATAACCATCACGAAACGGTTATCGTCAGTACCCTCATTAGCCTCGAATGTGTAAGGAAGAGTTACAGGAGTTCCGTTGTCAAGAATCTGGATATCTGCATCTGCACGCGGAGCAGAGATGGTGTATGTGCCTGTCGTTGGCATCCACATACCGATCTGCACCTTACCAGAAGCCTGTTGGCCTTCGTTGATTGCATACTGAACATCACCAGAAATAGTGTATAGCTGTGGAGTTGTCTCCATTGTCATCATTTTAGATGCATCGTTCTCCATGTCATAGTCATCAGTTGCCATAGGATTTACTACCACGCGGGTTGCATCCTCGGTCTCGCCATTGCTGAGTGTTAGGTTGATGATCTTACGGCTCTTGAGATCACCCTTTGCTGCAGATGCGGAGTGGTCGATAGTTGTATTGTGCTGACGTCCAAGTGGATTGAATGTGATAGCAGAAACAGCATCTGGCTTCTGAACGAAGAATGCCTGAAGTGGAAGAAGAACGAAGTCGTCATCTGCCACGCTATATGCGCTGTAAGTCTTGTTGCTTGTATTCCATACTGTGATCGGAGCAGAGTAATCCATATAATAAATGTCATAGTATGCAAGATATGGATTACCTACGAGATTCCAGTTTGCATCAGCACTTGTGGATGTAGCGTATGTCTTGAGCGTTGTCTTCTTTGCTGTACTCTCGAATACTGCATTGTGTGTGGCTTCGGTAGCAGGGAAATAAAGCCAACAGCCTGTGCTTGCGCTGAAGATATAGCCCTGTCCTGCCTTTAGGGTTGCATCGGATTCAACATTCTTCCAGTTGCCAGAGTTGCCGTTTGCACGGCTAGCAGAGTCATAATAGCGAACAACAAAGGCTGCACCGTTGGTTGCTGTGATGTCGCTTACCTTTACATCGAATGGCATGCAGATGAAATACCAGTAGCCACTGCTGATAGAATAGCGCATCTCACTTGATGTACTTGTCATATTAGCACAACGGCTGATGATGCTTGCGGAATTAGTATTGTCATTCTGGCAGTATGCAAGGAATTTGCCAACAGTCTGCTCTGCATCGCCATTGATAGTCATCTTTCCACCTGTATTTATGGTAATGTCAGGTGTGCCTGTAATGCGGATTCCGCTTGTAAGCGTAAGTGCCTTACTAAGAGTTAGTGATGTAGTAGGATTAGGGTTCTTATCTACAGATGTGAACTTACTCCAATAATTGTCGAGTTTATAGCTTGACATAGCGTACTCTGGAACATAGAGGGTTGCAGAGGTTGGGATGGATGTATCGAAAGGTGTATAGTTTGTGTTATAAATTGATGGTGGTGCTGGAGCATTACAATATATTTTCTTTATGTTCGGACAGGAAATAAATGTCCATCTGTTGAAATATGAAACAGATGTTCCAAGTGTTATTGTTTCAAGTGCATTGCAATTATAGAATACATAGTCTGCAAATGAAGAAATTTTGTCAGATAATATGACATTCTTTAATGCACTGCAAGATTCGAATGCAGAACTACCTAATGAATTTATTTTTTGCAGGTTTACTTCTGTAAGAGACTTACATGAAGCAAAGGCGGATGAGCCTATGCTAGTAACTTCGCTAAAATCAAATGATGAAATATTGCAATTATAAAATGCGTTATTTTGAATGGTTGTAGGCTTAGGCGTGCCTATTGATGTAAGTGCAGTACAACTAGAAAAACAGTATTCACCAAATGTAGTTACATTTTCAAGTCCTGATACCGTTTTTAGACTTGTGCAATTCCTTAATATATATGAAGGAATTGCCGTTATGTTTGAATTGAATGTGAAATCAAGAAGGTTTTTATTGTCACAGAAAGCATAGCTTCCTAAACTCGTTATAGTTGAAGGCAATGTGCATGAAATTATATTGTTGTTATAAAATGCATTTGTTCCGATTTCTTCAAGACCTTCTGGCAATGTTATTTTGCCGGAAAGATAACGATCATAGAATGCTTTTTCTCCAATTTTCTTTAGAGTCTTAGGGAAAACGTAGTAACGGAAGGAATTGCTTGTAAATGCAGATGCTGGTATTTCTGTTGTTGGAACATTTGCCATATCAAGTGCCTGAAGACTGGTCATCTGCTTAATCTTTGCCCAGTCATCTGCATTCATAGCACCTGATATTTTAAGGTATTTCATGTCTGGCAAAGTAGCTACTTTCTCCAATGCCTCTTCACCAAGTGTGCCAGGAGCAGAAAGTGTTATTTTTATGAATTTTTCATCAAGATCCTCGATATTTATGGATTTTAGATAGGCGTATGTGGAAGCATATCCGTAATATGAATACAGAGAAAATTTGATTGTATGTGTGCCTGGCTCCAATATATAGCCTGTAGAACTTGTTTTTCCTTCTGTTGTGGTTGAATTATTGCTAGTCCAAACAATTCCGTCTCTCCATGTTCTTGTTTGGTCATAGCTGTAATCAATTTTTTGTACATAACTGAAAGTAATGTAGGTCGGATGGGTACAGCTCATTTCAATGGTTATGTCAGATGCATTTCGCGAACCAATGTTTCCTGCCCTTTTAAATGATCCATCCTCCTGTTTTTCCCATGGATAAGTTGGATCATTCGTCAGAGACGTGATGGTTACATTACTTGGTTTAGTTACAAGATTCAAGAGGTCTGAATCTACTGCGGCTGCAGCTTTAGTCAGTAGTGCGAAAAGGCATACCAACATGAGGGTAAATTTCTGTTTCATTTGCGATTTAGATTTATTTTGTTTAAATTTTATAAATTTCGAGGGCAAAATTACAATTATTGCATGAAACCCTTATGTAATATTTCGTCATTTTTTTGTAAAATTTCGTCAAAATTACGTGGAAATTGTACGAAAAGTCCGAAAAACGCCCATTTCATCGGTGTTAGAATGGCAAAGGAAACAAAAAAATACAACCATAGAAATTATGCTGAAAACTCCCATGTAAGTCCGTAGTAAATCCGTTGTAAGTCCGTAGATGCTCCATCGAGGGGAGCGAACCTAAAGCGAAGGCATAGCGAAGGGATAGCGAAGGCAAGACGGATGTAATAGATTGGTGTAATACCCTTTCAAAGAAAAAAACAAAAAGTTTTTATAGCGAGTATTACACCTTTTGTGGTTATGTGTGATATTTTTCTTGATTATCAGAGTGTTAGGCGTGATGTAATACCCTTGAAAGTATTACACCATTTTGGGCGATTTGGTGTAATACTGGTGTAATACTTTCGGGGGTATTACACCAAGGTAAACGAATTGAGATACAATTATTTAAGGTGCTCAAAACACCAAAGGTGTAATACTCGGCGTTGAAAACTTTTTGAAAAATAGTATTACACCAACTTTCGCATGGCTCAAGTTGGAAGTGAAGAGTGAAGAGTTAAGAGTGAAGAATTTGAATTACCTTTATAGCGAAAAGGCTGTTAATGCTTATAAACTGCAATACAAACTTAAATTCTTCACTCTTAACTCTTCACTCTTCACTTAGTAAGGCAGCATGGCGAGCATATCGGCGAACTTGTCGATACCCTCCTCCAGTTTCTTGCCAATCATCATCTTCATCATCATGTTGAGATCGGCTTTCAGGGTGAGGCGCATCTTTGAGCCGCCTGTGCTTACTGGCAATACCTGAATCCAGAGATTAGCATCTACTGGTGACTGCTCTGTTGCAAACTTGATACATTTGTTTTCCTCGCGCTCAATGATGTTGAGGGCAATAGTGCCGATCATTGGTGCCGGGATTGCTATACGGTCGGCTGAGAGTTCTACCTCCTTGAGCTTTTCAAGCTGTGCAGGATCCTGTCCTGCTTCCTTCATCTTCTCTGCCACCATTGGGTTATTGGCTGCATTTTCGAGAATAGGACGGAAGTTCTCAAGGTTGCTCAGCGTTGCATAAACTCGCTCAACAGGTGCGTTGAGCATCTTTATCTGACTTTCGTATTTGGACATATCTGGGTGTGGGTGGTGGGTGATAGGTGTTGGGTGTTGGTGGTTAGTAGAGATGATACCATACACCAACACCTAACACCCATCACCCAATTTCCATATTTTGTTTGTTTGAGATTTTATTTCGGAGTGCAGCTAACTGCTTGGTGATGACTAATATCTTATCATCTATTTTTTCCTTTGTTTCTCTATCAATATAGCCTAACGCTTCTGCAAGGTCTATCTGACATGAAATTTCCATCAATGAACCATTGGCATTATTGAGGAAATAGAGTCTTTCTTTTTCTGAATATCTTCCAAATCCTTCTGCTATGTTTGATGCAATGGAAACGGCAGCTCTCTTTAGTTGATCGCATAAGGCATACCGTTCTTCTTTAGGAAATGATTCCAATGCTTTATAGACATCTATAATGACAGACTTTGCATTTTGATAGACATCTAATCTTCTGTAATAGAATTTTTCCATATTGATGGTGTTTTTGGCTGATAGGTGTTGGGTGTTAGGTGTTGGCGGTTTGTAATATTTGCGAAAATACTATACACCAACACCTAACACCCATCACCCACCACCTATTGCTTCCACGTCTCTGGAGACTTACGCCACTCTGCGAGGACGGCGAGGTCCTCCTCCTTGATGTAGCCGGTCTTAGCTGCGATAGCTGTGGTGTGCTCGTAGTCAGAGAGGGTGACGAGACGGACGCCTGCCTCCTTGAATGCCTGTTCGGCAACAGGGAAACCGTATGTATAGCTTGCTACCATACCTACAACCTCGAAGCCAGCCTTGCGAAGGGCGTCAACAGCCTTGAGTGAAGAGCCGCCTGTTGAGATAAGGTCCTCGATGACAACAACCTTGGCACCTTCAGGAATAGTGCCTTCAATCTGGTTGCCCATACCGTGATCCTTTGGCTTTGGACGAACATAGCAGTAAGGGAGGAGGAGCTCATCGGCTACCAATGCACCCTGTGCGATAGCGCCAGTTGCCACACCTGCTACAGCTGTTGCCTCTGGGAACTCGGTGTGAACGAGATGAACAAGTTCCTGCTTAACGAAAGAGCGAAGCTCTGGATAAGCAAGAGTCTTGCGGTTGTCTGTGTAGATAGGTGACTTCCAGCCAGATGCCCATGTGAATGGATCGTTAGGCTGAAGTTTGATTGCCTTTACGGCGAGCAGTTTCTCTGCGAATGCGTTTGATACTGATAGTTCCATGTTAAAAAAATACTGGCCTCTCCCCCCGCCCTCCCCCGTAGGGAGGGAGCCGATTCGACTATGGAGGTCGGCTATTTAATTGATTATTACTATTTTATTGTACAATATATTCGCCTTCCGGCTATGAGGATAGGTTGGAGGAATTGTTCGCCTTCCGGCTCCCTCCCTACGGCGGGAAGTCGAAGATTGAGTATCTTCGAGTATGTGCAAAGCGGGGGGAGAGGCCGCCTTACTTATCGTTCTCAATAAACTCTATCAACTTCTCCACGGCATTTGCCTCTGGAATTGATTTCTCCACACAAACCTTGTTCTTGTAGAGGGAAATCTTACCTGGACCTGCACCTACATAGCCGTAGTCGGCATCTGCCATTTCTCCCGGACCGTTAACGATACAGCCCATGATGCCGATTTTGAGAGTGGCAAAACGTGGATTCTCTGCTGACTTTGCCTTGATAGCCGCCTTGATGCGTGCTATTGTGCCTTGGAGATCGTAGAGAGTACGGCCACATCCCGGACAAGAGATATACTCGGTCTTGGTGAACTTCACACGAGCAGCCTGAAGGATGCTGGAGGAGAGGTCGCTTAGGAGACCCTCTAAATCCCCCTTAAAGGGGGACTTGCTATCGCGAACCGGCTCTCCCCCTTTAAGGGGGAGCGGGGAGAGGGTCTTGTTAGTTATCACCAAATCCTTTGCCTTACCGTCGATGAGAAGGGCTCCTGCGGTCATAGCAGCCTTGAGCTGAAGGTCTTCGAGGGAATCTTCGTTGAAGTCAAGGTAGAGAGTGCCGTTTTCGATACGTGCGTTCTCGCGTTTCTCCGCACATTCAGGAATGAACGACACGAGTTTCTTGGCAACAGGAATCTCACACTCTGGCTCTTCAGAGAGGCTCACGCGGATGGTATCGCCGATACCTTCGGTGAGAAGTGCTCCTATGCCGACAGCCGATTTGATACGTCCGTCCTCACCTTCACCTGCCTCGGTAACGCCGAGATGGAGAGGGTAGTGCATATCCTCTTCGTTCATCTTCTCCACAAGCAGACGAACAGACTGTACCATAACAACCGTGTTGCTTGCCTTGATGCTGATGACCACGTTCTGGAAATTCTCATCGCGACAGATGCGAAGGAACTCAAGACAAGATTCCACGATACCGGCAGGGGTATCGCCATAGCGTGACATGATACGGTCGGAGAGAGAGCCGTGGTTTACGCCAATACGTACAGCTGTGTTGTGTTCCTTGCAGATATTAAGGAAAGGCACGAAACGGTCGCGAATCTTCTGAACCTCTTGGGCATATTCCTCGTCTGTGTATTCCAGTTTCTTAAAGACACGCGCAGGATCGACATAGTTGCCCGGATTAACACGCACCTTCTCACAATAGAGAGCAGCCACATCAGCCACGTTAGCGTTGAAGTGAACATCGGCCACGAGTGGAGTCATATATCCCTCAGCCTTCAGAGCAGCAGAGATATTCTTCATATTCTCAGCCTCACGAGAGCCTTGGGTGGTCAGACGTACAAGTTCACCTCCAGCTTCAATGATACGCTTTGCCTGTGCCACACAAGCCTCCGTGTCATTGGTGTTGGTAGTGGTCATGGATTGCACCCGGATTGGGGCATCGCCACCTATAATTATGTTTCCTACCTTGGTAGGAGTTGTAAGTCTTCTTTGCATAGTATTTAACTTCCGCAAGCTCCAGTTAAAAGTTAAGAGTGAATAGTTAAGAGTGAAGAATTTGAATTACCTTATTATCGCGCAAAGGTGTTTTACAGCCACGTAAACTGCAATACAAACTAAAATTTTTCACTTTTCACTCTTAACTCTTCACTTAGTTAGTCTTAAACTCGTACTTCACCTCTGCCAGGTCCTTGTTCGCCTGCTCGATCTTCTTGCCGAGACCAGACTTGTATTCCTTCAGACGGGCAGCGATATCGGCATCAGAGAGGGCGAGCATCTCCATAGCGAGGATAGCCGCATTCATAGCACCATTAACACCAACCGTTGCTACAGGAATGCCAGGAGGCATCTGAATGATAGAGAGCATAGCGTCAAGACCGTCGAGCATACCCTTGATAGGCACACCGATAACCGGAAGTGTTGTGCTTGCTGCAATAACGCCCGGAAGAGCCGCAGCCATGCCTGCTGCTGCTATGATAACGCGAATACCACGCTCCTCAGCACCACGTGCGAATGCCTCTACTGCGTCGGGGGTGCGATGAGCAGACAAAGCATTTACCTCGAAAGGAATCTTCTGGTCGTTAAGGAAGGCCATAGCCTTCTCCATAACAGGCAGGTCGCTTGTGCTGCCCATGATAATGCTAACTATTGGTTTCATTGTTTTCTATATCACTAATATTGTTATAAAGCTAATTACTGTACCTATCAGATATCCGTACACCACTTCGTGCAGAGAGTGCTGACGAAGAAGCATTCGGCCTGTGCCTACGAGTCCGGCAAGTATCAGAAGCACGCACAGCCACCAAAGCGGATTAAAATCAAAGAGCTCTGCAAAAGCAACAAGACTGCCTGTGAAGCCTCCTATGGCCGTTGTGTGGGTTGATATCTTGAACCACACGTTTATGATAGCACAGAGAATCTGTATGAATAGTGCCGCTACCACTATTGAGCTCATGAAATGAGGGCAATGGAAATAGTTGAGTATGTAGAAGCACATGAAATAGCACATGATGGAGATGACGTATGGCACCATACGTCCTTCCCTCGTCAGAAGTCTCAGCATTGACCATCCCTGATACTTTCTGTAGAAATGGATCAGTATCGTAGGAACAAGGATGGTGCAGAGATACACTATAAGCAATACGAAGAGCTTATATGATAGTGGCAAGAGACTCAGGTAGCTGAACGAGAAGAGGGCTATCATGCCTACCAGAGGCATATAGAAAGGAGTGAAGATGATACTCATCACCCTCGAAGCATTCACAGATAGCCTTAGCATCTTGTTCATGCCCCTTCTTGAGCGTGAACCCATCTTCTGTGTCAATACCTGTGTTTCTTCTGTCATTTATTTATATAAAATATTTGCGTTTCACTTGTGGAACAAAAACCTTAAAAACACCTTCAAGTTTGTATGCTTCTGCGAAGCCTATGCCGTCTTGCTTGTATGAAAGCCTTGTAAGCCTTTGGGCTTCCAGTCTTTATTCAATCAAGCCGTCACCCTCTGCGAGGGTTTGAAACTTGAAGGAAAAAACAAGAAAAAGCTAATCAATTAATATTCGGCTTTTTTCTGTTTTTTACCTTAATGCCTTGCCTTAGGCCTGATATGAGTTTTTATTTTATCTGGAAGCCCGTAGGCTTACTAGGAAAATAAAGGCTCATAGCAGCAGAGACTCTGTAAGAGGCTCTAAGACATTAAGGGTTTTTTGTTGTTTTTGTATTATACGACTTGCGAAAGTTAATGCGTTTACCTTCTCAGTCTTGCTACCGGTATTCCGAGAGCCTCCCTGTATTTTGCCACCGTTCTCCTTGCAACCGGGAATCCCTGTTTCTTCAGTTCCTTTGATATGGCGTCGTCGCTAAGAGGATGCTTCTTGTCTTCTGCCTTTACGATATCGGCAAGGGCTATCTTCACCTTTCGGTTTGACATCTCCTCATCGCCTTCCTTGCTGAAGCTTGAAGAGAAGAAATGCCTTAGCTTGAAAATGCCCCAAGGCGTCTCGGCATATTTCGCGTTGCACACTCGTGAAACGGTACTCACATCCATGCCTATCTGCTCGGCAATATCCGTCATAGTCATTGGCACAAGGTCTGCCTCGTCACCGTCAAGGAAGTATTTATGCTGCATCTTTATTATTGCCTGCATAGTCAATGTCAGCGTCTTCCTTCTTCTTTCTATGGCATCTATGTATCCTCGTGCTCGCTCCACCTTTTCCTTTGTATAGAGCAGAGCCTCTTTCTCCATTCGGTTGAGCGACTTGCTATTGTTCTGATAGCCGAGCATCTGCTGCTCGAAGTCGCGTGAGATGAAGAGCTGTGGCAGTTCCCCGTTGTTAAGGGTCATAGTCACCTGTCCGTTCTCGTCGGTATCTATGATAAAGTCGGGAGTCACCTGCTGTATGCTCCTCCCCATTGTCTCGCCAAGCGAAGCTCCCGGACGAGGGTTCAGCTTCCTGAGTTCCTTGATAACCTCCTCAGCCTCGTATTCCGATGTCTTCAGATGCTGACGGATCTTCTCCCAATGCTTTTTCGTGAAGTCGTCGAAATAGTCGCGAATAACCCTCCTCATCCTTCGCGTGAGTCTTGAATCCTCACGGCGGGCTATCTGCAGAAGAAGACATTCCTGCAACGAACTTGCTCCTATGCCGGCTGGGTCAAAGCTCTGGAGTATGCTTAGCACATACTTCACGTCCCTTTCCGTAACGTCAAGTCCTTGGTAGATGGCGAGGTTCTCGCTTATGAAGGATAGGTCTGAGCGCAAGAAACCGTCATTATCGAGAGAGCCTATGAGGTATTCCATTATCTGACGCTGGGTGTCCGTAAGGTCCTCCTCGCTGACCTGTTCTTGAAGCTTGTCATAGAACGACTGGGTATCGCCATACACCATTTCCTCCTGTTCTGCTCCCGTCTGGTTACTGTCTCCGTAAGCTCGGTAGTCGCTTGCCAGACGGTCGTCGGAGTCTATGCTGTCAAGGGCAGAGTCGAGAGCCTCCTCCCTGTCCTCGCGTTCTGTCTGTGCATCGAAATCCTCATCCTCACCCTCGCCTATGCTGTCGCCCTCATTCAGGCTCGCGTTAGGGTTGAGGTTATCATTCTCGTCAGGATCGGTACTCTCAAGGGCAGGATTCTCATACAGTTCAGTCTTGATATTCTCTTCCAGTTGGGCAAGCGGCATCTCCAGCAATTTCACCTGCAGAAGTTGCTGCGCGGTAAGTCGCTGTTGCTGCTGTTGTATCAGAGCCTGTTCCTGTGTGAGTCTGTTTTCGAGTGCCATATTTTTAGGGGTTATGAGGTTTAGATGGTTTGGGGGTTCTCAGGTCAGAATGTTTTTGAAATTAAGAGATTAAGAAATTAAAAAATAATTTTCAATTTTCAATTCTCCATTCTCAATTGTTTAAGACCTTATAACCTTAAAACCGAAAGACCTTAAAAACCTTTCTAATTAATGAGTGCAAAGTTACTAATTTTATATCTATCCGCAAAATTTTTGGAGATTAATTTGCAAAAACCGAAAAAAACTATTACCTTTGCAACCGCTTTCCGCCCAGATGTTGGAATCGGTAGACAAGTCGGTCTCAAACACCGATGCTGAAAGGCGTGCGGGTTCGACCCCCGCTCTGGGTACAAGCTAACAGAAATTGCCCCTTGCAAGTCGATGGATTTGCAAGGGGATTTTTGTATTAGGAAAGGATTCCGCTTGCGCGGAAGTTGGGGAAAGTAAATTAGGAGTAAATTAAATCAGTAAATTAACGTGAGTCCGACGAATTGTTTTGTCGGCTTGCGCCCTGAAAGGGCAAAGTTTGCTCTTAGCCCAGGGCAACGCCCTGTGGTATTGGTTCAATAGATAGACTACGCCC
>OMXX01000008.1:0-2444 GCA_900315105.1 uncultured Prevotellaceae bacterium | reverse complement strand
GAAATTGACAAACTTCAATGTACCTAGGGCGATGCCCTAGGCTATTAGCTTGTTAGCCTTGCAGGCTGTTTCAGCAATTTGGTCGAACTCACGTTAAATTCAATCAGTAATTTTTTTTCAGATAAATCGGATAAATCCGTTTCCCTTATTTTTTCGAACGCAGATAGCACAGATTTTACAGATAGGCTCGCTTGCGCTCGTGATTAATATCCCTAAAATCCTGAATATCTGTGGTTAATATAAACATGAACACGGAAGACACAGAATAAACGGACTTGCTATTTGCTTTCGCCTTCTAAAAAACAGGAGAAAACCAATAAAAACATATAAAAACAAAATGTTTTCTCATGTTTTCTTTTGTTTTAATTGGTTTTTCTAAATGGCGAAAGCAACGAATTATTAACTAAACGCAAAGTCGCTAAGGCGCAAAGATTTTATCTGAACACGGAAAATACAGAATAAACGAAGGCCTTCGTTTCTTTCGCGCATTTCGTGTTCGTAAAAAGAAAACCTCTGTATCTCTGCGCCTCTGCGTTTGAAATATATCAATAAAAACATATAAAAACAAAATGTTTTCTCATGTTTTCTTTTGTTTTAATTGGTTTTTCTAAATGGCGAAAGCAACTTATGCGACAAATCTCGTGATTTCTGTGGTCAAAAGAAAAAGGAAACGGATTTATCTGGTTTATCTGAAACTCCGCTCTAAGTCTGATGTAATTACCATTAAAATACCATTAAATTACAATTAACTTACCATTAAAATACCATAGTTAATGGTAATATTATGGTATTATTATGGTAATATAATGGTATTATAATGGTATTATCATCGGAGGAAATGCGGAGGAAGAGCGTTGTCAGGAGGAATTTTCAAACGCAAAGTCGCAGAGTCGCTGAGATTTCTTTTTGACCACGGAAGACACGAAAATAACGGAATTCGCACCTTGCGGTGCTTGAACTGACAATAATTTTTCGCTAAGGCTCAACAAGCTAAGCAAGTCTCTAATTCTTGATAAATAACGTGAGTTCGATGACTTGCTTTAGCTTGATGAGCTTCAGCGAATAATTGCCCTTAAGACAAACAGCAAGCTGTTTTTAACTTATCATTTTTTATTGGAAAAAGATTGGTAAGATTGGTAATTATTGTCAGTTCAGCATCGGAGATGCGTTTGCCATGAATTCGTCGAACTGAGGTTAAAATAATGCTTTTGCCCTTACAGGGCGAAATTGCCAACTTCAATGTACCTAGGGCGATGCCCTAGGCTATTAGCTTGTTAGCCTTTCAGGCTGTATCAGCAATTATTCGCAAAGCTCATCAAGCTAAAGCAAGTGTCAGTTTAAAGCAACCTGTTGCTTGTCTTTATTAATTTCGTGTTTCTTCGTGCTTTCCGTGTTCAAAATCTTCTCCGCGTCTTTGCGTCTTTGCGTTATGATATAATCTGGGGCGTTTATATTGATACTCAACGAGGTGGGGTAAAAAATATTTGGGGGAGGAAATGAAATTTTCGCAAAATTATTTGGAAAAATCTAAAATTTTTGTTAATTTTGCATCCGATCTAAAAGGTCACAAAAAAGTAAGTGTGAAACTCAAAACTTAATCTAAACAGATAAATAGTTTATGAAGAAATTTCTACCCCTCATTATCCTCTTCGTTTTCTCATTCTCTGCAATTCATGCGGAGGTGGCGGCTGATTTTGATTGGAAATTTAAAGATGGCACGTTGACCATATCAGGAACGGGAGATATGCCTGGTTACTATTATGGAGGTGCTCCTTGGTATAATGATCGAGAAAAAATCAAGAAGGTTGTAATCGAAGATGGTGTGACAAATATTGGAATTCATACTTTCCTTGATTGCTCAAATCTCGTCTCAATCACAATTCCGAATTCCGTGACGAGTATTGGAATGGAGGCTTTCGGTAATTGTCGGCAACTCACCTCAGTCACAATTCCTAACTCTGTGACGAGCATTGGAGAGAATGCTTTCGTCAAATGCTCTGGTCTCACCTCAATCACTATCCCAAACTCTGTGACGAGTATTGGAGAGGCAACTTTCTACAATTGCTCTGGTCTCACCTCAATCACTATCCCTAACTCTGTGACGAGTATTGGAGATTTTGCTTTCGCATTTTGTTCTGGTATCACCTCAATCACTTTTGAGAGAACTACACCTCCAAAGTTTGGAAAATATGCTTTATATATTGATAATAAATCCATACCCGTATATGTTCCTGCCAACAGCAGAGAGGAATACAAGAATGCATTGAAAGATTTTGGCTTTACAAATATAAAGCCACTTCCGCTATCCCTGAATGGTAGTGAGTCATATACCCAAAATTCGCAGATTGATGATATAGATGTTTCCTTTACCCGAAATTTCACTAAATACTGGGAACCTCTATATATTCCATTCTCTTTGAAATACGAGGACTGGAAGGATGATT
>OMXX01000173.1 GCA_900315105.1 uncultured Prevotellaceae bacterium | reverse complement strand
CACTGGCATCACCCTCGACAAGACTAATCTGACAATGGAAGTGGTTGATGCCCCTGTGAAGTTGACTGCCAAGGTAACACCTGATGGGGCTATCGACGGGGACGTCACCTGGAGCAGCGATAAGACCGATGTGGCTACTGTCGATGCCAACGGCAATGTGACCGCTGTAGGCAATGGCGAGGCAAAGATCACCGCCAAGGCAAGCGATTATAGTGCAACCTGCACCGTAAAGGTCACAAATACTGTCACCCTCTCGAAGTTGGATCGCGGTGTCAAATTCACGGTGAAGAACGGCTACATCCTGACTGGTATTCTTGGTGGCAAGTGCATGATCTCGATTGCCGACGGTGCCACAGTGACGCTTGATAATGTAAACATCGTTGGTGGCATTGGAAGAACTATAATATTTAAATACGCCGGTATCACCTGCGAGGGTAATGCCACCATCATCCTTGTGGGCACTAACTACGTAAAGGGATTCCACGATTATTATCCTGGCATTCAGCCAGCCGAGGGCAAGACGCTCACCATTAAAGGCTCTGGCTCGCTTACCGCAAAGTCAGAAGAGGCTCCTGGTATTGGCTCCGCATATAAGATAAATTGTGGCAACATCAACATCGAGGGCGGAACTATCTCGGCTTTTGGCGGTAGTGATGCTGCTGGTATCGGTAGTGTAAATCTTTCCACCTGCGGTAATATCACGATCTCTGGTGGAACGGTCGATGCAACTGGCGGATCGAAAGGTCCTGGTATCGGTAGTGGTCCTGCAGCATATTGCGGTAACATCACGATTACTAAAGGCGTGACTAAAGTGACTGCCAAAGGAAACAATGCCATCACCTCCGTCGGATTTTCCGATAACACTTCCCATTGCGGCAAGATAACCATCGGCGACACAGTATATTGGGACGGTAATAATTATCAGAACAATGGTGAAAACTATCTCAAGAAAAACCCGTTAGTATTCCCCTAAGCCTTAAAACACTTCGGGGACAGTCCCAAAAATCAAAGACGGATCAGATGATCCGTCTTTTTTCGGCCTTTACTGAATCGTCACCTCAACGGGACCTGCAATCTCACTGTGTTTATTCGCTGCAAAAATAAGAAGATTTCTGCAAATTTGCAAGATAATAATTAAAAAAATAAATATCAGGGACTGTCCCCCGCGCTAAAAGCCTGAAAAAATCCCTCAAAACATTTGGTTATATCAGAAATAACCATTACCTTTGCAACGCAAAAATAACAAACCAGATTCTTAAATTTGATGAGAACACCGAATATTGACTCAAAATGCTGGGCAGCCTTCCTGAAGATGGGTGCCCGCCTTGAGAATTCTCCATCATAAATAACTTTTCCACTTAGGGACAATTTATATTGTCCTCCGCTCGCACAGGGTTTCACCTCTTGTGTGCTTCTTAGTATGTGTTTTTTGCCAAGTATGGCGTATAAAATAATAAACCGAGGAATAAGATATTTATGACACAAAGCTTTAGTAGAAAAGATATTTTTAAAAATGACGGCGTGTATAGCTTTAGAATAAAGAAGTTATTTCCTACCTATTGCGAAGTCCAACACGAGTCAACCAACATCACTACTTATTTAAGAGGTACAGCAAATCTGAAACTCTTTATAGGTCAGGTTGTTAAGTGCCGAGTATTGTCGGTAAAAGAAAAGCATCTTAGAATAGAACTCAATGACATCAGTGAGTTCCAGCAAACAGGAGAGTGCCTTACAGAGGATAAACTGACTGATTTGCTGACTAATAGAGAACTGTCGTGGAACACGAAAGAATTCATTAGACTGATACTGACAGAAGAGAGAGAAAAGTCATTCGAAAGTCAGTGTCATAGATGGATTCAGAGTCTGATTAATAAAAAGATCGATCTTCAGACCGTGAAGATGGATTGTTCTGACTTGCTGGAATTATCAGAACTGCTTGATCTCTGTGCCGATAGCGAACGTGAATTCTATCAAGAAAGACTGACGCTGTTAATTGAACAGTTAAGTTATTATATTAAATCAGCTGAATTGATAGAGAATGAGAATGATTCTGAATCGTCAGATACGCCGGAGAACTTTGTCAATAGTCTGTTCAACAAGTTGAAAGTATCAGGATTCGTTTATCATCCTGTCAAGCACTTTAATATTCTATCGAGTCTTTTCCTGAGACGCCCGGACCTGATGAATAGTAGCATCAAAGAGTTGCTGAACATTATCTGTCAGAGAAATATTGAGAGTTGGCGAAAGGAACCATTCTGCAGTGCTATTATCAAACTGTTAGAACTCTATATCCGCGAGTGTGATGGAAAAATCGACAAGACAAAGGAGAATACAGAACTGATTAAAAATAACAACTTGGCTTTGGCTCTCCAACTGTTGCTTTTACACGACAGCCCAGACTCCTCCATCGCTGATTTTCGCCTTAACACAGCCAGACTGTGTGCCGTGTCTTCTTATCTATATCCGCTCCATCCAGATTGGCTTATCGATATGGCATATTTCTTCATGTTCCACTCGAGTGCTAAACTGATGAACTATACAATGGATAAAGCGCCCTTGTTGCCTCATTACATAGCCAGTCTTTATCCCTGTGATAAAATTGATACCACCAATTCTTTCACTCAAAACAAGGTGAAGCTGCAGATCTCTGCTGAGGGTATCAAATTGTTCTCTTCAATTTCACAAAGATGTCCTTATCCAGTCTTTCCCAAGAATCTTGGGCTTTGGCAGGATATGCAGATTTTCATGGGCACAAGGCCGTGTATTAATTTGGCTATTGCCAAGCCCAATGATCTCACACCATACCAGAAGATATGGGAAGAGATAGAGAACGAACTTTTTAATTTCGGCCAGATAGTAACAACAACAGGCTTAAAGCGCAGAAAAACGCACAAGGTAGGTGAACTTGTAAAAATCAGCTTCATTAGACAGGATTTGTACGACCATAATAAATACTACTGCCAGATCGAGGATGAGATTGGTGGTGAGGGTTATATATACCTTAGCGATATTGTCGGCTATGCATTTTGCAGTTCTTTACGTCATTTCATGGCATCTGATGGTAGCAGATATGTATTCGAGGCAGAAATCATAGATGACTGTAATAATCATTTCCATTTCTCAATGTTGAAGGGAATCAAGGAGGCGGCTCTTGAATACTATACATACAACGAAGATATCATCTGCTCAGTCGGTACTCGACCTCTAAGTGGCGGTGCTGCTCCTGCTGTTTCAAGAGATGGTATCAGTGTCAGTATCATAAATGCTGCCGACTATGAGGGTATTGATAAAAATACCATCGTCAGTTGCAAATTGATTGGACGTGGCCCTGGGTCTTTCCATCTCCAGTGTAATATGAATCAGATGACGTCATGCGATTTCAACATCATAAGTGCTTTTAGGAATCTCATGGCGTATTATGCTGTAGGTCGTATCTCTGAGGACATCAGTCAGCAGGAGGAAGAGGAAATCTTGGAGAGTGACAGAGTCCTGGACGAAAGCTATGTACGCGAATTAATATTCCTGATTGATCGTATGGCTCAGACTGACAAGGATTATATCAAGATATATAATTATCTGGGCTTTGCACGTACATTATCCATTATGATAGGTTGGGAATCTCAGGCAGCGTACTATAAAGGCAGGATGGATATCATCACGATGCTTCATTACTTTGCCCGCAACTCGAAAGTGGATGAGGACAAACTGGAGCAATTGGAGAATGTGAATTCAGAACTATTTGCCAACAACGTGATTCTTCATGATCGTTTTGTACAGCTACAGGCAGTTAGTTTCCTCGACAAACCTGAACATAACGATGAATTATTTGAATTGACTAAAGGTAGTCAGAACATCAGTGAATTGGCATCGTTGGTTTTGGCATATAACATCACAAAGGCCAGTAAGATGGAAAGTACGGCAACCGACATTCATAATCGCGTTAAGCAACAGTTAAATTTAAAAGGTTTTGAAACAGGACTGAAACTTTATGGCACTGGTGAGGAGACTATTGACACAGAGTATAAGACCAGTATTGTTTTTTATGCTGGCAGCAAGAATCTCACGCCAAACCCGGAAAAACAGATGGCGGAAATACTGAAGGTTATCAACTCGTTCATGAATACATCGGGCGGTACACTTTACGTTGGTGTGAATAATTATGGATTGGGGACAGGTGTTGAGGATGATCTGAATACACCCATATATTATGGTGACAAGGATAAGTATCTGCGTGCCATTCCTGATGCTATGTGTGCAAAATGGGGCAACAGTCTCGCGGCCACCTATATTGAAGACATCAGATTTGATGCTACTAACAATGACAAAGACATCTTGATAGTCAAGATACGTGCTCATCAGACCGGTGTGCCGATTGATGGCAACTGGTACGTACGAGTGGGTAGTAGTAAGCGAAAACTCTCAAAGGAGGAGTTTGACGAATACCAGCGGCTCAATCGCAAATTACCAGAGCAGTTGAAATCAGAAATCAAGATTAATAAGAGTGTCCAGTTTAGCACACCAGAGGAGTCTGCTGAAAAGGGACCGCTCGTTATCTCGAAGGATGACGAGATTCGTACCAGCCGTATTAGGAAGAACGTTCCTGCAGAATATCTTGACCCGGAAAACTATACTGAACCTATCGGATTCTTTAAATTCTTGAGTGGAGGTAAGTTCCGGAAAATGAATGAATTTGACTATGACGACCAGTCATTGCTAACGCTTACTGTCCTTGATAGTGAGATGAAGAATTATTTGGTTCTTGGCTATGCCAATGGACATATTGCTAAAGTTCCCGTTGAAGAGTTGATGGATTACCAACAACGCGACTACTCCCGTCATGCGGATTCTCGATTAGTTTTCGCCTCTATAGCCTATCCAGATGATGCCGTGCTAACAATCAGCAAGGAGGATAAGACGCATCCGAAAGTCGTTATGCGCTTAGACCAACTTTCAACTTTCGAAGAAGGAAAATTGATGGATCAAGGTCAAATGCCGTTTAATGATGGATTGATGAGCGAAATCATGGCGTACGAGGTTATCCCTGCGAAATATGTTCATGAGTTTGACGGTATCTTGGACAGAAAGAAGAACTTTATTGGCTATCCAGCTAACAATGTCACAAAACCGATGGTCAACACGCTGCACCTTTGGGGAGTAAAAGAGATTTGATTGACGTTTCCCTATAAGAATACCACCTTTGCAGTCTGCTCTTTGCAAAGGTGGTATTATAAATTACTCGTTATTCCCTATATTCCTCCACGGTTATAACTGTGCTGTAGCCACCAACCATCTTTTCGCCTTCATGGCGATCAATACCAGAATACGACAGGCTGGAGTCCTCATAACGCTTAAACTTATAGACGGCATCATTCATTAGAGCCTCGTTGAATACATTCAGGCTTACCAATAGCGCAAAGTCCTGTTTGGTTAATCCTGTTACACGTTCAAACAACTTGGGCTCCAATTGTAGGATAACGTCCTTCAGCGAATACTCACGATAGTCCGTTAGATACATAAATATAGGAATACGCGTGGCGAATTTCATCAGTTTTTCCTGAATCTGTTTACGTTTGCTCTTGATTTCCTTCTCCTCATCAGTCAGTTCTCTTTTCTCTTTAACAGAGAATCCTTCCTCGTTTTCCTTACGTTTCTTCTTGATGGCATCCGACTTATTGATGATGGTTTCAATATCCTGGTTCAGTGAACGGAAGCCCTCAATCTTCATCAGAGCAGCCATAGCAGCACCAAGAGTGCGCTTTCCCATCTTCTTGCCAAGAGAGTGGCTGATGTATTGTTCATGGCCATGTCGAGAACGTCACTTGCAGACAATGCTTTCATCACCCCATTCTCATAACAGAGCACCGGTAGGAATTTAATGAAATCATCCACACACTTCTCCGGATTACCCTCCTTAACATTTAGTTGACAGGAATAATCTGCTATCTTCCTTAACGCTCTGTTAGGAGCAAAATCGAAAACATAGCATACTTCTTTTAAGATCTCTACACGGTTTGGATGCAAACCGTCGCTGTTGGTAATGGTCCAAGGCGATTGTACTCTAAAAGCAGACTGGAAATAAGTCTCTGGCGATGATGTGTCACGCAACATAAAGATACCCGTCCAAGGTCTTACCGTAACTCCTGTTGTAAGTTTTCCGCAAGTCAGTGTGATGGTCTTACAATGCAAGGGATCTGGGTGCGACATAGCTTTCTCTACTGGTGGTAGTGCCTGCTGTCCGATACCAGCCCGAGTACCAGCACATACGATGACACGATAGTCATGATAGAATGTATTCTGAAACTCTGTCAGCAGATTACGCATGGCAAAGCATGATGCCACGTTAGGCAGAAACCACAGCGTATGATTCATATTCGAATAGAGATCGCCATTTAAGAATGGCAGAGGCGGCTTCCTGTTTCCTGCTTTCAAATCATTAATAGAAGTCGGGAGGTATTGTCCTCTCAGCATGTCTAACCATTTCTGAACCTCATCGTGATGTTTGAATACAGCATCTTC
>OMXX01000006.1 GCA_900315105.1 uncultured Prevotellaceae bacterium | reverse complement strand
TGTAAACCTTTCCGGGAAACCGACAACCTTTCAAGTATGATATCAACGAATGCAGTATAATAACAGCTAAAAACTGTAAACCAAAATCAGGAAAAGACAAGGCATTTCTACCCTTGCAGTAACAAGTAACAGGTAACAATAAGGAAAATAGTGCAAGCCTAGCTCATTTCAGACATAGCAACCTCGTCTGGATATGCTCTATTGAGTGGTAATGATGCTAACGAGGTAAAAGCAAAGATAATAAAAAGGGCTGATACCTCATGTAAGTACCAGCCCAGGGGTTATATAATCATTTTTTCTAAACAGCAATAAATATCAATATTGTATCTTCTGAAGGTTTTATTTTTCTTTTTTCAGTTGCTTAACAGGGAAAGTGAAATATGTGTCAGGGAAAGGCTCGTTCTTCAAAGTGAAGTGCCACCATTCACTATCAAGAGGCTTGAAACCATGACGAAGCATCGCATTACGCAGAATCATACGGTTGGCAAACTGCTGGGGAGTTATAGAGCGCCCGACAGGTGACTTGCTGTTATCACCCGTGTATTTACCTGTTTCGGGATTTCCGCAGAAATCAGGATGACTCTCAGGACCGAACCAATCGAAAGTACCGCCCATGTCAACTTCCTTTTCCGTATTCATATCAAAAAGCGTGAGGTCAACGGTACTGCCACGAGTATGACCGCTTTTCTCGTATATGTATTCCTGCTCAAAAAGCACGCTTTTGTCGAGGTCAGGATAGAAATATCGCTTCATCAGCGTATCAGGGATATTAGCAGCCCAACGCACGAAGTGATCAACGCCCTTTTGCGGACGGTAGGCATCGTATATCTTCAGTCTGTAGCCAAGTTTTATGACATCGTCGCTAACAGCCTTGAGACTATCAGCCGCCTGTTTGGTAAGCAATGCCGTTGGTTCCTCATAGCCGTCAATACGGGTTCCCACGAAGTTATACGTACCATAATAGCGTATCTCCATTATAACATCAGGCACGACATCGGTAAGAGTAACGAACTGACTTGTATCGTCGGTGGTAGTTGTCTCCACACTCTTCTTTTCAGTCGCGCTCTTACAGCAGCACATCATTGCCACCGCCAATATGCTTAACGCAATTTTCATATTCTTTTTCATAGCATCATTATCTTAGGGGTTATTAATTAACGAGAATTCCGAATTTTACGTATTCATACTAACTCTATACCATCATCGGTAATAGTGATAAGTCTTCGCTTATAGAGGTCGCCAATGGCACGCTTATAGGTCTTCTTGCTGACACCAAACTGCTCCTTGATTTCCTCTGCACTACTCTTGTCGCCCAAACGGCAACGACCTCCACGATATTGCAGATAATGAAGTAATTTCTCTGCAAAGTCCTCGGTATGCTGTCTGCCACTTTGCTGAAGGGCGATGTCTATCTTGCCGTCAGGACGGATCTTTGTGATATATGCCTCTACCCTATCGCCAGTATGGATGTCCTTGAACACCTGAGAGTCATAAAGCAAAGCACCATACTTATTATCAATAATAGCCTTGAAACCGAGGTCGGTCTTTTGCCAGATAAGAGCTGAGACCTTAGAACCAGGCAGCAGCACCCCCCTCCCAGCCTCCCCGAGGGGAGGAGTGGATAAGTCACCTTTTTCTCGCTGCGAGAGAATCGTGTCTTCTTTTTCCGCAGATGGTCTATATTCCTTGGCAAGCTTATCATTTTCAAGCCATTTCTCAACCTTTGCAGAAGCCATGATGCGATAGCTCTCCTCGTCAAGATGAACGTGAACGATGTATGAGCGACCAACCTCCATGCGCTTTTTCTGCTCACGGAACGGACAGAAGAGGTCTTTCATAAGTCCCCAATCAAGGAAAGCACCAAATTCATTCACCCAGGCGACTTCCAGATAGGCAAAATCGCCAACCATAGCCTTCGGTTCAAGAGTGGTAGCCACACGGCGCTCTTCATTATCGAGATAGACAAACACATCAATCTCGTCACCAACTTCAAGGTCTTCAGGCACATAGCGGGCAGGGAGCAATATCTTGCCCTCATCATCACCCTCAAGGTACATGCCGAAATCAACCTTCCAAGCTGCTTTCAGCCGGTTCTTCTGTCCTAACAGTATTTTCTTCATTGTTGTATATCACTCCATCTTTAAGGTGAATGCATCTGTCGGTTATCTGTGAAAGTCCCTCATCGTGGGTTACGATGACAAAGGTCTGGCCGAACTTATCTCTCAGGTCAAAGAAAAGCTGATGAAGCTCCGCCTTGTTCTTTGTATCGAGCGAACCCGAAGGCTCATCGGCAAAGATGACAGCAGGATTATTGACCAAAGCACGAGCAACGGCGACACGCTGTTTCTCTCCGCCTGACAACTCTGCCGGCTTATGCGACGCACGGTCAGCAAGTCCCATGAACTCAAGCAGTTCCTCTGCACGGGCTTTTGCTTCTTTCTTGCCTTTTCCTGCGATAAAGGCAGGAATCATAATATTCTCAAGGGCTGTGAACTCAGGCAGGAGCTGATGGAACTGAAACACGAATCCGATATGCAGATTGCGGAAGTCAGACAGTTTCTTGCCCGATAACTCATTGACAGAGACACCATCCACAATGACGGTGCCGGAGTCAGCCTTATCGAGCGTACCCATAATCTGGAGGAGAGTAGTCTTGCCGGCGCCGCTCGGTCCGACGATACTCACGACCTCACCCTTGTCAATATGCAAATCAATGCCTTTGAGCACCTGTAATGAACCAAAGGACTTGGTAATATTCTTTATATCAATCACTCTATTTCAATTTTAAAATATACAATTTAGTCTTCCTTTCCAGTAATTTTCTTCTTCATATATTCCCAGAGGCTCTCCTGCTCAGTATGCTGTGCAGCAGCGAAGGTCATTGCATCCGGCTGACTTCCATACTGGTCGGGGAATATAATCATCACATTTTTCTTGTGATAGTAGCGTGTGAGTTCGTCAGGCAGGCGCTCCATTGCCGACTTATAAGAAACCGTACCTTGACGGGCCGTGATTACCACGAGCATATGATGATTCTCAATACTCTCAGCAAGTGAAATGAACCCGTTCCAATGCTCCATCTCCACATACTCGGCACGCATAGACTTATGCCTTGCCTGTACGAATTTTGTTATGAACTCCAGAGTATTGCTTCTACCATGGAACACGATACGGCAGCCAAGACGCTCCGTAAGTCGTGACAGTCTCTCAAGCCAGCGATAGAAGCCTGGCTCAAGTTCCGCACGTGAAGGCACAGCAACCTGAAGGGCACGCAAAGTGTTCAAAGGTATCACGCATCGGGCAATGATGATCTGACGGTTAAGTGAGTGGAAGATGCTCTGTGCGAACTGTCCCCAAAACTTACGTGTGGAGTTATCGTGGATATGCTGCCCGAGGATGATTTCCGAGCAGTCGTATTCCTTGAAAGCATGGTTGATGCCGTTGGCAATGTTGGTAGCTAGACGTACCTGTGGAAGAACAGGCACATCGGCAGCGGCTGCCTTCTGCTGAACGTGCTCAAGAAGTTGCTGTCCCTGTCGCTGGTTAAACGCAGCATCCTCATCGTCATATACAACGTTAAGGGCTATCAATCCACGGTTCAGACGGCGGTTGCGCATCATTATGGCGAGGTCGAGCAACGTATCGCAGGTCTCAGGGTATTTAACAGGGATGAGTATTTTCTCATCATCGCCCTTGGGTTCCTCGAAGTTTGCGCCCTTGTCCTGCTTTTCCTTCAATACGATGGCACGAGCGGCATTATCGGTCACGATGGTTGAGATGATGCAGGTGAAGAGAATCATAATCACCACGCCGTTAAGCACGCTGTCATCAAGGAGGAACTTGCCCGGCTCCATCTCAAGTTTCAAGCCAACCATCACGATGGCAATAGCACCGGCAGCATGGGCAGATGTAAGTCCGAACATGAAATGCCCTTCCAAACGGTGCATACGGAAGACGAATGCGCTAAGATATGCCGCAAGCGCCTTTCCGATAGTTCCAAAGACCACCATACAAGCCATTATCATGATGATATCGCCACCAGCAAAGAGCAAGCGTACATTGATGAGCATACCCACACCGATAAGGAAATACGGAATGAAAAGGGCATTGCCGATGAACTCAAGTCGGTTCATAAGAGGCGATACCGTTGGGATGAACCTGTTGAGTATCAAGCCTGAATAGAAAGCTCCGAATACGCCCTCAATGCCTATTAGTTCGCTTGCAGCGGCACTAAGGAACATCAGCGAGAGTACGAAGATGAACTGCATTACTGCATCGGAATACCTTCGGAGGAAATATCTCGTGAGGCGGGGGATTACATAGACCGTAACCGCGCAATATGCAGAGAACTTTACGGCAAACAATGCCCAGAAAACATATCCTGTTCCTCCCGTGGCACTACCCACAAGGGCAGCCATAGAAACAAGGGCGATGAACAGGGAGAGCATTGATGCACCTACGGAAAGTGTGGTGGCTGTATGTTTCTGCAAGCCGTACCTCGCCACAATAGGATAGGCGATAAGAGTATTACTCGACATGATACATCCAATAAGAACAGATGCCATCGGACTGTATCCGAGATACCACGTGCATGAGAAATAAGTCAGGACAAAGGGGATGCAGAAAGACAGAAAACCATATCCAAGAACATTGCGATAGTCGTTCTTAAGTCCTTCCATATCCATCTCAAGTCCGGCAAGGAACATGATGTACAGGAGACCTACCCTACCGAACAGCTCAAAGCTCGAATCGCGCTCAAGAATATTGAGTCCGTACTTGCCCACAATGATACCGGCAAGCACCATTCCGATGATATGGGGAATACGCAGTTTTCCCATGACAATAGGTGCAACAAGAATGATGCAGAGCACGACGAAGAATATCATCGTGGGATTGGTTATGGGGAAATATTGCGAAATATCTAGCATTGATTTATGTTTGTTTTCACCTTTTTTGACTGCAAAATTGCAAAAAAATCGGCAAAATAGCGAATAATCCCCCGAAAATTATTAATTTTGTACCGCAATTTTGAGATTTTTTATAACAACAACTAAAAATTAGAAGAAATGAAAGTAGCAATTGTTGGTGCAAGTGGTGCAGTAGGACAGGAGTTCCTTCGCGTCCTTGATGAGAGAAATTTCCCTATGGATGACCTCGTTTTGTTTGGTAGTGAGCGTTCAGCTGGTACCAAATACACATTCCGTGGTAAGGAATATGAGGTCAAGCTTCTCCAGCACAACGATGACTTCAAGGATGTTGACATCGCATTCACAAGTGCTGGCGCTGGTACATCCAAGGAGTTTGCAGCTGACATTACTAAATATGGTGCTGTGATGATTGACAACTCAAGCGCATTCCGTATGGACGATGATGTGCCATTGGTTGTACCTGAGTGCAATGCCGAGGATGCTCTCAACCGTCCACGCGGTATCATCGCAAACCCTAACTGTACGACTATCATGATGGTAGTGGTGCTCAAGCCACTGGAGAAGCTCTCTCATATCAAGAGAATCCACGTAGCTTCTTACCAGAGTGCTTCAGGTGCCGGTGCAGCAGCTATGGCAGAGCTTCAGCAGCAGTATAAGGAGCTTGCCAACAACGAGCAGCCAACCGTTAACAAGTTCGCTTACCAGTTGGCTTACAACGTAATTCCACAGATTGACGTCTTCCAGGACAACGGCTATACCAAGGAAGAGATGAAGATGTTCAACGAGACAAAGAAGATCATGCACACCGACGCAAAGTGTTCTGCAATGTGTGTACGTATCTCTTCACTCCGCGCTCATTCTGAGGCTGTATGGATTGAGACAGAGGAGCCAATCTCAGTAGAGGCTGCTCAGGAGGCTCTCCGCAATGGCGAAGGCGTAACTCTTGTTGACGATCCTAAGCGCGTAGGTGCAAAGGCTAATCCTGATGCAAGCAAGGAGACAATGGAAGGTCTGCCTTACCCAATGCCTCTCTACACAGCCGGCAAGGATGATGTCTATGTAGGTCGTGTACGTAAGGACCTCTCAGATCCTAACGGACTTACATTCTGGCTCTCTGGTGACCAGATCAAGAAGGGTGCCGCTCTGAACGCTGTTCAGATTGCCGAGTACCTTATCAAGGTTGGAAACGTAAAATAATGACCGATTTCAGTTTACTGAACAAAATAGACTCACCGGAAGATCTTCGGAAACTTCCGGTGGACAAGTTGCCTGAGGTTTGCCAGGAACTGCGCGAGGATATCGTGCAGGAGCTCTCGGTAAACCCTGGGCATCTTGCATCTTCACTCGGCGTAACGGAGCTTACCGTAGCCCTCCATTACGTCTTTTCTACTCCTTACGACCGCATTGTGTGGGACGTGGGGCATCAGGCTTACGGACACAAGATACTTACAGGCCGACGCGACGTTTTCTACACGAACAGGAAGCTGAACGGCCTGCATCCTTTCCCATCTCCTGACGAGAGCGAATACGACACCTTCACCTGCGGACATGCCTCTAACAGCATTTCTGCAGCACTTGGTATGGCGGTTGCAGCCAAACTGTCGCCCGACACCAAACAACCATCGCCGAAGGTAGTTGCCGTAATCGGTGATGGAGCTATGAGTGGAGGATTGGCATTCGAAGGTCTTAACAATGTAAGTTCTTCGCCAAATGACCTGCTCATCATCCTCAATGACAATAACATGTCGATTGACCGCTCCGTGGGCGGAATGAAGCAGTATCTTCTCAACCTCACCACCAATGAGTCATACAACCATTGGCGCAACAAGGCTGCGGAATGGCTTACAGGCAAGGGATTCCTGAATGATGACCGTCGCAAGACTATCATCCGACTGAACAACTCCATCAAGTCGGTTCTCTCACAACAGCAGAATATTTTTGAGGGATTCAACATCCGCTATTTCGGTCCAGTTGACGGGCATGACGTGAAGGAACTCGTAAGGGTTCTCACACAGCTCAAGAACATGCGTGGACCTAAGCTCCTGCATATCCACACAAAGAAAGGCAAAGGCTATAAGCCTGCCGAGAATGCTGCAACGATATGGCACGCTCCGGGTAAGTTCGACCCAGATACTGGTGCCCGCATCACTCCTAATGATGAGAATAAGCCACCTAAGTATCAGGATGTATTCGGTGAGACTCTCGTAGAGCTTGCCAAGCAGAATCCACGCATCGTAGGTGTAACTCCTGCAATGCCTACGGGATGCTCAATGAACAAACTGATGGAGGCTTTCCCTGACCGCGCATTCGATGTAGGAATAGCAGAAGGACATGCTGTTACATTCTCGGGAGGTATGGCAAAAGATGGTCTCATCCCTTTCTGCAACATATACAGCGCATTTGCCCAGCGTGCCTACGACAATATCATCCACGATGTGGCTATAATGAAACTGCCGGTAGTGTTCTGTTTCGACAGAGCCGGACTTGTAGGCGAGGATGGAGCTACGCATCATGGAGCTTTCGATATGGCTGCCCTGAGACCTGTGCCAAACCTCACCATCTCATCCCCAATGGACGAGCATGAGCTTCGCCGACTTATGTTCACAGCACAACTACCAGACAAGGGGCCTTTCGTCATCAGATACCCGCGAGGTCGTGGCGTTCTCATCGACTGGCGTTGCCCTCTTGAGGAAATCAAGGTAGGAACGGGAAGAAAACTAACTTCCGTGGAAGGTGAAGGCAAGGGAATAGCGATTCTCACCATAGGTCCAATAGGAAACACAGTGGAGGAAATACTATCCACCAACACCCAACACTCAACACCTATCACCCACTATGATATGCGTTTCCTAAAGCCTCTTGACGAAGACATACTCCACGAGGTTGGCAGGAATTTCCAGAAGGTGATAACCGTGGAGGATGGTGTTCGCAATGGTGGACTTGGTTCTGCCGTTACCGAATGGTTCCAGGATCACGACTATGATGTAAAGGTAAAGCGTCTCGGATTGCCAGACAGTTTTGTTGAGCAAGGTACAGTTGCTGAGCTTCATCATATTGTGGGAATAGACGCGGAAAGCATCAAGGAAATAATCAGTGGCCTCTCCTCCCGCCCTCTCACATAGAGCGGAAAGTCCCGATGTTGGTTACATCGGAGTATGTGTCAGCCGAAAGGTGACAGAGGTAACGACAATATTGTTCTAAGTGTATAAAACATCTTTCCTTTTGGGAAGGCTTGGTTAGGCTTATGAAAATCGTAATTGCAGGCGCACGCGCCATTGGTACATATCTGGCAAAGCTTCTCTCTCGAAACAACGAGGAGATTATCCTTATCGATGATGATGAGGACAGCCTTGATAATATCTCTACCAATTTCGACGTTCTCACACTCCACGCCCATCCTGGCAGCATCAGCGCGCTACGTCAGGCAGGTGTGCATGAATGTGACCTTTACATAGCCGTAACACTTGACCAGCACGTCAACCTCGAATCGTGTGCCATTGCCAAGGCTCTCGGAGCGAAGCAGACGGTTGCAAAGGTGGAAGACTATGAATTTGCCGACCCTGAGAACCACGATATCCTTCAGGCTTCAGGCGTTGACTCCGTTATATACCCCGAACTCCTCGGTGCGAAGGATATCATCAACGGACTAAAAATGTCATGGGTACGTCTGCGATGGGATGTGCATAACGGTGCGCTTGTGATGCTCGGCATCAAACTGCGTGAGACAGCAGAGATTCTAAACCGACCTCTCAAGGAGATATGCGGACCAGAGGAGCCTTATCTCATAGTTGCCATAAAGCGTGGTAACGAGACCATCATCCCTAATGGTAATGACGAGTTGCAGGCTAACGACCTCGCATATTTCATGACCAAGCGCAACTACATTCCTCTTATCCGCAAGCTAGTGGGCAAGGAAGGATATGCCGACGTGAAGAACGTGATGGTAATGGGCGGCGGCAAGACTGCCGTTAGAACAGCTTCTACCCTGCCCGACTACATGAATATGAAGATTATCGAGAAGGATCCTGCACGTTGTGAGCTTCTCAACGAGCTGCTTCTTGATGCCGATCGTGTACTTGTCATCAACGGTGACGGACGTGATGTTTCTCTCCTCATAGAGGAAGGCATAAAGAACACTCAGGCATTCGTGGCCATAACAGGTAATGCCGAAACCAACATACTCGCCTGTCTCACAGCTAAGCGCATGGGAGTGCGCAAGACCGTTGCTATGGTGGAGAACCTCGACTATGCGGCAATGGCAGAGAGTCTCGACATCGGTACAATCATAAACAAGAAGGCTATTGCAGCCAGTCACATATACGAGATGCTGATGGATGCCGACGTATCAAACGTGCGCTTCCTTATGAATGCCAACGCCGATGTTGCCGAGTTCGTGGCACAGCCGGGCTCAAAGGTGACAAGAAAGAAGGTATATGAACTCGGAATACCTTACGGAATGACAATCGGTGGAATTGTGCGCGACGGTGAAGGTATCCTAGTACGTGGCGGTACGCAGATACAGGCAGGCGACAACGTGGTTGTCTTCTGTCACAATGCCGATATGAAGAGAATAGAGAAATTTTTCCTTTGACCCTCTAAATCCCCCTGCATAGGGGGACTTTGGTTATCAACATTGAACTTCCGTAGGGAGTGATGTTGAAGATTAAGTATCTTCTAGTATGTGTCAGCCAGAAGGCGACAGAGGAAATGACCATATAGCTCTAAGTGTATAAAACATCCTTCCTTTTGGGAAGGCTTGGTTAGGCTAATGAATTTCAAACTAACATATAAGATTCTCGGTTCACTGCTCTTCCTTGAGTCTGTGTTCATGATAATGTGCCTTGGTGTATCTCTGATATACCAAGAAGATGACACGTTTGCATTCATTCTGTCAATACTAATCACACAGATGTTCGGTTTCGCTTTCCGCTATCTCGGCAAGGACGCAACCAACACTATGAGCCGACGCGATTCCTTTCTTGTTGTCACACTGGCATGGACTCTGTTCAGTCTCTTCGGCACCCTGCCATTCCTCATAGGCGGCTACATAACCAATTTCACGAACGCATTCTTCGAGTCTATGTCGGGTTTCACGACAACAGGCGCCACTATTCTCAATGATGTGGAATGTCTGCCTCACGGAATACTGTTCTGGAGAAGTCTGTCACAATGGATTGGCGGTTTGGGTATCGTGTTCTTCACTATTGCCGTATTACCGTCAATGGTAGGCGGTTCCGTAAAGGTCTTCGCGGCCGAGGCTACGGGTCCAATCAAGACCAAGCTACACCCACGACTATCCTCTACAGCAAAGAGTATCTGGATCATCTTCCTCAGTCTGTCAGTTGCATGCGGAATAAGCTATTATCTTCTCGGTATGAATGTCTTTGACAGTATCAACTATGCCATGACCACTCTTGCCACAGGAGGTTTTGCCACGCATAACGACAGTATCGAGACATTCCAGTCACCGGCAATGGAATATGTCAGCACATTATTCTGTTTCCTTTCCGGACTGAACTTCATCCTTCTCTATCGCAGCATCATCAAAGGTGAAGTGAAGAATCTCATAAACAATGTGGAGGTGAAGTTCTATGTCGGCATCACCCTCATCTTCACATTCTTTATCATGGTGATGCTCATAACACATAACGGCTACGACTATGAGCACGCCTTCCGCTGCGGAATATATCAGGTAGTATCATTCCTCACCACCACAGGTCTCTTCAACGATGATGCAGCCCAATGGCCTCATGTCACATGGGTAGTACTTGCCGTGTGTATGTTCATTGGCGGATGTGCCGGCAGTACAAGTGGCGGTTTCAAGGTTGTAAGATGTATAATGCTTTTGAAGGGAGTTCGCAACGAGTTCCGACAGATGCTGCATCCACACGCCATACTACCACTACGCATAGGCGCTACCAATGTTCCAAACCAGAAGCGCGTAACCCTACTCGCTTTCCTTACCGTGTATTGTCTCATGTGCATCTTCTGCGCATTTACGATGATAGCAGCAGGTGTCGATAACACCAACGCCATCACCATCACCATATCCACGCTTAGCAACGTAGGTCCTACGCTCGGAACAGAAATCGGTCCGACGATGTCATGGGATGAGCTCCCCGACTTTGCCAAGTGGATTTGTTCCCTCCTCATGCTCATGGGCCGTCTTGAGATATTCTCTGTACTGATAATATTCACCCCAGCATTCTGGAAGGAACAATGACCTAACCCGTCCTTCCCCAAGGGTAGTCCGATGTTGATAACATCGGAGTATGTGACAAGCCCCCTCCCCCCCACATGGGGGAGTAGTTACAATATTATCCCTTACGAAAACATAATAGCCAAAAAATAGGGAGTACGTTTGTACTCCCTATTTTATATAGTCCTTTGCTACCATATCATAGTAAAGGGCTTCAAGTTCGCCGAGGCTAAGCTGCTGTACAGAATGTTCAATCATTCTGATAAGTTCCTCACGTCGGCTTTCATCATTACAAGATTCAAAATTCATATCTATACAATTAACAAGTAACAATTAACATTCCCCCCATAACAATACAAATGTAACTACTCCCCCTGGAGGGGGTGAGGGGGGTGGAGCCTTCCCTTGGGGAAGGACGGGTTAGGCCTTAGGCTTTTCAATCATGCTCATAATCCTCCGACATCTTCTTCATGTCCTGATATGTCGTTTTGATATCATCCCATGTGATGTCAATGCAATCCTCAATCTTGCGCTTATTTGTAGTGTGAGAGATTAGCCAGTCGTAGGTCTTCTGAAGATAAAACAGACGAGCAAGCACACCATGATTTCCTCCCTCAAGCCAGTCAAAACGTAGAAGTTTGTCAATACCATTATCCTTAAGATAGTTCACTACCCTCTTCGACTCCTTTACGCCCACGGCTCTATCCGCAGTTCCATGCATAATCCATAGAGGCAACTTTCCAAGTCCGCTCATATCTTTTAGCGAACAACCGCCACAGAGAGCCATAGCAGCCGCCACCTTCTCTGGATAAGAGCCTACGAAATCCAGCGTACCATAACCACCAAGACTCATGCCAAGCACATACACACGCGTTGAATCTACGTTATAGTTAGCCTTTGCCCATTCCAAAAGGTCATTGAGCTTTGACGGACTCCACGCACCACCCGGATTCTGAGGCGCAAGCACGAATGCTGGAATCACCATTCCCTTGTCTATCGCATTAAGCACACCGTAGCGACGCACACGCATCAAGTCCTTACCACACAGACTCGCTCCGTGAAGGAAGATAACAAGCGGCATCTTATGCTGTTCAACTTTATAATCTTCTGGAATGAAATACCAAAAGTTATACCCGCCCGGCACAGCATCCGTAATCTTCAGATACTCGCCTGCAGTCTGAGCCGAAACCGATACTATACTGGCAATCATCATTGTCAGCACTACTATAACACGCTTTATATTCAGGATATTCATTACCTTTGTTTAGAAAATAAATATTAGGTCAAAGGGGCAAAAGGCTTTTGACTTTAGACTTTTGACCTTAGCCATTAGACTTTTGACTTTAGCCATTATCGTGGCAAAGTTAAGAAAAATCTCCAAGACAACCAATACTTTTTAGAAATTTTAGACAAAAGTAAAAAAATATCACTATACATAAATTCTACACACTTTTCTTGCAAGTATAAAAATAAAATAGTATTTTTGCAAACGGAAGAAGAACTTGAAGCCTTTCTCGAAGCACTATGACATACATACTTGACTTCACTGATGAGGCTAAAGTTTCTTTAGCTATAAACTAAAAACATTAAAATCGCAGAAAAGAAATAAAATTAGACAAATAACATATTAAACATATAGCATTGACTATTGTTTTGCGTTCACCTGAAAAGCCTAGGAAACTTATTCAGCGTAATAATTGAACCAAAATAATGGTTTGGCAATTCATATAGGAATGTGCCAATGTCCTTGTATAGGATAGTTAATGTTCATGCTTTATTGGCGTGAGCACAACTTATACAAGGACAGAGGTTACGTTTCCTAGGCTGCCTCGGTGAACGCATAAGAAGGCTCACGCTCTTTTTATGCGATTACGCTAAAGATGATAGATTGATGCATAACAAATTATAAACCACTCATTCTGTCATCATAATGCGTTCGCCAGAAAGCCTAGGAAACTTTTTTTGCGTAATAATTAGCATTCTATTTGATGACAATTAATGCATAATGATTGACGGATGTTTAATTGTACTCATTAGGGTACGACATCAATCGTTATGTCTCATATTACCGATTATTATGCTTTATTAGAAGAAGACCATAATGGTATTGTAAGTGAAAATCAAATACCATTAATCTTTACTTCAAACAAAAAAGACCAAGAACAAAACAGCCTTCGCATCCTATCATTGTTCTCAGGTTGTGGAGGTATGGATATTGGATTTGAAGGTGGATTTGTCGCTCATCGTAAGAGTTTCTCACCGAACTGCAATTGGATAGACCATGTAATAGATGACGAGTGGATTTATCTGAAAAAGAATAAATTCACAACCGTTTTCGCTAACGACATACTTCCGGAAGCTCAGGCAGGTTGGACTAGATATATGTCAAAATATCGTCAAAATGCAGAGAATTTCCATTTAGCAAGTATTGTAGATCTTGTAAAAATGCACAATCAAGGTGCAGAAATTTTCCCTAAGAACATAGATATAGTTACAGGTGGATTTCCTTGCCAAGATTTTAGTGTAGCAGGAAAACGAAAAGGGTTTAACTCTCTTAAAGATCATGAGGGTAAGATTCGTACCGAAAATATACCGACAGAAGAAAGCAGAGGAAAACTCTATTACTGGATGAAACAAGTCATAGACATTACTCGGCCAAAGATTTTTATTGCAGAGAATGTAAAAGGACTTGTAAGTCTGGGAGACGTAAAAGACATAATACAACAGGATTTCGCATCTGCCCATGATAATGGCTATATTGTATTACATCCTCAAATACTCCATGCAGGCAACTATGGCGTTCCAGAATCCCGCGAGCGTATTATCTTCATTGGTATTAGAATAGACGCATTATGCCCAAAGGCTTTAGAAGCATTATCTCAAGAAAACATTCCGTCACAATACAATCCATACCCACCTATAACCCATGCTTGTACAGTCAAAGAAGAAGGATTGTTACCTATTGTCACAACTAAAGATGTTCTATCCTCTTTACCAGAACCATCTGATGCAATAGACCTTGCACAAAAAGCATACTCTAAAGCAAAATATCTAGGCAATCATTGCCAAGGACAAACAGAGATTCAGCTTGATGGTCTTGCGCCAACAATACGGTCAGAACACCACGGGAATATAGAATTCAGACGTTTATCAGCAGAACATGGTGGAACTCACACAGAAGAACTTGCCTCAGGTTTAGAAGAACGTCGCCTAACTGTTAGAGAATGTGCTCTAATACAGACATTTCCACCTGACTATCGTTTTATAATTCCCAAAACAGAAGGGCGTGGTTTCTTATTAAGCTCATCAGGAGCCTATAAAATCATTGGAAACGCAGTACCTCCTGTTCTCGCTTATCACATAGCAAAGAGATTAGAAGAACTTTGGCCTTTATATTTCGAAAAATGAAAAACGACGTAAATATACTCACAGTAAAGCAACCTCAGATATCAGATGTTGCTTCAGCCTTCGATGTCCTCTCAAAGAAAGCAAAAGGATATTTAAACGACAAAGCAAAAGCAGATCATACATTCTGTAAAAAAGCTTCTCCTTTCGAGGTTGAGCGAATCACAGAACAAGCTTTTAAAGACGTATGTTTTGAACCATTTGTTGCTTCTGATATTAGATTGGTTTCTGGCCACACATTTCCAGATATAATAGCAAAGGATCATTTTGGAATTGAAGTGAAGACATCGACAACAGGTGGTTGGAGATCCACAGGTAGTAGCATTATTGAATCTACAAGGTCTGAAGACATAAAAAAAATATATATGTTATATGCGAATCTAAGCGGAGACATGGCTCAATTTGAATGTAAGCCTTATGAACAATGTCTCAGCGGTATTGCAGTAACTCATTCCCCTCGTTATACCATTGATATGAATGTCGAAGAAACAATTTTCGACAAAATTAAAGTATCGTATGACACATTTCGCCAAATGAATGAGTCTGAAAAAATAAGTAAAGTGAGGCAATACTACATAGAAAAAGCAAGAAGAGAGAATAAGTTTGAAATGCCATGGTGGATGGGAGACTCTACAAATATCAATATCTCAATTTATAACGATCAGGATACTAAGACAAAAGAATCTATTATGAAACAAATTTATATATTGTTTCCTGAAACTTTATATGGAGATACAGCTGATGGATATAAAAAGGCTTCACTTTGGCTATGTAATAGATATTCACTTCTATGCTACAATATGCGAGATGAATTTTCTGCTGGAGGAAAACTGAAAACCATTAATGGGAAAAGTCTCCCCCAACCATATCCTGCAGTCGTAAGACGTCTATTAAGGTATCGCGAAGATATAGAATGTATTTTGAAACATCCAACAAGCATATTATTAAGCGACATTAAGGAAATATGGAATAATGACATCAATGAAAATGATTTGTATGACACATGGTTGGAAAAAGTTGAAAAACAATTCGTGTCGTCTGGCATAGACATAAGAAAACATTTAGAAAACCATGATACCGAATAATGGCTTTTTCGTATTATCTAAACAATATGTCTAATCGCCAAATTAAAAGATATATTTTTTTGTAACGGAATATGGCAAAAAAAGATTGTAATTTCCTACAGGCAAAGATGCCCCCTTCTACCTCCCAAGCAACTCCTATGATCCTCCTATGTACCTCCTATGATCCTATAGTTCCGGAACGGACCTGGAACGGATTTACAACGGACCTATAACGGAGGTGGAACGGACCTAAGGCAGAGGCGAGACAAATGAACTAGAAAAAAAGAATTTTTGCAACACTCGTCAACTCGTCACCCTCAGCGCTGCAAGTCATTGTGACTCTTTGGGTTACAGTGGTGATTCATTTTAAAACACTCGTCACCCACTCGTCACCCAAATCTCTGTATCTCATTGACAATGTGGCATTTGCAAGGATATTTCACTCATCACCCACTCGTCACCATTTTTAGGGTGACGAGTGAATTGTCTATGCAACTCATTCTATATCAAGATGATAAGTCACTTGAGGGTGACGAGTGGGTGACGAGTAAAACGAAATGAATCACCGCTACAACTCTCTGAGGCTTAAAGCCTTACAGCGCCGAGGGTGACGAGTTGACGAGTGTTGTAAAAATTCTTTTTCCCGTTTTTTTTACTGTCCGGTAAACTACTATAACTAACCTTCCATCAAGAAATCGAATCTTGGTAAGTCTATGAATAATACAAAAATAATACAAAAACAATAAAAAAACTTAATGTCTTAGAGTCTCGTTCCTCGCCTCTTGCTGCTACGCGTATTTATTTTTCTGGTAAGCCTTGGGGCTTCCCGAAAAAACAAATCCACATATCAGGCCTACGGCAAGACATTAAGGTAAAAAACAAGAAAAAGCTAATTAATTAACAATTAATAATTAACAACTGACATTCGGCTTTTCTATGTTTTTTACTTTATGTTCCAACCCTCGCAGAGGGGAATGGATTGAATGGATGAAAGACTGGAAGCCCAAAAGGCTTACTAAGATTTCATACAAGCAATACATCATGAAGGCTGCAAGCCTTTTAGAACATAAAGAGGTTTTTCTGGTTTTCGTTATTACCAGACACCAATAGTTTTTGATATCGCATTAATTTTAACGTGAGTTCGATGACTTGCTTCTGCTTGGAATAATTTTCTAAAAATTTTTGTTCCGTCAACAGCAGCTTGCTGCTAAAACGACAAAAGGCTCACAAAACGTGAGCCTTTGTCTGTAGCAGAATTATCAATTATTCATTATTGAGATACTCGTTCTCTGCTTGTTTACTTTCCACCTACCGAAGCACTATAGATGCGCTCAAGGAACTGGAGGGCACCTCTGTAACCGATGTGTGAACGGTTTACTACAAGTGTTTCTGATGAAGGTGTAGAGATCTCGAAGAAGAGAGCCTCCTTGTCGTTGGCAAGATTCAGCTCCCAGCTTGTGCCGAGAATAAGCGGCTTGCCAGCCTTGAACTCCACGCTCTCAATGAGCTTGATGACCTCGTGACCGTCTTCCTCAAAGTCAACGTCGATGCTGACACCCTCAGAAATGTTGTTCTTGAAGTATTCAGTAATGGCAGGACGGAACTTGGCAGGTGTGTTGTCGGTGATGACAACTCGCTTAGGAATAAGTCCGATCTGGTCGGCAAGGAACTTGGAATAAGCCAATGCGTAGGCTGCATCTGCCGTTACGGCAAACTCACTCGGCATTCCATACCAGTACTCGGCAAAGAACTCGGAGAAATGCTCCAGATAGTAGTAGTATATCTCAGCCTCCTGCTTGATGAATTCCTCTGACTGTGCCTTGTCAATTCCGGCATATTCCACCACCTGACGGATGAACTTTGCCGTAGCTTCCTCGCCAACTGGTATCTCAGGGATATGGAGGAAAGGCTGATCGTATTTCTTCTGCAAGTGCTCTGCATTCCTTACACCTACCCAAGGTGACACAACGAGGTTGAACTGTGCCTGTGGTATCTTCTTCCATGCCTCGACACCCGGATTCTCAGGACCGAACAATACGTTGACCTCCAAGCCTGCTCCGCGGAGTATGCGTGCAAGTTCCTGATAGTCGCCGCGCCAGTTCTGGTTGTAGTAAGGAGTCTCGAACCACAGGTTCACAAGTCCCTTCTTCTTCTCGCCGCTATAAGGACCTACATACTGGTCGATGATGGCATTTACCACCTCCTCATGTCCGAAAAGGTTGTTGCCCTTGAAGCCCGGAGTGTTGGCATAGACGATAGGATAGCCAGCCTCCTGATAGCTGCGGACGAGGTCAGGCACGTTGTCGCCGATGAGTTCGCCCGTACAACCTGTGAGAACAACGAAGAGGTCGCCCTCATAGATCTTCAGCGTTGACTTGATAAGGCTGTCGAGAGTCTTGATACCGCCGAAGACGACATCGTTCTCCGTGGCATTGGCACTTGGCATATTACCGCCACCAGCAGCAATACTGCCCTGGAAGGCATTCTCAAAGGTAAGCATGGCGGTTGTCTTGAGCTGACAACCAGGTGAGCAGTTAGCAATAGGAACTGCTCCTTTTATTGCAACTACGGTGTTTGTGGCACCAACTGCACAGGCATATCTCACGTTAGAGATTACCGTAGGTTTCTTCTTTATCTGTTCGCTCATATGTATATTCGGCTGGTATGGCTTATATTACTTCTTCTAACTTCTTCTCAATATCCTTGAACACGTTCTTATCGTTTGAGAGAATGAACGGATCGGTCTGGCTGAACCACCAATCGTTGTAAGGCAGGCGCACGTGACGCTGCAATGTCTTGTTGAACTTGGTGCGTGAGAGTACACCGACCAAGATCTCTGCAATTCGCAGTATGCCGTCGTAGCCTACTGGGATATGCTCATCGCCAAGTGCGAATGTAGGAACTCCGAGGTGTCCGGCAACAGATGCGAGTCCTGGATGACGGATGATGAGGAAGTCAGCCTTGATGCGGTTAAGGAGCTGTGGCAACTGGAACGCACGTGTCTTGCTGACGGTGTAGTGAGGAATGTCGCCGTAGGTTTCAACCAACTGCTTCAGGGTGTCCTGATTCTTTCCTGCTCCGTCATAGATAGGGTCATGATGGAATACCAAAGCGCCTTCGTTCTTTATGCCAAGTTCTGCCAATACGCTGATAAGTCCGTGGGCATAAGCCGAACCAGTAAGCACCATACCATGCTTACCCTTGAAGAACTCGCGGAACTCTGCCAGCTTAGGAGCTATGCGCTTGTGCTCGCTCTCAATGAACTCCTCAGCCTCCTTCTCCTTGCCAACCACCTTGGCGATAGCTCTGAGCCATTCGTCAGTACCTTTTATACCGTATGGCTGTGGAGCGTCAATCTGTGGCACGCCAAACTGCTCCTGAAGGGCAGCTCCCATATATCCGCCGAGAGTTTCGCAGAATGTTGTAGTGGCAACGGCTTCTGAAGCCTGACGGATTTCCTCGAATGAGGCACAGTCGAGCAGATAGTTCACCCTGAGTCCGAGTGGCTTCAAGAGGTCTGTGAACCAGTCGCTTCCCCAAAGGGCTATGATATTGATGAGGTCTTTCTGCTTCTTCTTTGGGTTCTTCTCAACGATCTGACGCAAAACGCCGTGGAAAGCCACGTCGAAACCTGTGCTCCAGTGCTTGCTTCGGAATCCCTCACAATGCAATGGTATTACAGGTACTCCTACTTCCGGCTCCATTTCCTCGGCTACGCTGTCGATATCCTCACCTGTGATGGCTGTAGCACAAGCCATAGCGATGAAGATAGCCTTAGGATTATAACGTTCCTTGGCTACGCGGATTGCCTGACGTAACTTGGCACTACCACCGAATACCATATCCTTCTCCAGCAGATTAGTGCTTATACAGAGAGTGTTCTGCTGTGGCTTGCCGCGTCGTGCCAATCCCATGTGCATGGTGAGGTTGAACTTGGCATCCTCACTACTACATCCTATAGGAGCATGGTTGATGAGTACGCAGTCGGTCAGATTGCCTATCTGACATTGCACGATGGCATTGGAGCACATGGTCTCCTGATTAAGAGGACTCTGTATCTCGCAAAGACGGCATCCCTGTCCCTTCGCCGGACAGCCACCATGCTTCTTGAGACTTCTCTCATCATAAGCCGACTGCTTGATGAGGTCTTTTGCCGAACCGTCCCAACCGATGATTGTGCCTAAGCGCAACTCACGGTTTTCAACGGTAGTCATATTTAGATTTATCTTCTTTGACATTTTTAGTTTTGTTTTATGTTGAACGCTCTGTTGTCCAGTTTGTGATAGTAACTCGTGATTTTGGAGAGTGCCTCTTCCACGGGTATCTCTATGTCGAATACTGAGATAGCCTTGAGCTCAAGCAACCGACGTGCGTTCTTGCCAACCTTTGCAGCAACCACAGCACGACAGTCAGCAACTATCTCTACCGATTGCGGATTGCCTCCGCCCGAACACCCACCACCATTGCCTCCGGAACAGCCACCTCCTTGACATCCACCTTCAGCTTCATACGAAACATCCACCTTACGGTCTTCAAGGAACTGGAAACTAAGTCCTTCGGCGGTGTAAACCTTCAGAAAAGGAGAACTGCCCAAATGCAAGTCCACATTCTTTCCGTCGGATGATGCAACTGCTATCTTATAAGCCATCGTTATTAATTACGAATTACTAATTACGAATTACCTATTTTGTTTAATTACGGATTACCAATTACCTTATTGGCGAATAATGCTAACTTGATAATTCGTAATTAGTAATTCGTAATTAATTTTTGCTAAATCTTATAATCGTCAGAAGTCTCCATGAAGCCATACTCCATGAGGATTTTCTCTAGTCGCTCCTGAGTCATAGGAGTTGGGATTACGAAGCTATCATTCTCAATCACAGCCTGCGCAAGGTTGCGATATTCCTGAGCCTGACCAGAATTAGGCTTGTACTCTATCACAGTCTGCTTGTGAATCTCAGCATGCTGCACAATGTTGTTACGTGGTACGAAATAGAGCAGTTTTGTACCGAGTTCCTCAGCAAAGGCACGGAGCAGGTCGTGCTCGTGATCCACGTTACGGCTGTTACAGATAATGCCACCGAGGCGCACACCACCAGTCTTGGCATATCTCTTGATACCCTTTGCAATGTTGTTTGCTGCATAGAGTGCCATCATCTCGCCTGAAGCCACGATATAGATTTCCTTTGCCTTACCTTCACGAATAGGCATAGCGAATCCACCGCAGACAACATCGCCAAGCACATCGTAGAACACATAGTCGAGGTCATCGGTGTATGCTCCGAGGTTCTCAAGCATGTTGATAGAAGTAATGATACCTCTACCTGCACAACCTACACCTGGCTCTGGACCACCAGACTCCACACAACGTGTGCCGCCAAAGCCAGTCTTCATAATCTGGTCGAGCGAGATATCCTCACCCTCATCGCGAATGGTATCAAGCACGGTCTTCTGAGCAAGTCCGCCCAGGAGAAGGCGTGTAGAGTCGGCCTTAGGGTCGCAACCTACCACCATTACTTTCTTTCCGTGTTCTACCAATCCCGCGGTAAGGTTCTGTGTCGTTGTAGATTTACCAATACCACCCTTTCCATAAATTGCAATCTGTCTGATTTCTCCCATGATTTTTTCTTTACTTTTTTATATTTAATTATTGATTTTGTTCATTAAAAACTATGCGAAGAGATTCTGAATCTCATTATACTGTCGAAGTTTCTCCATTGCATCGGTAATGTCTCCGGGAAGAGCCATAGGAGTAATGCCCTTATTCTGTATGATAGCCATAGCCCCCATGCCTATGCGAAGTGCCACGATATACTGACAATCAGAGAACAGCGCGACATTTTCCTTCATTTTCTCCGTGGAATGTGATCCTCCAAGGCAAACGGGAGTCACATTTCTTTCCTCTACAAATACGTATTCTCCTTCGAAATATTGATAGATGTAGAAAGATGTTGCCCTGCCAAAATGGGTATCCACGACATAGCCGTCGGATGAAGCAAATGCCACCCTGAATGCGTCATACTGCTGATTACTATCCATGTGAAAACGTTTCGGTTAGTTCCAAATCGCCACTATATACTTCGTCAGAGAATTCTGATACCCCAGGCACTCCCACCGCATCAGCACGACAGCGATTACAATGCCTGAATACATTTATGTGCTGTTCGGCATCCTTACGAGCCTGTTCTATCTCGAAACAGTATGGAGCACGCTCATCGGCAAGTTCGAAGGTCGGGATAAGCGGAATAATGTTATATATCTCCACACCAAGTTCTGCCACTTTCTTTGCTATGTCACCGATATGCTGCCCGTTGATTCGAGGCACGAGCACCGTGTTCACTTTTAACGTAATACCACTACGTGCTATTTTCTCCAAGCCCTTCAACTGATTCTCTATCAGAATCTTAGCACCTTCAAGGGCATCGTATTTCTTGCCATAATAGATTACGAACTTATTAAGTTTTGCCTCTATCTCCGGGTCTATGGCATTGACCGTGACTGTGAGCGAATCTATTCCTGCATCTATTATCTCATCTGCCTTCTCGTTGAGTAGCAAACCATTTGTACTCATACATTTTAGCAGTTCAGGAAAACGCTTACCTATGAGTCGGAAGGTCTTCAAGGCTACATCTGTAGCAAGGGTATCACCGGGACCTGCAATACCTGCAACCCTTATCTCCGGACATATCTTCAGCGCTTTTTCCAGCACACTGATGCTCTCCTCTGGTGTAATAACCTTCGAGGTTACGCCCGGACGGTTCTCTGTCTTGCTAAGCACACGGTGGCAAAACCTACAACCTATATTACAACTGCCCGACACGGGCAGATGAATACGACCTGTAGTTGCAGCCTTTGGTCCGAAACAGGGATGATTATTTATAATGTTATCCTTATTTGTCATTATTTTTTATGTATAATTTTTTCCGAGTGCAAAATTATACATAAATCCTTACCAATACAATAACTACAATACGGCATTCAATATACCTATTTTTAGGTATAATCGGAATTCTACGAAAAAATAATCACACAAAAATTATTACTTCTTCCACACAAAACCCAAGTAGAATTCCTCCCCCCAAAAAGCTTTGAAAAAAAATACGATTTCATAAATGCGAAACCGAAAAATGTGATACCTACACATAATAACAAAAGGCTCACGAAATGCGGGTCTTTTTGTCGTAATTTTCTTGGCGATATAAAATATATTGAGTATCTTTGCAACAAATAATCAAATAGAATTATGACAAAGACACTAAGAAACAGTCTTATATTTTGTACAGCGATTGTTATTGCAATTGGTACAATCAAGTTCATGCAATACAGAGAATATAGCAACTACAAGGCACGTATCGAAGCTCTTATCCACAAAATTGACTCTTTCAATGTGGCCAACAACAAGTTGCCTGAGAGCCTTCGTGATATCAATATTGAAGAAAGTATGGGTGAAGGTCCTTACTATAACAAAGTGGATTCTAACGAATACGAGATTTATTTCAGTTTTGGTTTTGATGAATATATGATATATAATTCCAAAAACAAAGCCATTAAAAGCAAGAAATAAGCATGAAAAAGATAACTTTATTATTGGCATTAATAGTTGTAATTTGTAGTTGTGGCAAGAAAGACATAAAACCCAAAGGGTTTTGTGATTTTGAAGTTAGCAATATAGACTCGGTATGCTACTTCTACAACTATCATTCATCCAATAAAGACTTTCATTGGGAAAAGCATATTGTCATGGGTAAGGATTCCACATGGATTAAGGATTCTGTCAAGGTTTATAATCATGTTTGGGATTCTATCATGATAAAAAACACATCTACGATAAATGAGATAGCACAAGTACTGGCAAAAAGCGAACAAACATCAGCCGTAAAAGCCGCATGCACGTCAACGGTTAAGATATATGTAAATGGGGTTAAATACTCATATTCTATTCTTGGTGGCTATCTCAGAAACAATCAGAAATACTATAGCTGCAAAATTGATTTGGATAGTCTTTTTCAACAAAATAAAGAAAAGCATGAGTAATAACACACAAAAGGCTTGCCATAAAGCAAGCCTTTTGTACTATTAATTATCAATTATCCATTATCAATTTTCAATTAAACCGAATGCTACGCTTCGGTTTAGAGTGGGTACTCGTCGAAAGCGTAGAGGATGGTTGAGAGATAACGCTCGCCTGTGTCAGGGAGGAGAACAACAACCTTCTTACCCTTGTTCTCTGGACGTGCTGCAACCTGTGCTGCTGCGAATGCTGCTGCACCAGATGAGATACCTACGAGAAGACCTTCTGTCTGAGCAAGCTCACGACCTGTACGGATTGCGTCATCGTTATCAACATCGATAACCTCGTCGATTACATCAGCGTTGTATGTCTTTGGCACAAAACCTGCACCGATACCCTGAATCTTGTGAGGACCGCTCTTACCGCCGTTGAGTACTGGTGATGTGAGAGGCTCTACTGCATAGATCTTCACGTTAGGGTTCTTTTCCTTGAGATACTTACCGATACCTGAGATTGTACCGCCTGTACCTACACCTGCTACGAAGATATCTACCTTACCATCAGTAGCATCCCATACCTCAGGACCTGTTGTTGCATAGTGACGTGCTGGGTTTGCAGGATTCTCGAACTGCTGGAGGATGACGCTGCCCGGAATAGAGTCGCGGAGTTCTTCTGCAGCTTTGATTGCGCCTGGCATACCGTCCTTACCACTTGTGAGACGTACCTCTGCACCATAAGCCTTAACGAGGTTACGACGCTCAACAGACATGGTCTCTGGCATGGTGAGGATGAGATGATAGCCCTTGACAGCACTAACGAGAGCGAGACCTACACCGGTGTTACCAGATGTTGGCTCGATGATTGTAGCGCCTGGCTTTAGGATGCCTTTAGCCTCAGCGTCCTCAATCATAGCGAGAGCGATACGATCCTTTACAGAGCCGCCAGGGTTGAAATACTCAATCTTTGCGATTACTGGAGTCTCAAGGTTCTTTGCCTGAGAAAACTTGTTAAGTTCGAGCAGAGGGGTCTTACCGATCAGCTCAGTGAGTTTTTTTGCGATTGCCATAATACTTTTTTTTCTTGTTATTGTTCTAATTTCTGAGTACAACGTGCAAAGCATCCTCGCACGAGAGAAATAGTAAACGTCAGCTGCAAGCTGGTGTACGTCTCTGATTTCTGAGTGCAAAATTACAGTTTTTCTATCATTTACACAATACCATAAATATGGTAAATTGATTTAACTCTAAATTATATAAGGTATATAAAACAAAAAAAGCCCCAGAAAACGGGACTTTCTTTTTGCGAAATACGCCTTCCTTATCAAGAAACCGCTTGTGCGGCGTATAATTCAGAAAGTAAATCATGACACACGTCTTGATTCGTATCTCCTTATAAATAGGGTATAAGCGACAAGGGCCATTGCAGCAAAGAAGATACCTACGAGCGCACAATAGTTGTATTCCATGCCGAGGCTTATTGGTATTCCTCCAGCGAATGCACCTATCGCATTGCCGAGATTAAAGGCAATCTGTACCATTGCACCTCCAAGAAGCTCACCACCATCAGAATATCTCAGCAAAAGCAGTTGTTGCGGAGCAGAAACGCTGAAGAGTGCGGCTGTGGTTATCACCATACAAACGACAGAGACAATGGTGTAATGCGAGAAGAAAAAGATGATTCCAAGCATAAGAAACATAGTCATAACTCCATATCTGCCCATGTGACCGGGCCCTGCCTTGTCGGATATCTTTCCTCCACTGAGATTTCCTATCACCATTCCTGCTCCTGCAAGTACCATCATCAAGGTCATCATCTCAGTAGGGATGCCCGATACATTAGTCAGGAGAGGAGCGATATAGCTGTAGTAGCAGAAGACGCTACAATTTCCGAGAAGAGTTCCCATTATAACAAGCCATGGTGCAAGGTGTTTGAGGAATCGGAATGTGCCCTTGAAACCAATATTGGGAAGTGGTGGTATGGAAGGCACGAACCTCCAGATAGCAAGTAGCGTGGCAATGCCCCAGACGCATGAAAAGATGAATACCAGTCGCCAAGAGAGAATCCCCGTCAGCCATGTGCCAAGCGGAATACCTATGAGGTTGGCTATCGCCATTCCAACACTTACTACGGCTACGGCAAAAGCCGACTTACCATCAGGAGAGATCCTATCAGCAACAATACTTGTCACGCCGAAATAAGCACCATGAGGGAGTCCGGCACAGAAGCGTGCCAAAAGAAAAACACCATACGAAGGACTTACCGCCATCAATGCAGAGGCAGAGATAAAGATTCCACAAAGCATGAGAATGATACGCTTCAACGGCCATGTGCGCCCGAGCATCAACAACATTGGAGCTCCAACGCACACACCAAGAGCATAGGCGGAAATAAGATGACCAGCTACAGGGATGGACACAGCAAAATCACTTGCCACGTTAGGCAAGATAGCCATCATGACGAACTCGGTAATGCCGAGTCCAAAAGTGCCCATCGCAAGAGAGATAAGGGCTCTTTTCACTATACGATGATGTCAAGTTGTGTCTTTAGTGCAAGAAGTTCTGTCTTCACGTCCTGAAGTTTGCGGAGCACCTTGTCGGTTTTATCCACACCAGAACGATTGGCATGAAGCATTTTCTTTGCTGCAGCAATCTTAAAGCCACGCACCCTGATGAGGTTATAGATAACCTTTATGTCATCTATCTCCTTCATAGTATATTGGCGCACCTTGTTGGCAGTTGTCTTTGGCTTGATATGAGGAAACTCCGTCTCCCAGAACCTAAGAGTAGGCTCCGTCACACCAACAATCTCTGCCACATCCTTGATGGTGTAATATACCTTTAAGTTTTTCTCGGACATATAGTTTGGAGTTTTTGAGTTAAGAGTGAAAAGTGAAGAATTTAAGTTTGTATTGCAATTTCAAATTTGTCGATAGCTTTTACGCTATAATTGTAACTTATATTTTTCACTTTTCACTCTTCACTATTCACTTAATTATAGTTCGCAAAGCTCTATAGCCTTATCGAGAGCAGAAGATATACCGTCAGGATTCTTGCCACCAGCAGTAGCGAAGAAAGGCTGACCACCGCCACCACCCTGAATGAGCTTGGCTGCCTCACGTACAATCTTACCAGCGTTGAGGTTGTGGTTCTTCACCATATCGTCGGAAAGCATAACCGTGATGCTTGGCTTACCACCAATCTTTGTACCAAGGGCACATACAAGTGACTCTGGCATAGACTCACGGAGCTGGAATACGATATCCTTACACTGCTGTGCATCAGCAGGAATAACAGCCTTGATGACATTAACACCATTGATCTGCTGTACCTGTTCAAGGAGTTTAGCTTTGATACGAGCAGCAGCCTGTGCCTTCATTGACTCAACTTCCTTCTTAAGATCCTCATGCTCGTCAATGAACTTGGCGATAGCACCCTGAAGGTCCTTGGCATTGTTGAACATATTGCCGATAGCCTTTGCAGTATCTTCCATTGCGTAGAGCATCTCCTCACACTGCTTGCCTGTAACAGCCTCAATACGACGGATGCCTGCAGCAACACTACTCTCAGAGATGATCTTGAACATACCGATACGGCCTGTGCTGCTTGCATGGATACCGCCACAGAACTCGCAAGAAGGACCGAAACGAACTACACGAACCTTGTCGCCATACTTCTCGCCGAAGAGGGCGATAGCACCGAGTTTCTTAGCCTCTTCAAGTGGAGTGTCGCGATGCTCGTCAAGTGGAATGTCCTCACGAATCATTGAGTTCACGATGCGTGAAACCTCACGGAGTTGTTCGTCTGTTACTTTCTCGAAGTGAGAGAAGTCGAAACGGAGAGTGTCAGGACTTACGAAAGAGCCCTTCTGCTCAACATGATCACCGAGAACCTGCTTCAGGGCATAGTCGAGAAGGTGGGTAGCAGTATGATTGGCAGCACTTGCATTACGCAAGTCTGTGTCAACACAAGCCATGAATGGAGCCGTAGGATCCTTTGGCATCTCCTTTACGATATGAACACTCTGGCCATTCTCACGACGTGTGTCGATGATGTTGACGGTCTCGTTCTCAGAAACAAGGACGCCCTTGTCACCTACCTGACCACCCATCTCACCATAGAATGGAGTTGCAGAGAGTACAATCTCGAAATATGTAGCCTTCTTGACAGTCACCTTACGGTAGCGGAGTATCTCACACTCATACTCGGTGTAGTCATATCCAACGAACTGCTGCTCGCCCGGCTTGAGTTCTACCCAGTCAGAATTCTCTACCTGTGCAGCATTACGAGCACGAGCCTTCTGAGCCTCCATTTCCTCATTGAACTTAGCCTCATCAACACTTACGCCCTGCTCACGACAGATAAGCTCAGTAAGGTCAAGAGGGAAACCGTAGGTATCAAACAGACGGAATGCCTGAGTACCATCGAGTACGTTCTTCTTCTCTGCCTTGAGTGCCTCAATAGCGTCAGAGAGCATAGAAATACCCTTGTCGAGAGTACGAAGGAATGAATTCTCCTCTTCCTTGATCACCTTACCGATAAGCTCGCGCTGTCCTGGGAGCTCTGGATAAGAAGGACCCATCTCCTGAATGAGAACAGGGAGGAGTTTGTAAACGAATGCCTCCTTCTGATCAAGGAATGTATATGCATAACGAACGGCACGACGAAGAATACGACGGATAACATATCCAGCCTTTGCATTGCCTGGGAGCTGACCGTCAGCAATAGAGAATGCTACAGCACGGAGGTGGTCAGCAATTACGCGCATTGCCACATCAGTTTCCTCTGCAGCACCATACTTCTTACCAGAGAGACGCTCAATCTCCTTGATGATTGGCTGGAATACGTCTGTGTCATAGTTAGAATGCTTGCCCTGAAGAGCACGAACAAGACGCTCGAAGCCCATACCTGTATCTATAACGTTCATGCCAAGTGGTTCAAGGTGACCGTCGGCCTTACGCTCGAACTGCATGAATACAATGTTCCATATCTCGATAACCTGTGGATCGTCCTTATTGACAAGTTCACGTCCAGGAACCTTCGCCTTCTCCTCTGGAGTACGAGAGTCGAGGTGAATCTCTGAACAAGGACCGCAAGGACCAGTATCACCCATTTCCCAAAAGTTATCGTGCTTGTTACCATTGATGATGTGGTCAGCAGGAACATGCTTGAGCCAATAGCCGTAAGCCTCCTCATCACGTGCAAGACCTTCGCTATCGTCACCCTCGAAGATTGTAACGTAGAGGTCAGCAGGATTAAGCTTGAGAACATCAACGAGATACTCCCATGCCATATCGATAGCACCTTCCTTGAAGTAGTCACCAAATGACCAGTTACCAAGCATCTCGAACATGGTGTGGTGATATGTATCGTGTCCAACCTCTTCAAGGTCATTGTGCTTACCACTTACACGAAGACATTTCTGAGAGTCCGCACGACGGCGTGGCTCTGGGTCGCGTGTACCGAGAATCACATCCTTCCACTGGTTCATACCAGCGTTGGTAAACATAAGTGTTGGGTCATCTTTAATCACCATTGGTGCACTTGGCACGATGGCATGTCCTTTCTGTTCGAAGAATTTCTTGAACGAGTCACGGATTTCGTTTGCTGTCATCATTGAGATTTACTATTTTTTTATTTACGATTTACAAATTTATGATTTTAAGGTGCAAAATTAGCAAATATTCTTGATTAAACAAAATAAATTCCGCAATTTCCTAATATTTATAATATTAAAGTCCTGTTTTTGGCATAAATATAGTAATTTTGCAGTCGCTATCACCTAGCACCTATCACCCAACATTCAATCAAATGCATCGCAAAATTATCAATCTCGCCCTCCCTTCCATTGTCTCTAACATAACCGTGCCGTTGCTCGGTCTTGTAGACACAGCCATAACAGGACACATGGGAGAGGCACGCTATATTGGAGCCATTGCCGTCGGTTCTATGATTTTCAACATCATGTACTGGCTCTTCGCATTTCTTAGAATGGGAACAGGCGGAATGACGGCTCAGGCATACGGAAGAAAGGACTTCGGCGAAGCTGACCTTACAGGACTTAGGGCAATCAGTATATCCTCGCTTATCGGACTAGCTATCATTGCATTGCAGTATCCCCTACTCCATCTTACGATGTGGTTCATAGCACCAGATGAGAATGTCACGCAACTCGTTTATTCTTACTGTTATATCTGCATCTGGGGAGCACCAGCAAGTCTCGGACTTTTTGCCTTGAACGGTTGGTTTGTAGGCATGCAAAACACTAAAATTCCGATGATCATTTCCATCACGCAGAATGTGGTGAACATCCTTATCTCACTCTTATTGGTATATTGGCTTGGAATGAAGATTGAAGGCGTTGCCTTGGGCACTTTGATTGCGCAATGGGCAGGCTTCTTTATGGGCAGTTTCTTCTTTCTGAGAAAGAGAAGGGAGATTCTTTATGATGGCAATTCACGCATATCATTATCGCGCATTTTCGAGTCATCGGCAATGAAGTCTTTCTTCACGGTGAACAGGGATATTTTCCTTCGCACATTATTCTTAGTGTCTGTAAATCTGTACTTTGTAGTTGCCGGGGCGAAAGGTGGAGAGATTATTCTTGCCGTCAATACACTACTAATGCAGCTATTCATTCTCTACTCATACATAATGGACGGATTTGCCTATGCAGCCGAGGCACTTTGTGGTCGTTTCTATGGTGCTGGCGACAATTATTCTCTAAAGGAAACGATAAGAAAAGTTTTCTATTGGAGTATGGGACTGACAGCTATCTATTCCATCGTATATGGAGTTGGCGGACTTGACTTCCTACGCCTTCTCACAAACGAGGAAAGCGTTATCTCTGCATCCGAAGAATACATTTTCTGGGCAATACTGATACCTATTTCTGGAATGGTAGCATTTGTATGGGACGGTGTATTTATAGGTATGACAATGACAAAAGGAATGCTATCTGGAACATTCGTAGCAGCTATTGTGTTCTTCATTACATATTTCTCTCTCGAAACGACATTACACAATCACGCCCTGTGGCTCGCCTTCATTCTATACCTTACGGCAAGAGGCGTAACACAGAGCGTGTATTGGACGACCCTCTCCCCGCTCCCCCTTAAAAGGGGAGAGCCAGAAGAGAAAGAAGTCCCCCTTTAAGGGGGATTTAGAGGGTCTACTCCTCTCCTGGAACTATGAGCTTATAGCCCTTACCGTGGATGTTGATGATTTCAATCTGGTCATCATCCTTGAGGTGCTTACGAAGCTTTGTGATATACACATCCATAGAACGTGCATTGAAGTAGTTATCATCAATCCAGATGGTCTTCAAGGCGAAGTCACGCTGGAGAATCTCATTTGCATGGCTACAAAGCAGAGAGAGAAGTTCGTTCTCCTTTGTTGTGAGCTTAACCATCTTATCTCCATTGGTAAGGAGCTGCTTCTGTGTATCGAAAACGAAGCGACCAAGCTGATATACTGTACTCTCCTTTGTCTTCTTACCACGAACACGACGAAGGATTGCCTCTATACGGAATACGAGTTCTTCCATTGAGAATGGCTTTGTGATATAGTCGTCTGCACCAATCTTAAAGCCCTCAAGGATATCCTCCTTCAACTGCTTAGCTGTCAAGAAGATGATAGGAATCTCGAGATTACTCTGACGTATATCAGAAGCAAGTGTGAAACCATCCTTCTTAGGCATCATAACGTCGAGGACGCAGATATCAAACTTGTCACGCTGGAAAGCGCGGAAACCAGCCTCACCATCAGGACAGAGCTCTGTTGTGAAGCCCTTAGCCTGAAGATACTCACGAAGCAACATACCGAGGTTCTCATCATCCTCGCAAAGCAGAATTTTTACATTTTCTTCCATAATAGTTATTATTTTTATATTTTGTTTCTTTACTCTTTACACTTTACACTTTACTCTTTACACTTTCTAGCACAACGGCAACTTAATGATAAACTTTGTTCCCTTGCCAATCTCTGATTCTGCATGGATAGTACCCTTATGGAGATCCACAATCTGCTTGACATAGGCGAGACCAAGTCCGAAGCCCTTTACATCATGGCGGTTACCAGTGTGAACACGATAGAATTTCTCGAAGATTTTCTTCAGGTTCTCTTTCTTGATACCTATACCATTGTCGGCAATAGAGAGATATACATGCATGGCGTCATTCCATGTACGAACATTCAGATGTATATCCACATCTTCCTTCTTGTATTTAACAGCATTGTCCATAAGGTTGAACACCACATTCGTAAGGTGCATCTCATCAACATATACCTTTGAACTCGTTGCTGCCAGACTACTGTCTATCTTACCTCCAGAAGCCTCAACTTTGAGGGTGAACGTATTGATAACACCTTCTACAAGTTCGTTGAGCTCAAGTTCACGTTTCTTGAACGTAACCTTCTTATGGTCGAACATCGACATCTGCAAAACCTTCTCAACCTGGAAACGCAAGCGTTTTGTCTCGTCAACGATAACACCAGACAGATGCGAGAGCATTGTTGGCGACTTGGTTATGGTATCATCCTTCAACATCTGAGCTGCAAGTGATATACTTGATATCGGAGTCTTGAACTCATGCGTCATATTATTGATAAAGTCATTACGCATCTCAGAGAAACGCTTCTGACGGAAGATAACCACGATGGTGAAGATGAAAGTGATAAGCAGCACACCTGTGAAGATAAGTGCCGGTATCATGAACTTCACGCTTGAGAAGATATAGCTCGACATATTAGGGAAGTGGATGTTCACAACACCCATCTTCGAGTGGGGATCATTGCGGAAGAGAACCTGTGTATAGGTATTCTCCTCACCTTCATCCGTGTAGTCAGGACAACGGTAGACCTCTCTACCATCACTTGTATTGACCGAAAAATGATAAGGAATAGAGATACCATTGTTTAGAAGCTCTGCTCGGATATCCTGATCAAGCATCTTGAAGTTTATCCTCTCCTTCAATGGCTTGTCAGATGCAGTATAGAGAATGTTATATACCACCTCATCAAGCAACGCCCTCTGATAGACATATCTGTTTCGGATTATCTCCTGCATCGACTTTGCTGCCTCCGAGATCGAACTCTCCTTGTCTGAATGGAGGATCATAGCCTTGGGCACCTTTGAAGGCTTCAAGGTTATGGTCTTCAACTCAAAGGATGAGTATATCGTACCGTCTTCTCCTGCCACCGCATATTGATGCGACTGCTGAATACCAGCGTTCAACTTACCGCCTACACTTGACACGGAATCAAACTTGATAGCGCGACGTTCTGTAGCATTAACATCCTTCTCCAAGTATCTGAGCGTCTCGTTCATCTCGAGATTACGTGAAGCCTGATACAAGGCTCGGTTTACCGATTCATTGAACTGTTCTCGTTTCATCTTAGTCATCTCCTCAATATAGGAAATCTGCAAGTACAGAAGACCTACAAATGAGAGTCCCATGACAACGGCAACGAGCCATATAGTTGATTTCTTCATCTATTCTTTTCCTTGATTTCTGTGCAAAGATATTAAGATTTCCTGAATGCAAGTGCAGAATGTTAATTTTTATCGCTCATTTTTAACGTTATTAACATAAATATTTGCCTATATTTTATTATTTCAAATTATAATTTTATCATAAAAGCAAAAACAAAAGGCAAAAAGTACAATCACGCTTTTTGCCTTTTGCTTTTTATTTGACTGCCTTTTGCTTTTTATTTGACACAACCTATCACTTCTTCATGCCAGCTATTACCTTCTGCATGAAAGTTGACATATCACTAGCCACAGAGGCATTTGCCTTCTTATAGCTTGCGAAGAAAGGCTTTTTCTCAACAGCATTAAGAGTCTGCATATCCTTAAGGTTAACTTTTCCAACCAAAGCGGTCAAAACAAGCGTATTCATATTTTTCTCCATGAAAGAGAACATGCCGTCCATCATCTTTGCCATCATCTCCATCTGGTCTGCAGAAATGCCTTCTGGAGCCATATCTGCAACAAGGCCTTTTGCACAATTAAGAGAAGCCTTCATGCTCTCTGCAGAATTATTAATCTCCAGCCAACGGAGAATTTCCTTCTTCAACTGAGGATCACAATCAGGTTCCTTCAAATCCTCTGGTGTTCCGCCAGTCATAAGAGCCTGCATCTGAGGCATTAAAGACTGCATAGCTTCCTGTCCCTGGCTTGAAGCTGCAGCTGAAAGGACCTTCTTCTGTATAGCCAACACCTCTGGCTGCATGAAGAAAGAAATCATATCACCAAATTCCTTCTCTGACATATTCTTACGGTAATGACCAGCCAACCACTCAGCAGCATCAGTCTTGAACTGTCCCTGGATATAACCGGCATTAACACTTGGTATCTGAGACATCTGCTCAAACATCTTGGCATTGAAAGAGCCCATAGCATCACTATTGATGAGCTTCATAATGCCATCTGAATAACCGTCTGCACGTACGTTTACAAACTGCATCAAGAGAGCAGCGATGAATGAAAGAATAATTTTCGTTCTCATAATTTTTTAGGTTTTAAGTTTATAAGTTTATAAAAAGTTATCTTTTTTATTATAGACGTGAATAATTCGGAAAGGTTTAGTCCGCAACCGAAAGGACTTGCGGAGCGTATGAGACTTAGCGAATAAAACTATTGTTGTTTAATCCAATCAATCATCACATCAAGCACTTCTGGAGATATTGTTTCTTCTATCTCCGAATATTCATTAGGAGAGCCCGTCTTACAATGCTGAAACAAATGATTCAAGCCATCAAAGGCGACAACTTTATGTTTACAATTTGTCAGTCCTTTTTCTAACGCACCAAGATTATAGGTTGGCTCAACTTGCAAATCAAGCTTTCCGTTAATAGCAAGAACTGGACATTTAATCTTAGCCAAAGACTTGCTCATATCAATGGACAAAGAAGTACAGATATAAGGAACCAACGGCTGAGACATTACAGCATGGAGATTGGTCTTTAGTTCCATTGGCAAGGATTCCGGGATAGCAAATCCTTTAGGTTGCCTGCCATTTGCCATTTCGTCGAACATCTTTCCGAGCACATCACAATATGTGACCAACACATCATCCGAGTGCCCCATACTCTTCAGTATCATCTTATTCTGTAGAAGGAGATTTTCTTTCCCAGAACCACCAACTCCTGCCATAGAAACAGCGAAATCAACCTTGTCCTCAGCAGCAAGCATCAAGGCTATAGTACCTCCGTCACTATGCCCAAGCACCCCTACATTATCAAATCTGCCACGAAGAAGATTGATAGCAGCAAGAGCATCTTCCTTAAAGTCATAAGTGGTGAATTTACCGAAATCCTTCGACTTATCTCCAAAGAAACGATCATCATAACGCAAAGTCGCAATACCCTTTCTTGCAAAAGCATCTGCAATAACAGCAAAAGGCTTATGCTCAAACAATTCCTCATCTCGATTCTGCTGTCCGCTACCCGTAACCATCACAAGTACAGGCGTTTTCTTAGAGAAACCAGCCGGAAGAGTCAAAGTACCATTAAGTTCGATATCGCCATTCTTGAATTTCACCTCCTCGGTAGTATAAGGAAAAGGCGCTACTGGAGTCTGAGGACGGTTGAGTCTGGCTTCTGTCAGATTCAGCGGAAAAGACATCCCCATTTGCTTGAACACGCCCTTAATCTCCTTGCCTTCGAGTCTTCCCTCATAGCTTCCGCCAATAGTCGGGATAGAGATCTTCACATCTCCATTCTCGCTACGTGTCCAGTCGGTCTTTATACCAACCGCTCCTTGACTTGGAGAATCCATCGTGCAACCTTCCGAAGAGAAGTTGAACACAACAGGAAGTTTCGTTCCTGGCAAATTCAATTCACCTTTCCATCTGCCCTCTTGGGCATTAGCCACAAGAGAGCAGAAAATTGATACAACAATTAATAGTTTCTTCATTTTTCGTTATCGGTATTATCTTGAGTTTCTTTCTTTTTCTTCTTTTTCATACGGCCAGACTTCTTCAAGGCCTCAGAGATAATCCACTGAAGCTGACCATTGGTAGAGCGGAACTCATCAGCCGCCCATGCCTCAATGGCGTTCATCATCTCCTCGTCAAGTCGGAGAATAAAGTTTTTAGTCTTTGCCATGAAAAGAAATTATTACAAATTACAATATTACGATTTCTTTGCCCATGTAAACTGCAGAATACCAAAAGCGACACTTACCAATAAAAGTATTGCAAAGTAAACCTTCCAAAAGAGAGCATTATTGCAAAAGGAATAAACGGAAATATATCCAAATCCTGCAACAAGCGTCCAAGCAGCCATAAGAAAGCTCACGCGAGAAACATTATATTTCTCATTCCGCATCATTCTTGACACGAAAATAGGATTCATCTCATTCGCCCTACCCTTCTTTCTTACCCAAATACCACCTAATACCCCCAATAAGGAAGACACTAAACCGAACAAAACATTAGCATTCTTCATAGTCAGAGAGTCTGGTTCACAAGTAAGTAGCAAGATGAGAGGTATAGCCGTTAGAAACATAGAAAGTGCCGTTATCACTCTAAGTCGTGGCAGACTGCCATACACCTCCAGCTTTAAAGAGCTCCCCATGAGGAAATCCAATTTGCCAGCAAGTATGAGAGCATCCACAACAAGCAGCAATATGACAGCCGATATAACGAGAACTACGGTCATAAGTCCATACAATTAAATTTCAATTTTACCTATTCTTTGCCCAAGTGAATTGAAGGACAGCGATAATGGCCCCAAAGAACACACACACACCACCAATATACTGGAGGAGTTTTACGTTTTGCATAAAGATCGGAAACAAGGTGAAACACATAGCGCCATCAAACATCAAGAGAGCGTGTAGCAATCGCATTCGTTTCACGTTATATCTTTCAGCACCTGGTCTGTTGAGGGGCTTAACAAAACGGTCGCCCTTGCCAATGAGAATGATGATTCCCACGACAATAAATACTACGGCTGCTATAATAGGAAATACTAATTCCATATCAAATATTATTTCTACAAATTACGATCTCTTTGCCCAAGTACGCTCCAGAATTTGCAAAGCGCCAGTTACCACAAGCAAAACCGCAACCAATATCCACACGATTTTACCTCCATTACGAGCTGCTTGCACGAAATGGATAGAAACGACAAAGGCTGTGGCGACAAACATCGCAATAGCATTAAGCAAGCGAACACGTCCGACATTATACTTTTCCGCCCCATGCTTTTTAAAGCATTTAATCAAGAAATCGCCCTTTCCGACAAGAATAAGAACGCCCATCACGAATAGCATAACACTCAACGCCACCATTAATCCTATTTCCATATTCCAAACAATTTAATGATTAACTACTTTTTGCCCAAGTCCTTTTAAGGATAAAGAGAATGACAACAGCCAGGAATCCCAAACCTAGAGCAAACCAAATCAGCCTCAAGTTTTCATTCACGAAAATTAAAGTCACAAAAATAGTTGCCGCAACAAACTTCCGCAAAGCCGTTACCAAGCGTACACGTCTTACATTATACTGCTCAAAACCAGGTTTGTTCAAACAACTGATAGAGTTGTCCTCTTTTCCCATGAGTGTCCAAACACCATCCGCCAACTCAAGCAAGGCCATAATAAGCCAAAACGCAATCATTATATAATCCGCCATTATTCACAGAAATAAAAAATTGCCACCATTATCGCAGGAAACACGACAGAATCACTAATGAGAGACCATCCAAGCACTTTTCGTGACCGCGCAAGATCTATGGCCTCCCCTTTCTTGGCTGCATTTTTCAAGAGAACGGTGTCAAACTTCCCAAGCAGGACAAGGATTCCCATAACAAGAAGTATTGGTGCAACGACTGCAATCGCATAAATCAGGAATGAAGACATAACATTCAATTAATTAGTTTAATGATTCAAAGTACCACTATTGATAACTGGCTGAGCAGGCTCATCAGCACAAAGAACTACGAGCAGATTGCTGACCATAGCTGCCTTCTTCTCCTCGTCAAGATCCACGATATCCTCATCAGCGAGTTTGTCAAGAGCGAGCTTAACCATACTAACAGCACCATCAACAATCTTCTCACGAGCGGTAATGATAGCTGCCGCCTGCTGACGACGAAGCATTACAGCAGCAATTTCAGGAGCGTACGCAAGATAATTGATACGAGCCTCAATCACTTCAAGACCAGCCATTTGAAGACGCTCATTAAGTTTTGCGGTAAGAACCTCGTTAACCTCATTACTACCATCGCGAAGAGTTATCTCCTTTGAGTTTGGATTCTCATCATCATAAGCATACATTCCGGCAACCTCACGAAGGGCAGAATCACTCTGAACAGCCACGAAATGCTCAAACTTAATCATACGAGCGCCAGCTGCATTACCAATCTGGGCATTAGCAGAAACATCTGTATCAATATCGAAAATAGCCTTGTATGTATCCTTGAGTCGCCAAACGAGAACAAGTCCGATAAGCACAGGATTACCAGCCTTATCATTCACCTTGATAGGATCAGCATTAAGGTTACGAGCACGAAGGCTAACTTTCTTTGAACTCATAAGAGGATTGAGCCAATAGAAACCGTTCTTGCGGAAAGTACCGACATACTTGCCGAAGAATGTCATTACCTTCGCTTCATTAGGTTCGAGCATTGTGAAGCCACAAGAGCAGATAACAGCGATAATTACGAGCAGGGCGAAGGTCACAAACCAACCAGCACATGAACGTTCAGCATCAGCAGCAACGATGCCTGATATCAAACTGAAAATCGCACATCCCCAGAGGATTATAGCGATAAAACACATCAAAAATCCGTTGAGCGAGCCACCAAAGAACTCAAACTCTTTTGTCTTGTTTTCTTCCATATAGTAATCTATTTTTATAGTTGTAAAATGATATCACTTTGATATCACTTTGCAAAGGTATTCATTTTGCTTTAAACCTCCAAATTCCAACAGAAAAATTAACAGTCGTTAACTAATATTCTCCGTTCCGACAAGGCATATCCCTTCGTTTCTCCTCCGTTCTACCTCCGTTCTTCCTCCGTACCAAAGTCGGTGCAAAGTCGGTGCAAAGTCGGTGAGAGAGCGGAGGAACAAGGGACTTACTACGGACTTACAACGGAGCTACAACGGAATTACTTGCGATTACGACCAGTATAAGACTTGATTTTTCTAAAGACATCACCCGTTTTTCACACTTCTTTACATTAAATAATGTGGAAAATGCAGTAATCTCATTTTTTTTTAGTAATTTTGCCGCCGATTTTTCAAGACTATAAATGAACAACGAGATATTTATGACTGGAGGCAACCAGGGAACAGGATTTCAGATGGTTGCCGATTTTGATGGGGATATTGATTCACTCTTTGAGGTAAGTCATGATGGCGAGATGCCAATCATAGCTACCCGCAACATCGTGTTGCATCCAGGCGTACTGACCCCGATAATGGTCACAAGGGAATCAACTCTGGCATTGGTTAAAAGGCTCAAGAAGAAGCCCGATCTGGCATTTGCCGTCATTTGCCAGAAAGACCCGAATGTTGACGAGCCTGAACTGGAGGACTTGTACGAGTATGGAGTATTCGGCAAGCTCGTGAAGATATTCGACATTCCGGGAATGGGCAGCAACGTGACCATCGTTATTCAGGCACTCTCAAGATGTCATCTCGAAAGCATCACGAAGAAGACTCCTTTCCTCATGGGCGAGCTCACAACTGCAAAGGAGCAGATGCCGGAGAAGAACGACACCGAGTACAAGATGGCTATTGACGACGTGAAGAAGAAGGCCTTGGAATACGTTCAGAACAACGAGGACCTGCCAAACGAGGCTCAGTTTGCCGTTACAAACATATCAAACGAGATTCTGTGCATCAACTTCATGTGCACAAACCTGCCTTTCTCTATCGACGAAAAGGCAAAGCTTCTTGGCATGCCTTCCATGAAGTTACGTGCTTTCCAGTTGCTTGGTTTACTCAATCGCGAACTGCAACTGCTTGAGCTGAAGAACAGCATACGTCATCGCACAGAGGAGAAGATCAACGAGGAACAGAAGGAATACTTCCTGCGACAGCAGATAAAGAACATCCGCAAGGAACTTGGCGGAGACGGCCAGAGCGCAGAACGCAAGAAACTGATGCGTCAGGCAGCAGAAAAGATATGGAGCAACGAGACAAAAGCTGCTTTCGAGGAAGAACTCAACAAGCTTGACGCCATTCAGCCGCAGAGTCCTGACTACAACATACAGCTCACTTATCTTCAGCAGATTCTCGCCTTGCCTTGGGATTACCGCACAGAGGACAATCTCAATCTCGCACGTGCCGAGAAGAAACTTGACCAAGACCATTATGGTATGGAGAAGGTCAAGGAGCGTATACTTGAGTATATATCAGTTTTGAAGCTCAGAGGCAATCTTAAATCGCCAATTCTCTGTCTCTACGGCCCTCCGGGAGTGGGTAAGACGAGTCTTGGAAAGAGTATCGCCGATTCTCTTCAGCGTAAATACGTGAGGATTTCGCTTGGCGGTCTTCATGACGAGTCAGAGATTCGCGGTCATCGAAAGACATACATCGGAGCTATGCCAGGCCGTATCATCAAGGGCATCCAGAAAGCCGGCAGTTCAAATCCTGTGTTTATTCTTGATGAGATAGACAAGGTGACACAGAATACTCATCAGGGAGATCCTGCTTCTGCTTTGCTTGAAGTTCTTGACCCAGAGCAGAACAACGCCTTCCACGACAACTACCTTGATATGGACTATGACCTGTCAAATGTGATGTTCATAGCAACAGCCAACGATATCAGCAACATACCGGGACCTTTGCGTGACCGTATGGAGATGATAGAGGTTAGCGGATATATCACAGAGGAAAAAATTGAGATAGCAAAGCGACATCTTGTCAAGAAAGAAGTTGAGGCAAATGGCCTGCCTAAGGGTGCGCTAAAGTTCAAGAAGTCGGCTATTGAGATGATTATTGAGCGCTACACACGCGAGAGTGGTGTGCGTCAACTGGAAAAGCAGATTGGCAAACTCATGCGTAAGATTGCCTATAAATATGCCAAGGATGAGGAATATCCTATGGGACAGATAGACGAGGAGAAGGTTGTGGAATTGCTTGGCAATCCGCCTTTCTATCGCGATATCTATCAGGGAAACGACTATGCTGGCGTTGTTACAGGATTGGCTTGGACAAGCGTTGGCGGTGAGATTCTCTTCATCGAGACATCGCTCTCAAAAGGCAAGGCAGGCAAACTGACCTTGACGGGTAATCTTGGAGACGTGATGAAGGAGAGTGCCACTATCGCACTTGAATATGTGAAGTCTCATGCCGATACTTTGAATATCGACTACAGGATTTTCGACAACTGGAACATTCACATCCACGTTCCTGAGGGCGCAACTCCAAAGGATGGTCCTTCTGCGGGTATCACAATCGCTACATCTATTGCCTCTGCCCTTACCCAACGTAAGGTTCGCAAGAACATAGCTATGACAGGCGAGATAACACTTCGCGGAAAGGTATTGCCGGTAGGTGGCATCAAGGAAAAGATTCTTGCAGCAAAGCGTGCCGGTATTACAGACATTATGCTCTGCGAGGCTAATGAGAAGGACATCAACGAGATTCCTGAGATTTATCGCAAGGGTGTGAATTTCCATTATGTCAAGGATGTTCAGGACGTTTGGGCTTACGCCTTGACCGATGAGAAAGTAAAAGATGCCATAGACCTGACTATCGCAGAAGAGGTTAAAGGTTAGAGGTTAGGGTTTAGAGATAAAAAATAATGACATTCGAATTACAACATACAGATCCATGTTCTGATGCCCGAGTTGGCATCATCACAACCGACCACGGACAGATAAAGACTCCAATCTTTATGCCTGTGGGAACTGTAGGATCTGTAAAGGCTGTTCATTTTGAGGAACTTCGCAAGCAGGTTCTTGCCCAAATTATTCTCGGCAACACATACCACTTGTATCTTCGTCCGGGACTCGACATCCTCAAGAAAGCAGGCGGTCTGCATAAGTTCATAGGATGGGAACGCCCAATTCTTACAGATAGCGGCGGTTTTCAGGTATTCTCTCTTACAGGCATCCGAAAGCTCAAGGAGGAAGGTTGCGAGTTCCGTTCACATATCGACGGAAGCAAGCATTTCTTCACCCCAGAGAATGTGATGGACACAGAGCGCGTGATTGGTGCGGATATCATGATGGCATTCGACGAATGCGCTCCGGGTGAGGCAGATTTCAACTATGCCAAGAAATCTATGCAACTGACTCATAGATGGCTTGACCGCTGTTGGAAACGCTTCAACGAGACTGAACCACTCTACGGATATAACCAGACCTTGATGCCAATCGTTCAGGGATGCAAATATCCTGAGCTTCGCAGGGAATCAGCCAAGTATATCTCAGACAAGGGAGCAGACGCAAACGCTATAGGTGGTCTTGCCGTTGGTGAGCCTACGGAGGTTATGTACGAGATGATTGAGGTTGTGAACGAGATTCTTCCAAAGGACAAGCCTCGATACCTTATGGGCGTGGGAACTCCTTGGAATATCCTTGAGGCTATTGAGCGAGGTGTGGATATGTTCGATTGCGTGATGCCAACTCGTAATGGCCGCAACGCCCTTCTCTTCACCTACGAAGGCACAATGAATATGCGCAATAAGAAATGGGAGGACGATTTTACTCCTATTGACACAGAGGGATGCGACATTGATATTGTAACCACAAAAGCGTATCTTCATCATCTTTTCAAGGCACAGGAATATCTTGCTCTTCAGATAGCCAGCATCCATAATCTGGCATTCTACCTACGTCTCGTGACAGATGCGAGAAAGCATATCGAACAGGGTGATTTCGTGAAATGGAAGAACTCTGTCGTAGAGAACATGATGCGAAGAAGATAAAGACAGCTAGTCGTAATGACAAGAATCAGCATAAAAAGAATAAAGCGAAAGATAAAAGGCTCAAGGGCATTCCGTTGGCTGAAGCAGCTTATCCTTTGGATAAAGCTGTTGTGGCATTATGTCTGTGTGCCTTTTGCCTGGCTCAAGGAATTTGCGACCGTAAAGCATCCGAAGATATGGTACAGCTTTACGAGGATGCTTCCCGGACGACTTGACCGATACATCATCGGCAAGTTCATCGGCACATACTTCTTTGCCATATTGCTAATCATATCAATATCAATTGTCTTTGACGTAAACGAGAACCTCTCGAAGTTCACCGAGTATCACGCCCCATTGAAGGCAATAGTCTTTGACTACTACATGAACTTCGTGCCATACTTCGCAAATCTGTTCTCGCCTCTGTTCGTCTTCATTGCCGTGATTTTCTTCACCTCAAAGATGGCAGGAAACTCGGAGATTATCGCGATAATGGCAGCAGGAGTCAGTTTCAAGCGACTAATGCGCCCATACATGTTCTCGTGCGTATTGATTTCCCTAATGTCATACTACCTGAGTGCTTATGTCATTCCGCACGGAACGGTTATAAGACAGAACTTCGAGTCGCTCTATAAGAACAACAAGAAGAACACGTCTGCAGATAATGTGCAGTTGCAGGTAAGTCCGGGTGTGATTGCCTACATACAGCATTACGACAATAAGATGAAGCGAGGCTATGGTTTTTGTCTGTATAAGTTTGAAAACAAGAAACTCATCTCACACATGACGGCTTTAGAAATTCAGTACGACACCATAGCCGATGAGAAATATCACTGGAAGACTTACAATTGGAAGATTCGTGAGATGCGAAGCATGAAGGAAAAGATAACGAGTGGAATGAATCTTGACACGCTCATAACGATGGAACCAACAGACCTCGTTTACAGTAAGGGACAGCAAGAGACATTCACCTCACCTGAACTGAAAGACTATATCTCAAAGCAGATAGACAGAGGTTCGGCAAATGTGGTTCGTTATCAGGTGGAATATCATAAACGCATAGCATCTTCTTTTGCTTCGTTCATTCTTACGATAATAGGAATGAGTCTTTCCTCACGAAAGCGCAAGGGAGGCATGGGCATGTATCTGGGTATTGGACTTGCCCTAAGTTTTATATATATCATGCTCCAGACGGTTTCATCAACATTCGCAATAAACGCCGGTACGCCAGCACCATTGGCAGCCTGGGCACCAAATATAATATTTGCCTTCGTTGCATACTTCTGCTATCGCAAGGCACCAAATTAAGACTATGTATTTCGACGAAACAGAATTAAACGATAACATTCTTGATGCCCTGTATGACATGCACTTTGACGAGTGTACGCCCATTCAGGCACAAACCATCTCTCCTATACTCCAAGGACGCGACATCCTCGGCGTAGCCCAGACCGGCACAGGAAAGACGGCAGCATATCTGTTGCCCGTCCTATCCCTTCTTGATGACGGACTTGATCCACATGACCGTCCATTCCCTGAGGATTCAATCAATTGTCTTATCATGAGTCCTACCCGCGAGTTGGCTCAGCAGATTGATCAGGCAATGGAAGGATTCAGCTACTACCTTGACGGTATATCAAGTGTGGCTGTCTATGGAGGAAACGACGGTAACAGATACGATCAGGAACTGAAGTCGCTCAAGCAGGGAGCACCTGTTGTTATTGCAACACCAGGAAGATTCATCTCGCACATGCAGATGGGTAACGTAGATCTCTCACGCGTTTCATTCTTCATTCTTGACGAAGCAGACAGAATGCTCGATATGGGTTTCTCCGACGACATCATAAGTATCGCCAAGGAACTCCCGCCTACCGTACAGACCATCATGTTCTCCGCAACAATGCCTGAGAAAATCGAGCATCTTGCAAAAACACTTCTTAAGAATCCTGTTCAGGTTAAGATTGCAGTAAGTAAACCCGCTGAAAAGATTCAACAATCAGCATATGTTTGCTATCAGCCTCAGAAGAATGCCATTCTGAAGTCCATATTCAAAGCAGGCAATCTTAAGCGCGTCATTATATTCTCAGGAAAGAAACAGAGGGTGAAGGAGATATTCCATGCTTTGAAGCAGATGAAAGTGGTATGTGGAGCCATGCACTCAGATCTAACACAGGCAGAGCGCGACGATGTGATGTACAAGTTCAAGAGCGGAGAACTCGATGTTCTTGTGGCAACTGACATTGTTGCACGCGGAATTGACATTGACGACATCCAAATGGTCATAAACTATGACGTTCCTCATGATGTTGAGGATTACGTTCACCGCATAGGTCGTACAGCCCGCGCAGATCGTGACGGCGTTGCATACACTCTTGTCAGCGATGATGAAATATGGCTCTTCAAGAAGATTGAGGAATTCCTCGAAAAGGAAATCACCAAGAACGCACTTCCTGAAGGCATCGGCGACGGACCAGAATACAAGGTCGTAAAGGCTATCAGGAACGGAAGAAAGAATTACAGATACTCACGCAAGCCAGTAGACAATGGCAAACCACATACAAAAAGAAGCAACAACAGAAAAACGGAAGCAACAACAACTTCTCCCAAACAGGACAGGAGGAGGAACAAAGCAGAAAAAACAAAGGGGAAAGAGTAAAAAAAACAAGTGTTACCAACCAATTTAGGGCAATAATATGCAAAAAACGATTATTTCCTTTGGATTTCCATCTTTTTTGTCGTATCTTTGCACTCAGGAAAGCAAAGTCTCATTCCTGTATCCCTTATAAGAAAGCTTATTAGGGATCTAAATATCAAAACCTATTTTATGTCAAAGAAAATATTAAACAAAATAAGATATTGGTATCTATCCAGAAGTGCACTTCCATATTGGAGTCTCATTTGCGTAGATTTTCTGATTATCATCGTAGCAGCATTGGTAAGTACCTACGTTTGCGAAGGTCCCCGAGCTTTGATAAACCACTTTTGGGATCGAGCATTCACATGGTGCTGTCTGTTGGTGTTCTTCTTCATCGGTATGCGAACATTCCACACTTACAGCGGGGTCGTAAGATATATGCGCTCAACCGATATGTTTCGTGTTTTATATGCACAGATAGTTGCCTTTGCATTGATACTTACAGTACGCCTTTTCTTCAGCAAAGACTATATCATTGCATCTACAGGTTTGAAGAACTATGCAACCACATTCTGTCTATGCGTCGCAGGACAATGGTCGATTAGGCTACTGATGAAATCCATATACGAATCATCATTTAATACAGGAATTAAGCGAGCTTTCATATTTGGCGTACAAAGAGGGGCAGAGGTTATTGCAAGTACAATTCAGGCAAGTCCGTCAAAACAATATTCCATCGTGGGATTCGTAAGCCCTAATGGTGATTTGGCCGACAAATACATGTTCGGTGTCAAGGTTCGCAGAATAGGTCCGAACCTCATTGAACACATGAAGAAGGCTCATGCCACCGTGATGATTGTAAGTCCGCTACAGTCCGAGAACTTCAGAAACAATACAGAGTTGGTAGAGGAACTCATTAAGAACAAAATTCATATTCTGATGCTTTCCGAGGCAGAAGTCTGGACTCCTGAACAGGGTATGAAGCAAGAGCAGCTTCATGAAGTGGATATTGAAGATCTGCTTCCTCGCGACAAGATCGAGGTTGACCTTGATGCCATCAGTGAACTACTGAAAGGCAAGCGCATACTCATCACAGGAGCAGCGGGGTCTATCGGTTCTGAGATGGTGAATCAGGTTGCGAAGGCTAATCCTTCCGAGATGGTGCTCATTGACCAAGCAGAGACTCCTATGCACGATGTACGTTTGAAGATGGCACGTAAGTTCCCTAACATTAAGGCATTGACCATCGTAGGCAGCATCAGCAATCCAACTCACATGGAAGAAATATTCAGCGAACACAAGCCAGAATACGTATTCCATGCAGCAGCATACAAACACGTTCCTATGATGGAGGATAACCCTGCAATGGCTATCCAGAACAATATCTACGGAACACGTGTAATTGCCGACTTGGCAGTAAAATACGGAACAAAGAAATTTGTGATGATCTCTACCGACAAGGCCGTGAATCCTACAAACGTAATGGGATGCTCAAAGAGAATCTGTGAAATCTATTGCCAGAGTCTCAACAAGGCATTGCAGGAGCTCAAGGACGGTATCAAGCCTGAGAACTACGAGAGCATCAAGGACAAACTCATGCAAGCCGACGGTACTCCAGGTGTAACACAGTTCATCACCACCCGCTTCGGCAACGTACTAGGCTCAAACGGTTCCGTAATTCCTATATTCAGAGAGCAGCTCAAGAATGGCGGTCCACTAACGGTAACGCATCCAGACATCATACGTTTCTTCATGCTCATCCCAGAAGCATGCCAATTAGTACTCGAGGCAGGAACAATGGGACATGGGGGCGAGATTTTCGTCTTCGATATGGGTAAACCTGTTCGCATCGCCGACCTTGCACAGAGAATGATCGACCTTTCTGGTGCAAAGAACGTAGAAATCAAGTTCACAGGTCTTCGTGACGGTGAGAAGCTCTACGAAGAAGTACTCACCGACACGGAACAGACGAAACCAACCATCCACCCAAAAATCAAGATTGCATCGGTACGTGAATATCAGTATAATGAAGCCCTAAAGAATGAAGAGGAACTTCTACATCTAAGCTTCACCTACGATGACATGAAGATTGTAAAGAAGATGAAGGAAATCGTACCTGAATACAAGAGTCGACAATCTAAATACGAGGCATTGGACTAAGACTCCAGCAGTCTTTTATTCAAGAGATTAGTAAACTCATAATTTTTCAGTCCCCAGCGAGGTGCTATGAGCAATCCTGCTGGGGACTGACTCGTAAAGCGCTCAATAACAATATCATCACGAAGACGACGGATATACTCAACAAGCAAATCAATATACTCTTCAGGAGTAAACAAAGTACATTGGGCAATCAAATCCGGACGATGTTCAAGGATAGTACCTTTCGTTATCTGTAACTGATGTAGCTTCAGAATATCAATAGGCAAAGAGTTTACGATATCTATCTGTCGCAAGATTTCCTCCCTACCCTCTCCCGGAAGACCCAGAATTAGATGTGCACAAACCGTGATTCCTCGCGCGTGCGTATTCCTTATAATATTAGTACTACACTCAGATGAATGTCCACGATTTATTATACGAAGCGTATCATCATTAAACGACTCTACCCCATACTCCATAGTAAGGAATGTGCGATGAGAAAGTTCCCCAAGATAATCAAGCAACTCATCCGACACACAATCAGGACGAGTGGCAATAGAAATACCAATTACATCCTCAACTGAAAGAGCCGCCTCATACATTCGCTTCAACTTCTCGATATTCCCGTATGTATTGGTATATGACTGAAAATATGCGATGTATTTCATCTCCGGATATTTTCTTGCGAAAAACTCCTTGCCAGCCAATAACTGAGCCTTAATATTATCGGCAGAAAGATTAAGACGATCTTCTTGAGATATTCTTCCGGCTGTATCAATACAATATTCAGGATTGAAGGTGGCATTATTACAATAGATACAGCCGCCTTTTCCAATCGTTCCATCACGGTTTGGGCACGAAAAACCTGCATCAATTGAGATTTTCTGTACCTTACATCCGAAACGTTTTCTTACCCAATCACCATATTTATTATAGCAAATCATGCGAATTTAAAGAAAAATGTCATTATTTTTGATGATTTTATAACTTTTTGTACATATTTGGTTGCAAATTTACGAAAAAAATATTATCTTTGCACCAAAATTAGTAGAAAACTGTCAAATGAAGAAATTTTTTATTATGTGCTCACTCCTTCTCGCCACGACATTGGGTGTTGTAGCTCAGGGAAAGATAAGCATTCAAGACATCAACTCAGGCGTTTTTGCAGCCAAAAAAGTTGGTGGAATGAGAGCTTTGCCTGATGGTGAGACGTATTCAAGAATATCTGACGACGGTACTAAAATCATAGCTTGCTATTACAAAAACGGACAGCAGGCAAGCGTTCTTTTCGATGTAAACAATACTGTTGGCGAAAAGGTCAAGGCATTTGACGACTATATCATCTCACCTGATGGCACTAAGATGCTTATCAAGACTGAGACGAAAATGGTATATCGTAGGTCTTCAACTGCCAAATACTATGTGTATAACATCGCCAACAAGCGTATGCGTCTGCTTAGCGACAACTCCGACGTTCAGAATCCTATCTGGAGCAACGATGGTAATCAGATTGCCTTTGTACGCAACAACAACATCTGGGTTAGCAAACTCCTTTTTGACGGAGCAGAAAGTCAGGTAACAAAGGACGGAGAAATCAATAAAGTAATCAACGGAATCCCTGATTGGGTAAACGAAGAGGAGTTCACTACCTCAAACAGCATGTGCTTTAATGCCGACGGCACTATGATTTGCTGGATAAAGTACGAGGAAGCAAATGTAAAGGAATACCCTCTCCAGTTGTTCAAGGGCATGTCTCCTTCATACGACGCACTAAGCACATATCCGGGAGAATACATATATAAATATCCAAAGGCTGGCGAGGACAACTCGAAGGTAAGTGCCTGGAGCTACGACATCAAGAGTCACGTCACACGAAAGATTGAACTCCCATTGGATGCTGAAGGATATATTCCAAGAATCATCCCTACTTCTGATGCCAATAGCATATTACTCGTAACACTCAACCGCCATCAGGATGATATGCGCATCTACTCTGCTAACCCACGCAGTAGCGTATGCCAGATGATTGTTGAGAACAAATCAAGCAAATACGTTAAGGAAGAGGCCTATACCGACATGAAGGTTACAGACAACTACATCCTCGTGCCTTGCGACAAGGGAGAGAATATAACCCTCAACGTATATTCAATTACAGGAACTCTTAAGAGAGAGATCTCACTTCCTAACAAGGATATCACAGCGACATACGGCATTGACCAAAAGACTGGCGATGTCTATTTCCAGGCAGCCTCTCCTACTCCAAAGGATCGCCAGGTGTTTGTTTCAAAAGCTAACGGCAAACTTGAATGCCTTACTCCAGAGGCAGGAACAGCCGCAGCTCAGTTCTCTGAGAACTACAAATACTTCCTCAAGACATGGAGCGATGCCGATACACCTTATAAGTTCTCTGTCTGCAATGGTCAGGGCAAGGATATCAAGGTGATGGAAGACAATGCAACTCTGAAGTCAAAACTCAGAAATTATCCTGTAACGAAGAAAGAATTCTTCACTTTCAAGACATCAGAAGGCGTGCAGTTGGAAGGTTGGATGATAAAACCAGCTAACTTCGACGCATCAAAGAAATATCCAGTCATTATGCACCAGTACTCTGGTCCTGGTAGCCAGCAGGTTGTAAACAGCTGGGGAATAGGTTCTATGGGCAACGGCGGCATGTACGACTATCTCCTTGCAGAAAAGGGCTTTATCGTCGTTACAGTTGACGGTCGCGGTACCGGATATCGCGGAACTGCCTTTGAGAAATGCATCTACCAAAGAATGGGCGACCTAGAGTCAAAGGATCAGGTAGAGACCGCACTATGGCTTGGGCAGCAGTCATTTGTTGACAAGAACCGTATCGCTATCTGGGGATGGAGTTTCGGCGGATTCAATACGCTGATGGCTATGTCAGAAGGCAGACCAGTATTCTGCTGCGGTGTGGCAATAGCAGCACCAACCGACTGGCGTTTCTACGACACCATCTATACCGAGCGCTATATGCGTACTCCAAAAGAGAACAGCGCCGGATATGACATCAACCCAAAGAACAGGGTTAGTAAACTGCACGGAGCACTCTTACTCGTACATGGTCTTGCAGACGACAATGTCCATCCACAGAACGCTTTCGAGTATAGCGAGGCAATGGTTCAGGCAGATAAGGATTTCAAGGAACTTATCTACACCAACCGCAATCATAGCATCCACGGTGGCAACACAAGGAATCATCTGCTGAGACAGGTAACCAACTGGTTCGTGGAGCATATGAAATAAAGTGTAAAGCAGATAGAGTAAAGTGTAAAGTATATAGACTAAATATTTTTTTAACCAAATAAAAGTAAAACAAAAATGAACGCAAAGCAAGTCGTTGAAAATCTCAAGCAGAGATTTCCTAATGAGCCTGAGTACATTCAGGCAGTAAGCCAGGTACTTCCAACAATCGAGGAAGAGTACAACAAGCACCCAGAGTTTGAGCGCGCTAACCTCATCGAGCGTCTCTGTATTCCAGATCGCGTAATCGAGTTCCGCGTATCATGGGTTGACGACAAGGGCAACGTACAGACAAACATGGGCTACCGTATCCAGCACAACAACGTGATTGGTCCTTACAAGGGCGGTATCCGTTTCCACCGTTCTGTAAACCTCGGTATCCTGAAGTTCCTTGCTTTCGAGCAGACATTCAAGAACTCTCTCACAACTCTCCCAATGGGTGGTGCAAAGGGTGGTTCTGACTTCTCTCCACGTGGTAAGTCTGACGCTGAGGTTATGCGTTTCTGCCAGGCATTCATGACTGAGCTCTATCGTCACGTAGGTGCTGACGAGGACGTACCAGCAGGTGATATCGGCGTAGGTGGCCGTGAGGTAGGTTACATGTTCGGTATGTACAAGAAGCTCACACACCAGTTCACTGGTATGCTTACAGGTAAGGGTCTCGAGTTCGGTGGTTCACTCATCCGTCCTGAGGCTACAGGTTACGGTAACGTTTACTTCCTCGTAAACATGCTTAAGACTCGTAACATCGACATCAAGGGTAAGAAGGTTCTCGTATCTGGTGCAGGTAACGTTGCTCAGTACACATGTGAGAAGCTCCTCCAGCTCGGTGCTATCCCAATGACAATGTCAGATTCTGACGGTTATATCTACGATCCAGAAGGTATCGATCGCGCTAAACTCGACTACGTTATGGAGCTCAAGAACGTTGAGCGTGGACGTATCCGCGAGTACGCTGAGAAGTATCCAAATGCTAAGTACGTTGAGGGTGCAAAGCCTTGGTTCGAGAAGGGTTGTGAGATCGCTCTCCCATCTGCTACTCAGAACGAGATCAACGAGGAGGCTGCTAAGGCTCTCGTAGCAAACGGTGTTATCGCTGTTTCTGAGGGTGCTAATATGCCTACAACTCCAGAGGCTATCAAGGTATTCCAGGACGCTAAGATCCTCTACGCTCCAGGTAAGGCAGCTAACGCTGGTGGTGTATCAGTTTCTGGTCTTGAGATGTCACAGAACTCAGAGCGTCTCCGTTGGACTTCTGAGGAAGTTGACAACTACCTCCACCGCATCATGGATGATATCCACGAGAACTGCGTTAAGTACGGTACAGAGGCTAACGGTTACATCAATTATGTAAAGGGTGCTAACGTAGCTGGCTTCATGAAGGTTGCTAAGGCTATGATGGCTCAGGGTATCGTTTAATCGACAATCCCAATATATTAAACAAAGAGCATTCTCCAAGCGAGGATGCTCTTTTTTATGCAATTATTTGAAATTAGATTTTTCCTGATTTTGGTTTACAGTTTTTGGTTATTATAAAACTGCGTTTGTTGACATCGTTCTGAAATAGTTGTCGTATTCCAGGAAAGGTTCACACATTCCTGATTTCGTTGACATCATACAGAATATGTTTAATTGGCATGGAAACTATGATTTTCCCTAAATCCTGCGCCAGTAACAAGTAACAGGTAACAATAAGAAAATTAGTGTAAACTGATGCCTATTTTATTATTCCTATATATAATAAGGTATATAAACTCCTTAGAAGATTTCAGTAAAATTCCGGCTCATGCACTCAAATCCTTATTGTTACCTGTTACTTGTTACCGAGGGCGTTTTGCTATGCCTCCGTAGTGTCTCCGTTGTAAGTCCGTTTCAGGTCCGTTTCTCCTTCGCTTCTAATCCGTTGTAAGTCCGTTCCCTGGAATGGGAGAAAAATGGGAGTTACATAGGACTTACAAGGGAGGAAGAAGGGAGTTGCAAGGGAGTTAATTTTTCGTCTAAGACATTCTTATTAGACGTACAAAGTCAACCTTACAAGTGCAAGATGATTGACTCGACTCTTATCTTTTTTCCCCTTTTTCTGCAATTTCTTACATATTTTTGCTTTCGTTTCAAAATAAATATGTAAATTTGCAACAGATGAGTATGTATGCTTATATGGATTTATCCTAATAAACTACTTACAGAATCACGATCTCAATACTCTATGAGCCTTTAAAGAATACAAATCTTCAAAAAAGGAGGCAAGAGGAGCAAATGAGAGAAACGACATAATAAAAGCGTTTACTTAGCGCTTTGTTCTTGACAGCTTGAAACTTCGCAACTTCCAAGGAATAGTCAACGAACATAGCAACGGTAGATGACTCAGGGTGTGATTTATATCACAGCCAATGGTGTATCCTGACAGCTTGATTTGTACATATCCGTTTTAGACGGATAGTGTTTTACATTTCATGAATGTAAAGGTGCACCATGTGGTTATAAATATATTTCATATCGGCGTGGGCTCTAACGTTGTCTGTTCAACTATTCCAGGCAATGCGAAGGCCTCAGGCTGTGGGACAGGCAATAAGGATGTTCCCACGCTTTTTTGTGCTCGTATATTTTTCAAAGTTATTATAAGCCAAAAGGGAACATTGGCTTGCCATGAAAAGTAAACATATGTTATACAACACACTTGAAAGAGCCATTAAAAGGCTACTAGTATTTTTTCTTATGTTTGTGTTACCTGTTTTGACATTTTCACAAACAACCTACAATCCATCTGTTCAAAGTAGGAATAATAGTGGAACAATCACTAAAGTAACCCTTACAGATACAGAAACAATTGTTTACATTACCTTTCCTAAATATAATGTTTGGGGAGGTTGGATTAAAATTTGCTCTGCAACAGTACTTGTCCCTTGTGATGCATGGAATATTGAAAACGCAAGAAAGTCAAATCTAACATTTGACAACATGAATCCCGTAGCTGGATATGAACAACTATACGTTGATGCTATAAGACGCGTAAAAGAAGGCAGGCAAGTTATGAGTAATAATGGTTGGTTGATTAGAAATCTTGGACCTGACCAATTAGACACAAAATATAAAGCGACAAAAGGAGAAACTCATTTTGAGCTTCATTTTGACAGGGTTCCTATTGGACAAGAATATTTGTATTTAAGAGAATTGGACACAAATGGCGGTTTCGAATGGTATGGTATTCGTATCAATAATCCATATCCATCCGTAGAAAATATGGGGTATAATGAGAATAGCATTAAAAGTGTTATCGACAAACAAAACGATGGGATTGTAGGTATATATCAAGGTCTGACACAAACAGACAACCAATATACTTTGGGATGTATTAAGCATAATGGAATCTACAAATTTATATACCTTGATTGTAAGGAAAACATGCCCCATTGGAAAGTTGGAGATGTCAAGGCAATATTAACACCAACAGCAACCCCAACAACCTATAAGATGAATTGGCATATGGCAGATAAGAGTAAAAATTCTGATTGTTATGTAGTTTTTGAGGGAACATCTATGAAATGTTACATCAACGGTAATGCAGAAGATTACATAAAAATGTACCCGACAAACACCACATCCACAAATATTGGAGCTTCATCAGGTACAGGATTCATGTTAAATACGAGTGGATATATTATTACCAATTATCATGTTATAGATGGTGCGAGGACTATAAAAGTATCAGGTTTGAATGATGACAATACAAAAAAATATACAGCAAAAGTAGAGGTCTGCGACAAACAAAATGATCTAGCAATTATAAAAATCAACGACCCTTCATTTAAGTCATTGACTAGCATACCATATACTTTCAAGTTCTCTACATCAAGTGTAGGCGAGGAATGCTTTGTTCTTGGCTATCCTTTAATCTCATCTATGGGTATGGACATTAAATTGACAAATGGAATCATCAGTTCAAAAACTGGATATGATGGAAACATCGCACAATATCAAATATCTGCCCCCGTACAACCCGGTAATAGCGGAGGACCACTTTTTGATAAAAATGGTAATATTATAGGAATAGTTCAAGCAAAGCATACTCAAGCAGAAAATGCAGGATATGCAATCAAAGCCAGTTACATAAGAAACCTTGTAGAACTTCTGCCGACAACAATTTCTCTTCCCAAAACGAATCAGTTAACTGGAAAAACATTACCACAACAAGTAGAAAAAGCCAGCAAAGCTGTATGTGTAATTATTGTAAATGGTGATTAATACAAACGTATATTTTCAGAAAAAAACAAAGAAAAAGAGTGCGAAATTCAAAATGAACTTCACACTCTTTTACTTTATACTATCTACTTTATACTTTACTCTTTACACCTTAATCTATCCTAAAGCATTCCCTTTGAACTTGGGAGCTGATAGTGGTAGATGTCACGCTTTACAGCCATCTTGATGCTACGGGCGAATGCCTTGAAGATACCCTCAATCTTGTGGTGCTCGTTGTCACCCTCAGCCTTGATGTTAAGGTTCATCTTAGCAGCATCGCTCACGCTCTTGAAGAAATGGAAGAACATCTCAGTAGGCATCTCGCCAATCTTCTCCCTGTGGAACTCAGCATCCCATATCAGCCAAGGGCGACCTCCGAAATCGAGTGCCACCTGACAGAGACAGTCATCCATAGGAAGGGTATAACCGTAACGCTCTATGCCACGCTTATCGCCAAGAGCCTTCAGCAGGCACTCACCAAGTACGATACCTGTGTCCTCTATGCTATGATGCTCATCAACGTGCAAATCACCATTACAACGCACATACAGGTCTATCATGCCATGCTTGCCTATCTGCTCAAGCATGTGGTCGAAGAAACCGAGACCTGTCTGGATATCACACTTACCAGTACCCTCAAGATTCACGCGCACGGTAATATCCGTCTCGTGAGTGGTACGGGTAATCTCAGCAGTACGTTCTCCTGCAAACAATATCTCCGCAGCAGCCTCCCAAGAAGAGGAATCGCCGGCAGTAATCTTGAGGAACTTACAACCGAGGTTCTTAGCCAACTGGGCATCACTCTCACGATCGCCTATTACGTATGAGTTTGCAAGGTCGTACTCCTCCTTGTTCTCTATATATTTCTTGAGCATACCTGTTCCCGGCTTGCGGTCAGGATGGTTGTCCTCTGGGAAATGGCGGTCGATAAGCATATCATCGAAGTCTATGCCCTCGCCGTGAAGTGTCTTGAGGATAAAGTTATGAACAGGCCAGAAGGTATCCTCAGGGAAAGAGGCTGTGCCAAGTCCGTCCTGATTACTAACCATAACAAACTCGAAATCCAGTTTCTTACGGATGAACGAGAGGTTGGTTATAGCTCCCTCAACAAACTCCAGTTTCTCGAAAGAGTCTATCTGCTCATCGGCAGGTTCCTTTATGATCGTGCCGTCACGATCTATGAAAAGTAAGCGCTTCATCTTTTATTTTTCGTTTTCGTTATAAACTACCGAGCCATATTTATATATCAGACTTGCAGGAACCACAAGACCTATATATTCACTAACAGCAACACCGATAGCACCTATAACCATCATTAATACATATCCAGAAGTCGGGATAGAAGTAACATCACCATATAACATCTGTGACAGGACGCAATTGCCATAAGCCCATTTGCAAACAATGAATGTTATATCCGGAATCAAAGTTAGCAGGACGGCAAGAAACGACGACATAAGGAAGATTCCAAGGAAAGGGAAGAAATTATGCAGAATCAACCTACCGATCTTCACCTTATATTTCTTTTCCTCATGTTTTATCATATATCTTCCAAAATAGAACAAGCCAAATATTGCCAGAAATATCTGGAGAAACATAGTTCCATACATTCCGAACATAGCCAGCCATGTGCCTGGCTCTAGTTTCAGCTGTAAGATGTCCACTGATGTTTTCTGAGCGAAAGCATACAAAAGTACATCGGATATTGCTATTATTAAAATCAATATCCACATTGCCTTCAATACTTTCTTCGGATTAGCCAAGACTAACGTGAAACCTGCTTTCAGGCATGCTATAAAACCACGAGACTGATATATTGATTCCATAGATGATATAGAAAAACTACAGCCCCTCACCCGCCCTATGGGCACCCTCTCCCCAAGGGGCGAGGGAAAAGTCACCTTTGTTCGTTCAAGGGGTTTGTTATTGTTAATACTAACCTCATCCCCCTTGCCCCTTCACGGGGAAAGGGCTGGGGATAGGGGTCTTTATTTCTTCCTCAACTCCTCAAGAGATGCCTTGAGAGCTGCGATCTTCTCGAGAGAGTCCTGTTCCTTCTTACGCTCAAGGGCAACAACCTCAGGTTTGGCATTCTGAACGAAGCGCTCATTGCTGAGCTTCTTGCGAACACCAACGAGGAAGCCCTCAAGGTGCTTGAGCTGTGCCTCCTGCTTCTCAATCTCAGCAGCAACGTCGATAAGGTTGCCAAGTGGAACGGCATACTCAGAAGTACCTACCATGAATGCACTCGCATCAGAACTCTTATCTGCTACAACCTCAATACCGTCAAGGTTTGCCATCTTGATTACAACGCTATCATATTGGGCATAGTCATTATTGCCTACAGCCTTCAGAGAAAGGACCTCCTTAGGAGCGATATTCTTCTGATTGCGAACAGTACGAACACCTGCAACGATATTCTTTACTATCTCAATTCCTGCGATGATAGCCTCATCCTCAGCAGTAACAGCATCAAACTTAACCGTACTTACCATGATGCTCTCGCCCGGCTTACGGTCATAGATATGTTGCCAGATCTCTTCTGTGATGAATGGCATGAATGGGTGGATGATACGCATCAGATAGTCAAAGAAGCAGAGAGTTGCCTCGTATGTCTGCTTATCGATTGGCTTCTGATAGCCAGGCTTGATCATCTCAAGATACCAGCCAGAGAACTCATCGGTGAAGAGCTTGAAGGCTGTCATCAGAGCCTCGTTGAGACGATACTTAGAATAGAGGTCGTTGATTTCTGCGTATGCGGTCTTCATCTTAGCCTCAAACCACTTGATAGCAATCTTACTTGCCTCAGGCTGCTCGATATCGGCTGTTTCCCAACCCTGAACAAGACGGAAAGCGTTCCATATCTTGTTACAGAAGCCCATACCCTGCTGGCAGAGTGACTCGTCGAAGAGAATATCATTACCTGCAGGAGCAGAGAGCATCATACCCATACGCACGCCGTCAGCACCATATCTCTCAATAAGATCCAATGGATCAGGAGAGTTACCGAGAGACTTACTCATCTTACGGCCGAGCTTGTCACGAACGATACCCGTGAAATACACATTCTTGAAAGGTATCTGCTTCTGATACTCACAACCAGCCATAATCATACGTGCTACCCAGAAGAAGATGATATCCGGACCAGTTACGAGGTCGGATGTTGGGTAGTAGTAGTTGATTTCCTCATTGCCAGGGTTGTTGATACCATCAAAGAGGGAGATAGGCCACAGCCAAGAAGAGAACCATGTATCAAGAGCGTCCTCATCACGTTTGAGATCGGCTGCTGTTACTGAAGGATCAATAGCCTGTGCCTTCTTCAGAGCCTCTTCCTCTGTGAGAGCTACTACGAAGCGCTCCTCACCATCGGCTGTCTCAGGAAGGAAGTATGCAGGAATACGATGTCCCCACCAAAGCTGACGAGAGATACACCAGTCCTGAATATTCTCAAGCCAGTTCTTATAAGTTGTTACATACTTGCTTGGATAGAACTTCAGCTCACCAGAGAGTACTGGTGGAAGGGCGATATCTGCCATGTGCTTCATAGCAAGGAACCATTGCTTGCAGAGACGAGGCTCAACGGCTGTGTCCTGATTACGCTCTGAATAGCCAACCTTGTTGTCATAGTCCTCAATATGATCCATGAGACCAGCAGCCTCAAGGTCGATGGCAATCTGCTTGCGGACATCCATACGATCCTGACCAACATACATACCAGCAGCCTCAGAGATAGTTCCGTCTGGGTTGAAGATATCGATAATCTCGAGATTATGTGTCTTACCGAGATTATAGTCGTTCACGTCATGTGCAGGAGTCACCTTCAGACAACCAGTACCGAACTCGATATCAACGTATCTGTCCTCGATAACAGGGATAACACGATTTACCAATGGAACGATAACCTTATGACCACGCAACCAATGATTCTTTGGGTCCTTAGGGTTGATACACATAGCGGTATCACCCATGATGGTCTCAGGACGTGTGGTAGCTACAACTGCATAGTAGCCCTTCTCATCCTTATGGAAAACCTCACCTTCCTCACCTGTGAGAACAACAGGGTTCTCTGCAGCATCAGCTACATAGTACTTGAGGTGATAGAGCTTTGACTTCTCCTCACGATAGACAACCTCCTCGGTTGAAAGTACGGTCTGAGCCTTTGGATCCCAGTTCACCATACGGAGGCCACGATAGATATAGCCCTTCTCGTAGAGGTCAACGAACACCTTGAGCACAGACTCAGAACGAAGCTCGTCCATTGTAAATGCTGTACGATCCCAGTCGCAAGAAGCACCAAGCTTGCGAAGCTGCTTAAGGATGATGCCTCCGTGCTCTTCAGTCCATGCCCAAGCATGCTTTAGAAATTCCTCGCGGGTAAGATCACGTTTCTTGATACCCTGCTGAGCGAGTTTGTTTACAACCTTTGCCTCTGTAGCAATAGAAGCATGGTCAGTTCCTGGAACCCAGCACGCATTCTTGCCGTCAAGACGCGCCTTACGGATAAGGATATCCTGAATAGTATTGTTGAGCATGTGTCCCATGTGAAGCACACCAGTCACGTTTGGTGGTGGGATTACGATCGTATAAGGTTCACGACCATCCGGTTTGCTACTGAATAGTTTGTTGTCCAGCCAATACTGGTACCATCGAGCCTCCACTTCATTTGGGGCATACTTACTTGCTAATTCCATTTATCTTGAATATTGTTTATTTTGTTTATCAATTTCATTAAAGGAAGCATCCGTACGGGCGCGTTCCTTATAATCGAGGTGCAAAGATACACATTTTTTCTCAAAAATTTGGGTATCTCACATTATTTTTCTACTTTTGCAATGAAAATCTTAAAACTATAAACAAAAATTGCATACAAGAGAAGAAAAACTTGAGGCATTTGGCAGATTAATCGATGTTCTCGACAATCTGCGTGAAAAATGCCCTTGGGATCGTAAGCAGACAAACGAAAGCCTGCGCCCTCACACCATCGAAGAGGCATACGAGCTTTGCGATGCCATCATGCAGAACGAGCCTAAGGAGATTCAGAAAGAACTCGGTGACGTGCTTGAGCATGTCATCTTCTATTCTATCATAGGCCGAGAGAAAGGCGAGTTCGATATTGCCGACGTCTGCAACAAGGAAGCGGACAAACTCATATTCCGTCACCCTCACATCTATGGCGAAGTTAAGGCTGAGACGAGTGATGACGTGAGTGCTGTTTGGGAACAGATCAAGCAGAAAGAGAAAGACGGTAACAAGAGCGTTCTTTCCGGCGTTCCAAGTTCTCTGCCAAGCCTTATTAAAGCCTATCGCATTCAGGACAAGGCCACCAACGTGGGCTTCGACTGGGAAAAGAAGGAAGACGTATGGGCAAAGGTTCATGAAGAATTAAACGAGCTTGAAACCGAGCTTCGCAAGGAAGACAAGGAACGTTCTCTTGAAGAGTTAGGCGATTTCCTTTTCTCATTAGTTAATGCTGCAAGGCTGTATCACCTCAATCCTGATACGGCTCTTGAAAAGACGAATCAGAAATTCACCCGTCGTTTCAACTATATTGAGCAGAAATCAAAGGAACTCGGCAAACCTATGACCGAGATGACTCTTGAGGAGATGGATGCCCTCTGGAATGAAGCGAAAGCAAACGAAAATAAAAAGTGAAGAAATGATGAAGAAATCAATAATACTCACAGTCGTTTTCGGCTGTATAGCATTACTCGCAAGCTGTAACGGTGGCAAGACCGATAACGCTGACGCACAAAGAGATACACTCAATGTCGGAAGCGCAGACTCCACAATCTATGGCAAGTGCGGAGAGGGCACGATGATGAACACTCTCGAACTCGTAACCGATGATGGCAAGACCCTCACATTCACTATAGACGAGGAGAATGGTAGTGACGTTCAGGGCGGTATGATGAGCGGCGACAGAATGGCTGTTACCTACTGCAAGACCGCAGACGAGAACATTGCCCATAAGGTCATCAACCTCACGACCTTGCTCGGCCGCTGGACTTCCCTCGACAAGAACTTCACCATCAACGAGGACGGCAGTATTGAGAGTAGCATACAGGCAGAGAGCAAGCCTTACACCGCTTGGACAATCTGCAACGCCAAACTCATTCTCAATACCGACACCTTCGATGTCCTGTCTCTCGGTGCCGATAGCCTCGAACTTGAGAACTCAAAGGGAATATTTGTTTATAAAAGAAGTAAATAAAGACCCACCCCCATAACATTTACTATTTAGCCATTTACTATTTACAATTTATGTACTATTGGGTTTATGTACTATTTCCGCCAGTCCATAACCGAGTAATAAATAGTAAATATCAAAGAATTGTAAATAAATAGTAAATCGTAAATAGTCAAATAGTAAATAAATTGATATTGATGCAACCATTCAAAATTCATATCTTAGGATGCGGCTCTGCCTTACCGACAGCCAGACATGCCCCCTCTTCTCAGATTGTTGAGATAAGGGGTAAGCTCTTCATGGTTGACTGTGGCGAGGGCACTCAACAGCAGATAAGGAAGTCACGCCTCAACTTTACTAAGATATACGCCGTGTTCATCTCGCATCTTCACGGCGATCACGTGCTTGGTCTGATAGGAATGATAAGCACTTTCGGTCTGAATGGTCGCACCGCCCCACTCCACATCTATGCCCCGGGCGAGTATGAGGAACTTCTGAACCTTGAAATAAAGACCTTCTGTGGCGGACTCGACTTCGAGGTCGTCTTCCATGCCGTTGACACGAACAAACAGCAGGTAATCTATGAAGACCGCTCTCTCACCGTGGAAAGCATACCTCTTTGTCATAGAGTGCATTGCTGCGGTTTCCTCTTTAGAGAAAAGGCCGGCTCACGACATATCCGTCGTGATATGATTGATTTCTATAATATCCCTATCTCGCAGATCAACAACATAAAGGCAGGATTGGACTGGACTTCCCCCGAAGGTGAAGTGATTAAAAATGAACTTCTCACCTCTGATCCAGACCTAGTTCGTTCATACGCCTATTGTTCCGACACAAGATACTTCCCAGAACTTGCAGAAAAAATAAAGGACGTAACCTTGCTATACCACGAATCCACTTATACAGAGGATTTTAAGGAGAAAGCCGTAAAATATCTGCACTCCACCGCAAAGGAAGCTGCTATGACTGCAAAAAATGCAAACGCCACCCAACTCATGCTCGGGCATTACAGCCAGAGATATAACACAGACGAACCACTTTTGCAAGAAGCCAAGCAGGTATTCAAGAACACCATACTCGCAAACGAAGGGCTTATTGTTGACGTGCGCCTACGTTAATAAATTTTAATTTATTATTTTTCTGCTCCAAAACACGGATTATATTGTAAAATTTTATTAATTTTGCACTCACATAAAACTCTGGTTAACTTTTTATTAATACAAAAACTAACAATGGCACAATTACCAGCTTTAAGTAAACGCACTGCACCTAAGAGTGTAATGCCAGAAAAAATAATACAGTTTGGTGAGGGTAACTTCCTCCGCGCATTCGTTGACTGGATAGTATGGAATATGGATGCGAAGACAAACTTCAACGGTTCTGTTGTTATCGTTCAGCCAATCGACCGCGGTATGGTTCAGTGGCTCAACGGTCAGGATTGCCTTTACCATGTAAACCTTCAGGGACGCCTCAATGGCGAGGCTGTTAACCAACTCGACCGTATCGACGTTGTAAGCCGTGCTATCGATCCATACGCACAACATTGGGCTTATCAGGCTCTCGCAGAACAGCCAGAGATTCGTTTCGTCATCTCCAACACTACTGAGGCTGGTATCGCTTTCGATCCTGCCTGCAAGCTTTCAGATGCTCCGGCATCTTCATATCCGGGTAAGCTGACACAGCTGCTCTGGTATCGTTTCAACGCATTCAACGGTGATCCTTCAAAGGGCCTCGTCATCATGCCTTGTGAGCTTATCTTCCTCAACGGCCATCACCTCAAGGATTGCATCCGCAAGTATATCGAGCTTTGGAAAGAAGACTTCGGCGAGAAGGCAGCCGCTTTCTCTGAATGGTTCGAGAAGTACAACTATGTATGCGCCACCCTCGTTGACCGTATCGTTCCGGGCTTCCCACGTAATGAGATTGCCCAGATTCAGGAGAAGATTGGTTACAGAGACAACCTCGTTGTTCAGGCCGAGATATTCCACCTCTGGGTTATCGAGAAGGCTGAGAACATGACATGCGAGGAACTTCGTAAGGAATTCCCTGCAGATCAGGCAGGTCTCAACGTGCTTATTGCCGAGTCTGAGGCACCATACCACGAGCGTAAGGTTACGTTGCTCAACGGTCCTCACACCGTTCTCTCTCCTGTTGCCTACCTCTCAGGTATCAATATTGTTCGCGATGCCCTTCATCACGAGGTCGTTGGTCCTTATATCAAGAAGGTACAGTATGACGAGCTTATGCAGACTCTCAACCTCCCAATGGACGAGCTTCAGAAGTTTGCAGCCGACGTACTCGAGCGCTTCGACAACCCATACGTTGACCATCAAGTTACAAGCATCATGCTCAACTCATTCCCTAAGTTCCAGGCACGTGATCTCCCAGGAGTCAAGGTTTACCTCGAGCGCAAGGGCGAGTTGCCAAAGGGACTCGTACTCGGTCTTGCAGCCATCATCACCTACTACAAGGGCGGTACACGCGCAGACGGAGCACCTATCCAGCCAAACGATGATCAGAAGATTATGGATCTTCTCACACAGCTCTGGGCAACTGGCGATACCCGCAAGGTGGCAGAGGGCGTTCTTGCAGCCGACTGGATCTGGGGCGAGCACGGCAACCTCAACACAATCCCAGGTCTCACAGATATGGTTGAAGGCTTCCTGAATGACATACAGAGCAAAGGAATGCTTGAGACGGTGAAGAGCATTCTATAAGCCCACCCAGGCCCTCCCTAAGGGAGGGATGCGATATAGTAAGATAAACCATTAACAAACATCACAATTATTAATCACCAAGCCTTCCTTAAGCGAAAGAATGTATAAAACATCTCGTCACATACTCCGATGTTATCAACATCCGACTACCCGTTGGGGAAGGCTTGGTTAGGCTTTATGAATAGTCATCTTTCCTCTCTCGCCAACAAATACGAGTGTGCGGATTTCCTCAACGGAGACCCGTCATGGTTCATGCACCAAGTAAAAGGCGATACGAATAAAGAGATAATGGCATTTATCGCCTCTTCTATAAGCTATGGCAGCAGAAAACAGTTCCTGCCCAAGATTGAGAGCCTAAGGATTGAGGGCGACTATATCCAATGGCTGAAAAACAGAGATTACGAGAAAAACATACCACACACCGACGAGTGCTTCTACCGCCTCTACACCAAGGCTATGATGAATGATTTCCTCAATGCCCTTGCACAAATGATTGAGCAATACGGCTCTATGCGAGGCTTTATCACGAGCATAAAGAAACCAGACAGGAAATTATCAGCCCTCGATGCTGTAAAGGCCTTGACATCATGGTTTGCCACTCACGGAAGCACAGGTGTTATCCCAAAGGATGCCACATCATCTTGCAAGCGCGTATGTATGTTCCTCAGATGGATGGTGCGCGACAACTCCCCCGTTGACCTTGGACTTTGGAGCGACCTTATCGACAAGAGCACGCTCATCATTCCTATGGATACTCACGTCCTTCAGGAAGCCACGAAATTAGGACTCATAACAAGCAAGTGCACAAGCATGAATGCCGCCTTGAAACTTACACAGAAACTTCGCGAAATATGGCCTGACGATCCAGTCAAAGGTGATTTCGCCCTCTTCGGACTTGGCGTTGACAAATAATCTTCTTTCAAAAAGTTTAACTAAAATTTGTATTTCTCGGGATATTTTTATATCTTTGCATTTGGAAATCGGAGATGGGGCACCGTTCTACGAGCTACACGCCCTATTTCCTTCATGCAAGCCTAAATCTGCATAAAAAAAACGCCGATCTGAATATGTAAGTTTTCAGAATGGTAACAAAGAGTAAGTACCACATTTGAGAAATGCGTCGCTAACAACAAGCCAGATACCTCGCATTTCCTTTGTGGTTAAAAAGCATATCGGTTTAACTAGTTCGATTCGAGGTATTTATCGGACCACATGAAGTATTTTCGCTGTTATGAGAACAGAAACATACGATTTGAAAGGCAATAAAATATGCATTCCGATTGCGGAAAGTTATAGGGATTGTTTTACCTTAATCAAAAGTGACAGACATAGAATATCAGGAAAGGAAGAATCCACACTTTCGATTATAAAACACCTCTTCAGACCTTTCTCTTCTTCCCTACTATTTTGGCTCAGACTAACCCAATACAAAGGGTGGCTTTATCTTTTTTGCAGATTCATGTATGAAAGACAAAGCCAAAAAACACAAGTGCAGATACCAGGATCGGTTAAGATCGGATATGGTTTCTTTATTGGTCACAATATTTGCATGGTTATCAACGAGCACACGATAATAGGCAATAATGTAAATATTTCCCAGTTCCTGAACATAGGAACAAACCACAAAACGCCAGCTATCATTGGTGATAATGTTTACATTGGGCCTAATGTATGTATCGTAGAAGATGTAAAGGTCGGCAGCAATTCTACTATCGGAGCTGGTACGGTTGTAACAAAAGACGTTCCTGAGAATGCAACGGTAGCAGGAGTTCCCGCAAAAGTTCTGAACTATAACAATCCAGGCAGATTCGTGAATAGGCGTTGGAGTATATAACAATCTGCAATCTGGTTAATTATAGAATTGCAAATTCTTCAATACGACTTCGCTCTCCCTTCGTTCTTCCTCCGAACCAAACTCGGTGAACCTTCGCTCTATATTCGCTCTTAGAACGGACCTTCACCGAGTTTGGTTCCTTTTCATATAGGAGTCACGACGAAATCGCAACGACAAGTCTTTACATATAAATAACAATAACAAGAAATGATTTTTCTTATGGGTAAAAAAGCTATAATATATATCATATTTGCTTCCTGGATACTGATTTCTTGTAAGACACCCCGCCTTCTTCACTACGCTTCTGAAATTAGCGATTCTACATTTATATACTTATACTTACAAAATTCTGCATTACCTTCTGATGACAAAGAAACTACAGGCAGACTGAGCGAGTATAACGATCATGATATTATAGGCTATTACTATTTATGCTGGATTATAGGTGACAGTCTATTTTTAGATGACCAAGTCACTCGGTACGATCCTTGGCCAATTAAGAAAAATAAGGATCAAATCACTATTTATAGAAACAACAATAAAGAAGGTTTGTTTTACGGCATAGAAAACATAGATAGTATTGTACTTCGACAAGTGTCCAAGTCCTATTTACTTCAGATGAATGAGAAATATCACAAAGAAATTTATTAAAATCATGCAAAATCTCTTCATGTAAACAAAAATTCAAAGAGACTATATTGTTATGAGAAATTTCTGATTCAAATATATATTAAAGTGGTGGTTCTTTGTTTTGATCTTTATAGGTCAAAGCATGCCTGATAAAAAAGCATTAATGTCTTATATGTTAAAATAAAAATGAGAGGTTATGAGTCAGTTATTAAAAGATTTTATTAAGTCAGAGATTCACCCTATGATGAAAGAATTAGGGTATCGGAAAAAGGCCAATTATTTTTGGCGCAAGAATGATGTTTTTGTTTTTACCATCAATTTTCAGTCGAGTCAGTGGAACTTCGAGGGAAGGGATGAATTTTATATTAATTGCGGTGTCTATTCCTTTGAAGTCGCAAAGGCTAATGGAGAAGAAACAGATTTCTCAAAGCTTACTATGAGTGACTTACTGTTAGTTCAGTATAATAATAGACAACATTATTTTACAACCCACCATCATTTTTCTTCTTTTATGTTGACAGATACAGCAGATGTATTAGAGACCGGAAGATTGGTTAGAGAAGAACTGAAAATGGTTTTGTCTTTTTTTAATTCCCTTACAGACAATAGAAAGCTACTTGATTGGTTTATGAAAGAAAAAGTATGGGTGCATCATAATAAGTTTCTTATTTATGCTTTCCAACAGGGGTATTGGGATTATGTAGACTATTTTATCAAAGACAAGAAGCTTAATTACGAAAAAGAAAATGATAGTGATTATGAAATAGAAGAGAATGGTCTAAAGATAGTCCATAAAGCTATTAGAATCTGGCCTCGTTTAGCTAAAGAATATCAAGAACTCTGCAAAAAATATCATCATCAATTGGATTTCGAGTTATAATCTTTTGTTATTTGCAGATTTCAGCAGCGATGTCATTTAATTGAAGGCAACGCTGGTGCATACTAGAATCGTCTACATGATTCCGGAGAACCATTGATTCAGGGATTATACTGCATTTAATATTTCTTCGAGTTTTGGATACACATTTTCCAAATTAGGCTCATGCCAGGAATGTAGCGATTCTATATGTTCCATAATTTTCTGTTGTATCTGACCGTATTTTTCTGGAGACACTAGCTTTGCCGCTTTCAGATATAGGTACCAATGAATACAATCGTTGCCTAGTTTAAAATGCTCATCTGCAATAATAGGCTCCACGTCGTTCTTGTAATAATCGTTAAGCGTCTTGTACTTGTCAAAAAAGCAGGTTCCAATCTCTACAATATCCCTACGCATGTTTTCAAGTCGCTCTTCAAACTCACTGCCATCAAATGGGAATGTATAATAAAGCTCCCTATCGGGGAAATACATATCATGAGTTATCCCTACCGTATAGTGCGAACGAAGGTCTCTCAATTCTTGTTGCGTTGTAGCACGAAAAGGTTCGAACCATCGATGAAGAACATCAAACCGTTTCAGGAAGGATACACGAATTCCAAGAGCGTCCTCATACTTATCATCCCACCATCTGGGATAACCAAATAATTCTATCACTTCCCAATCTTTCCCGTCCTTTTTCTTAAATCCAATAGAAGTAGGTTTAAAACCGCTAAAATAGCTGTCTTCTGATAACAACCTAATTATTTCCTTTTTGTTTACAATTTTTATCATAATAAATAATTTTTATGCGCGAATCACCCAGAATCAGGAATCGCAGAAGGGATTGCTTGGATCATTTTCATAAGCTGTCGTAGCTTCTTACGATACCCTTTTTGTAACGCTATGCAAAAGTAATGATATTTTTTCTTACTGCAAAATTATCCGTATAAAAAAAATGATTACGAGCCTCCCACTGGTATTCTGAGAATAGAGGAAGATTCTTCGTGAAATCTAGCCAGACGATCCAGTCAAAGGTGATTTCGCCCTCTTCGGACTTGGCGTTGACAATAACAGTAACAGGTAACGGGTAACAATAAGAAAAATAGTGTAAACCTATGCCTATATTTATTATTTATATATAATAAGGTATATAAACTCCTTAGAAGATTTCAGTAAAATTTGGCCATGCACTAAAATCCTTATTGTTACCTGTTACTTGTTACCGGTCGGGATTTTCTTGCTTGTTGAACGAGACTCACATCTTGGCCGTAGCCATCTAAAGTAATGATAACAAGGCTGTTATGAACACTTTAGAAGGCTGATTATAGACTGCTGACAGTCTCAATAACATAACAACAAGCATTAATTTCTGGCTGATTCACCCTACTCTGTATGCTTGAAAAACGATGTAAAACGCGAAAATCACTCCAAAAACATTTCTCCAAAGTTAATACAGGCTTCAATGAGATTCTGTGAGAACTTTCAACACCTTCCGATGCAGTTGCGTTGTAAGTCCGTTCCAGGTCCGTTGTAAATCCGTTCTAGGTCCGTTCATCCTATAGTCCTAGGAGCGGACTCAGAGCGAAGGCACAGCGAAGGCATAGCGAAGGCTTAGCAAAGGCTTAGCAAAGGCTTAGCAAAGGCATTACCCTTGCAGTAACAGGTAACAGGTAACAATAAGGATTTTAGTGCAAGTGCATCTCATTTCAGACATGGTACCCCCGTCTGGATATGCTCTGTTGGGTGGGTCTATGAATAATTCAGGTTAGCCTTCTGAAAATGTAAGAGAAATAATCACGTGGAGATTTGGATTTATCATCCGAAAAGAACAAAAGGTCAACAAGGAAGAGCAAAAGATTACTCTGCAGCAGCCTTCTTGTCAGCTACCTTCTCTTAGAGACAGCCTCGCTAACCTTCTTCTCTGCCTCGAGAGCAACAGAAGAGCAGCATAAGAGGTATTACATTCCTTGGAAATATCAATTTTAGAAAAATATCCACTTGTGACCGTCTTGCTGATTGTTTTCTGATTATGTATACTTTATTTAGGTTTCCCACAGAATTAGGCTCGAGCATAAGAATCACAAATGCTAATTAATTGTGAAGCCAATAGATTTACAATTCGCTATTGGAGCAGGATTGGACTTAAATTGAAGCTACTACCTTATTTCGTAAAACATACGAGACAAAAGTATGATTTGCCGATAGATTTTATCATTGGCAAAATAAAAAAGTTTTCTTGGTTGTATTGGAATTTTTGTTTACCTTTGCACTAAAACCAATGAATAGAGAAAATAGTTCTTATAAAAGAGACGATTATGAAAAAAATACTATCTGCGATGTCACTAATGGCATTTTTGGCTTTCTTTTCAATAAATGTATCAGCTCAAACGATAAACAATGCTGATGATTTGAAAAACTTCTATGTAAAATACTTATCTGATGAATCACCAGAATCTATTGAGGCTCTTGTTTCAAAATACAGCACAAGTTCATTCAATAAAGAATGGAAAAGAATTGTAATAGAAATAGGTTTATATGACCCATTCACTAAGGGATATTTCGATGATAACGAGTTAATAAAGAATACGCTCGTAATTAAAGACAAGCAAAACAAAAGTCAATATGAGGTTTCATTTAATGCCCGAGAATATCCAGACAATATAAAAACAGAAAGCATTATCGTTTTCGTAGAAAACGGGAAAATAAGTGGGGTAATGCGACCAGAGGACAAGTATTGTTTTCCTAAAGGCATTAATGACAAAAGTAGTAAATAAGCGTAAGGCTCTATGATTCAATAACAATCAAAAAAATTCATAAATAAAAAAGTGAGGCATTCTTGCGGATGCCTCACTTATGTTTTTTGCTGTAAGCTTAAGATTATTCTGCAGCAGCCTCTTCAGCTGGTGCCTCCTCAGCAGGAGCAGCCTCTGCCTCAGCCTTTGCAGCCTCAGCAGCAGCCTTCTTGTCAGCTACCTTCTTAGCGATAGCCTCGTTAACCTTCTTCTCTGCCTCGAGAGCAGCAGCTGCTGCCTTCTTCTTAGCGTCAGCGAGATTAGCCTTTACAGCCTCGATGCCCTTAACCTTGTCAGCCTTCCAAGCATCGAACTTCTTCTGAGCCTCTTCCTCTGAGAATGCGCCCTTCTTAACGCCACCCTTGAGGTGCTTCATAAGATAAACGCCTTCCTTTGAAAGGATGTTACGTACGGTGTCAGTTGGCTGAGCACCACACTCTACCCAGTAAAGTGCCTTCTCAAAATTCAAATCTACTGTGGCAGGATTGGTGTTTGGGTTGTAAGTACCAATCTTCTCAGTAAATTTACCATCACGTGGAGCTCTTGCGTCAGCGATAACGATGCTGTAAAAAGCGTAGCTCTTACGACCACCGCGCTGCAGTCTGATTTTTGTTGCCATTTTTTGTAAAAAATTATTTGTTAGAAATGAATTTTATGCCTCTAACTCGTAAAGGCGGGTGCAAAGTTACTAATTTTCTGTGAGATACAGATATTTTACTCGAGCAAAATACCAACAAATTAATATTTATTAACTAAAAGCCGATAGCAAGTAACTATTCTCTCTTTTTTGAGCGGTCTCCATTTCGAGGCACAAAAGTTAATAGCCCCCAAAAAAACAACAAGAAAAAGGAAATACTACGAATTATTCTTGAGAAAGGCATCAATCTTAATGATTCCGCTCTCTGTACAAATGCCACGAAGCAAGGTACACACGAAACTCACAAACACCTCGCTCATATCATACATAGAATATTCTTCATGAGTGCGGAATACGAATGAGAGATGGCGACAGATTTTCAAGATGAAATCATAATTCACCTCCGGGCGGAAATACCCCTCCTCTATGCCACGACGGAACACCTCCATCGTTTTCTCCTGATTGTGATTCTCAACATCATGGAACTTATCCGTAAGTCCAGGATAAAATTTCAAGTCCCTGAAAAACTGAGGGTTGGTATTAGAATAAATCTCTGTCTGGATTCTAAAATGCTCAAGAATAAGATCCATCACGTCATTATTCTGCATTTTAAATGCTTCCATTGTTGCATGATGCTCTTCCATTGACAGTCTGAGCACATCAATAAGCAAGGCCTCCTTGTTCTGGTAGGTCTCATAAAGAGTGCGCTTGCTCATTTTCAGAGCAGACGCAAGATCGTCCATCTTCACGGCACGAATGCCATGAAGACGGAAAGCCTCACGAGCCATAGGCAATATGGTGGCTTTCAATTGTTGACGACGATCTAACACCTCCATATTATTCTTTTTTAGAATGGGAGATCATCTGCAGACTCACCTGCTGCCTCTTGCTGTGGAGGGAATGGTGCTGCAGGATTTGCATCGGCCATTGGAGCATCACCCATTGGAGCTGCCTGATTCTGCATTGGAGCAGTCTGAGCAGGAACAGCATTAGGATCAACCAGGCGCACGTCGAAGGCACGGATATCTGTAAACCAGCGGCCATTCCATTCATGAGCGTCAATATCGAAAGCAACGAGTACAGTCTGGCCTATCTGGATATTGAAGCGCTGAAGACGATCTGCTCCGAACACAGTGAACACCAGATGGCGTGGGTACTGTCCCTCCTGATACTCAATTACGAACTCCTGTGACTTCCATTCGCCACGGGCACTTACGCCACTACGCTCAGGAAGAGCTGCTATTACTTTACCTTGTAATTCCATTATTTTTTATTGTTGTTTTTGATTTAAAATCTATTTAAAGGTTGCAGAAAAAGACAATTCTTCAAATTGATGCCGTTTTCGTCTGCGAAATTACTAAAATATTTTTAAAATCGACAACTTTATTGGGAATATTTTTTCAAATAACACAAAAGTTTTGTATCTTTGTAGGCAATTTAACACATTTGAACAATAAGAAACTAAACAAATCATACAAGACTATGAGATTTTCAATTTCAAGCACAGCTCTAAACAGTAAACTTAACATTCTGAGCAAAGTCATAAGTCCTAAGAACAGCATCAGCATTCTTGAATGCTTTCTCTTCGAGGTACAAGACGGGAAACTCATCCTTACAGCTTCAGACAACTCTAATATGATGAAATGCACCGTTGACCTGAACGAGTATGACGTCAACGGTTCTTTCTGCGTACCTAACAGAATTATGCTAACGGCAGTCAAGGAGCTTGCCGACCAGCCACTCGTCTTCGACGTAAACCTCGACGATTGCAGCATTCAGATGAACTATCTGAACGGTTCATATAAGATTTACGGTCAGAAAGCCGATGAATACCCACGTCTCAAGACTCTTGAAGGCGAGGCTACAACAACAACAATTCCTGCTGAGGTTCTTGCCAACAACATCAACCGCACTATCTTCGCAACAGCACAGGACGAATTGAGAATGGTGATGAACGGTCTTTACTTCGACCTTACCGAGGACTACATGGCAATCGTCGCATCCGACGGCCATAAGCTCGTAAGAAACCGTATCTACAGTTGCAAGACCGAGATTCCTTCATCTTTCATCCTGCCAAAGAAGCCGGCAAACCTTCTCCGCTCTGTTCTCGGTTCAGGCGACTATGACGTAACTATCAGCTTCAACCAGACAAATGCAGAGATCCACTTCGCTGACGGTATGCTCTCATGCCGACTCATCGAGGGAAGGTATCCTAACTATAACAGCGTTATTCCAAAGGACAATCCAAACACCTTGACTCTCGACAGGAAGGCACTCGTAAGCGCTATACGAAGAGTCATGCCATTTGCAAGCGAGAGCACACAGCTTATCAAGCTTCGTTTGGAGTTCAATACACTTGAAATCAACGCTGAGGATCACGACTTCGCAACAAGCGCTCGTGAGACAATAGCATGTGAGTATGGCGGTATGCCTATGAGCATAGGTTTCAAGGGCGGTGCTCTGTACGAGATTTGTAACAACATTTCTTCCGATGACATCGTCATCGAACTTGCAGATCCAGGTAGGGCAGGTCTTATCAGTCCTTCACAGCAGCCAGAGGGCGAGGATATCCTCATGCTGATCATGCCAATGCTCCTTAACGATTAATCGGGGATGAAACTCAACTTGACAAAGCCTCTCATCATCTTTGATCTTGAGACCACAGGATTGGACATAAGCAAGGACCGAATCATCCAGATCTCATACATCAAGGCGATGCCTGACGGTACAGAGACACGCAGGAACTACATGGTGAACCCTGAGTGCAAGCTACCGCCTGTGATTACGGAGATAACAAGCATCACCGACGAGATGCTGGCAGACAAGCCAACGTTCAAGGAACTTTCGGGAACACTCGTAAAGGACTTTGAGGGATGTGATTTCGCAGGTTTCAATTCCAACAGGTTCGACGTGCCGATGCTCGCAGAGGAGCTGCTACGTGCAGGACAATCATTCGACTTCTCCAAGTGCCGTCTCATCGACGTACAGACAATCTTCCACAAGATGGAGCGCCGTAACCTTGCTGCCGCATACAAATTCTATTGTGGCAGGAAGATGGAGGACGACTTTCAGGCACACCTCGCCGATCAGGACACCGAGGCAACTTGGAAGGTACTTCAGGCACAGCTCGACATGTACGACCCAGCAAAGCAGGAAGAAGAAGACCGCAAACTGGAGAACAACATGGATGTGCTCAATGAGTTCTCACGCCAGAATGACAATGTGGATTTCGCAGGCAGAATGATATGGGGCGAAGTGAAAGGTCCTGACGGCAAGCCACTTCTCGACAAAAACGGCAAGCCGAGAAAACAGGAACTATTCAACTTCGGCAAATACAAAGGCATGGCTGTTGCCGATGTACTTCGACGAGACCCTGGCTACTACTCTTGGATGATTGGCGGTGACTTCCCGCTTGAAACCAAGCAGTGGATGACAAGAATAAAGATGCGCGAGATTTATACAGTAAAAAATTAAAAGTGCGTTTCAATATCCATCATAATACTATCACAATCCGTACCATCGCAGTCATTGCGATGGTATGGTTGTGTAATGCCTTTTCGTCTGCTCAGGAGTTCAAGGCAAAATTCGCCATAAACCACAATGCCGTACAGATAGCCGACCAAGGCATCTTCGACAAACTGAAGGAGACTTTGGAGGAGTTCTTCAACAACCGCCAATGGACAAACCTACAGTTCAAGGAGAACGAGCGTATTTCCGCCAACTTCAACCTCACGATAAAGAAATTCTCGCAAGAGGAAAACTCATGGGGATGCACCGCCACTATTCAGGCTAGCCGACCTGTGTTTAACAGTTCTTATACAACGACAATCTATAACAACACCGATCAGAACTTCGATTTTCAGTTCTCGCAGTTTGACCAGATTGAGTTCAACGAAGAGAATATCGACAACCAGTTGACTGCTCTCCTTGCCTATTATGCCTATCTCCTTATCGGAATTGACCTTGACACCTTCGCACCAAACGGAGGAGAGGAGATATTGCAGAAATGTATGAACCTCACCAACAATGCCCAGAATCTCGACTATCCGGGATGGAAGGCTTTCGACAACTCCAGAAACCGATTTGCTATAATCAACGATTATCTCGACGGAGCTATGGCTCCTTTCCGTCAGTTGCAGTACAACTACTATCGCAAGGGACTTGACGAGATGGCAAACAACGTGGAGCGAGGTCGCACGGAGATAACCACCGCCATTCAGGAGAATCTGAAGAAGGCACACGAAGACCGTCCTCTTTCCATGCTTCCACAGATATGGACCGACTATAAGAAAGATGAGTTAGCCAACATATATAAAGGAAAAGGTACACAGAAAGAGAAAGAATCAGTATATGATATTCTCTTTAGTATCAATGCCTCGCAAAACAATACGTGGGAGAAGATAAAACAATAGTTCAATGCTTAAAGAATTACATATAAGAAACTTCGCTCTTATTGACAGTCTGGACATTGATTTTGAATCAGGCTTCTCTGTCATTACAGGTGAGACGGGTGCAGGTAAGAGTATCGTGCTTGGTGCCATCGGATTGCTCATGGGACAGCGTGCCGATACCAAGGCAATAAAGACTGGTGCACAGAAATGCAGTATCGAAGCGCATTTCAATCTCTCTGCATACGACATGAAGGAATGGTTTGATGAGAATGAAATAGACTTCGATGCCGACGACTGCATAATACGTCGCGAACTAACAGCATCGGGCAAAAGTCGTGGTTTCATCAACGATACACCAGCCACCGTCCATCAGATGAAGGAACTTGGCGAGATGCTAATGGATGTTCATTCACAGCATCAGAACCTCCTTCTGCAAAAGGAAGACTTCCAGTTGAACACCGTTGATATCATCGCCCGGAATACCAAAGAACGCGAAGCATACACAAAGGCTTTCCACGAACTTAATGCTGCAGAGAAGGCTCTTGCCGAACTAAAAGAAAGTATTTCCGAGAATCAGAAGAATGAGGACTTCATGCGTTTCCAGCTTGAGGAACTAACGGCTGCCAACCTTGTGGAAGGCGAGCAAGAGGAACTTGAACAGGAACAGGATAGCGCATCGCATACGGAGGAAATAAAATCAGCCCTATATGCTGCCGATACACTTTTGAATGGTGATGACAACGACATAATTGGTAATCTCAAGCAGGTTTGCGGTAGCATCGAGAGCATCACAAGCGTATTCCCACAGGTGGAAGAACTGTCGGAAAGACTTGAAAGCGCATATATCGAGATTAAGGATATCGCATCCGACATCAACAACGCACTTGATGATGTTGAGTTCGACCCTAAGCGTCTCGAATACATCAATGACCGCCTTGACACATTCTACTCTCTTGAGAAGAAATACTCAAAGAACACTGTTGAGGAATTGATAGAGGAACGTGACCGTTTGCAACGTGCCATTGATGCCATTGACAATTCCGATGAGGAATTGAAGGAACAGACCGCCAAGGTCACATCACTAAGAAAGGAAGCCTTGCAACTTGCAGAGGCACTCACCAAAACACGCACCAAGGCAGCCAAGACCGTAGAGGAGGAGATTCACAAACGTCTCATGGCACTCGGGATGCCTAACGTGCAATTTGCTGTTGAACTTACCAGCAACAAGTCTGAAGATTCATCACATCTAACCAAAGATGGTCAGGATAAGATAGCGTTCATGTTCTCTGCCAACAAGGGTATGGCATTGCGCCCAGTATCGCAAGTGGCATCGGGAGGTGAGATTGCCCGCGTGATGCTGTCGCTGAAGGCGATGATAAGCGGAGCTGTAAAACTGCCGACCATCATCTTCGATGAGATTGACACCGGTGTAAGCGGTAAGATGGCTGAGAAGATGGCTGAGATAATGAAGGAGATGGGCGAGGCAAACCGTCAGGTAATCAGTATCACGCATCTACCACAAATAGCATCAAAGGGCTCATGCCACTATAAGGTGGAGAAGCACGACACGGAAAGCGGCACAACTTCCCTCATGCGCCGTCTCAACGATGAAGAACGTGTTCAGGAAATCGCACAGATGTTGAGCGGTGAGAACATCAGCGAGGCAGCACTAACTAACGCAAGGGAACTGCTGAAAAGATAAACGAAAAGGTAAATTGTAAATGACAAAATGAAAAAAATCACTATATTCATAACTCTTCTGCTCATGCCTTTCATGGCAATGGCACAATCATCTGCCGTTAAGAAGGCGGCAAAGAGCATGTTCAAGCTCACAACATTCGATGCAAACGGGAATCTGCTACATACCGGTTATGGCGCTTTTGTTGATGCTAACGGCACATGTCTTGCCACATGGGAGGCATTCATCGGTGCCTCAAAAGCGAATATCATAGATGCTCAAGGCAGGAAGTATGACGTGGATTGTCTGATTGGTGCAAACGAGATATACAATGTGTCAAAGTTCAAGGTCGTTGTTCCAGAAGAAAAGAAGATGGCAATCACACCTATCGCCATTGCACAAACAAAGATTGAGGCAGGCAGCGATAGTTGGCTAATTGAATATGACATCAAGAATCCTGTAATAAAGAAATATCAGCCATCAAAGGTAGAGTCATTCCAGAACGACCTACCATATTATATTTATGAACAGACGGCATCCGACGAACTTGCAGGTTCTCCTTTCCTCAACAACAACGGTGAATTGCTCGGTCTTATGCAACCGGCAAAAAAGCGCACGGATATATATTGCCCAAGTGCTCAGTATGCCATGTCAATGACCGTAAGTGGCTTTACATCAAAGCAAGCCACGATGCGCCTCACGCAGATGCGCGTTGCACTTCCTGATGATTTCGACCAAGCTGTCGTTGCGCTCTTCATGAACCAGGGCAACAATGCCAACGACAATATCTTAGGCATGGCGGATGAGTTCATCAGCAAATTCCCTACAGCATCAGAAGGCTACAACTCAAAGGCACTCTATCTGTCGAACAAGGGACAGTTTGCTGAGGCTGCAAGAGTTATGGAGGAAGGTATTGAGAAATGCGAAAAGAAGGACGAGCCTCATTTCGACTACTCAAAAATCATCTTCAACAAACTGCTTTACAGCAATGACAGTACATTTACCGAATGGACTCTAGATAAAGCCATTGCCGAGGTTGATGCCGCTATGGGAGTGAATCCGTTGCCTGTATATAACCTTCACAAGGGTAAGATTCTCTACACAGCCAAGAGATACGACGAGGCATACAACATTTTCATCGATGTGACAAAGACGAATATGAGAAGCGCAGAGTGTTTCTACAATGCTTCTCTCTGTCTTCAGGCGAATAATGCCCCAAAGGAAAAAGTTATCGAAATGCTGGATAGTGCAGTTGCATGCTTTCCACAGCCATACAAGGCGGATGCCGCTCCATACCTTATGATTCGCGGTAAATATCTTGACGATAATGGCATGTATCGTAAAGCGGCTGCCGATTATAGCGAATATGAGAAACTTATGGGACAGATGCTGAACGGCAAGTTTTTCTACCTCAAGGAACAGGCAGAACTAAAGGCGAAACTGTATCAGCCTGCCCTTGATGATATAGACAAGGCTATCACCCTCGCTCCAAACGAGCAGCTCTATTATGCAGAGAAGGCTATGCTTCAAGTTAGGGTAAACAAGATTGATGAGGGTATGGCTACTGCCCAACTCTGCATGACCCGCTTCCCAGAATATGGTGACGCTCATGCCGTTTACGGTCTCGCGCAGATACTCAAAGGTAAGAAGAAGGAGGGCTTGGCAAGTCTTGAAAAGGCCAAGGAACTCGGTTCGGAAATGGCAGAGCCACTTATGGAGAAATACTCAAAGTAATTTTAGGTTATTCTAAACTGAAAAGACATGGAAATCAAAAAATCTGAATTCAAGATAAGCTCGGCAAAGATATCTCAATGCCCCAAGGACAACCTTATGGAGTTTGCCTTCATAGGCAGAAGTAACGTGGGCAAATCAAGTCTTATCAATATGCTTTGCAACCATAAGAACCTAGCAAAGACATCTGCCACACCGGGTAAGACCCTTCTCATTAATCATTTTCTCATTGAGTCAAAAGCTACCACCCAACAGCCATCACCTACAAGCCAACAATGGTATATCATAGACCTTCCTGGCTATGGTTTTGCCAAGCGTTCAAAGAAAGTGCAGGATGAAATCGAGAACATGATTTCAACATATATCCTACAGCGCGAGCAACTTGTCAACGTGTTCCTTCTCATCGACATCAGACATGATCCTCAGAAGATTGACCGTGAGTTTATGGATTGGCTTGGCGAGAACGGTGTTCCTTTCTCTATCGTATTCACGAAAGCCGACAAACTCGGTCCTGTAAGGGCGCGCCAAAATGCGGAGAAGTATATGAAGACACTCCTTGATGTTTGGGAGGAACTTCCACCTTATTTTATCACGTCATCAGAGAAGAAGCAAGGACGTGATGAAGTTCTTGACTATATTGAGGAGATCCTTAACACCACCCCCGAAACAACAGACGAGGAGGAATAACACGTGCAACCACTACTTGACGTACAAAATATAAGCAAGCGTTTCGGAGAGAGGATTCTTTTCGAAAACATCTCTTTCTCCATAGGTGAAGGGCAACGTATCGGTCTCATAGCACAGAACGGTACAGGCAAGACAACCCTCCTCTCCATGCTCTGCGGTGAGGAAAGTTGCGATTCGGGCGATATCATTTTCCGAAACGGCATACGAGTAGGCTATCTTCGTCAGGAACCGAAGTTCCCAGAAGATGCCACGGTTATGGAGGCTTGTTTCTCTGGCGTGGATAAGGATGACGACGCACAACTGAAGGCAAAGCAGATTCTCACACAGCTGCGGATACGTGATTTCGACCAGCCAATGTCACAGCTAAGTGGTGGTCAGCAGAAACGTGTGGCTCTTGCTCAGGCTCTAATTTCCAATCCCGACCTTCTCATTCTTGACGAGCCGACCAACCACCTTGACCTCGAAATGGTAGTATGGCTTGAGGGATTCCTGACACGAGGTAACCGAACCTTACTAATGGTAACCCACGATCGATACTTTCTCGACAATGTCTGTTCGGTGATTCTTGAACTCGACAACCACACTATCTATTCATATCGAGGATCTTATTCCTATTATCTCGAGAAAAGGCAGGAACGCATAGACGCGATGCGTGCCAACATTGAGCACGCCAACAACCTCTACCGTCGTGAACTTGAATGGATGCGCCGACAACCACAGGCACGAGGACACAAAGCACGCTATCGTGAGGAGGCTTTCTATGAACTTGAGAAAGTTGCCAAACAGCGAATAGAAGAACGACAGATACGTTTGAAGGCATCTACCGTATATATCGGTTCAAAGATATTCGAATGTCAGTATGTATCAAAGTCATTCCCTGCACGAGAGGGCGACCCGACATCCGAGGGGAAGACGATACTCGACAATTTCTATTACAACTTTGCACGTTTCGAGAAGATGGGCATTGTTGGCAATAACGGTACAGGCAAATCAACATTCCTCAAGCTCCTTCTCGGACTTGAACCTGTTGATGCTGGTAAGTTTGATATTGGCGAGACTGTCAGATTCGGCTATTTCTCTCAGGAAGGACTTCAGTTTGATGAGTCTCAGAAGGTGATAGATGTTATACGCGACATAGCCGACTACATAGACCTCGGACAAGGTCGTCACCTCACGGCTTCGCAGTTTCTTCAGCATTTCCTTTTTACCCCAGAACAGCAATACAACTACGTGTATAAGCTATCTGGAGGCGAGAAACGCAAGCTATATCTCTGCACCGTACTTATGAGGAATCCAAACTTTCTCGTTCTCGACGAGCCTACCAACGACCTTGACATCAAAACACTTCAGATACTTGAGGAATATCTTCAGGACTTCCCCGGATGTGTAATCGTGGTAAGTCACGACCGTTACTTCATGGATAAGGTTGTGGATCATCTTCTCGTTTTCCAAGGCGAGGGCAAGATTAAGGATTTCCCAGGCAACTACACCCAATATCGTGAATGGCAGAAATTACAGCCAAAGGACGCTGCTACAACACCAACTCCCCAACAGACAACCACAACAAAGAGCGGTCCTCGCGATCCTAACGCAGCACCACAAAAGAGGAGGCTCAGCTATAAGGAACGTCAAGAGTTCACACAACTTGAGAAGGATATTGAAGCACTTACTGCAGAGAAATCAGAAATCGAAAATGCTCTCAGCTCCGGCACTATCGATGTTGAAAAAATCACGGAACTCAGCAAGCGTCTGCCTATTCTCAACGAGGAACTTGACGAAAAAGAAATGCGCTGGCTTGAACTTTCAGAGTTTGCATAGCTTTTTATACATAACTCCGTCATACCTGCTTATCATAGCAAATATGACGGAGTTATTCTTTTCCTAATTATTGTCTTACCCTATTTCTTTACAATCGTATCATTTACGGTAGCTGAAGCTGTATCTTCTACAACCGAGAACTCTGAAGCAGGTACGGTATCACCAAGTTCTTCATCATTCGAAGCGTTCTCCGAATTTCTTGAAATACACGAGCTTAGGCATACTGCAATAATAATATTGAGGAAAACAGCCCAAGGAAATATATTACGATTCATCGTTTTACTAATCAATAATTATAAAACATCCATAAGAAAAAAAACGCCGGCACGATGTCAACATCGTTCCGGCGTCATCTCTTTTTACTGTTCTGTAGTTAAGCTTACTGAGCGTTTGTGCTATCACCAGCAACAGAATCATTAGCAACAGAATCATTCTGGATAGAATCCTCTACTGGAGCCTCAGTATTCTTGTTTTCACCACCGCAAGATGCGAAAGAGATTGCAGCCATAGCTACGAACATAAAAACTAATTTCTTCATTTTCTTTGCTTTTTTAAAACTGTAAAACAATCTTTGTTTATTAAAACACTGCAAAGGTAAGTATTTTTTCAATACCAACAACATTTTTTTACGATTTTTTTTACCCTATTTTTGTAACTTTTTTGCAACTATTTGATTTTCTAGCATTTACAAATTGTAAATAAACGTTAAAGTTTTACTTTAACCGAAAAAAAGTGGTTTTTTAACACTTTTAAGGTGTTTGCGCACACATTTTTTTATTCCATGAAAATATAGAATCTGTGAACAGTTACACTACAAATAATCAAATTTCTTCTTAATTGTAATTTTTATTTCTTACCTTTGCATTCAAAAAGGAATTTCTTATTATATATAAGGTATAAAGAATGATTGATACTTCCGCTTTTCAAGGTAAGACCGCCGCATATTACACATTAGGCTGTAAGCTCAACTTTTCCGAAACATCCACCTTTGGGCAGATGCTTCAGGACATGGGTGTGCGTACCGTTGAGAAAGGAGAAAAAGCTGATATCTGCCTTATCAACACCTGTTCGGTAACAGAGGTGGCAGACAGCAAATGCCGTCAGGCTATCCGTAAGATGGTGAAGCAGAATCCTGGGGCATTCGTCGTAGTGACAGGATGCTATGCCCAACTTGAAGCCGAGACGGTTGCAAAGATTGAAGGTGTCAGTCTTGTACTTGGAAGTAACGAGAAAGCAAATCTCATAGACTACCTCTCAAACGCATGGAGCGGTATAAATCATAAATCCGATGATAATATAGCGGAATATCATGCAGTCAAAACAAAGGAGATAAAAACCTTCCAGCACTCATGCTCACGAGGTAACCGCACACGCTATTTCCTCAAGGTACAGGATGGTTGCAACTACTTCTGCACATACTGCACAATACCTTTCGCACGTGGAAACTCACGCAATCCAAGCATCGATAGTCTGGTAGAACAAGCACGTAAGGCTGCCGCCGAAGGTGGCAAGGAGATTGTCATCACAGGTGTTAATATAGGCGATTTCGGTCAGACAACAGGTGAACGTTTCATTGACCTTGTAAAGGCTCTTGACAACATCGAGGAGATAAAGCGCTATCGCATTTCAAGCTTAGAACCAGACCTTATCGACGAGGAACTGATAGAGTATTGTGCCAAGAGTCGTGCTTTCATGCCTCATTTCCACATACCTCTCCAGAGCGGTTCTGACTCCGTACTGAAGCTGATGCATCGCCACTATGACTCGGCACTCTTTGCAGAGAAGATACGCCTCATCAAGCAACTCATGCCCGATGCATTCCTTGGCATAGACGTAATGGTGGGCACTCGTGGCGAGACTCCAGAGTATTTCGAGGAGACATACAATCTCCTTAACGAACTGCCAGTCACTCAGCTTCACGTATTCCCATATTCTGAGCGCCCTGGTACTGCAGCCTTGAAGATTCCATACGTGGTAAGCGCTCAGGACAAAAAACTGCGCAGTCAGCGATTGCTCGACCTGTCCGAGAAGAAGACACAGGATTTTTACGCAAAATACATAGGAACAGAGGCTGAGGTACTGTTTGAGAAAGCTCCTCGTGGCAAAGCAATGCACGGTTTTACAGCAAACTATATCCGCGTGGAACTTCCAGCAAGCAAGGCAAAGGAAGAATACGACAATGAGATCTTGCGCATAAGACTGACAGGATTCAACAGAGACAAATCCGCATTAATCTGTGAGGTGATATGAAAAGAGTAGCCATCGTCATACTCAACTGGAATGGAGCGCACATGATGCGCACCTACCTCCCAACCGTCATCAGGAATACTCCAGAGGCAGAAATCATTATTGCCGACAATGCCTCAACAGATGATTCCCTAAAGATGTTGGCAGAGGATTTTCCAGACATCCGCACTATCATTCTTGATAGGAACTACGGTTTTGCAGAAGGATATAATCGCGCCTTGCAACAAGTGGATAGCGAGTATTATGTTCTTCTCAATTCTGATGTCGATGTACCCGAAGGCTGGCTCACTCCCCTACTCTCTTTCATGGATTCTCACCCAGAGGCATGTGCTTGTCAGCCAAAGCTTCACGCAATAAAAGAAAGAGACAGATTTGAATATGCTGGGGCAGCAGGAGGTTTCCTTGACAAATACGGCTATCCTTTCTGCAAGGGAAGAATTTTCGAGACTGTAGAGAAAGACAACGGACAATATGACGGCAATCACGAAATCCTCTGGGCAACAGGCGCTTGCATGATGATTCGTTCAAATGACTATTGGGCAGCCGGAGGACTTGATGGTCGTTTCTTTGCCCATAGCGAGGAGATTGATCTCTGTTGGCGACTGCGCCTTATGGGTAGGAAGATTTTCTGCATTAGCGATAGCATAGCATATCATCTTGGCGGTGGAACTCTGCCAAAGGGGAATCCTCGCAAGACATTCCTTAACTTCCGCAATAACCTCACGATGCTATACAAGAACCTGCCAGACAACGAGCTATCCCATGTTATGCGCGTACGCTTCTTCCTCGACTGGCTTGCCGCATTCCAGATGCTTATCCTCGGTAGGAGTTGGGGAGATTTCAAGGCTGTATATAAAGCAAGAAAGGAGTTTTCCCGTTGGAAGCATGACTTCGATTCTGACAGACAGAAGATACAAGCCAACAAAAAGACAGACAACATCCCTGAACGTATCTCGAAAAGTATTCTCTGGCAGTATTATGCTAAAGGGAAGAAGACATTTATTAAATTATTAAATAAAGAATGACCAAGTCCGAGCGTTTCAACCAGATCCTTGACTATTTCCGTCAACAGCCACGTCCAACCACAGAATTGGAGTTCCAGACAACATACCAACTTCTCGTGGCTGTAGTACTCTCTGCGCAATGCACGGACAAGCGTGTGAATATGGTAACGCCGGCACTCTTTCACGATTACCCAACGGTAGAGGATATGGCAAATGCCGACGAGGCAGAGATATTCGAGTATATCAAAAGCATCTCCTATCCTAATGCAAAGGCACATCATCTCATAGAGGCAGCACGCATAATCGTAAATGAATATGACGGAGAAATACCTTCGGATATGGATTTACTGCTCCGCCTTCCGGGCGTGGGAAGAAAGACCGCCAACGTGATACAAGCGGTGGCATTCGGCAAAGCCGCTATGGCAGTTGATACCCACATCTACCGAGTATCACATCGTTTGGGCTTAGTACGCAAGACCGACAACAATCCATACAAGGTAGAGTTAGAACTAAAGAAACATATCCCGGAAGAGGACATCCCCGATGCTCACCATTGGCTTCTCCTCCACGGCAGATACATCTGCACAAGCCTCAAGCCTAAATGCGACAAATGCCCTTTTGATGAAATCTGTCCAAAACTATTAGAGAACAGCAAACTAAAGTAATTACAAATAATCTGTTTGGGGAAAATATGATGCCTCCAATCCCTTTATAATTCCCTTTGTGATTCCCAAGTGATTCCCAAGCAAATCCCATGTAAGTCCCATTTTCTCCCAGCCAATGGAACGGACTTGAAACGGACTTATAACGGACCTGAAACGGAGGTGAGAGGGAAGTATCTTTTCGTGATTCCCGTGTTCAGAATGATTTTTCTTGAGAGTTTTGCGAGAGGGGGGTGCACTTTTGTCCATTTTTAGACATAATACCCTGACAGTCAAGAGATAACAAAGCGTGTACCCCACCCCATCAAAGTGCACCTATGGAAAGAAAGATTTAGGGGGGGTACACGCAACGTAAATTACTTATAATCAGCAAGCAAAAGGGTAAAAATAGGCAAAAGTGCACCCCCCTATTTAAATTCTTCCAGTTTTTTTTCAATGTATAATCCCTACATTACAAAAACATGAGGTATTACAATAATTACAATTACAATAAAAATGTACTATACGCCCAAAAGTCGCACCAAAACCAGAAGGGTAGGTATCACATTGCGTGATACCTACCCTTCTGGTTTTGATAATGGAAAATTTATCTATATCCTTATGGCATTATTCATAAAATCCTTAAAATCTATAGTCAAAAAAAACGGGAACAGCATTTTTCTTATTCCTCTGCCACTATTTGGCATATTTACACTTTATCTTTGTAGCATAAAACTTAAATACTTATAGAACTATGGCAACAAAAATAAAAATGGATTTGCTCACAACAGTAAAAATGATTCTAAGGGGATATGAAGATTCGCATATTCCAATAGACGAGGTTTTACAACCATACGAAAATGGCCTTTTTACCCGTAACGGCAAAAAGGTCATTTTACTTGTTTCATATCATTTATGAAAATATCAAAAAATCTTGAGATTTACTCAAAAACACTAAACACTAACCACTAAACACTAACCAATAGTCTTCTTCCCTCTCCACCTTAGACATAGCATGGTGAGGTCATCGCTTTGCTCATAGTCGTCAACGAATCGTCTGACAGCATCGACAACGCCATCAGCCATATCCATCATAGGCACATCCTTCAGCAGATCTACCATAGCGAGCGTAGAAGCATCACCAAAGAGAGCCTTCTGACTATTCTCTGCCTCAGTTACACCATCGGTATAAAGGAACAGAGCATCACCTTCAGAGAGCTGTATCTCTTCTGATTTATATTCAAAGTCGCCAAGCACACCTGTAGGAAGATTTACCTCTGGATGCATAAAGGAGGTATTACCCTCATGAATCCAGATAGGAGGATTATGACCGGCATTACAAAACTCTACTCTACCCGTCTGCATATCAAGCACACCGCAGAAGAGAGTACAGAACATATCCTCGTCATTACCTTCGGCAAGTCCGTTATTGATAGCCTCTACAATAATAGATGCACTAGTGCTGTAACGGGCAACATTGCGGAAGAGATGTCCGACAACAGTCATGAACAAAGATGCAGGAACACCCTTGCCCGAAACATCGCCTATGAGGAAATAAAGCCTATCATCACGCATAAGGAAATCGAAGATATCACCACCGACCTCCTTTGCAGCCCTCTGCATTCCGTAGATATCGATATCCTCACGTCCTGGGAAGGCTGGGAACACCTTGAGAAGCATACCCTGCTGAATCTTTGCTGCGATATGGAGATCACGCTCCATATTGGCTTTCTTCTCAGTCGTAGCACGCAGGTCTTCAATATACCTTGCCAGTTCCTGCTGCATAGAGACAAAGGAATCACGCAGATGCGCTATGTCAGAATGTCCTTTCACCTTAGGCAACTGAGTGTCGAATTTTCCCTGAGCAATAGCATCTGTAGCATCTGCTATCTTGCCAAGAGGGCGCAACTGCCAGTTTACGGTTATCACAATAGCCAGTATGATAACAAAGAACAGCAGAAGAAGCGTAAAGATAGATATGCCCGTCACAGCCTTGAGGAGCACGGTATCGTCACGCAAAGGCACATCGCATACCACTCGCCATCCTGTAGCTTTAACATAGGCATTTCCACTACGAAGCATGAATTCCTGAATGTTCGAATATACCTGCAACGCTACATTCTCACCATTGTTTTCAAAGTCCGCAGGATAGTTCTTTGCGTTTTTCATTATCCTGTCGCTGTCGGTATAATATACATAGATATCATTACCTGTTATGACAGAAACCTTTGCCCCACTCTCATGCCCGACTTCCCTACGTGCAAGTTCATCAAGCCAGTCGAGCCTAACATTGGCACAAAGTGAAGAATATATATTTCCGCGTGAGTTCTTCAATGGTGTGATAAAACTAACCACAGGCACCTTGGTGCTATCCTTTTCAACAAGATAAGGCTCGCTCCACATACCTACCCCACTTGAATCAACACGAGCCAGACATTTCTTAACAGCCTCAACCTCTGCAAGTTTATTTGTGGAAAGATAGACGGTATCAATCTGATCCATCTTACCAAGACTGTCTCGGAAAATAGTGGAGTTATTCTCAGTCATGCGTTTCTGCAAAGCCACAAGCGCACCGGTCTTCATCACGTTCTCTATATGATTCAAACGGTTATCAATAGAGGCCGTAATCATCCTGCTCATATTGATCTGGCGGTTACCATTGGTCACAAGACTCACACCAAACGTGACACTACGGATAAACAGCCATCCCACTATAACCAATATGATGATCAGCACCATATTGATACGGAAGGAAAGAGACGAGAAAAGCCTGAATTTCTTATGTTTCTTATTCTTTTTCATGACTAAGCAATGAGTAAGAAGGAACTTGCTATCAATATTTTCGGCACAAAGATAATAAAAGTATTTTATTTCTGCAAAAAAAGCTCTCACAAATAGTTTAATATGAATAAAAAATGCCGCTTACGGTAAAAACCATAAGCGGCATTGGCATTATTTATTTCAAAGGGAGATTACTCGCCCTTCTCCATCTTAGCCTTGAGAGCAGCAAGTGCGTCGAAGTCACCGAGTGACTGAGCAGCAGCAACGTTCTGGATGTTTGCTGCATCCTCCTTCTTAGCTGTGTTACGTGGCTTGCGAGCTGGCTTCTTCTCTTCCTCGCGCTCAGCCTCGAATGTACGAGAGTGAGAGAGGATGATACGCTTTGTATCCTTAACGAACTCGATTACCTTGAACTCGAGCTCCTCACCAACCTGTGCTTCAGTACCGTCTTCCTTAACGAGGTGCTTTGGTGTAGCGAAGCCCTCACCACCCTCGTTGAGAAGGATAACTGAACCACGCTCCATCTTCTCAGCAATCTTACCTGTGTGAACAGAACCAGGCGTGTAGATTGTCTCGTAAGTATCCCAAGGATTCTCCTCGAGCTGCTTGTGACCGAGAGAGAGACGACGGTTCTCCTTGTCGATGTCAAGAACAACAACGTCGATAGGCTCACCTACGCGTGTGAACTCAGAAGGATGCTTTACCTTCTTTGTCCAAGAGAGGTCAGAGATATGGATAAGTCCGTCAACACCCTCCTCGAGCTCTACGAAGATACCGAAGTTAGTGAAGTTACGAACCTTAGCATTGTGCTTAGAACCTACAGGGTACTTTTTCTCGATAGCCTCCCATGGATCTTCCTTGAGCTGCTTGATACCGAGAGACATCTTGCGCTCGTCGCGGTCGAGTGTGAGGATAACTGCCTCAACCTCGTCACCAACGTGAAGGAACTCCTGTGCTGAACGGAGGTGCTGGCTCCAAGACATCTCTGATACGTGGATCAGACCCTCTACGCCAGGAGCAACCTCAACGAATGCACCGTAGTCAGCGATAACGACAACCTTACCCTTGATGTGGTCACCAACCTGGATGTTAGGGTCAAGAGCATCCCATGGGTGTGGGGTGAGCTGCTTGAGACCAAGAGCGATACGCTTCTTCTCCTCATCGAAGTCGATGATAACAACGTTGATCTTGTCGTCGAGAGCAACAACCTCGTGTGGATCGCTTACGCGGCCCCAAGAGAGGTCTGTGATGTGGATGAGTCCGTCAACACCACCGAGGTCAACGAATACACCGTAAGATGTGATATTCTTAACAGTACCCTCGAGAACCTGACCCTTCTCAAGCTTAGAGATGATCTCCTTGCGCTGAGCCTCGAGCTCTGCCTCGATGAGTGCCTTGTGAGAAACAACAACATTGCGGAACTCCTGATTGATCTTAACAATCTTGAACTCCATTGTCTTGCCTACGAATACGTCGTAGTCACGTATTGGATGTACGTCAATCTGGCTGCCTGGAAGGAATGCCTCGATGCCGAATACGTCAACGATCATACCACCCTTAGTGCGGCACTTGATGTAACCCTGAACGACCTCCTCATTATCAAGAGCAGCGTTAACACGCTCCCAAGACTTGCTGAGGCGAGCCTTCTTGTGAGAAAGGATCAGCTGACCCTTCTTGTCTTCCTGATTCTCAACGTAAACCTCTACAACGTCACCTACCTTGAGGTCTGGGTTGTAACGGAATTCGCTTGCTGCGATGATACCATCGCTCTTGTAACCGATGTTAACAATAACTTCCTTCTTATCTACAGAAATTACTGTACCGTCGACTACCTGATGCTCAGACACCTTGTTAAGAGTTGAATCATAAGAGGCAGTCTGCTCCTCCTTTGATACTGTTGTGCTACCACCATTCTCGAACTGCTCCCAGTCGAAATCTGCAAGTGGCTGTACATTTTTAAAGTTTGACATGTTAATTAATAAAAATAAAATAGTGAATAATAACGCAAAGCGGTTTCCTTAACAGACCTGCCAAGCGCAAAATCGGGTGCAAAATTACAAAAATTCGGCGACATAACAAAATATCCGGCCGAAAAATTTGATTATCCAAAGAAAAAAAGCTAAATTTGCACAAGCAAACTAAACTAAACAGTATGAAAAAGTTAACCATCCTATTCATCTCACTCATCATGTCGGTATGTAGCACGAACGCAAAAAAGCCAAAGACGGTAACATTGAAATTCATCGAGACTACCGATGTACACGGCATGTTCTTCCCAATCAACTACACAACGGGCAAGACTGTAAATGGCTCTATGGCACGTGTGAGTTCATACGTGAAGAGCCAGCGCGCCTCTTATGGCGACAACGTGATTCTTCTCGACAACGGCGATATCCTTCAGGGACAGCCTACCAACTATTATTGGAACTATATCGACACTCAGGACGAGAATATAGCAGCAAGTGTGGTGAACTATATGGGATATGACGCACAGGCATACGGCAATCACGACATAGAGACCGGACATGACTGTTACGACAAATGGAATCGTGAGGTGAGATGCCCTGTACTTGCAGCCAACATGATAAACACGGAGACAGGCCAGCCTTACACACAGCCTTATAAGATAATAGTACGCGAAGGCATAAAGATTGCTATCCTCGGCATGACAACCCCAGCCGTTCCAAACTGGCTAAGCGAGAATCTCTGGAGCGGAATACGCTTTGAGGAAATGGTATCATGCACCCGTAAATGGGTAAAGACGATAAAGGAAAAAGAGAATCCCGACCTTATCATCGGACTTTTCCATTCAGGACTTAAAGGAGGTATAGAAAACGACGAATACGACGAGAATGCCACCCTTGCCGTTGCTCTGAGAATCCACGGCCTTGATATTATTTTCTACGGTCACGACCACCAGTCAAACTACGGTTTCGTGCGCCAGTACGAAGAAAAGACCGACGAGTACCCATTCTACTTTATCACGAAGGACGGAGGCCCGTCTTCTGCCGTCTCTCTCTCCAAGACCGACTCTGTACTCATCGTAAACCCGGGCAGCAACGCCCATAGCGTTGGTGAGGCAACCGTAACACTTACTTTGGATAACGACAAGGTGGCAAGCAAGAAGATTAACGGTCAGATTGTATCTATGAAGTCTATGCCTATCGACGAGGATTACATGAAATTCTTCTCCGATGACATAAGGCGACTACAGGAATATGCGACAAAGAAGGTCGGTACTTTCGAGAGCTCTATCAACATGAGCGATGCCTTCTTCGGTTCATCTGCTTTCATAGACTTCATCCTTAACCTCCAGATGAAAATAACAGGTGCCGATATTGCTTTCAATGGCCCTTTGGCTATGAACACGACAATAAATGCAGGTCCTGTGACAATGGCTGATATGTTCAACCTCTATAAATACGAGAACAAGCTCTATGTCATTAAGATGACAGGAACCGAGATCAAGAACTATCTCGAGATGAGCTATGCCCAATGGACAAATCAGATGAAGTCAAGCGACGACCATCTCCTGCTTTTTGACGACAAGCCAAATGAGCGTACCAACGGCTTGAAGAACTTCTACGGAAACTTCGATTCAGCCGCAGGAATTGACTATACTGTGGATGTCACAAAGCCAGAAGGCAAGAAAGTAAACATCATCAAGATGAGCAACGGTCAGCCTTTCGGGGCAGACAACTGGTATAGGGTTGCCATCAACTCATACAGAGGTAGCGGCGGCGGAGAACTCCTCACCAAAGGTGCCGGGATACCAAAGGAAGAGCTCAAATCAAGAATCCTCTCCCAAACAGAACTTGACCAACGTCATTATCTCACAGAAGAAATCAAGAAGCAAGGCTCTGTGAACCCAAAGCCAAACAACAACTGGCGATTCATTCCTGAAAACCTTGTAGCTCCAGCAATACAGAGGGACAGGGAATTGCTGTTCGGCAAACAATAAAACACTTATCACGAACAAAAGGAATCGGCTTGCAAACGTAATGTCTGCAAGCCGATTCTTTATATCAACATAAACCTCGTTTCAAAACCTATAGCCAACGGTCAACGCGAATGAATGGAAAGTTCCATCATCATACTCACAAATATCAGTAACACTAAGATTATAACGAGCATCAAAAACAAAGTTCTTAATCTCATAAGAAGCACCGAAGGGCAAAGAAATGAAGGTTGATTTATAAACATCCCTTATTTTAAAATCATCAATCTCAGTCTTACCTCTAACCTTTGCCGTTGAGAGGACATTAAATGTCACACCAGCCTTAACTGCGAGACCAGGAATTACGTAATAATTGCCGATAACAGGAATATTGAAATAATAATTGCTTGCTTTCTCAGGCGATGGGTCAAGAGCACGTTCGTAAAATTCTGAATCCGCATAACCATAATAACCATAAAATAATGAATGATATCGCCCAAAAAACACATCATCATTAATATTGTAACCAGTATAATTAAGACCAAGAGTTATACCGAGTTTCTCGTTTAACATATACATAGCCTCAACACCAGCCGTAAGACCAACAGCCCCATCAGCAGTTCCCTTATAATCGTCGAGAGTTGCTGTGGTGTAAGTAATGCCCACGTTAGGTTGCCATGTGAGTGAACCAGCTTCCGGCTGTGCAGAAGCAGAAATTGCCATAGTAGCAGCTAAAACAAACGCAAAAAATCTTTTTATCATATTTCTAATCTTTTTTGTTCCCAATTCTATCATAGATTCTAGGACACTTTTTAATTTCGAATACAAAAGTAATTATTTTTATTCAAATCCTAAACATTTTTAAACAAAAAAAATGCCAATTACATCAATAATCTCCCAAAATACATCAACTGTGCCTCCTATGTAAATACCATGTAAATACCATTAAAATACCATTAGCTATGGTAATATTATGGTATTATTATGGTAATATAATGGTATTATAATGGTATTATCATCGAATTCACTTAGGAAAAAAAACGTACAAGCAAAGGATTATGATTATATTTACCTCGTATGTGACTACGCTATAAAAAGAACCAAACTCGATGAAAGTCCGCTCCTGAATAGGAGTTACATAGGACCTTCATCGAGTTTGGTTATGTTTACCACGGAGATAAAGCTGTCTTTCTTTTACTTCACGCCTCTCTTGTCAAGAGCCTCAGAATACTTTGCAGCATTAGCAAGATGCTTTTGTGTATGTATTTCTGATCAAATAAAGCAAACGCATTCAGCCCTCGCTACTGCTATGTAACGAGGGCTGAGATTTTATCTGGTTTCCCAACCATTTAATCCCATGATGTTGTGTGGAACAATTGTTTATTCTTCTTTTGATTCCTTGAGATTTAATTCTTTTGCAAGTTCCAAAGACTTTTTGATTTGCTGCAATAGTATTTCACGAGGAGGTAATTCCGTCATATATTGAGCCACACGGATGCCAGCCTTGTCAAGTTGAAGAAGTGCGATTTGCTCCTCACTTCCCTCTGTGCATAATAAAAGTCCGAGAGGTGTTTCTTCATCTGGTTCCATTTCGTTTTTCTCAAGCCAACGCAAATATAACTCCATCTGCCCCTTGTATTGAGCTTTGAACTTACCCAATTTAAGGTCGATGGCAATCAAACGATGAAGACGGCGATGATAGAAGAGAAGGTCTAGATAGAAGTCCTCGCCATCAATTACCATACGCTTCTGACGTTCAACAAAAGTAAAACCATTACCAAGTTCCAGAATAAATCGTTCAAGATTTGTCAGGAGATTGTCTTCAAGGTCTCGCTCACTATACATTCCCTTCAAGCCTGTAAATTCAAGAAAATATGGGCTTTTGAATACAAGGTCAGGCGACATGACATTCTTATCACGTAGTTCTCCCAACTCACGCTTAATGAGTTTATTAGGCTTTGATGCAATAGCTGTACGCTCAAAGAGCATACCGTCAATCTTTGATTGGAGAGTACGTGTACTCCATTTCTCAGCAGTTGCCATTGTGAGATAAAATTCACGTTGCAATTCATCCTTCAATGGCATAACTATCAGAAAATGAGACCATGACAATTGGGCCACCAGTGCTGACACAACTTGCAAATCAGGAAACAAGTCTGCAAATTGCATCATTCTGCGGACATTTCTTAGCTCGAAACCTTTAGTTCCGTATGCTGCCCGCAATTGTGTCGACACTGTTGACACAATTTGTTTTCCATACTCAGCACGCTCATTTCCAAGTACTTCACGATTGATTCGCTCCCCGATATGCCAATACATTAAGGTAAGTTCATAATTGGCGGTAGAGGCAACTCGTCCTCTGGCGCCATCTATAATCTTACGTAAGTCATCAACCAAATTGTTAATATTGGTTGTTTGGGTTATGGTAAACTCTTTCATTTTTACAATGTTTCAATTGTATCTGCATGCAAAAATACTCATTCCTTCCCATTTCACCAAATCTTTCTGTGATTATTTACAAAAATCATTTATGGTATGGGTATTAGATTTCACTAATCATCCAATCTCATTCCCTATTACCTCCACTATAAAAAAGAACCAAACTCGATGAAAGTCCGCTCCTGAATAGGAGTTACATAAGACCTTCATCGAGTTTGGTTATGTTTTACTACGGAGATAAAGCTGTCTTTCTTTTACTTCACGCCTCTCTTGTCAAGAGCCTCAGAATACTTCGCAGCATTGGCAAGATGTTCTTTGTATGTCTTGGCGAAATTATGAGTGCCTGAGAAATCCTCCTTGGCACACATATAGAGATAGTCGTGATGCACGAGATTGAGCACAGCATCAATGCCCGCAACGCTTGGAATACGAATAGGACCAGGAGGAAGTCCCTCGTTGCGATAGGTGTTATATGGGCTTTCCACGCTCAGGAGCTTGGTATAGATACGACGAAGCTCAAACTGCTGAAGGGCGAACTTGATAGTAGGATCAGCCTGTAATGGCATATTCTGCTTCAGTCGGTTGTAGTACATACCGGCAATCATCGGTTTCTCGCCGTTATTGGCAGTCTCCTCGTCTATGATACTTGCAATAGTGATAACCTCAACAGGATTGAGCTGAAGTTTCTCTGCCTTTGCCTTGCGCTCACTATTCCAGAAACGGTCACTCTCCTTCTTCATACGGTCAAGGAACTTCTCAATCGAAGTATCCCAATACACCTCATAGGTGTTAGGAACGAACATCGAAATGATTTTAGCTGTGTCAAGACCGTATTTCTCGCATACAGACTCATCAGAGATAGCCTTGAGAAAATCGGAATCGCGGAACATCATCATATTACCCAGTTCCTGCGCAAGACGTGCCTTGGTACGAACACTCGGCATAACGAGTCTCATAGGCTCCTGATGACCATTGCGGAGGTTGCGGAAGAAACGAAGGGCACTCATGTCCTCGTTGAGGAGATAGCGACCAGTACGGATTTTATCCGCATATCCCATGTGACGAGCCATAGTGCGAACGGCAGCAACACCTGTAGGAGTGGCTATATCCGATAGTTTCGCACTAACAGAATCCATATCATCATCGTCATCAATGTAGAGATATGAAACGCCTTCATTCTTTGCAATACCGGCAAAGAGGAAGTAGCATACAATGCCTATTACTACGACCAAGCATCCTATTGCAGATGCGAGATACGCTGTTTTTATCTTTTTCATAAAGTTTGTTTTATCCAATCATCTAGTAACATTCGGGCAATAGATAGCTTTTCGGGAATCTCAGGCAGGTTATCCTTGCGGAACCATGCCCCCTTTAGAAGTTCCTCTTCCTGAATCTTTATCTCGCCTGATACATAATCGGCATTAAAGCCTACCATAAGTCCGCAAGGATAAGGCCAAGGCTGAGAACCAAAGTAACGCACGTTTTTTATCTTCAACCCTACTTCTTCAGACACCTCACGGCAAACAGCCTCTTCAAGCGTTTCGCCTGTCTCAACGAATCCGGCTACCAATCCATAGTGCTTGCTGCGGAAATTCTTGGCACGAACCAACAGTACCTCATCCTCTCCCTTATGAATAAGGACGATGACGGCTGTAGCAAGCTGTGGCCAAATCTCCTTTCCACAACCGGTACAGCGCTTTGAGATATCTGTCTCCATCTTCATAGGAGCGCCGCAAACACCACAGAACTTCGTGTTCTGATCCCAATAAAGGATTTCGTGACACTTACCCGCTTTTAGATAGAGTTCACGAGAAAGCTTATAGTAAGACTGGCGGAGAGGGCACATCTCATAGCCCTCAAGCGATGTTATGGGATTATCAACCCTTACCGTCTTCACAAGCGTACCATCCTCCATAGGGGTGATGTTATGCACATAATTCCAAGCCTTCAAGACTACAGGTGGTTCTTCGCATTTGGGAACCGTAAACTTTCCCTCACCTGTCTTCTGAAGCAGAAGATCGTCTTGACAGAAAATAAACCAAAGTTTCATACGCGCTAAAATTTTTCCGAGTGCGTCGCCGCAGCTATCACCCATTTCCGAGTGTAACGTACGAAACATACTCACTCGATGCAAATATTCGTGGCAGCTCAAAAGGCTGGCACACGTTTCTAATTTGCGAGTGCACGAGTGCGCACGATGCAAATAGTGCAAGTCAGCCAACAAAAGGCTGGTGCACGTCTCCGATTTGCGAGTGCACGAGTGCGCACGATGCAAATAGTGCAAGTCAGCCAACAAAAGGCTGGTGCACGTCTCCGATTTGCGAGTGCAAAGTTACAACAATAAATTAAGAATGAAGAAATTTTTAACATGAAAACTCTTTTAACACTTCAAGTTTACTGTTTTTATACTCAATAAGAAACAAGCAAACAAAGGATTGGAACAAGTTCAAAAACAGCACGGATTTCTAATCAAAAAAAGCTTTTGAAAAAGCATGGGATTATAATCTCTTTCCGGTATGTTTTTCAAGACAAAAATCAAGTAAAAAAACGCTTGCATTTTTCACCATTAAAACATCCCGAAAGAATCACTTCTTCTTTAATATTACAGTCATACAAAAAGCATGGAACAAACAAGTGTTTTTTGATGCATAAAATTATAGGAATGAAACATAATTAAAAAATGACGAATCTATATAAAACAAGAAACGTCCTCACTTCACAGTGCGAACGTTCCAATCTCAATAGGTATTAGCTTCTTTAAGGTAAAAAGATTGTATTCAGGATAACGCTTGCAAAGTTAATGGTTTTTTATTTACTTTGCAAATTTTTTACAACTTTTTTTTGAGAAAAATCAATATTTTTACAATATCGCACTACTTTTGGCCATTTCTTCCGTAATTTTATACAAATTTGAACTATTCTTTGTTATTATGTGTAGCAGTTTCTAAAATTTACGAAAATGCACTATTTTATGTATCATTACAAAAAAGTAGCAATTTTGTAAATGCGATATTATTTGCTATATAAATGAAACGAATCTGCATCTTCGAGTACTGGGAACTTTTTCCTAAAGCCACGAAGTTCATCCATTCGGATCTCGTATGTAGCGCTTGCGATTTTATCATCTGGACAAGTTACAATTACCCTACCATACGCATCTATCATTTCCGTACCACCGCAATACTTGCACATCGGGTCTTCTCCCACCCTGTTTACGGCAGCTACAAAACATTGATTTTCCACGGCTCTTGCCTGTAGCAAAATATGCCACGGTTTGATACGTGAAGCGGGCCAAGAAGCAACGTAAAGAGCGCAGTCGTAAAGACACTCAGAAACGTCCTCGGATGGAGCATCGTAGCAACTATCTATTTTGTTACGGGAAAAAACGGGGAAACGAAGGTCGTAACAAACTTGCAAGAGAAATTTCACTCCTCGCCATTTCACAATTTTCTGTTCTTCTCCGGCTGAATAGTGAAGTTGTTCATTGCCGTATGAGAAAAGATGTCGCTTGTCATAATACTCAACTTTTCCTTCCGGATAAGCCTCGGTTGGAGGCATGACGAAATAGAATCTATTACGTTTCGTCCCATCCTCAGCCTTAACCGAAAGACTTCCCGCAATAGCAGCATTCATCCTTGCTGCCATCTGTTTCATCCATGACAAGGAAGTAGTATCCTCGTCAACGGCATTGAAACCCGTACTCCACATTTCAGGGAGCACATATAAATCAGACAAAGGCGCAGCAAGGATTGCCGCCTCACTACGCCTTTGGTTCTCTGCAGGATCAGCCCAAGCTATATCCTGTTGTAATAGAGTTATCTTCATATTTCCAATATTTAGAGTGAAAAGTGAAGAGTGAAGAATTTAAGTTACATTTTATAGCGTAAAGCAAATCTCCACCTATAAACAATAATACTAATTCAAATTCTTCACTTTTCACTCTTCACTTAAATTATAGTGCCACCACGCTCTTCAGCTTATTGAGAGCTATCACCTCATTAGTCTTCTCCATATCGCTTGTGCGGAATACAAGCACGCCCTGACCATTGAGAAGGAAGGTGTAGATGTATGAAATTGCGATACCTGCATTTGAAAGAGTCTTCAAAGTCTCAGCCGCAGCACCCGGTTTGTCATCAACATAAAGAGCGAAGACATCGGTGAGCTGAAGGTTTATGCCCTCTTCCTTCAGAAGAAGGTAAGCCTTTGCAGGATTGTCACAGATGACACGATAGATGCCATATTCCTGAGTATCAGCAACGGTAGATGCAATAATCTGAATACCAGCCTTGCTGAGCATATCGAGAACCTTGATAAGCGTACCGCCCTTGTTCTCTATGAATATTGAAAGTTGTTTGATAGTCATAATAGATTAGATTTATTGATAAACGGTTCTCTTATCCACAACCCTGACAGCCTTGCCCTCGCTTACAGGCAGACTTCCCTTTGGAACGAGCTTCACGTGAGGAGTGAGCAGAATCTCATCCTTGAGAGCACGGGTAACATCCTTCTGGAGTTTCTGCAAACGCTGATAATCATCTGTGAAGAGTTCCTCAAGCTCAACCTCAACGGTCATGTTATCGTTGTCGGCATCAGTAGTGAGGGTGATGAGATAGTTGGTTGCAAGTTCCTTGAACTGCATAAGTATCTTCTCAATCTGAATTGGGAAGATATTAACGCCACGGAGCACCATCATATCGTCTGAGCGTCCCTTCATACGGTCAAGGCGCACGTGGTTACGTCCGCAAGGACATGTGCGGCCAAGCACACGGGTAAGGTCACGAGTACGATAACGCAACAGAGGCATAGCCTCACGGTTAAGGGTTGTGAGCACAAGCTCTCCAATCTCACCATCAGGAACAGGCTCAAGAGTCTCAGGATCCACAATCTCCACGATATAGTAGTCTTCCCAGAAGTGAAGGCCATTCTGCTCCTTACACTCGAAGGCAACACCAGGACCACACATCTCAGACATACCGAATGAGTTGTATGCCTTTACGCCCATCATCTTCTCGATACGCTTGCGCTGTTCCTCAGAATGAGGCTCTGCACCAATGACAAGAACCTTTAGCTTTGTATCACGGCTTGGATCAACGCCCTGCTCTACCATTACCTCATGAAGACGTGTAACGTATGAAGGAACGGCATGAATGGCTGTTGTTCCGAAGTCCTTAATGAACTTTATCTGACGGAGAGAGTTACCTGCTGCTGCAGGAACGGTAAGCGCTCCAAGACGCTCTGCTCCCAACTGGAAACCGAGACCACCAGTAAACATACCATAGCCGGAAGAATTCTGGAAGACATCATCAGGACGCAAACCTACCATATGCAGGCAACGGGCAACAGCATTAGCCCACTCGTCAATATCCTTCTGTGTATGGAGAATAACCGTAGGATTACCTGTCGTACCACTTGAAGAATGAAGTCGGGTACATTTATTAAGAGGTACGCACGCGAAGCCAAATGGATAATTGTCGCGCAGATCCTGCTTTGTGGTGAAAGGAAGTTTACGCACATCATCAAGCGTCTGGATATCATCAGGCGTGATTCCTGCCTCTGCAAACTTCTTCTTATAAACTTCATTTGTATAGCAATGCTTGACTGTCGCCTTCAAGCGCTCAAGCTGTAATGCCTCGATTTCCTGTCGGGAGAGGCACTCCTTGTCTGGATGTAAGTATTCGCTTTTGTCTAACATTTTATATTTTAGGTTTTAACAAAATTAGATTTCGTAGTGCAAAGATACTAAAACCTATTGTAATATTTATCATTAATGTAATATTTTTTAGAAAAATTTGCCATTCTGATTATAATTTTATATCTTTGCACATGAAAAATCTAAACAAATACAACATTTTTCAACAAAACGGTATAAAAAACATGACTTACTTTTACAAAATGGCAGTTGGAGTGCTGCTATGCCTTTTCCCCTTTAACTATGCCACCGCACAGGAACAGAAGGAAGAGAGCAAGACCAAAGAATTTCTATCTGACGTATTGGATAGAATAGTCGTTCATGGCTATGCTCAAGCTGGCTATACGTATCAGGATAGGGACAGAGGCGGCGAAAAAGCCAACACATTCGACATGAAGCGCACGCTGTTCTTTGCACATGCTGTCATAACCGACCGTTGGTTTTTCTTGTTCATGCACGATTTTAACTCTCAAGTACAGGAATACTACACCGACTACCGAATCACCGACAATAAGGCACTCACCGTGCGTTTCGGACAGTTCAAGAACGCCTGCACATACGAGAACAAGCTCTCTCCTACTGACATGGAGGCTATCGACGTGTATTCTGAAGGCGTTACATACCTCTCTGGTTGTGGCTCAGACCCACTTCTCGGTGTTCAGTACGGTCGTGACCTCGGTGCTGCCATTTTGGGCGAGTTTGCCAATGGCAAGGTGAAATACGAGGTTGACGTGATGAACGGACAAGGTATCAACAAGAAGGACGGCAACAATGCGAAGGATGTTATCGGACGCTTGGAGGTAAGTCCAGTTGAAGGTCTCAACCTTATAGCAACAGGTCAGTTAGGTAAAGGTCACGCAATAGCGAAATCTATCTACAACCCGGAAATCGAGATCGGACAGAACTATAAGCGTAACCGTTACAGCATAGGTTTCGACTATAAGTCAAAGCCATTCAACATACATGGAGAGTATCTTGAGGGTAAGGATGGCAACGCTCTCAGCCGTGGTTACTATATCACAGGTTGCGTGCCATTGGTTCCAAAGAAATTTGACCTCGTAGGCTCATACGACTATTTCAATTTCAACAAAGACCTCGACATGGATCAGCATAAGGCTATCTTCGGTTTCCAGTGGTGGTATTTCAAGAGATGCCGCTTCCAAGTGCAGTATGTCTATAAGAGCGCATACACAGCAGGAGGCGAGTTCATAAAGAAGGGTAACAGCGCCCTTATGTGCCAGATGCAGGTTAGATTCAACTAATCTCCAAACACTAATCACTAAACTCTAAACTATAAACTCTAAAACATAATGCTAATAAAAATCATTCTTACCGTCATCTTCCTGTTGGTGACTATCGGTGTGGGAATATATTCCCGCAAACAGGCAAAAAGCGTTGACGGCTTCGTACTTGGCGGCCGTTCCGTAGGGCCTTGGCTCACAGCTTTCGCCTTTGGTACGAGCTATTTCTCAGCTGTTGTATTCGTAGGTTATGCCGGACAGTTCGGTTGGAAATACGGTCTTTCCGCTTCATGGATCGGTATCGGCAACGCCATCATCGGTTCTCTTCTGGCATGGATAGTTCTTGGCAAACGCACGAAACTGATGACTCAGCACATCCAGAGCCGTACAATGCCCGATTTCTTCGGAACACGTTTCTCAAGTGAAGGACTTCGTGTTGTAGCTTCCATCATTGCCTTTGTATTCCTGATTCCATACACTGCCGGTGTGTATATGGGTATCTCAAAGCTCTTCGAGATGGGTTTCGGCATACCTTATTCATATTGCGCCATGATAATGGCTACCCTTACCGCTATCTATGTCATCCTCGGAGGATACAAGGCAACAGCCATCAATGATTTCATACAGGGTATCATCATGCTCTTCGGTATCACCACCGTTATCTATGTGGTGCTCCACAATCAGGGAGGACTTACAGAGGCTATAAACAAGATGGCAGCACAGGTGCCAACCGCGCACGACCTCGAAGATAAAAGCGGATTGTTCTCTTCATTCCAGTTAGGCGACTTCGCCTCTTGGTTCGGTCCTAATCCTCTGAGCCTTCTCGGTGTTGTGGTGCTCACCTCACTCGGCACATGGGGATTGCCACAGATGGTCGGTAAGTTCTACTCTATCACCGACGAGAGCGCTATCAAGCGCGGTACCATCATCTCCACAATCTTCGCGCTCATCGTCTCTGGCGGTTGCTATTTCATCGGAAGTTTCGGCCGTCTCTACCCAGAGCCTGCATTCTCTCCCGAGAAGCATAAATACGCATACGACTCAATCGTACCTTCTATGCTTGAGACATTGCCTGACGTACTTATCGCCCTCGTAGTGCTTCTCGTACTCTCTGCATCAATGTCAACATTGGCAAGTCTTGTGCTCACCTCTTCTTCTACAATGACTCTCGACCTTATCTATCGTGACAAGAAATCAACCGACGACGAGGTAAAGAGTGGAGAAATAGATGATGAGGTAGCCGAGAAGATAGAGAGACGTAAGGTCGTGATAATGCGAGTTCTCATCGTGTTCTTCATTGCCCTCTCACTCATGATTGCCCTCAACCCACCACAGTTCATTGCCCAGCTCATGGGTATTTCTTGGGGTGCTCTTGCAGGAGCCTTCCTTGCTCCATTCATGCTCGGCTTGTATTGGAGAGGCGTTACAACAGCCAGCGTATGGGCTTGCTTTGCGTGGGGCGTAGGTCTCACAGTAGTCAATATGATGCTCAGCAACTCATTGCTCAACCCAATCGACTGCGGTGCCGTTGCAATGGTAGGCGGTTTCATAGTAGTGGCAGTCGTTAGTCTCTTCACAAAGAAAATGGATGAAAAGACAGTTGACAGCATCTTCAAATGCTACAACAAGTAATCACCAGCAAATACATTCGAAAACAAAAAGATGGAGTAACAAATCGTTACCCCATCTTTTTTGTTTGCCGTTTCAATTACTCCGCAATCTTGATTGCCACAGCATGAAGTTCCTGCCAGCCAGCACAGTCAGTAAGGCGAACCATGAAATGATAGTCACCCGGATCTATATCGGCAGGAATGGCGATATCATGACGCGCCGTGAACGACTTCTGCCCTGAGGGTATGGAAAAATCCTTATTGTATGTCCAGGGCTTGACAGGATCCTTCTTCTCGTCCATCTGACACTCCACAGACGATGTACTATGCGTGTGATGGTCGAAGTTCTGATGAATCTCGATGTTATATGAACCAAGCTCCGTATCATCCGTAAACAAACTATTGAACGGAATAACGTCACCTCTTTTATACACCTCGCAATCCGTAGGAACAGCAACGATATCCTTGGTATTGATGACAGGCTTGCTCATATCTTTTGTGTCATCGTCATCAGAGCTGCTGCACGCACTGAGTGCGCACAGCAGCATTAGAGATAAATATTTCTTGTTCAATTTCATATACTTTACACTTTCTACTTTACTCTACTCGTGATGATGCTCGTGCTCGTCCTCATCATCTCCGTCATCCTCAACAAGCTCAAGGTGACTCTCAGCAACAGTTTGCTGACCGTTATTGTCTGTCACAACGAAGTGAAGGTGATACTCGCCTAATGGAGCATTCTCAGGAATGTCGATATGCTCATGAAACTCAGTATTGCGAACACCGATATATTTGCCATTGGTATATGCCTTCTCTATCTTCATCGTACCACCATTCTCCTGATGAATCTCGATGTTGATACTCTTGATAAGACCTTCGGCAACAACATCGGCCTCAAGATGCAAATCATGCCCCGGATGAGCATGCTTGCTATTATCGTGACCTACCTCTGTCAATGTAATGACTGGCTTTGCAGGCAATTCATCATCATCGTCATCATCGCCACAAGATGTGAAACCAAGAGAAACAACACACAAGAGAGCAAGCATAAGGCTCATATATTTAAGATTTTTCATTTTGCTAAAAAATTATCAATTATTAATTATAAATTAGTTAGAACTCCCACCCAACCATCAGCGAGATATTTCGTCCAGGTTCTGGAACGTCAATCAAGCGATAATAGCTGGTATGGTCGTAATAGCGACGGTCAAGCAGGTTGTCTGCATGAAGCGTCAGGTTAAGCTTTGAGTTTCCCAACTGAAACTCTTTTCCTGCCGAAAGATTCAGAGTGAAATACCCATCGGTAGGTTTTTCGGGCGGAACAATCTCATTCTGAGCACCTACGATATGGGCATTTAGACCTACGAAGTCCTTGCCCTTGCTATCAAAGGTATATTTCACGCCTGTATCTACAGACCAAGGAGTGCTGAAAGGCAGGGTATATTCCTTCTTCTCGCCCGATTGCTGACGGGCATAGAGATACTCTCCTTGTGCATGTACTTGCCAATGGTCGTCAAGCTTCCAGTTCAACTGCGCCTCCAATCCCCAACGCAGCACCTCTGCCTGCCTGTAATTATACAACTGCAAACCTTCTACATACTGTGCCGTAGGATTCAGGTATATGTAGTTAGGGAAGTAATTCAGATATGGCTCTACCTGCACTTCCAAAGCATCGTTACACCAGAGGACAGTGGCATCAACCTGATACGACTCCTCAGGATCTAACTTCGCATTGCCACGCTCATAGCGGAATATGTGGTAGTTTATGCCGTCGGCACCCAGTTCCTTCGGAATAGGCACACGGAAACTCTTGCCAATATTCGCCTTCAGCACCCATAGTCCTGTGCTGTAATTCACACCTGCCGACCATGTAAAGCTATTGAAGTTGCCTCGGAAATCTGCCGAACGCTCCTTATATATAGAATCACCGTCAACAGGTGTCAGGAACCAATCCTGATAGCTATGAATATGCGTCCGTGCATAGTCATAACGAAGTCCGGCATTGAGTATGAGGTTTTCGTTGATGGAATAGCGATCCATGACAAAGCCACCGACGCTCAGCGTCTCGAAGTCTGGTATGATAAAGCCCCAGCCACTACGACGGTTGTACTGATACTCGCTGCTCACGCCACCACGCAATTCATGCTTGTCAATGGTGTGGCGAAGTCCGACACCCGCTGTATAGGTACTCTTGTTGAACCTACGCTCAAGTGAACTCTTTGGCGCAGGCATATAGCCATGACTTACCGGCTCTGAACATTCCTCGCGAAGGTTATTCTGATAGGCGAGGTTAAGTTCAAGAGATGTCAGGTCTTTCTTCCATGTGGTATGGCTCATCACCTTCAGATGGTTCACCCATTGGTATGGAAGGTCTATGTCACGACGCGAATGGTCGTAGTCAATGTCTGACAACCTAACCTCCAAGCCATGTGCATTGGCAAAGAAGCCACTCTTTGAGTAGCTGTCAGAAACACGCACATCGGTATGGAAATTATAGCCGGCATATCCCAATGTCACGCTACCATCACGCTCACAGCCAGCCGTATTGCGCAGACGCTTATCCTTCAGTCTTATCCAATAAGAATAATACTGAATACTATCCGTCGGCACTTTATAGTCGGCATAGTCAATAAATGTGGCATGTGCGCGATAGAACCAGTTACCCTTCCTGCCGCCTATCTTTGCCGACAGGCCTATCTGCTCGTTGTTTGAACGTCCGAAGAACTGTACGCTCCCGCAGAACGGTTCGGTAGGCACATGGTTGGTGTAAAGTCCGAGCACACCACCTATGGCATCACTACCATAGAGCAATGCCGCAGGACCCTTGACGACCTCCGCCCTGTCGATTGCGAACTGGTCAATCTCCAAACCGTGGTCATCGCCCCATTGCTGTCCTTCATGCTTGACACCATCCTCAGAAATCACGAGTCGGTTGAAGCCCATGCCTCGGATAACGGGTTTCGACTGCCCGCTACCTATTGCCATAGCCTTAACGCCAGGAATTGCTTCCAGCGTCTGCATCAAACTTCCCGCAAAGTTCTGTTGAAGGAACTCATGACTGACCTGCACCTCCGACTGAGATGAACGCATCTGATAGTCGTGGGTATGCTGACCTGTCACGGTGACGGCATCAAGCGCAATAGTAGTGTCGGCTGGTGCCGTTGTAAGGCACATAGCAGCCAACATAATGTTTATCATACGCTTTATCTGTTTGAATTGTTCTCGGATAGTAAATTCACATGCTTTTTCTTTAGAAAGTATATTATCAATAAATTATATTCAGTAAATTTTTATTTCCAAGCGGCGAATGCTGCTAAAATAATTTACTGTTTTAATTTACTCCCAATTTACTTTCTAAAAAAAGAAGAATTTACTTTCCATTTTCTCCGCATAAGCGGAACTTCCTTTTACTCAGAATGAAATTCAAACAGTTGGAGGTGCACGAAGTGTTGGGATGCCCAAGGCTTCAAGGCAAACGTTACTTTGAGGCTGGGCAAAATGGAATACAAAGGATTTATTGTAAAAAACAACTGCAAGGGCGGCACCTGCCACAAAAGTAAGCATAAGGAACTGGCAGAGCACACAATCATCCATAGACATTGACAACTGTGTCAAGTGTCCATGACAATGATGATCTACACATTCCTTGCAGTCAACTATATTATTCTGTACTTGTTCGTGAACATGAAGCGACGACAGGATAAGCATTGGCACAAATACTGCCAATAGCAACCATGAAGCAATATGTCGTTTCCTGTTTACATTCATTTGAGGTGCAAAATTATAAAGAAAAATGCGATTTTTCCCGCATTTTCACTTTTTTAACGTGAAAAAAAGAGAAAAAGAACTAATATAAAGTCAGTTCAACGAAATTTAATGGACGCACCTTATGGTGCTGAACTGACAATAATTACCAATCTACACAATCTTCAACCTATAAAATCCTATAGCAATTCAATATTTCCGTCAACAAATCCGACACCTACACCTTTCTTAATAAGAAGTAAAGACGCGTATTTACCCTCTTTCAAATACCTTTTCACGAGAGCCACAGTATCTTCAAGAACACCTTCCCATGACTTGTCGTTCTTCCAACATAACGGATAACCACGATTGTTAAATACTTCATCACAAGCCCAATCTTCATCAGTTTCATCAAATGTCGGAGAACCTATAATTTCAACAGCATAGACATTATTCCCCTTTTCATAGAGGTTAAAACAGAAAGCCTCTATATTTTCAGGTAATTCAACAGCCAATGCTGTATCTACCCATTTCTCAAAATCCCTATATTCCATATTCAATAGGTATGTTTCTCCCATATCCCTCTTGACCTCATTCATCTTAGGCTCACACGAGCGGTTCTGCTGAGTGCTACCCAGCGCACGCATTATGTTTTGGATAAATTTCTTCATAGATTCTGATAATTTCATTTACGACGCAAAAGTAGTGATAATACATGGAGTTAGCATAGGAGAGAATATGTGAGCGCAAAATTGCGCCGACATGAAAAATATGTGGGCTGAAATTTCAGCCGACATTCTGCAGCACATGGTGTCATAAGTGGTGTCTTTTGAAAACTATTCCACAGATGACTCATTCTTAAACACCTTCATATCCAGCAGATACTCCTGCGCCTTCTTATCCTTTAGTTTAAGGATGTTTTCACGGAGGAAATCGAGAGACAGCTTCTTGTTATTTATCTCTTTGGCTCTGAGATAATTCTTTAAAATTACATCTTGTATAGTTTTATCCTCCTTATGTTCGTAAATCCATTGAAACACGGCTTGAGGATTATCCATAAGATAAGGATACAATCTAAAATCTCTGTAATAGAATCCACTATAGAAGTAAACATCTTCATATACAAAATGAAGATTTCTGGTTTTAGAAAGCAATTCACATGCTTTGTATGCCTCGGAAATTGGAAGAGTCGTAATATCCGCAGAAGGTGTCTGAACCCCTTGGGGAGAAACCCTACTGATTAATGAAATCTTGTCTGCAACATCATACAGCCTCGTCACGGAATTTGTATCATTAATTATCTCTGTAGTCTCAAATCTATTCTCACCAATATACCTTACTTTCCATTTAACCTCATCCTTTGGCTCGTTTTCTGAGATTTCGCAGCATATTCCATAGCTATGGCTAACGAGCGAAACACGAACCTGACGCCTCATATTATGTGCGATTTCGCATTTGTCGAGGATATTACCTTTTGCATCAAACAAATAGCAATCCATATGTGCATAAATACCTAAAAACACAAGATAATTATCTTTGATTTTTTTCCAAGAAACAATCTTCGCTTTCCTTGCTGAATCAGCAATCAACTTGTAGCATTCTGGTATGCTAAGAGCCATACCAACATTGTCATAGTCGATATACTTTGGAAAAGGCTTATCCATAAGCGAGTCTGCCTTTATCCCTAATTTTGCAAGGAATGGGGGATTTGTCTCTGGCGCACACGACAAGTTCAGCTGAGTGATACCCAGCACAAGGATGATGTATAGGATGAATTTCTTCATAGATTCGGGTTATGATATTTCTGACTGCAAAAATAGCAATAATCCGTCAGCTATGCAAGTTTTAAGCACAAAAAATCTCCCCACCGTATGCCAACGTCTTGACTTGGTGGGGAGAGGATGAATATATAGATCGTTGCAACTATTTCTTTGGGAAATGTCTGTCATGCTTTTTGCAAGCCTTACAGGTGCCGCGATGATGCTTGTGATGCATATGATGTTTGTCATGCATATGGTGCTTGTGGTGCATGTGATGCTTATGATCCATGTGATGCTTGTGATGCATGTGACCATTTGGCTTATGCGGCTTTACCATCTTTGGCTTTGGATGAGCAACCTTAACGGTCTTGGTGGTAGTGGTTGTCACAACCTTAGTACCATTCGGCTTCATCGTAGTGGTTGTTACAGTTGTCGTAGTAGGCCGATCTACCTTACGCTCCATACGAGGCTTCGGGTTGTAAACTGACTTTGGAGTTGCCTTTGCCATACATGTGCCTGTTCCAATAACTGCGATTGCTATCAAGCTAAATATATTCTTTTTCATAACTGTATTCTTTTAATGTCGTCATCAGAACTATCTCTGATTTCTGAGGGCAAAATTACTGCGAAATATTTGATTTTCAAAGGTTCTTTCCCTAATCTGGCGAGATTTTTCCCTAATGAATGGTAGGAAAAACACTATGAGTGTAAAAAAGACATAGTAGCACAGGGCATTATAACTTATTGTAAATTAACGCATTTGCAAATATGCAACACAAACTGCACCATATCACAATGTAGCATTGCACTATTGCGCAAACGTAAAAAATGTTGCGTGGTATAAATAATAAAGTTTATGAAATATTTTTTCTTGCACATTCTGAAAAAACATATTAACTTTGCACTCAAGAAATGGAAATAAGTGTAAGATTTATATTTTAAATGTGACATACATAGACAGTCACAACATTGTGTAAACAACATTTGAATTAGGGGGAACTCATAGGTAATGAGCTAAGGTAATCAAAAGATTGTATTAACGGGTATAACAAAAGACGAAAAGACGGTAAGAAAACTAAGAAATGGTTGATTAAATTAGGGGACAAAAGTACAAGGTCAATGTCAGCGCAAGTTGATGTTGACCTTGTTCTTTGTATGGTTACCTTACCCCCTCTCCCTATTTTTCCTAACAATTATATGTTAGATTCATCAACAACACACAAGAAAGAGACGATGTGGGTTGAAAACACAGCGTCAACAAGTGAATCATGAAACCATCATTTTTCAATACATGTTAGATATCACCCCCCAACAGGAAACGCAGAATGGCACCTAACATATAAATAATATAATATATTAATATATTATATTATTATTTTGAATATAGATACCATACCCCTGTCCCTGTTTTATCTAACAGTTATATGTTAGATTGAGGGTTATCCCAATCTCCTTCCGAAAATATCAATCTGTATATCAACACATTACAAGCGCGCAACAAACTTTTTTTGAATCTAAAATGTTTTTCTCACACATTTCTTTCCGTTCCGAAGAAATTTGTTGTAACTTTGCACTCGTCAAACCGAAGGACGTGCGAGGTGCTACGCACGTTGTCACTCGGGAATTGGGTGATAGGTGTAGCGGTATCCAAGTAGTAGGTCCGTTGTAATACCGTTATAAGTCCGTTGTAAATCCGTTCCCAAGCCCTAATCCGGAAAGGGCGTTGAAGCGGTGAAACGAACAAACAAAAAGAAGGCTCACACGAATGCAAGCCTCCCAAGTATCAAATCTCAAATGTAAAATTCTGAATTATGAAACAAGCAAGAATGAAACCTACATCAAGGCATCAAACTCATAATCCTTCCTCGTGCGATAGCCAAGTCCGGTCATCCCGGCAAGTACCTCGCCTTGCTCATTCCTCACCCTGATGTCGCAGTAAGGCAGTTTGTGATGGTCAAGAACCTCGGTAGCCTCGGCAATGATCTTCTCGCCAAGCTGAGCAGATTTCATGAAAGAGATGCTTGTATTCACTCCAAGGGTGAGGGTGCCATGAGAGTTACAAACTCCTGCAAAGGCAAGGTCAGCCAATGTGTAAATCACACCTCCCTGACAAACACCGGCCGCGTTAAGATGACGCTCCTCAACCGTGAGTTCGGCACGCGCATAACCTTCACGAACCTCAACGAGCCGCGCCCCAATGCCACTTGCAAAGCGGTCTGCGGTGTTCAAACGTTCTAAGAGAGTCATTACTTCTGCGCCTTTGCAAACTCCTCGATTCTTTCCTTGAACATGCCCTCCTGCTCCTTCTGGAAGAAAGAAGTGCAGACGCGGACACCCTGCTGGGTAGAGCCCATAGTGTCGAGAGGATAAACCGCGATGCCATAGTACATGAGTTCCTTGGTAAGAGCGAGGTCGGTCATTCCAGGATACTGCACGGTGAAGTAGAAACCATCGGCAAGAGGAGCACCCATGTCGTTGTCATAAACAAGATAGAAGCCGTTTGCCAGAAGCACGTCCTTCATGAACTTTGCCCTGCGACCATACTCCTTAACATCGTCGAGGAAGTTATAGCTACCGTTGCAAGCAGCCTCCATAAGAGCAGCCATAGCGTGCTGAACGCTGTGAGTAGTGCCACTTGAGAGCGTGTACATCAGTCGGTTGCAGAGGAAGTTACCAAACTCACCCACTCCGAAGTTCTTCTGCAAAGGCTCATAAACCCTGTGATAGAGCTTGTTGCTGATGCAGGTAACACCGATACGCTGACCGGCATAAGAGAATGCCTTTGAGCCAGACACCCACAGCACATAGTTATCGGTATATTTGCCAACCGTTGCCTGATATGGAGCTTGATAAGGATGAGAGAGGTCGCGACGGAAGTCCATAGCGAAGTAAGCCAGATCCTCGAGCACAATGACATCATGCTTATCAGCAAGTTCGCCAATGCCCTTCAGCTCTTCCTCGGTGAAGCAAACCCATGACGGATTGTTAGGATTTGAATACACGATGCTGTTGATATTGCCTGCAGACATTATCTCATCGAGTTTCTTGATAAGAGCCTCACCACGATAGCCGTGGATATCGAGACCTACGTGCTTCAATCCGATTACATCGCACTGGGTTGTCTGCACAGGGAAGCCCGGCTGAATGAGCAGCACGGTGTCCTTCTTAGTGTCAGCCATAGCGTGACGGATGGCAAGGAATGTTGCGAATGTGCCCTGCATACTACCAGTAGTAGGGATGCAGCAGAGAGGGTCGATATCGAGTCCGATGAAAGCCTTGCAGAACTCAGATGCCGCCTTCTTGATGCGAGGAATACCGCCGTTAGGAGGATACTGAGTAGCGCATCCGTTAGCTAATGCCTCCTGCTCAGCCTTCAGGGCAATGTCAGAAGGCTTGAGACCGGGCACGCCCATCTCAAGATGAATTACCTGCTGTCCGGTCTTCTCCTCAAGAAGCTTTGACAGCGCCTGAATATCGCGAATAGTCGCTTGTGAAAAATCACCGAGCGCCATGCTCTCCATAGCCTCGGTGACGATAGTTCTGTTTAACATATAAAGCCTAACCAAGCCTTCCCAAAGGGAAGGATGTTTTATACACATGAAACCTTCAGGAAGGCTTGGACAATTTATTAAAAATTTAATCTAACACCAAAGAGATATTTGTATCAATCTCTTCATTTCTGAATCTCAAGACCTTGAATCCCATTCGTTCGAGATCCTCAGTACGATAACAGTCCTTTACAGTTTGTTCTTTTTGAGAATGATAACCTCCGTCAACTTCAATTATAAGTTTCCTTTTCAGACAGACAAAATCTGCAATATAACAACCTATTATATGTTGACGACGGAAATGTAAGCCCAACTTGTTCGTAGAAAGACACCTCCACAGCAAACGCTCCTCATCTGTCTGAAACTTTCTGTTTTCAGCAGCATATCCCTTCAGCAAACCATAATAAAATGGATCTGCGGTATTATAATCGCATGCCATAGTGTTTATCTCACTATAAAACATCCTTCCCTTTGGGAAGGCTTGGTTAGGCTTCTAATTCTTAAACACTCTCTTATCGTTTACGTGCTTAGCCTTACCAATTGAGCGCTGTATGCTTCCTGGCTCCTTGATGTGGATGTTTGGTTTGATGCCTACCATTGATACGATACGATCGTAGAGAGGTTTGATGAATGGCATCTGCTTTGATGGGTTTGGAGAGAAATACTCCATGCGAAGCTCAACGTCAAGGTCGAAGGTATCCTCGTTGTTCTTACGGTCAACGGTGATGAAATACTGCGGAGTGAATGCTGGGAACTCAGTAAGACAGGTCTCAATCTGACTTGGGAATACGTTCACACCACGGATGATCATCATATCGTCAGAACGGCCGAGGATGCGATCCATACGAACAGCGGTACGTCCGCACTTACATGGCTCGTAGATAAGACGAGTAAGGTCACGGGTACGATAGCGAAGGATTGGCATAGCCTCCTTTGTGAGTGATGTGAAGACAAGCTCACCGAACTCACCCGGCTCACATGGCTCAAGAGTGTCAGGATTGATAATCTCTGGGTAGTACATATCCTCCCAAAGGTGAGTTCCGTCTTGATATTCGCACTCACCACCAACGCCAGGACCGCTCATCTCAGTAAGACCGTAGATATCCATAGCCTTGATGTGAAGTTTGTCCTCAAGTTCCTTACGCATACCCTCTGTCCAAGGCTCTGCACCGAAGAAACCAACACGGAGCTTCATATCATCAATAGAAACACCATCGGTATTCTCAAGTACCTCAGCAAGGTGAAGGGCGTATGAAGGAGTACAGCAGAGAACAGAAGAACCAAGGTCCTTCATGAGCATGATCTGCTTGCTTGAGTTTCCGGCAGATGTAGGCAACTGCACAGCACCGAGATGACCGGCTGCATCGTGAGCGCCAAGACCACCTGTGAAGAGTCCGTAACCGTAGCTTACCTGCACGATATCACCCTTTGTAACGCCACCAGCAGCAAACACACGAGCTGCGCCTTCTGCCCAACGCTCAAGGTCGCCCTTGGTGTATGTGCCAACAACAGGCTTACCTGTAGTACCGCTTGAAGCATGAACACGGGTAATCTGCTCCATAGGAACAGCATTCAATCCGAATGGATACTCGTCACGAAGGTCGTGTTTTGTTGTGAATGGAAGCTTGTGGATATCCTGTACGCCCTTGATGTCCTCAGGCTTAACACCCATCTTATCCATTTTCTTACGGTAGAACGGTACGTTCTCATAACATCTTTTCACTGTAGCCACCAGTCTCTCCGACTGTAGCTTTGTCATGGACTCACGGTCCATGCACTCCATTGCAGGGTTTAGTATCATAAAATGCCTAACCAAGCCTTCCCAAATGGAAGGATGTTTTATACACATAAAACCTTCAGGAAGGCTTGGCTAAATAAATTTATTAGTATAATGTTTCTTTTAATTTGCAAGACCATCTAACATCCTTCCCCTTGGGAAGGCTTGGTTAGGCTTTACTTATTTCTTACTCCTTCATCAAAAGCCTTGAGGTTAGCCTCTACCACAGCCTCACCCTTACGGGCAAAGACAACAGCGATAGCGGCACGAAGCTGCTCTACGGTAAGAATTCCGATATAAGGAGCAGCCATACCGAGAAGCACCATGTTAGCGCCACGAGGATTGCCCGCATCCTTAGCCACAGTATCAATATCGAGCTTAGCCACTGAAGGAAGGCTATCAAGCTCTGCCTGAAGAGCATCCTCATCAGGATAGTTAGGGATATTTACGAATGGCTTGCTTGAAGTCACCACGGTGCCCTTCTTTGAGAGATAAGGCATATAACGGAGAGCCTCCATTGGTTCCATAGAGATAACCACATCAGCACCTCCGAGCGAGATAAGATCTGAATAGATTGGCTCGGTGCTGAGACGAAGGTTTGACTGCACGTCACCACCTCTCTGACTCATACCGTGAACCTCTGCCTGCTTCAGATACAAGCCAGCCTTGGTTGCAGCCTCACCTATGATTGTAGCGATAGAGAGGATACCTTGTCCTCCCACACCGCAGAGAATTATATCTTTTTTCATAATTACTTAGCCCCCTCCTTTGCTTTTGCCTTTTCACGAGCATGACGAGACGCTGTCTGAATGCACTCTCTTCTTGGAATAATGACACTTACACCCTCATAAGCCAATTCCTTGCGGATAAGCTCTGTGATAGCAGGAATATTCTTTGGAAGAGGCGTTACAACATGAAGATGCTCTGGATCCATGCCAAGACCGAGACAGATAGCCTCGAACTTATTGGTACCAGCACTATCCTGACCACCAGTCATACCAGTGGTGAGGTTATCAGAAATGATTACCGTGATAGGAGAATTATCATTGATAGCATCAAGCAAACCTGTCATACCAGAGTGAGTGAATGTAGAGTCACCAATGATGGCGATTGAAGGACGAAGACCTGCATCGGCAGCGCCCTTAGCCATTGTGATAGAAGCACCCATATCCACACAAGAAGCAAGAGCCTTGAATGGAGGCAGAGCACCGAGGGTATAACAACCGATGTCACCAAATACGCGGGCATCCTCAAACTCATCAATGATCTGACGCAATGCACCATACACATCCCTATGACCGCAACCCTGACAAAGCTGTGGAGGACGTGCTGCAAGGTTCTTTGCAGGAGCAAAGCCCTCTGGCAGATTCACGCCAAGTGCCTTTGCTACACTATCAGGAGTAAGCTCACCATAACGAGGGAGATCACCAGTATAGCGTCCCTTGATAGGAGCAACATCACCGATGATGCGACGTGCCTCTTCCTCTACAACTGGCTGACCATCCTCAACAACGAGGATTTCGTCACACTCCTTTGCAAGCTGCATAACCTTCTCGGCAGGCAATGGATATTGTGAAATCTTAAGGATATTGGCATTGTCGCCAACAGCTTCCTTCACGTAGTTGTAACCGATACCACAGGCAATAACACCAAGTTTCTTGTCTGCGACTGTCTCTACCTTATTATAAATAGACTTCTCAGAAGCCTCTACCATAGCAGGCTGCTTGTCGATAAGGGCAGCATACTTTTTCTTTGCAATACCAGGAAGGAGAACCCACTGGTCGGTAGAAGCGTTCATCTTGTTCTCATCGAGAAGATCACCAGTCTCAACACCTGCACGGCTATGAGCCAGACGGGTAACGATACGCAGAACAACAGGTTCCTTGATAGCCTCAGAATACTCAAAGGCTGTCCTCATCATATCGTATGCCTCCTGCTGATTAGAAGGCTCGAAAGCTGGAATCATGGCAAACTTTGCATAGAAACGTGAATCCTGCTCATTCTGACTTGAATGCATTGAAGGGTCGTCGGCAGCAAGCACGATAAGACCGCCATTAACACCTGTGATAGCAGAATTAACAAAAGCATCGGCACATACGTTCATACCGACATGCTTCATACATACCAATGCACGCTTACCAGCATACGACATTCCGAGAGCAGCCTCCATGGCTGTCTTCTCATTAGTACACCAGCGACTATGCACACCACGTTTTTTCGCAATATCATTGCCTTGAATAAATTCTGTGATCTCAGTACTTGGAGTACCAGGATAAGCATACACGCCACTAAGTCCGGCATGGATAGCTCCCAAGGCAATAGCCTCGTCGCCGAGCAACAATTTTTTACTCATTATTTTGTTTTAGGTAATATTAAATTTTCACTTTTAGCATGCAAAGTTAGTAAAAAAAATCCGATTTTAGTAACAAATCCCTATTTTTTTAACTCTCTTAACATAAAATCGTAACTACGCGTCCATCAATTCTATCTTTTTGTTTTTTAAGACACTTACAAATGATTTGCGCACAAAAAAGCGGTACCCGAACGGGCACCGCCTTTATCCTATACATTAATAATCATCCTCATCAAAAGTGTCAAAACTACCAAAGCCATCGTAATACATATACTTTGACTGGACTTCAATTGGGGTCTCACCATCACCTGTACCACCAGTCCCACCTCCGAACTCCATGTAATCGGCAGAAAGCGTATCCATAATTGCTGGCAGGACAGATTTCTCCACCACAATGGAAGGTTTTATATATATCTTTTTCATATCTTTTCCTTTTTAAAGTTATTACTTAGCCATATACTTCTTGCCGTCCTTGCGAACGACAATGCCCTTATAGCCATTGCCAACTTTCTGACCCGAGAGGTTATACACAAATGCATCAGCATCAGTATCAGCATCAATATTATTGATACCTGTAGTTTCAGAGTCATAGAAAACAAACTGCAACTCATCCTTAGCAAGTACCAAAGAGGCATTACCCGCATTAAGATAGCATTTGCCTGCAGGAACAACTATATCGGAATTCACCAAATACAGACCACATACACCATCTCTTGTTCCTATAACAAAGGCATTTTTACCAGCAATAAGAGGAGTGTCGAAAAGTACAGGCGTGAGATAATTAGTTCCAATACGAGGACTAGCAAGAGTTCCTTTTACATGATACGCCGTTTCCTCTGCACCTTTTACGAATACCGCAGTACCTGCAGGAATCACTTTGTCATCAATTGTTTTAAGCAAAACCGAATTCTTATTTATCTGTATTGCAGTATAAGCCTTTACATCCTCACCTTCAAGATATACATCTGTGAACGCGGTGTATGAAGCCCATCCTGCAGCATTTGTCTTGATTGGGCTATGCTGAGAGATGATAGCAGCAGGATCCCAACCACTTGCAAATTCGGCTAGAGTAGCCTTGGTTATGGAAATCGCGCCAACATCATTTTTAGCACTTGTACCATTAGCAGCGAATCGACGAGATGTCAAATCATTTATATTTTCCCCCCAATATTCAGAACTTGGATTTGCTTCGAATATAGTACGAACGAAAAGAGCTGCTGGAGAATTTTGCCAGCCACGAGCAAGATTGTACGTATCCTTCTGAGAAGAGGCTGCAGTAATCAAGCAATTAGCAAATACATAACCTTTTTCCGATTCGTAAGTAGAAGGAGCGGCTATGCATCCACCACTTGATATATGATCGGTTTCAATAACATTCAATATAACGCTATTGAAGAAAACATTACCTGAACCGCAGATGAAATCAACGGCACCTTCAATCTTACCACCTTCGAAGTAAGCAATCATACCCTCAGCACCATTGCTGTAATATGTATCTTGCTTACCCTTTAGATATACATTCTTGCAGATAGTCTTTGTTCCACGATCCCATAATGCAACGCCACGCTCTGCCTTTGTTTTAGGATTATAAGGAGCATCGCACTGGATTGTAAGGTTCTGCAAATAGAAGCCTGTACTTGAGTTCTTCAAAGTTGCGGTATTGCCAGGTCCTTCCTTAGCTGGACTATTCTTGATAATAACGCCATCTCTTGACTCACCAACGATAGCGATTTTATCTGCTATAATCTCAGTATTTATATCTGTACTAAGATCGTATGTTCCATTTGGAAGAAATATCGTAGCATTACCACCCATCGCATTAGCCTCGATGATAGCATCCTTCAACTGATCAACATTGCCTTCTCCCACGTAGAATGTCTTTGTTGCCTCGTCAAAGTCTGGACATTTCCACTCCTCAGCGAAGAAGTATGGGCAGTACTCACCAAGGTCAAATACAAGGATTGCAGGTTCAGTTCCCTTATATACATATTTAACATTATGACTATAAGTACCAGGACCGTCGTCGCAAACACCGCCTTCTTCCTTGAAATTAGTCTTAATAACTGTTGTTGCGCCACCGTCAACGTTTACCGAGGCATGGTCGGTTTCATTACTCTTTCCGATAGTAAACTTTACAGGGCGATCAACATAGACCCTTAATACTGCGTGTATATATCCAAGCCTGTTATAGTCAGGATTTATGCCCTCGTTATGCCAAATACCACTCACAACCTTTACATTTGCAGGAACATGACTAGTCGGAGTCACAATTGTATATGGCTCTGTACGGAAATCTATCTTGAACGGCTCAAATGCAACAGAAGTAAAATGCTCTACTGAAATATTATGGATATACGCCACACCTGCATAAGTCAGAGTCAACGTCGTAGCGCCACCACTATACTTGAATTTTACAGTCTCTCCATCCTTACCTTCTGGAGCTTTTGCACTTGCCACGCCTATCACATTATTTGAGGCATCCGTCAAAGTCATGTTAGCCTCATGTGCAAACTGACAATTTGATACCGTAATCAAAGCATCACCTGCAACCTGCAACTTCACGGTTGAACCTGCTCCAACACTCCAACCATGCTGACCATCATTCCATTTTCCACCAGTAATTTCAATGAGGTCATGCTCATTCTGATACCAATCAGACTTTGTAAGGTCATAGGTATGGGTTGAAGTTTTTGTAGCTTTCTCAAGAACTGTAGCCTTTGCATAAAGTTTTATATTTTTTGTAAGAGCAATACCCTCTTCCACAGGTTTTGCAGATAAGCCATTGCCATCATACCAACCACGGAATTTCTTTCCAGAAGCGACAGTAACGTCAGATTCTCCAAATTTGAACTTTAGTGTGGAATAGCCTTCTACAGTCTCCTTACCAATAGATCTGCCATTAGTATCATAATACGCAACCTCGACATCAGGAACATACTCCAATTCCTCTGCATTAAAGAATGGGAGGTAGCCATTAACAGCAAATGTCAAAGTGGCAGCCTTCTCTTTGTTGTATATCCACTCTACATACTTCGTTTTCTGATTTTCATTGTCACAACCGTTGTCGTTGTCAACTGTAGCCAAGGTGTTTCCTTCCTCATCTTTAATAGTAACAGTATGGCCACCATAATGACAAGAACCGATAGTAAACTTAACCGGCCCCGTCACACCTACTGTGATTGTAGGGTCCTGCACACCATGCTGCGCTCCATTATAGGTATCTGCGTTTACCGTTACATTAGATGGCAGTTTTCCATCGCCCGGCAGAGTGACCTTATAAGGATTTGCCTGGAAATCTATAGCAAAATCCTTAAATGTAATAGGAGAAGGAGCACCCTCATTATGCTTAAGTGTTACAGTTTTTATATATTTGTTGTCATCTGTACTTGTTATCACAATATATCCCTGCATCACATCCTCTGCATTAACCTTAATACCTGTCGCATCTGATGTATAGTTCTCTCCATGAATAGAAAAACCAGTATAACCAGGAAAGCCTATAACAGCAACCTCGTCATTAATGCCATAGACAGGAACTAGCAAACGTGCATTTTTGTTGAACTGGGCATTGTCGCGACCAACAGCATACAACTTTGATGCACTTGCATCAACATACATTGAAATACCATTATCTGCAGAAAGCCACCCTACAGAATAATTTATTTCCTTATTCAATGCTGCGGGCTTCTTTGTCCAATTCCAAGAAGCCACAAAGTTCTCCTTGGTAGGTTTCTGGACCTTGATTGACGGACAATACTGGCCACAATAAACTCTCAAAGTTGCAGCATTACCTGTGTATTTGTAAATAGCCACACCTCCGCAACCAAGAGCTTCGCCCGTAGCCAATTCTTTCAACAAATCACCCTTATCATCTGTGACGGTAGCATTAACCTGAGATGATTGACAACCGCCAACGATAATATCAACAGGTCCATCAACATCAAACTGGAATGCGGCATACTGCCAACCATGCTGACCACCATTATAAGCAGCTACCCTATCACCTCCATAGAAAATCTGTGTCACACCTTCAGGAAGATAGGAAGCAGAAATCTGCGAGGAATTGCCATCGTTAGCTGTAGCTTCCGTCAGATTTATTTCAAAATCCTTGAATTCTGCCCACGACATCATAGTTCCCATAATCAATAGGAACAGCGTCAATAATGTTTTTATTCTTTTCTGCATATTGCTTGTTGTTTATGTTAATACTATCAAATATAAGGTTATTACAATTCCTAATCAGAAATAAGTTTACTATATACTTCTAACTGCTAAAAGGGATTCCGATGCAAAGATACAAATCTTTTTTCTTTTCTCCAAATTTTTATTGCGATTTAATCGTAAAAATATTCTACAAGAAAAACTCACCTCTGCATTCAAAAAAAAACGGCACCCTTACGAGTGCCGTTTCTATTGTCTGTGTCTAAATAACTCAAGTATTAACTACTCTTCCTCATCATCCCAGATGTCACCATCCTTAGCATTGACGGTATAGTTAGTAGGATCATCAATTTCACCCTGAACAGGAACCGAAATCGTTTCCATAAGAGTCTTGAGAAGAGTTGCCTCAACAACGATTGAAGGCTTGATATATTTCTTATTCATATCTTTATCTATATATAGAGAATTAATATTCAAGTTTACTTCACATACTTCTTGCCATCGTTGCCGATAACAATACCTTTGTAGTCCTTACCAACCTTCTGACCAGAGAGGTTGTAGAATACGGTAGGAGTTTCAGTCTTTGCACCTGCAAGAACGCTTTCAATACCTGTAGCTTCAGAGCCATCAGCGAATTCTATCCTCAAAAACTTTGCACGACGTCCTAGCTTTGCCTGTCCTTGTGGATCATAAAGGAATGCCTTACCAGCAGGAACCGTAATAGCTTTATCGTTGGGAGCGGTCACGTGGTAGAAACCAGCAGCTTCATTCTCACCCTGTGTAGCCATAACATAAGCACAGCTTTCATAAGTAAGGGAAACATCCTCGGTACAACCGAGAGTGATGTTATTTTCTATTTTAGGAACATCAGATTCACCGCCTTTAACAATAGTAGCATTCACTCCTTCGTATTGAGGACCATGAATGAATACACCCTCTCCGTAACCGAATTTTTCGACCTTAGTAAGTATGACTTTACCAAAATCTCCTTCGTCAGGATAAACAGCAGTAGCCACATATGCAGTTGAATTTGATGGCAATTTTACAACATAACCAGGAATGAGGGATGTGAATGAAGCCCAACCTTCCTTATTAAGTTGTATCATTGGAAGAATAGAGCTGAACGAACTCTGTACAACATCTATTTGGTAGAAATGAACATCACCTGTAGCCTTGATTACCACATAACCTTGTGCAGCATCTTGTGCGGTTGCTTCATATACTTTTTTCTCAGTATTAACATCGACACCACCTATTGTGTAATTATACTTGGCTTGACATGTAACAGTAACTACGTCATTTATACGACGAACTGGCACCCTAACCTTACAGCCATTCGTAAGCTTGGCATAATCAACTCTACCAGCATCTATGAATTTGAACGAGCCACCCTTCGCATCAACATGAAGTTTAAGGCTTGTCTGATCAGTAGGATCAGAATATATATCGCCTTCAATGTTCTCGAAATTGGTCTGTGCAGAAATGTCTATTGGCGATCCAGTTTTCCAATTCCAAACTGCAGTACGCGCAGGAACAGACTCATCGTCTTCAGCCCACAAAACACTTGTTCCAATCACTAACAGAAACAAGGTAATAAGTGTTTTTAAATGTTTCATTTTCTTTATTGTTTTTAGTTATTCTTCCATTTGTTTTCCCCGCACCTATGTAATCCTGACCGAATCATTTCTTACACTTATCGGGAATATTGAGGGCAAAAGTAGAAAAAAATATCAACAAATGCAAATTTTCTGAGCGTTTTTATATAAATATGACAAAAAAATCACATAAATCAATAAAAATTGTACAAAAATGAATATAAACTATTCCTTTTCGATATCACAATTGTGTTTTTGCGCTCAATACACTTAATTCAAAGTTTCTCCACAGAAAATAGCATATAAGTTCCTAACAGTCACACGTTACACAACACACAATGCATAATTCTGTTTCGACACAACGACATAGCATTTCCACCCTTTCCATCTCCCTCTTTTTTCCCTTCATCCACCCTTCTTCCTCCGTAGATACTCCATCGATACTCCATCGATACTCCATCGATGGTCCATCGTTTCGATGGAGGATCGATGGACAATCGATGGACCATCTACGGAATTGCAATGTCTCTAAAGCTGCCTTACTTCTTCATCTTATGCTTTATGACAAAATAGACGATTGCTATGAGAACAAGTGCGATGATAGCATATTTGATATAATCGCCATACTCATGAATCTTACCCTCAAGCTGATCTTCAGGCACAACGCTGTAGAGATACCAACCAAGACCGGCGAGGATACAATTCCATACACCTGCTCCTATAGTGGTGAAGAGAATGAAACTGCCAAAGTTCATCCTTGCCAAACCGGCAGGAATACTGATGAGATGACGGATGCCAGGAATGAGACGACCTGTAATGGTTGCCACCTTACCATGATCATCGAAATACTTCTCGCTCTTTTCCACCTTCTCCTGATTGAGAAGGCACATCTTACCCCATTTGCTGTTTGCAAAACGGTAGATGACAGGACGACCGAGATACTTGCCCGCAAGATAGTTGATTGTTGCACCACAGTCAGCACCGATAGTGGCAAACAATATCACGAGCCATACATTAAGATTTCCACCAGCGGCATGATATGCTGCAGGCGATACTACGAATTCTGACGGTACCGGTATCACGGTACTCTCCAACAACATCAAAAAGAAAATCGTTGGATAATTCAGATTTGATAGAAGATTTGATAGAAGTGATGAGAACATACAAAAAGCCTAACCAAGCCTTCCCAAAGGGAAGGATGTTTTATACACTTGAAGTATATATGCCTTCAGCTCTGAAGACTTGGTAATATTTTCTTATTAATTTTATAACTGAAAAACGTAACTACTCCCCTTGGAAGGGGTCGGGGGATGGAGCCCTCCCTTGGGGAGGGACTGGGTGGGCCTTCTCCCACTCCACCCATTCCTTCATCGGAAGTTCCTTTGGGAAATGCGTGGAGAAGATTGTCATAGTGTCGGTGGGATTTGTCTCTATCGCCTTTGCCAAGGCTTCGAGATATTCCTCACGATGATTTGTCTTCATAGCTGCGTAAGCAAGACGTTCAAAGCCAGAATCCATCTCAACGCCACATTCGGCGAGGATTTTCTTGGTTTCAGAAAGAACCTGATAACCAACCTCGTAGGCACTTGCATCTACGAACATACAGCCGATCTTGATATATGTCTGCGGATCATTATCAGTCTTTGTAAGGGCTTGGTTGAAATACTCGTATGCCCCTTGCATATCATGCTGTTCGAGCTTTATTCCACCACGAAGCAACAGTACCTTATACTCTGCTATTCCGCACATCTCAAGTCTGTCGGCATAGAACATCGCATCGCCTTCCTTGCCCTGTGCAGCAGCTATATAGGCAGCCTGACGGTATATCTCCATCCTAACGACCTCAGGAACAGAACCATCAAGGTCATCTCGCTCTTGCTCAAGCGCATAGATAGCCTCCTGAATATGCTCTTCGGCATTCGGATAGTCCTCCATTGCGAAAAGCACAGATGCGAGCAACACCTCCCCCTGCACATCGTATGGTACAAGCGTGAGATAATACTTGAAAGCTTCCATCGCCCCTTCATTATCGCCAAGGGCAAAGAGGCAGTTTCCCTTGCTGAGATAGACCTCCGGAAGGTTTGGCTGTATCGCCTCTGCATATTCCGCACTTTGGAGAGCTTCATACGTAAGACCGAGATGATACTGACATTGAGCCAACTGAAGCCATGCCATGAGCGAATAGGCATCAACATCGATGCTCTTGTCCCAATATTCTATTGCCTCAGAATACTGTTCTCTGGCTGTCAGAATCCTCGCCTTAGCCTCAAGATAGTCGCCCTCCTCATAATAAGCCTCGTCAGACACCCTTGAAAGCCAGTAGTCGGCATAATCCCATTGACGATAGTCGCACATAAGTAGCGTGACATCAAGCACATAATCGTTGAAGACGTCGGAAGGAGAACATTCCTCTTCTTCCTCGTCATCGTCATCATCGAATGCAGGTCCCAGGTCTTCAACCTCGTCATTGGTACCATCCATTGAATCTTCCGGACATTCAGGACATTTCTCTATGAGCAACTGCTGAGCCTCATCTGCCTTTTCACGACAAAGTAGTATCTCGGCCTTGAGATAGACAGCATCAACTATTTCCGCATCAACGAGTAGTCGGGAAATGTTCTCTGCCTCATCAAGCCTATCACTCATGATAGCTGTACGGGCTTTGAACACCAATCCCTTCTCATTATCAGGAAACAAGGAGAGGAGATAGTCAACCACCTTTCCCGCCATCGGCTCATCGCCCTTCACATGGAAGTACTCGGCAACGTCCACAAGGTCATCAGCGTCGAAGTATTCCCCGGCGCCATGTTCAATAGCCTCCTGCACCTTCGCAAGGAGGGTCTTGAACTCATTAGATCTTATGTAACGTTGAAAATCGGAAGGAATCATAAAAAAAACAACGGCCCCTCACCCGCCCTACGGGCACCCTCTCCCCAAGGGGCGAGGGAAAAGTTAGTATTGCAGTCTAAATGCCTTTCATTTAAACACTAAGCATAAAACCATAAATACTAAACTCTGAACGGCAAGTCTAAATTTATATTGCCTTTTATAGTTGAGATGACAGTCTCGATATTATAGAACACCTCTTCGTTTGTAAAGCGTATGACCTTGTAGTCCATACTTTCCAGCCAGTTTTGTCTTATTCTGTCTTCTTGTTGCTGAACGATGTCATTATGATAACCACCATCAATTTCTATAATCAGCCTTTGTTTAAGGCAAATGAAATCAACGATATAATCACCAATGACATGTTGCCTTCTAAACCTCACCCCAAGTTGCTCTTGTCGCAAATAATGCCACAAAAGACTTTCCGCATCGGTCATATTCGAACGATTTGTTTTCGCATTCTCTTTCGTGACCGAATAAGAATCTGGATATGCGGTTTTGAAGTCTATAAGCAGAAAAGACTAACTTTTCCCTCGCCCCTTGGGGAAGTCGGAGATTGAGAATCTCCGAGTATGTGTCGGAGGGTGTCACGAAGTGACGGGTGAGGGGCTATGGCTTTTTTTTACTTGCTACTCTTTAGTCCCACCGTCTTATTGAACACAAGATGCTCGGCTGTTGAATCGGTATCAACATTATAATAGCCGATACGCTGGAACTGGAGATAGTCGAGAGGCTTGGCATTGGTAAGCCATTTCTCAACGTATGCAGTCTTTATCTCAAGAGAGTTAGGGTTGATGAAATGACGCATATCCTCTATGTCTATACGCTCCTTACCGAGACTCTTTGAGTAGTTGGCAACCTCATCACGCGGGTTCTCTACCATCCACAGACGGTCATAGTTCCTTACCTCTGCCTCTACGCAATGGTCAACGCTTACCCAGTGGATGGTCTTACCCTTGATCTTCATATTTGCATTTGCCTCACCTGTCTTTGTCTCAGGGATAAACTCTGCATGAATCTCAACGATATTACCCTCTGCATCCTTAACGATACACTCCTCTGGATTCTCAGAGCACTTGATGATATAGGCATTCTTCAGACGCACCTCCTTGCCAGGACCAAGGCGGAAGAACTTCTTCGGAGCATCCTCCATGAAGTCGTCACGCTCAATCCAAAGGTTGCGAGAGAATGTTATCTCGTGAGTGCCGCTATTCTCGTCCTCTGGATTATTAATAGCAGTAAGCTCTTCTGTCTTGCCTTCGGGATAGTTGGTAATAACGAGCTTGACAGGATCAATAACAGCACTTACACGAGTAGCACGAGTGTTAAGATCCTCACGAATAGCACTTTCCATAAGAGCCATCTCGTTAAGGGCATCGAATGTTGTATAGCCAATCTTATCAATAAACTTCAAGATACCCTCTGGAGAGTAGCCTCTGCGACGGAAACCGCATATTGTAGGCATACGAGGATCATCCCAGCCGGCAACAACACCTTCCTTCACGAGCATAAGAAGGTTACGCTTTGAAAGCAGGATATGAGTGAGATTGAGCTTGTTGAACTCTGTCTGACGTGGACGGTTATCATCCAATGGCTTATCATCGCCTGCCACCTCCTTTGCCCAGTCAACAAACAGGTCATAGAGCGGACGATGGCTAACGAACTCAAGCGTACAGAGTGAATGTGTCACGCCCTCCCAATAGTCACACTGGCCGTGGGTATAGTCGTACATAGGATAGGCATTCCACTTATTGCCCGTACGCCAATGAGGCATATTGAGCACACGATACATGATAGGATCGCGGAAGTGCATATTAGGGCTTGCCATATCAATCTTGGCACGAAGAACCATCTTTCCCGGCTCCATATTGCCAGAGTTCATTTCCTCGAAGAGAGCAAGGCTTTCCTCAACAGGACGATCTCGATATGGTGAGTTCTGACCTGGCTGAGTAGGAGTACCCTTCTGTGCGGCAATCTCCTCGGCAGTCTGCTCGTCAACGTATGCCTTTCCACGCTTGATAAGCTCTACGGCGAGATCCCAGAGCTTCTGGAAATAGTCAGAGGCATACAGGATATTGCCCCACTTGAAGCCAAGCCACTCTATGTCGCGCTTGATAGCCTCAACATACTCAGTATCCTCTTTCTGAGGGTTTGTATCATCCATACGAAGGTTGCAAACGCCACCATACTTCTGTGCGATGCCGAAGTCGAGCGCTATTGCCTTTGCATGACCGATATGCAGATAGCCGTTAGGTTCTGGTGGGAAACGAGTCTGCAAACGACCTCCGTTCTTGCCCTCAGCAAGATCCTTTTCAACTTTCTGCTCTATGAAATTGAGGCTCTTCTTCTCTTCCTCATTCTTTATTTCTTCTGCCATATATTGTTGTTGTTTTATTTCCTTATTATACACTACGGATTGCTAATTTACTGCAAAATTACTAACTTTTCCCGAAATAATGAAATTTTAACCTAATATTTAATCTTCAATACCGTTTTTTTTCCTAACTTTGCACTCGAAAATCGGAGACGGGCACCGCTCTACGAGCGACAAGCCCTATTTTTTTCGTGCGAGGAAGTCCGATGTTGATAATATCGGAGTATGTGTAAATCGCACGTTGCACTCGGAAAGGCCCCTCACATGCGCTGTGGGCAGGTGAGGGGCCGTCACTTAAATTTACCAAAGATGAAGCTATCCCACATATTAGCAACTCTCACCATAGTTTTTTCACTCCCAATAGGTACTTCCGCAAAACACCTGATATTCAACGAGGGAACAAGATATTCACGTCTTGCACTTGAATCCAGAACACACGATTTCTACGGCAATCTCAGGCCTATGGGGTTCCCTGTCTTCGTTATGGATGGCTCGATGGATATGGACACACAACTGTCCAGCAAAAGCGAGACTACCTTCGACTACGTGCCAGGACTCGTGGCTAGAGCCACTATGGAGGCAGTTGACCTTTACAAGCAGGAGGCATGGGCACGCAGCATATTCTACAGCGTGGAGTGGTATGCCAACCTGTATTACGACAAGGTGCCAAAAGAGGGTGGAAGCCTTGACAACCTCAACTCGGCAAAGATATACTTCCCCATCTATGAACTCACCAAGGAAGGAGGTCTCTATGCCCCTTTCTGCAATGATTCCACCCTCATAAAGGCAAAGCTTGCCATTGATGCTGCCGTGAAAGGCCTTCAAGCCCACATTGAGAAATATACGATAAAGGACTCGCAGTTTGAGGATGCCCGTGGCGGTATGTGGCATAAGAAGAGCTACCCAAATCAGATGTGGCTTGACGGACAGTATATGGGACCTGCCCTTATGGCACAGCTCATCAACTACGGACGCAACGTGACAGGAAGCGCAGAGAGCGACTGGGACTTTATTACCAATCAGTTCAAAATCACTTGGAATCACCTATGGGACAAGGACAAGCAACTTCTCTATCATGCATTCTCAGCCACTCCTACCGACACGCTATCCTCATGCTGGGCTGATCCGGAGACTGGCCGTAGCCAAGAATTCTGGGCAAGAGCTGAGGGGTGGTATTTCCTCGCCCTCGTTGACGTGCTTGCGGAAATGCAGAAAGCCAAGGTGACGGAATCTGACAACTACACCGTTCTACGTCAGTATCTTAACGAGCTTGCCAAAGGTATTGCGCAGTATCAGGAACAGAGAACCGGCTGTTGGTATCAGCTTATCGACAAAGGTGCCGGCTATAATGCCTCTTCATACAAGGGCGTAGAGATGGCACCAAAGAACAACTATCTCGAATCATCAGCTTCAGCACTCTTCATAGCTGCATATTATAAGGGTATGCGCCTTGGACTTCTCGACAACGACTATAAAGATATGTGCGAGAAGGCGTATCGTGGTTTTATCGAGACATTCGTGGTAGATGACCATTCCCCATTTGGCGGAATTGATATCATAGGCAGTTGCCGTTCAGCAGGTCTTGGAGGAGCAGATAAGCGCGACGGCTCAGGTGCTTATTATCTGCTCGGTTCAGACGTAACAGTAGTGAAGGAGCGTGATATGCAAACCGAAGGCAAGGCTCTCGGTGCTTTCATACTCGCAGCTATAGAATATGAAAGAGCTCATCCACAGGAATAACTCCCCCTACTCAATTTTTATCGACATAAAATTTCGTCAAACTCACGTTATCGTTACATCGTTACATACATGCGATATAACGATATAACGCATAGCATCACGATATAAAGTTCTGTATTTGTGATAGTTACAAAACAAGAAAGCGTTATGCGTTACATGTTATATGTTATATGAAAATTAATATTCCTTTGAGAAGATGCTGTGCATCTACACTCCCCCTCTCAACTTTCAACTCTCAACTCTCTACTTTACTCTTTAATCTTTATTCTTTAATCTTTATTCTATATTCTTTATTCTATAATCTCTACTCTATATAATAATTACGTGCGCGAATAATATAAATAAGTAGATAATAAAAAAAATGTTATATGTTATATGCCATATAACGTATAACATATAACACCTATTTTGTAATAGGCTGATTATGTGATAGTTAAGAATACACAAAGCGTTATATGTTATATGTTACATGTTATCTGAAAGTTATTTCTCATTTGCACCATGCACGACATTCGCGACAAACGCTTTCAGCATTCGCGACAACTATTGCAGGCTTCAGAAAAATGTTGTAACTTTGCACTTGGAAATCGGGTGATAGGTGTTGGGTGTTAGGTGATGGCGGTCACTAAGCAACACCGTTGTGAATCCGTTGTAAAACCGTTGTAAAACCGTTCCCTGAATTGGGAGAATAATGGGAATAACAAGAGTGTTAGAAAGTCCCTTCCTTTACACCTCAATCCTGAACGTAGTACCCTTCCCTACTTCAGATTTCAGGACATAGATTTTGCCATGATGGTATTCCTCCACGATACGTTTGGCAAGTGAAAGACCAAGTCCCCAGCCACGAGTCTTAGTGGTGAAACCCGGACGGAACACGTTCTTGACATTCTTCTTTTCAATTCCCTTGCCTGTATCAGTAACGTCGATAATCACAGGATTGGAAGCAACTGCCTTGATTGTGATAGTTCCGCCACCCTCCATAGCATCAACGGCATTCTTGCAGAGGTTTTCAAGCACCCATTCAAAGAGGGAGGGATTGACCATGACATGAGCATCGCAACCAGAGAACTCGTCTATTATCCTGACTTTCTGCGATGTACGTCTGTCCATATAATCCACCACATGACGAAGCATTTCCGCCAACGGAGTATCAACAGGTTCAGGGATAGAGCCTATCTTTGAGAAACGCTCAGCGATAAGTTGCAGACGCTTAACGTCCTTGTCCATCTCTGGGATAAGTTCATCGTCAGGATATGTTTCGTGCAATATCTGAGTCCAAGCCATCAACGAGGATATAGGGGTACCCAACTGATGAGCAGTTTCCTTTGACAATCCCACCCAAACCTTGTTCTGCTCGGCTTTCTTTGAGGTAAGGAGGGCAAAGATGGCAATCACGACAAAGATGAGAACAATACCCAACTGCACGTATGGATAGAAAGACAGTCGGGTAATCATAACCGACTCGTCGTAGCTCACGTGAATAGTCTCAGCATCTGTTCCAAGCGATATCTTTATGTCGCGACCCGAAGTACGCATTCTTGCAGCCATCTTAGAGGCAACAGCCATACTGTCCTCATAGTTCTTTGCATCGATTTCCACGTTGCGGAAAGTCTGCACGTTACCATGTTCATCGGTCACTATGACAGGAATGGTGTTGTTCTCATTTATAACCTTCAACACAAGGTTCAGGTCGGTATTCTCTTCCGCAGTACTGAGCGAGCGCATAGCCTCTGCCCATACCTCCATACGGTTGCGCTCCTCTATGGCAAGGTCACGTACAAGGATATGTGATACGACGAGCGAAGCCGCTGCGATTATCACAGCGGCCAAGACAAGCACTATCTTAATCCTACTAATAGAAGCCCACCCAGTCCCTCCAAAATGGAGGGATGCGATATACATCTTGTGGCTGAAAAAGTGTGACTTCATACTTTATATAATATAATTTAACGTGAGTTCGACGACTTGCTTTAGCTTGGTGAGCCTTTGCGAACAATTTATTCAGTTGTATATTGTTGACTATCATGTGGTTGAAAGAGCTCTGA
>OMXX01000018.1 GCA_900315105.1 uncultured Prevotellaceae bacterium | reverse complement strand
GTGCTTCTCGATGAGGACGTGACGATAGAAGCGGCTCATGTTCTTGATACCGAAGATACCGATAGAACCGAATGAGCGGGTAGCTACAGGAATAACCTCACCCTGAGCGATGTAAGCGCGGAGCTTGGTGTCGGCAGTAGACTGCAGACGATAAACAGTAGCCAGACCGGGCTGGATGTCACCCTCCAGGGTACCGTTGGTAACCTCAACAGGCAGGGCACGAGCCATAATGCGCTGGAAGCACATCTGGCAGTTGCAAACCTTAGAAGAAGCAGTGTTACCGCAGTGGAAGCCCATGAAGATTTCCTTGTCGGTATAGGTGTCGCAAGCAAACTTCTTGCCCTTGATGCTCTCCTCGTACATGTCGTTAGGAACGGTGTTGTTGATGTCGAGCAGTGTAACAGCATCCTGAGAGATACATGTTCCGATGTACTCAGACAGTGCACCATAGATGTCAACCTCACAAGCTACGGGGATTCCACGGCTGGTCAAACGGCTGTTGACATAGCAGGGAACGAAGCCGAACTGAGTCTGGAAGGCAGGCCAGCACTTGTTAGCCATAGCAACGAACTGACGAGAACCCTTGTGAGCCTCAATCCAGTCGAGCAGTGTCAGCTCATACTGAGCGAGCTTAGGCAGCACCTGAGGAATCTTGTTGCCGTGACCGAGCTCCTTGGCCATGTCAGCTGCAACCTCGTCGATGCGTGGGTCGTTAGCGTGCTTCTGGAAAGCCTCGAACAGGTCGAGCTCTGAGTTCTCCTCGATCTCAACGTCCAGATCATAGAGGGCGCGGATAGGAGCGTTACAAGCCAGGAAGTTGTTTGGACGGGGACCGAAGCTGATAATCTTCAGGTTCTGCAGACCTACGATAGCGCGGGCGATGGGCAGGAACTCGTGAATCATCTCAGCGCACTGAGCAGCGTCACCAACGGGCTCCTCGGGGATGTATGCGCGGGTCTTGCGCAGAGAGAGGGCCTGGCTGGCGTTCAGCATACCGCAGTAAGCATCACCACGACCATCAATCAGGTTGTTCTGTGTCTCCTCAGCAGCAGCGCAGAACATAGCGGGACCCTGGAACCAGTCAGCCAGCATGGTCTCAGAAATCTCAGGACCGAAGTTGCCGAGGTATACGCACAGTGCGTTACAGCCAGCCTTCGTAATATCCTCGAGAGCCTGCTTAGCGTGAATCTCGCTTTCAACGATGCAGATGGGGCATTCGTAGATGCCTTCCTTACCGAACTTCTTCTCATACTCGGCGATAACGGCCTTGCGGCGGTTAACAGCCAATGACTCGGGGAAACAGTCGCGGCTAACAGCCACGATACCGATCTTAATTACAGGTACATTGTTCATGTTAATCTTGTTTGTAAAGTAAATGTTTAATTGTTAGAAATATTATTCTCGTTAATTCTTAATTCATAATCGGCGAGCCGATAACTCTTAACTCTTAATTCTTAACTCTTACTTGAAGTGGTTCTTCCACTTCTCGCCTCCACGCCTTCAGGTAGTCGAACCACTCTTTGGCCGAGTGGTAACCGAAGGTCTCGTTGGCGGATGTGTAGTTCACCTTGTAGTGCATCCGGTTGCCCGCCACCTTTATTATATATGCGTAGTTGTCCTTGTTGGCAGGCTCCTCGCTGACGATGTTCTGCTGTGGCACCAGCACAGCCAGACCGACGGTCTCGCGCTTCCACTTCAGTGTATCGGTCGAAGGATAGTCGGTACCCCAGCAGGCACGCAGGCCTTTCTTGTCGGTAAACTCCTCAGAACCTTTCACATTGATGATGCCCGTGGAGAAACGGTAGTCGCTGACGTCCTTGTTGAACAATACATCGACATCGGTGTCCCTGTGGCCCGCATACTGGGTGTAGCGCAGGGTCATATTGATGGGAGATGGCTGATGGCTGATGGCCGATGGTGCTTGCCAGCCGCGGTCAACCAGTTCGACGATGGTGCGTAGCGGTCCGTAGCTGATAATGCGCTGGGTACGACTGCGAACGGGTTCCACGAGTGTGGGCTGTTTGCCGTCCCAACCACGGAAGGCACCGAGTCCGAAGGTTTTACCCACCCACAGCACGTCGTCACCATAGCCGCGAGCCTTCTGGTCGGCATCTGTATAGAACTGGGTTTCTTTCAGTTCCAGTTGTTTGTTGAATTTTCCATATAAGTCCAGCGTCTGGCGGGCGTCAAAGTAGATGCGGATACCGTTGAGCTCGCTTTCGAAGGCCACGCCATGGTGGTGCTGTACGTTATAGGTATAGGCCGCGTCGCCACGAGCTGTGAGCGACTCGATGTAGTTGTTCTGCTGGTTTTTCTTCAGCGTCTTGTCCTTCGTGTTGGCCATCACCATCTCAGCATAGACGCGGGCAGGGTAGGGACGTGGCGCTCCTTCTGTATAGAGCGTCACCGTATAGTGCTTCTGCTCCTTCTTGCCAAGGTCAGCCAGAAAACACAGCTCGTCGAAGGTCTCGTTCTGATCTAAATCATCCAACTGACAAGGAATCTCCTTGCCCTCGCAGGTGACCAGTGCCGAACGGATATCCTGGCCATAGCGCTCTAACTGGAGGACAACAGGCTGGTCGTTCCGTGCTTGTGACGACGGATTGACGACACTTACCTCGATGGTTTTTTGAGCCATCAAGGGCAGTGTTGCACATGTCAACAGCCAGAGGGAAATCGTACTTTTCATGCTATGGATAGTTGATACCAGCTACAAATATACTCATTTCTCGCGCCATTTTTTATCTTTTTAGCAAAAAATTTGCTATTAAAAATATTTTTTAGTAATTTTGCATCGTATTTTTAATAAAATTAATGTTTTTCCTGTTAGTAACGTGCAGAAAATATACGGAATATTGATTGTGCTGATGTTGGTCTGCGTCGGTTGTCAGTGGCACTTGAAACCTGCTGAGACGGATGCTGCAGGCAAGCGTATCGGTATCCAGCGTTTTGACCGTATCGAGATGCTCTATCTCACTACGGGCGACTATTCTGCGTTACAACAGATGAACACCTATTTCCCTACGGAGACGCGCATGCTGATTGAGGATATGCTGCACCTGGGACAGGTCGACGACCCGGCCATCAATACGAAGTTCCTGTTCTTCTTTCAGGACTCCACGCTGCAGCAGATGCTCAACGACGTGCAACAGCAGTACGCCAACATGGATGATGTCGATGAACATTTGTCGTTGGCATTCAAGCGGCTGAAGGACGAACTGCCAGACATGCCTGTACCGACGGTATATACGCAGATTGGTTCTTTTGACCAGAGCATCATCGTGTCGGGTGGTTCGTTGGGTGTCAGCCTCGACAAGTACCTCGGTGCCGACTATCCGTTCTATGTGGACCACTACAGCGAGCAGGAACGCGAACAGATGCACCGCGATATGATTGTGCCCGACTGTCTGAGTTTCTATCTGCTGAGCATCTATCCTTTGCCCAAAGGACAAGAACAGACAAACCGCGACAAGCACATGGGACGCATCATGTGGACAGTGAACCGACTGATGCAGAAACAGGTGTTCGACAACGACTATGTGGACGAGGCAGCGACTTATATGAACCATCATCCACGAACCTCTTTAGATGATTTCCTAAAAGACAGAAAAGACTGATTATGGCTGAACAGAAAAACAATACCAGACGCAGGCAGCAACCTGTGGATAACACTTACGCACACGTACAACCCCAGGCAACAGAGATAGAACGGGCCGTGCTGGGCGCCTTGATGATTGACAAGGACGCCTATGCCGTCGTTTGTGAGACACTGTTGCCGGAGAGCTTCTATGAACCCCGCAACCAGAAGGTCTATCAGGCCATCATGGAACTGTCACTGAAGGAGCGTCCCGTGGACATCTGGACGGTGACGGAACAGCTGGCCAAACAGGGCGACTTGGAGATGGTGGGTGGTCCGGGATACATCACGGAACTGTCGTCGCGTGTGGCATCGTCAGCCAATATCGAGTATCATGCACGCATCATCGCCCAGAAGTCGTTGGCACGTCAACTGATATCGTTCTCCAGCAACATCCAGACCAAGGCGTTCGATGAGACGGTGGATGTAGATGACCTGATGCAGGAGGCGGAGGGTTCGCTGTTCGAACTGGGACAGCGTAACATGAAGAAGGACTATACGCAGATAGACCCGGTTATCAAGAATGCGGTGGACGTCATCCAAAAGGCAGCAGCCAACAAGGACGGCCTGACGGGTGTACCTACGGGATATCATAAGTTAGATGATATCACTTCTGGTTGGCAACCCAGCGACCTCGTGATTATCGCAGGACGTCCGGCCATGGGTAAGACGTCGTTTGCGCTGAGTATGGCGAAGAATATCGCAGCAGACTATCAGGTGCCAATGGCATTCTTCTCGTTAGAGATGTCGAACGTGCAGCTGGTAAACCGTCTGATATCAAACGTCTGTGAGATACAGGGTTCAAAGATCCTGAATGGTCAACTGCAGCCCGACGAGTGGGATCGCCTGGACAAGCGTGTGAACAACCTGCTGGGTGCACCGTTGTATGTGGACGACACACCTGGCCTGTCGGTGTTTGAACTGCGCACCAAGGCACGTCGTCTGGTACGTGAGCACGGAGTGAAAATCATCATGATTGACTACCTGCAGCTGATGAATGCCAACGGTATGCGCTTCTCGTCGCGTCAGGAGGAGGTGAGCGTTATCTCACGTTCACTGAAGGGCTTGGCGAAGGAGTTGGATATTCCTATCCTCGCACTGTCGCAGCTGAACCGTGGTGTGGAGAGTCGTGACGGATTGGAAGGTAAGCGTCCGCAGTTGAGCGACCTGCGTGAGTCGGGAGCCATTGAGCAGGATGCGGACATGGTGCTGTTCGTGCACCGTCCGGAGTACTACCATATCTTTGAGGATGATAAGGGTCGCGACCTGCACGGCATGGCACAGATTATCATTGCCAAGCACCGTAAGGGTGCAACGGGCGATGTGCTGCTGACATTCCGTGGTGAGTTTACGCGCTTCGAGAATCCAGAAGACAAACAACTGCGCAGCACCAAGCATACGGATGATGGCGGTGGCGAGATTCTGGGTAGTAAGATGAATGGTGGTATGCCGGCAGATCCTAATGCGTCACCCTTCGAACCCGGTGATACCCCTGGCTCCGTCCCCTTCTAACAAAGGTTCCCTTTTGTTTAGTAGGCAGCGGGTTTCCCGCTGCTTTCCTTATTGTTTTAACAGCGCTTTCGCATTGGCGATTGCTGCTTCTGACACGTCGCTACCGCTGACCATCTGCGCAATCTCCTTGACGCGTTCGTCATCATTGAGCAGGTGCATGCTACTGGTGGTACCCTGTGGCGTCTCTTCCTTGGAAACACGATAGTGGTGGCTACCCATGGCGGCAATCTGTGGCAGGTGGGTGATGCTGATTACCTGACGCTCGGCTTGTCCCATCTCACGCATCATCTCCGCCATCTTCTCGGCAATCTTTCCACTGACACCGGTATCTATCTCGTCGAAGATGATGGTGGGCAGTTTCACGGCACCGCTAATCATGGCCTTCAGCGATAACATGACACGGGCAATCTCACCACCGGAGGCTACCTGACTGACGGGTTGGAGTGGGGTGGAGGTGTTCGCGGAGAACAGGAAACTGACGTTGTCCTGACCATGACGGCCTAACGGCTGACTATTGATAGTCACCTCAAAACGCACATGGGGCATACCCAGGGGCACTAAGCGCTGTTGCATCTGTTTTTCAATGGCTTTCGCGGCTTTCTGGCGCTGGGCAGTCAACTTGTCGGCCAGCTGTTGACACTGGACCGTCAACTGTTGGCACTTAGCCTCCAGCTCTGCCACAGCTTCATCGCTGTTTTCAATGGCATTGAGTTGTTTATCCAATTGGTCACGTTGGGCAATAAGTTCGTCCACGCTATCCACGTGGTATTTCTTCTCCAGATCGTAGAGGAGGTCCAGACGATTGTTCAGACGGTCTAGTTCTGCAGGGTCGAAATCGGTGCGCTCCAACAGCCTGCTGACCTCATCAGCAATGTCTTTCAGTTCAATATGACAACTCTCCAGACGCTCTGCCAACTCACTGGCTGCAGGCAACACACGGGAGATGTTCCGCAGGGTCTGGTATGACTGTCTGACATTGTCCACGGCACCTTGTTGCTCGCTATTCAAATGCCCATCAGCCTCATACAACGCTCCCTTGATATCTTCTGCATGCGATAGCATATCGCTCTGTTGCTCCAACTCTTCCTGTTCTCCGCTAACCAACTGTGCTTGAGTGAGTTCCTCAAACTGGAACTGCATAAAATCAGCCTGTTGACGATTCTGTTCAATGTCATCCTTCAGCGCTTGCAATTGATTGTTGGCGGTTTGCAGTTGACTATAGATCTCCTGATAGTCAGCTAACAGGGTCTGGTTTTGGGCAATGATATCCACCACACTCAACTGGAAGTCTTGCTTGTTCAGCAACAGGTTCTGGTGTTGTGAATGGATATCCACCAGTTGCTCACCGAGTTCTTTCAGCATCGACAGTGCCACAGGGGTGTCATTGATAAACGCACGACTCTTTGTGGCCGTGATCTCTCTGCGGATAATGGTATCTTCCGCATCGTAGTCTATATCGTTGTCCGTAAAGAACGGTTGCAAATCATATCTCGACAAATCGAAGTGGGCCTCAATGGTACATCTGTCAGCCCCAGTCTTAATACTCTTAGAATCAGCACGTTGACCCAGCAACAGCCCGATAGCGCCCAGGATAATACTCTTTCCCGCACCAGTCTCACCAGTCAACACTGAGAACCCTGGATACAACTCAATATCCAGCAGGTCTATCAGCGCATAGTTCTTGATATATAATTTCTTCAGCATCTTACTTCTTCATTCTTACATCTTACATCAGCCCTCTAACTACTCCTTAATCTTATTCCACGCCTCGCTCTGCGACGCATTGAGGTTAAACAAGATGTTATAGACGTTCTCCTTTTCTTTCTGCGTACCCTTACCCTTGTAGATATTCGCCAACTCGTCGCGCTTGTAGTCAGTCCATATCTGTGGCAACAGACTCAGTGGCTTGTCCTGGTGGGCCTGCTTCAGCAGTTCCAGGGCCTCAGAGATATTCGTGCGTCCTCGTTCTGCATTGTTGCTCATCTCGTCCAGACCCTTGCGGTAATAGTCGTACTGCATCTGACGGAAGGGCTTCATCGCCTCGTCCAAGTAGTCATTGATAATGGCAAAACGGTTACGCGAGTCTTCAAAGGCCTTCCAACCGGGGAACCCCATATCTTGGGCGTTATTCGTCAGGTTCATGCAACGCTGCAACACCTCTGTACCTGCCATCGGACCAAAGCTGTCGAGATCCAGACCGATAATCAGAAAGGCATAGTACGCCATCAAGGCTGTCAGCTGATTGTCGATATTCTCTTCCATGAAGTTCAGCTGGTCAAACTGCGCAAAGTCGAAGTTGAAGTCACCATCCTTATTATTATATAAGGTGGTGGTGTAGGCAGAGTTGTACACCGGGCGGTTGGCCTGAATCATGGCTGAACACTCAAAGCGGTTGTTGGCCTTGTCATACTTCTGTACAGTAATGTTGAAGTTGACGTTGATGCGCTCATCCTTCTGGAACTGCAATTCAGTCCACTGCTTGTCGTTCATCCACTGTTCCAAGGTCTGCTGCAGGTTCTCAAAGACACTCTTATCAGTACCCTCCACCTGCGAACTGTTGATGTTCACCTTCACCTGCAACTCCTGCGCTCCGACACTTGCCGCAAGTAGTATATATAATAATGTAAGAATCCCTTTTCTAACCATTAACCTTTAACCCTTTTCTCGATTTCATCTACGATGTCTCTCGCCACCGCCTGCTTCGATTTCTTCTCATAGTCTCGCTGACCTTCCTTAGAGATGATGCTTATCTGGTTCTCATCCGACTGGAAGCACGTTCCTTTGTTCTGCAGCGAGTTCAAGACGATGAAGTCGAGATTCTTCTTCTCCAGTTTCTTCTTGGCATTCACCTCTTCATCATTGGTCTCCAAGGCAAATCCCACCAGCACCTGCTTCTCTGTCTTCATCTTTCCCAAAGCCGCCGCAATATCGGGGTTGGGCACCAGCCTCAGCGTCAGTCCAGACTCTCCCCTCCCAGTGGGGAGGGGTTGGGGGTGGGTTTCCCTCTTTATCTTCTCCTTCGCCTGTTGCTCCGGACGGAAGTCTGCCACAGCTGCACATAGTATCGCTGCATCACTCTCCTTGAAAGCGGCAGTCGCAGCCTGGTACATCTCCTCACAGCTCTCCACATCAATACGGTGGATAGCCTCAGAGCACTCCATACTGACAGGGCCAGCGACCAGTGTCACCTCAGCACCTCTTTGTGCGCACTCTTCAGCCAGCGCGAAGCCCATCTTCCCACTGCTATAGTTTCCGATAAACCGCACCGGGTCTATCTTCTCATACGTCGGTCCAGCGGTAATCAGCACCTTCTTTCCCCTCATCCCTCCTTCCGGGCTTTCTTGTAGGGCATGGTTTTGCCATGCCTTTTGCGCTTCCATGCTTTCCTGTAGGGCATGGTTTTGCCATGCCTTTTGCGCTTCCATGCTTTCCTGTAGGGCATGGTTTTGCCATGCCTTTTCCAAACCACTACTCCCCCTCATTTTTGAGGGGGCTTCCCCCAGGCTTTCCTCCAGTATGGCCACAATCCTTTCCGGCTCCTCCATCCTTCCTTTTCCTTCTAGTCCAGATGCCAGGAACCCTGATGCGGGCTCGATGATGATATTCCCGTAGCCCTTCAGTCGCTGCATATTCTCCTGCGTGCTGGGGTGCTTATACATATCCAGGTCCATGGCAGGGGCAATAAACACAGGGGCCTTCATCGACAGATAGGTCGTGATGAGCATGTTGTCGGCAATACCATTGGCCATCTTGCCAAGGGTCGAGGCCGTACAGGGTGCAATGAGCATAGCGTCGGCCCACAGTCCCAAATCCACATGCGAGTTCCACGTGCCATCCCTTTGGGCAAAGAACTCGCTAATCACGGGCTTATGGGTCAGTGCCGACAGCGTTATCGGGGTGATAAACTCCTTCCCCGCAGGCGTTATCACCACCTGCACCTCAGCACCAGCCTTTACCAGTCCACGGATAATCAGGCACGCCTTATACGCGGCTATGCTTCCCGTAATACCCAGTACAATCTTCTTCCCCTTAAGCATTACCTCTAATTTCCTTAACTCCTTTAACTTCTTTAACTCCTTTAACTGCTACTTTTGCGCTTCGCGCAAACGAATCCTCGTCAGCGCCTGCTTGGTGTTATTCGTAAAGTCTCCATTCAGTATCCAGCTATAGTAGCCAGGATCCATGCGCAGCACATCGGTCACGGGTAGTCCCTTGTACTTACCGAAGTTAAACACCTCTGTGCGCTTTCCCTTCACCTCTGCCCATATAATACGTCCGGCAAAGTCTACATTGTCGTTGACCTTCGAGAAGTCTGCCAGGGCCTGCATATCGTTGGGTAGGGTGCGCTCTGTGGGGTCTTCGCCTATGGCGCGCTGGTGCTCCTCCGTATAGCAGTCCAACTCTCCCATCAGTACACGATAGGTAGCCTCGGTGTCCTGATCGGCACGGTGAGCCTCGAAGTCGTCTTCCATCTTTCTGCCACAATAGAACTTATAAGCAGCAGCCAGATTCCTGCGCTCCATCTTATGGTAGATGGTCTGCACATCTATCAGACGACACTTGCTGAAGTCGAAGTCAATGCCTGCCCTCAGGAACTCCTCAGCCAACAGGGGCACGTCGAAGTGGTTGCTGTTATAGCCGGCAATATCCGAACCAGTAAACACCTCGCAAATCTTGCTCGCCAACTGCTTGAAGGTGGGCTTGTCCTTGACATCCTCATTGGAGATACCCGTCAGCGCCACGACCTCGTCGGGAATGGGCTTCTCCGGATTGATAATCTCATTACCCCTTTCTTCACGGCCGTCGGGGTACACCTTAATATATGATAACTGGATGACACGTTCCTTGACAATGTCAAGGCCCGTGGTCTCCAAGTCAAAAATCACCAGTGGTTTCTGTAAATTCAGCTTCATTTATTCTTTAACTTCCTTAACTTCTTTAACTTCTTTAACTTCCTTAACTTCTTTAACTTCTTTAACTTCTTTAACTTCCTTAACTTCCTTAACTTCTTTAACTTCCTTAACTTCGTTAACTCCCCAGTTAATCGTTGATCAGCATCGGCATCATCAGCATCAGCACATCCTGGTTCTCAGGCTGCTCAGAGGGCAGTACGAGACCTGCACGACTGGGGTCTGCCAACTGCAGGATAACATCCTGACAGTCGAAATTGCTGAGAATCTCAATGAATGAAGAGCCCTTGAAACCAATGCTCATCGGCTGACCATTATACGAGCACGACATACGCTCGGTAGCGGTCTTCGAGAAGTCGTAGTCCTCAGCATCCAACTGCAGGGTACCACCTTCTACGTGGAAACGAATCAGGTTGCTGGAGTCGTTGGCGAAGGGCTGCACGCGGCGCAGGGCGGCCAACAGCGTCTGACGGTCAACAGTCAACTGGTTGGGGTTGTTCTGCGGAATCACGCTGTTATAGTTCGGATAGCGACCCTCAATCAGTCGACAGATAATCTCGCCATCACCATAGCTGATCTGGGCATTGCGCTCATCGAAGCGGATGGTCACATCACCACCGTCCTTACCCAGCAGGGCCTTCAACAGCGATGCGGGCTTCTTCGGCAGGATGAAGGCGGCAGGCTGTTCACTCTGAATGCTCAGCACCTTGTTGCGCACCAGCTTGTGACCGTCACTGGCAACGATAGCCAAGCACTCTGGGGTCAGGTCAAAGTAGATACCGTTCATCACGGGGCGCAGCTCATCCTGGGCGGTGGCAAACAGCGAACGGTTGATGTTCTCTGCTAACAGAGCATTGCTGATGACAATCTCGTTGGCACCGTCCGTGATACCCTGAGCCTGTGGATATTCGTCAGCATTCTCTACGGGCAGTGAGAAAAGACCGTTCTGGTACGAAATCTTGGCGATATTAGCAGTCTGGTCCACGTCAAAGGTGATGGGCTGCTCGGAGAAACCCTTCACGGCCTCCAACAGGTCGTGGTTGCCAATGGCAAAACGACCGTTGCCGTCTGATTCGTTCAACTCCAACTGGGTCTTCATGACGTTCTCGCTGTCTGAAGCAGTCAGATAGAGCATGTTGTCCTGTACGTCGAACAGGAAATCGGCCAGAATGGGCAAAGAATTCTTACTGTTGATGACTCTCGAAAGAGCGTTGAGTTTGCTGCTAAGCGCAGTGCTGGAAACTGTAAATCTCATGCGTATTTATATTTTTAGTTTTGTTCGTTTATGTGCTAATAAGCGTAAATTGACCACAAAAATACAAAATAAGTTGGTCAAATGCAAAAATATTGTCGGAAAAATGATTATTTTAAAAATATTTTCCGTAATTTCGCAGTCTGAAACAGAAAAAACGTAAAAAAACAACAAATAATTATGGAATTATCAGGTAAAGTTATTGCCGTTCTTCCGGCAAACAGTGGTGTCTCTCAGCGCACCGGAAATGCATGGATGTCTCAGGAGTATGTCATCGAGGTTCCGGGACAGTATCCTCGCAAATGTATGTTCAGAATCTTTGGTGAGGATCGTATCAAGCAGTTCAACATTCAGATGGGTGAGGATATCACGGTGTCTTTCGATATCGATGCACACGAATATAATGGTCGTTGGTTCAACGAGATTCGTGCTTTCAACGTCGTTCGTGGTGTTGCTCCCGCAGTAGCTGCTCCCGTGCAGGGCGCTCCCTTTGCTCAGCCTGCTGCTGCCCCTCAGGATGCTACTTCTCCCTTCCCTCCAGCTCAGGAGCCTGCAGGAGAGGGTAGTGCCGACGACCTGCCCTTTTAGGATAACCTTCTAAAGATTCTTACGAGTACATCTTTAATAAATAATATGAAGAGAATATATCTAATCTTGATGCTGTTCGTATGTTGCACAGTAGTGAACTACGCACAGAATACAGGTGGTGGCGCCGGAACTACAGCGACGAAAGGTGCCAGTAAAGGTGGCGGTGTAAGCGACGGACAGGTCGTACGTAGTGCTGCCAGTCAGAAGCGCGCTGGCGCTTCGGAGGCACAGATTGCCAACCAGTTGCTCCAACAGGGGGCTACACCCCAGCAGTTGCAGCGCCTGCGCGGTCAGTATGCTAACCAGATCAACAAAGCTGCTATGGGCAATGCTGTTGACAATGGCCTTCGTGAGGCGGTTGACCGCTCACGCACCAATATTGTTGCTGACGACAACAGCACGATGCAATTGGCTGGCGGTGACGATGCCTTGGGAGAAGATGTTGTTGATGGAGATGATGACGGTCAGAGAGCTTCAAGGAGAACACGTCGCTCCAGCAGGGAAGTCTTCGGACGTAACATCTTCAATAACACGAATCTGACATTTGCTCCTAATATGAATATCGCCACACCGCAGAACTATGTGCTGGGTCCTGGTGATGTATTGGTAGTTGATGTCTATGGTGGTTCACAGGAGAGTCAGCGACTGACGGTCAGCCCGGAGGGCGATGTCTATGTCCCTGAGTTCGGACCTATTCAGGTCAGTGGTCTGCAGATTCGTGCCGCCCAGAACCGCATTCGTCAGCGTCTGGGTCGTTTCTTCCAGAGCTCTGACATCCGTATCACGCTGGGTCAGACGCGCTCTATACAGGTCAATGTGCTGGGTGAGGTTCGCGTACCAGGTACTTACACCTTGAGTTCCCTCTCTACGGTTTACCACGCCCTCTATCGTGCCGGTGGTATCAGCAATTTGGGTACGCTTCGTAACATCAAACTCTATCGTCAGGGTAAGCTGGTCACCGTAGTCGATGTCTATGAGTTTATCTTCAACGGTCGTCTGGCAGGTAATGTACCTTTGCAGGATAATGATGTCATCCAGGTGGATACCTACGATTGTCTGGTGAACGTTACTGGATATGTCAAACGTCCAATGTTTTATGAGTTGCGTGAGACGGAGAGTATTTCCACCTTATTAAAATACTGTGGTGGCTTTACCAGCGACGCACATAAGCAGACCGTTCGCGTCAACCGCAATGCGGAAAAGATGAAGAACGTCTTCAATATTGATGAGTTTGACTTCTCGTCTTTCAAGCTTCGTGATGGCGACTCTGTCAGCGTGGAGGCTATCTCTGACCTCTATGAGAATATGGTGGAGATCAATGGTGCTGTGGCTCGTCCGGGTATGTACCAGCTGGGCGAGAAGGTCTTTAGCGTAAAGAGCTTGCTCGAACGTGCCGAGGGGCTGACACCTGAGGCGATGACCAACCGTGCCGTATTGCGCCGTCTGAAGCCCAACCGCACACAGGAGGTGCTCTCTGTCGATTTGGAGGGTATCATGAATGGTACGGAGGCTGACATCCAGCTTCAGAATGAGGATATCCTGTTCATCCCGACTATTCCGGAACACCAGTACAGCCGTACCATTACGATTCTGGGTGAGGTGGTGTTCCCCGGACCTTATGAGTATGCGGACAGCATGACGCTGGAGAACTTCATCCTTCAGGCTGGAGGTCTGACCTATGCGGCATCTACTGCCAAGGTCGATGTGTCGCGCCAGTATCACGACCCCAATGCCACTAATGCAGGCATGGATTTGAAGAAGACGTTCTCGTTCACCATCGATGAGAATTTCAATTTCTCCAACGATAAGAACTTCAAGCTGGAACCGTTTGATATCGTACAGGTTCGTCGTAGTCCTACCTACCAGGATCCTATCACCGTCTCTGTCGATGGCGAGGTGATGTTCCGTGGCTCTTACACGATGGAACGTAAGAATATGCGTCTCACCGACCTGGTAAAGGCGGCCGGTGGTATCGTGGAGGGTGCGGATATCCGTGGTGCTCGTCTCATGCGTAAGATGTCTGACGATGAGAAGGCCCGTATCCGTTCTATTATTCGTATGGCGCGTCAGTCGTCAGATGGCTCTGGCGACTCTATCTCGCTTCAGAAGCTTGCCCTGCAAACCACCTATCCTGTGGGTATCCACTTGGATGAGGCGTTGAAGGAACCAGGCACGACCAAGGATATCGAGCTGATGGATGGCGATGAACTGATTGTACCTCGCTTCAACCATACCGTACGTATCTCTGGTGATGTCTATATGCCGAATACGGTGGCATATGAAGAGGGTAAGGGCTATAAGTATTACATCGAACAGGCGGGTGGCTTTGGCGACCGTGCCAAGAAGAAGAATACGTATGTGGTCTATCAGAACGGTACAATGGCCGTCGCCAGCAAGGCAAAGATTGAGCCGGGCTGTGAGGTGATCGTTCCTACCAAGGCGAAGAAAGACGGCAACCAGCTGACACAATGGCTTGGTATCGGTACCAGCATGGCTTCATTGGCTACGATGTTTGTTTCTGTGGCTAACTTGTTAAAGTAATCTCATAGATATGGAAGAAAACAACATACCACAGGAAGGGTCTTCTATCGACTTCATGAAGATCTTCAAGGACCTGTTAAAGTATAAGAAGCTGTACCTCAAGGTGCTGGGTGTAGCTGCGGTGGTGGCTGTCATCTACACCTTGAGCCTACCTAATTATTATAAGGTGACGGTGAAGCTGAGCCCTGAGCTTAACAGCCGACGAACTAGTAATTCTTTGGGTAGTATGGCGAGCATGTTTGGTATCAGCCTTCCTGGTGCTGCTGGTAATAGTACGGAAGCACTGTTCCCCACGCTCTATCCGGACTTGATGAACAGCGTCACGTTCCATTCTTCGTTGTTCCCCATCAAGATTCATCGCGACAAGGATGATAAGATGATGACCTACTACGATTACCTGCTGAATGAGCAGAAGTCGCCGTGGTGGTCGCAGGCCATTGGTGCTACGAAGGGTGCCATCTTCAGTCTTTTCACTTCCGAGAAGAAGAAACAGGAGGAGACAGAGGTAAATCCTTTCCGCTTAACCCCCAAGCAGACGGCTATTGTTAAGTCGATGAAGAGTCGTATCGTCTGCGATGTGGACAAGAAGACGATGGTAATTACGATTGACGTGGTTGACCAAGATCCGCTGATTGCCGCTACGATGGCCGACTCGGTACAGCAGCACCTGCAGGACTTCATCACCGACTACCGCACCAAGAAGGCGCGCGTGGATTTGGAGTTCAGCAAGAAAGCTTATGCCAAAGCACAGAAACGCTATGAGGAGGCTCGCCGTCGCTATGCGAACTATGCAGATGCCAACATGCGCATCTTCCTGGAGAGCTATCGTACGGAACAGATGCGCCTGAATCAGGAACTCCAGATTCAGCAACAGGTCTATACCCAGGCTTCTGCCCAGCTGCAGCAGGCAGAGATGGACGTACAGAAAGAGACGCCCGCCTTCACGGTGCTGGAGCCCGCCACGGTACCTATCCGCAAGGCTGGTCCCGCCCGTGCTAAGATGTGCCTCATCTTCCTCTTCCTCGCTTTCCTGGGTACTACGGCCTACGCCCTCTACAAAGAGGACGACCTGAAGCCCCTCCTCGGCATGGGCTAAAAGCTCTGTGTTAGGCGGTTTTCCCGCCGTCACTTGTCCTGTCTGTTGCCATTTTATGGCAACTCCTTCACAAAATACTCACTTCCGGAGTTGCGCCTGCGACTCCGGAATTTGTATTCCGGCCGGTTCAGGAAGTTACCTATCTTCTCAAAGGTGCCGGCTTCCTCCTTATAGGCACCCTTGAAGGCTTGTTTCAACTGCTTCGAGATAGCCTTCAGCGACAGCCACTTGCCTTCGCTCTCGTTTTCGGGCCTCTGGTATAGCGACATCAGCATCTCGCCCAGTCCGTTTAGTCGCTGGTATTGCAGGTTATGGTGCATCAGCTCCTGCTCCTCGTCCTTCGTCAACCAGTAGCGCTCGCCACGCGCCACCTCAGCCACCAGCTGGGCATAGAGCTGTGGGTAGTCGATGGGCGTCTGGAAGTCGATGTTACCCTCAGCCACCACACAGATGAAACGGCGCGAACCGCTGGGGTCAACAAGGGGCGTCTGGTCGTTGGTGGTGCCAATGAACGACGCATAGCGGCGATGACTGCTGTATGCCTTGCCGTAGGGCGGACGGTATTTCAGGTCTGCCGTCGATACGAGGTATTTCAGCACAATCTGCTGGCGCTGGGTAATCTTGTCAAACTCGTCGAGGTTGATAAGTGCAAACGACGTCAGACCGAGGTTCAGGTCGGACTCGTTCTTGAAATTGATGCGGTCGTTGTAGTATTCACGCTGGTCACGAGGCAACAGGATGCGACAGAAGCTCGACTTGCCACAGCCCTGGCGACCTATTAATAAAGGTACGAGGGCGTTACCCGTCAGCTGTCCCTTGCCCTGCCACATGGCGACCATTGAGCGCATCCACAGGTGGAACAGGTGTGTCCACTCCGCATAGTCGGTCTTCACACGCTGGGCCAGTGGTGTCACGCGGTCCACGCCGTCCCACTTGGGCAGGTGTTCCAGCCAGTCGTTGATGGGGTCATACAGCTCGATGTCGTCGGAGTTGACAAAGCGACGGATATCCTTGTCCCAACAACGGATGCCCTGCTCCAAGGCACGCATCGTCATGGAGTTGCGGGCCTCCTCGGTGAGGTCCTGGAACGAGAAGCCCAACCCTCTCCGTTGGCGGTATTCTGCCACACCACGCATCACGTTCTTCCGCAGCTCGTAGTGCTCCCGCAGGAAGATGTCAATCTTCATCGTCAACAAGGTCTCTGGCGCGATGTTCTTGAAGCGTTGCTTGTCGCCCTTTCTGCGCTGATATTTCTTCTCATTAGCCTGGCGATAGGCATTCTCGAACGTCAGGCGCACCATCAACGGGTCCTGACGGAAGGGGTTGCGGTTGATAGTCATCCTCAGGGCGATACCTTGCGGGATGCCCGTCTCCTGACAACGGTCAGCCAGTCGAATGGTCAGCAGGTGGGTGTACTCCGCATCGTCGCTGAAGTCCTGTTCCTCAATGGTCGCCATCTCGTCGTAGGCCTTCATCAGGTTGAACTCATATATCTTATGTAACGTCAGGTAACGGTCCAGTCCGGGTGCCGTCTCCTTGGGCTCAATAGTAGTGCTGACAGGCTTCACGATAGTCGTCGTATCGACATAGAACGCCACAGCCAGCGGATTATAGAACGCCTCAGGGTCGTAGCTCATGTAGCACACGCGGTCCATCCTCGGCTCCAGTTTCTCGATGGTCACACCCAGTTGCGCGTTATACGCCATCCGCGCCTTCTCATACAGCCTCTCATGAAACACCCGTTCCTCCTCTTCCTTCTGACTTCTTCCCTCTTCCCTCTTACTTCTTCCATCTGACATCTTCCCTCCACACACAATCTTCACGCTCCGTCCGCTGGCTCCCACAAAGGCCAACAGCGTCTGAGGCATCAGGGCCGCACCATTACGGATGGCGACGGCCTCTTCGTAGCTCTGCAGATGGTTCACCTCCAACAGCACCAGCTGGGTATAGCCCTTGCTGATGCGCTGGTGGTTGCGGTTCTCCAACTGCTGCGCAAAGCATAGCATCGGCAACTTCTTGACATACTCCTCACCGCCAACGAGTGTGCCGTCCTCGTTGCGCTCCTTATCTATGATAGGGTAGTAGGTGCGTAGCAGATCGACCTCCTTCTGGTAATCTCCCTTACGCATCATATCCACCACCGTCTCCATCTCCAGCGTCCGCAGCGCTTCGCCACCCCGCTGTCTCTTAATCATCGTAATCTCCTTCATATCGGTGGCAAAATTACTAAAAATCGCCAATATCTGCAACATTTCCCGTGAAAATTTTCCCAGAAAAATTTGCAAAATATTGCTCAAACCATCACTCATCTTCTGAAATGCCGATGTATAAAGGGCGCATCGCAGTGTATGTTTAAAAATTGTGACAATACTAACCTACACTAATTCTCTATTTTTGACCCAAATTTGACAAAAATTGCCATTTTTCAAACACTTTGTTTGTCCTTGTTATATCAATCTCCAAACAGAGTGTTTTAAGCTTCAAACACTCTGTTTTAGGGCGCAAACACTCTGTTTGATATCATCTATATATTTTCAAACACCTTAGTAATCAGCCTGTTATAGACATATTTTGATAATTATCAACAAAATTCCATCGATTAGTGTATGTTTGCTATGCGATTATATTATAACCATCACTACTTAACTTCTTGTATATCAGCGTAATAGCCTAAATAGTGATGGTTTATTTCATTTTTCTTCAAATTTTCTCAGAAAATTTTTTTGGTGTTAAACACATTTTTTCGTATATTTGCACCCAAAATATACGATTATGAAACAAAAAGAAGCCATTTTTACTGAAAAAGCCAAACATTACTTCGTCTGTTTTGCCGATCAGTGCCCGCTACACGAGACTTGTTTGCGCTGGGAGGTTGGACAATATGTGGATGCTGACGAGGTCGCCATCATGTCCATGAACCCCAGGAACCGCAAGATTGCCCAGGGCGAGTGTGACAGCTATCGTGAGGATCAGGTCGTCAGAATGCCCCTTGGCATGCGTGAACACTTCTATTATGACATGCCTCATCATACGGAGCTCTCCATCAAAGGTGCACTCATCAACCACTATGGCCGTTACAAGTACTACCAATACCATAGCGCCAAGTGCCCCATACCCCCCGACGTCCTGCAGGTTATCCAGACCGTCTGTCAGCGTTACGGCTGGACGCAGCCCCTCCAATTCGACTCCGAAGTCGAGGATTATCTGTGGTAATCCACTTATTTTATAAATAATTGACGTTTTATCCCAAAATTATTCATTCTTTGCCTCGTTATATGAAATTTTCTTTGTACCTTTGCACGGAATTATGGACGAAGCGAAGATTTCTCCAAGCGGTTCGGTAGGTGCTGAGGTGCACAAACCGAGTGGCTCTGCCGTACCCGACCGCAAGTGGTTCGTGGCCCTGCTGACCCATCAGAAGTACACAGACACCTGTGTCGATTACCTCAGCAAAAGCCCCGCTACAGCCACGTGGGAAACCTACATCCCCCGCAAGAAAGTGCTCCACACCTATGCCAACCGCACCAAGCGGATGGTGGACCGCTACTTCATCCCCCGCATGCTCTTCATCAGCGGTATGGAGGAGAATGTAGCCTACGAGCACGTCCGTCACAATCCCTACATTGAGCTCTTCCTGCCAGAGCGAGCTATGCCGCGCACCACTGCCGGCCGTCTGAAACTCGCCCAGGTTCCCGACCGCGACATCCAGCGACTCCGTCAGGCTATCGCCGGCATCGACCACGAGGACGACATCGAGCTCACCAAGGAATCCCTCACCTCCGACTCCGTCATCGAAGTCCGCGACGGTGAACTTGCCGGCCTCTTCGGCAACTACGTCCAGGCCGCCGACAACCACTTCCTCTGCTTCGCCCTTGGCCGCCTCGGCAACGTCAAGGTCAAGGTTGACATCAAGCGCTGCACCCTTCACAAGCAGTAACCTCAGCCATCATCCATCATCCATCTTATACACATCTTACATCTTACTTCTTACTTCTTACTATGCAATATCATATATTCTCACCATACAGAGTGTGTCCGTTGGGGGCACATGTGGATCATCAGCATGGACTGGTGACGGGATTCGCCATCGATAAGGGCGTTGACCTGTGGTTTGATGTGCGTGACGATAGTCATGTACATCTGGAATCGAAGACCTTTGAGGGGCTCGTGGACTTTGAGATTGATGCACCTTCTCAGGTACGTGAACGTCACTGGGGCGACTATGCCCGTGGTGCGAAGTATGCCCTGAAGAAGCGTTTTGAGTTGAAGTACGGAATCAATGGTGTCATTCAGGGCAGTCTGCCGGTGGGTGGTCTTTCTTCGAGTGCTGCTGTACTTATTGCCTACGTGATGGCCTTTGCCAAGGCGAATGACATTACTTTGCAGCCATTCGAAGTGGTAAAGATCGCATCTGAAGCAGAGCGGGAATACATCGGATTGAACAACGGCCTGCTTGACCAGGCATGTATCGCACTATCCAAAAAGGATCAGCTCCTATTCTTGGATTGTGACTCCAACGAATACCGCCTGATTCCTTTTGGAGGTCAAATGGAATCGGTCAAAGGTAAAGAGGCCTTAGACCTTGGACCTCAGACCTTAGACAACAGGTCGTCAGACCTTCCCTTCGAGATCGGTATCTTCTTCTCAGGCTTGACCCGTTCGCTGGTAAACTCGGATTATAACCTCCGTGTCTATGAGTGCAAGACAGCAGCATGGAATATGTTGGCATATACAGACCAGCCGTTGAAAACGTTCGATAAGACGTTCCTGCGCGACATTCCCAAGGCTACCTTCGATAAGACGCGCATTGCCATGCCAGCCCGCTTCGCTCGTAGAGCTGAACATTTCTACTCGGAGTATCGCAGAGTAAGACAGGGCGTGACGGCATGGGAAACGGGTAACATGAAGCTATTTGGTAAGCTATCGTTCGACTCCTGCGAATCGAGCATCCACAATTACGAGTGTGGAAGTCCTGAGCTGATAGCCATTTACGAGATTATGCGCGACCTGCCAGGAGTCTATGGTGGCCGCTTCTCTGGTGCCGGCTTCAAGGGTGCCTGCATCGCCCTCGTAGATCCAGCCTACAAAGCAGACATCGAGAAGGTACTCACAGAGAAATATCTGGAGCAGTTCCCTGAATACGAAAAGACCTTCCAAGTATTCTGGGTTCGTCCTGACGACGGAGCAAGGTTCATTTAACGAACACGAATCTCACGAATAATCCGAATAATTAATACGTTTTATATTATATTAGATGGTAAGTTGATATTACTAATGATGCGTTTTATTTTGTTTGAAGACTGTATGAAAGCTAGCTTTCAATCAATCTTTCAACAAAATCAAACCTTTATTCTTGAATAAAGCAGACCTGCGGTCTGTCATCAGTAATAATAAACATTCGTCCAATTAGTATAATTCGTGTTCAAATAAAAAGAATATGCTCATCTATAAGGACGAAAGCTATAAGATAGTAGGGGCTGCATTCAAAGTCTACAATTGGTTTGGTCCTGGCTTCCTTGAAGCAGTCTATCAAGAAGCTCTTGAGATTGAGTTTCAACGTCAGGGAATACCCTATGAGCGAGAAAAGGAACTAAAGATTCAGTACGATGGTGTGGAGCTGAAGCAAACCTATAAAGCAGATTTTGTCTGCTTTGGAAAGATAATCATAGAACTGAAGGCGGTAAGCGCATTAGATGATGCTCACCGCAGTCAGGTGTACAATTACCTTCATGCCACTGGGCATAAATTAGGTCTGCTTCTGAACTTCGGTTGCTCCGATGAGTTAGAAAAGGAAAGAATTGTAGTATAACGAACACAAATTTAACATATAAACACGAATAATCATTATTTTTAGATGATAAGTTTGATTTTGTTTGATGAATCTTGAAAGTTTACTTTCAGAAGTTCATCCAATAAAATTGAACCTTTGCTCATCGCAAAGCAATCATAAAATGATTGTCATCTAAAAAATATTCGTTAGATTCGATAGATTCGTGGTCAAAGTAAAAAGAAAAAGAATATGAAATGTGTCGTACTAGCCGCAGGCTACGCAACTCGTTTGGGTGAGTTGACCAAGAACTTTCCTAAACCGTTGTTGAAGATAGGCAATAACACCATTCTTGGACGAATGCTCGATGATATTGATAAAATCAATGACATCACCGAGCATATAATAGTGACTAATCACAAGTTTGCACCGATATTTGAAGAATGGGTGAAAGAGCAAGGTCAAAGGGAGTCGGTCAAAGGTAAAGAGGCCTTAAACCTTGGACCTCAGACCTTAGACTGCAATAGGCGTTGGAAGAAACCTATCACCATCATTGATGATGGTAGTACGACAAACGATAATCGCTTAGGAGCAGTATGCGATTTGTTGTTGGCTCTGAGCACTCCCCCTAAGCAGGGGAAGTTGGAGGGGGTCTTGGTCGTAGCAGCCGACAATCTATTGTTCTTCTCCTTCCAGGAGTTTGTGGACTTCGCCAAAGCGAAAGGCACCTCTTGCATCATGTGTCATGAGCAGCCATCTATTGAGAAGCTCCAGCGCACTGGTGTCGTTGAGTTAGACGAAAATAATAAGGTACTTGGCATGGAGGAGAAACCAGAAGTTCCCAAGTCACATTGGGCAGTGCCTCCTTTTTATATCTATAGGAAAGAGGACTTAGCCCTTGTTCGCCACTCAGTAGAGAACGGCTGTGGCAAGGATGCTCCAGGCAATCTGGCTCACTACATGGTGGAGCATACCACTATGCATGCTTGGCCGATGAGTGCTGGCCGCTTCGACATTGGCTCATTAGATACCTATTATGAGGCCGTTGAGAAATATGGTAAATAAGATTTTTTCGAAATATAAAAAGTAGTATAAAATAATTCATACTTCTAAAGATATGGCGACAATCGTATTAGATGTGCAGGACGAGAGCCTGCTGACACAGATTAAGAAGGCATGTCAGTTACTGAAGGGCGTGGCTTCTGTTAGGGTTCATAAGGCCAAGAACGAGGACATCACTAAAACGGCAGGTTACAAAGAGGCCATGGATGATATTAAGCGTGGTCGAGTGACAGAATATGCATCTTTGAAGGACTTCTATAAGGAAATGGGACTTTGATATGGCATATACGGTAAGAATCTCCACTCGATTCAAGAAAGACTTTAAACGTTGTATGAAGCGTGGTCTGAACATGAAGTTGATTACCGATGCGATGGATCTCCTTGAAGCAACAGGAACACTCCCTGCTGAGTATAAGCCACATCTACTAAAGGGTGACCGTAAGGGTCAGTGGGAGTGTCATATAGAACCTAACTGGCTGATGACGTGGGAGCAAAATAATAACGAACTTACGCTCCTTTTCCTTCAAACAGGTACTCATGCGGACATCTTCGGCTGGTAACATCTTCCATCTTCCATCAGCCATCATCCATCTAATGACACGAACCAGTTCCCTGTCACCCGAAAATACCATTTCAGTTAATTAAGCAAGCAAGTATGGGTGTATACGAAGAAAATATCATTCCAATCAAGATTGCCCGTTTGGCAGAATACGTGTCCGAGAAAAAAAGAATCTCCCTGGATGAGGCTCTTACATATATTTATTCCAATGATATGTATAAGGAACTCTATAACGAAGGGGCTAGATGGTGGTATATGAGTTCCGAGGCTTTGTACGAAGAATTTGAGAAGACGCGTAAACATCATGCGGTTGAGACTACCCCACAAGCATTCGAGTTCTTTGTTTATACCTTGGAGAAGTATGCACTACATAAAGGTATCGGAGGCTTACAGGCATTAGCTCTGTTTAAAGAATATGATGCAGATTTGTTCTTGCTTAAACATTATGATATGCTCCATACCCAAGGAACCGAATATGTGATTGACGAGGTCCAACGTTTCATTAATAGGAGAAAGAGAAAATGAGGTTATATCATGGCTCAAATGTAGAGGTCCGTAACCCGAGTCTTCGTTATGGACGTAATAAAACAGATTTCGGTAAGGGCTTCTATACAACTACTCAGAAGGAACAGGCTGAGAAGTGGACGGAGATAAAGTTGGATAGAGCTAAGACAGGAAAAAAGATAGTCTCTGTTTACGAGGTGGATGATGCACTATTAGCAAATTCAGAATTACGAATTAGGGAGTTTCATGGTGTCGATGCCGCATGGTTGGATTTTGTGGTTGGTTGTCGTAAGGGACAAGTACACGACTATGATTTAGTCTTTGGACCCGTAGCGAACGATAATGTTTTCGTTACTGTTAATCTATACGAGAGTGGTGTGTTAGATGCTCAAAGCGCCATAGCTCGATTAAAAGCATACAAAACTTACAATCAGCTGTCCTTCCATACCGAAAAAGTAATTAGAGCTCTTCGGTTTGTGGAATCTTATGAGGTATAAAAGCATCATCTATCAGACATAAAACATCAAACATCTTCTGTTAAGGTACTTGTGCATAGATGTAAGAAACTAGATGAGAATGGAACAGAGAAATAACACATCTGCCCTCTGCCATCATACATCTTACATCTCGAAGTACATCATCCATAAAACATCAAACATCTTCTGATTGCACAGGTGGTCGTGTAACGATGCTGTTCGATACAGCCAGTCAGAACAAAATATAACTTTCAATGGCGAAACATTATAGTGCATTCTTTAAGAGGAGTCACAAGGAATTTGTGGCTAAAGGTGTCTTTGACGGCTTTGTCGGCAAAGATGCCAGACTGCATGTTGACCCATTGTTACTGAAGAGATGTAAAACTCATGAGTTTGTTGGCGCTTACGAAAAACTTTTAGACCATTTTAGGAAGTTATTAACTCTTGTCCCAGAAAGAGATAAGCCAATAACAAATCTCCGCTATAAGTCTATAGTGCAACACCTTTCTTTTCCTGAATTTCATTTTATAGGTTTGGGATTTGGAGATAATTCCAGAGCTGGTAAGGGAATCACGGGTAAGAAGGCAGAGCTACTGGCGGAAACAGCTATTGAGATAGTACAGGATGGAGTTGAGGATCCTGAAATATTCCTTCTAGTTAATCTCTTTCAAGAGAAAATAGGAGCCGATGGTATTAGTGATATTATGATCTGGACTCTTCGCAATGAGTTTGTACGATATACTCAGCGTGTGACGGAAGAATTTGGCTTTAAGACGTATAAATTCGATGGCATATATGACCTTCCTTTCTTTATAAGATCCGACAAGAAAAGGGGTTTTGTAAAAACTCCTATCATCTTTGTTCCTACAGAGATTATTCGAAATCTGCCTGAAGCAGAGTATCGCGATGGTCATTTCTTTAGTGATTATAACAATGAAATTCGTAGGAGAATCAGCAAAGATGTAGGGTTGGCCATGAGAGATATGCGAGATAAAAAGCTTCTTAAGCAAAGGCTTCTTGCAAAACCTGCTGTGATGTCAAAAATGGCAGAGATATATCGTCACCTTAAGGGTAAGGGTTACGACTTTATGCAAGATGACAACTTCATTTATGCATCTGCAATCATAGAGGAACTTATAGGTCAGGAGCCCCTTTCTTTAGAAGCTAAGGAAGACAATCTTGAAGCTGTGATGTACATAGCGCGTCAAATATGCCTTCAGTTCAAGAAAATGGTTGAAACCAACCGCATGTCCGAACTCCTCTATAATAAGGATAAATTCAAGAATGAGAAGGCACTACAGAGACTCTTCTTGTTAATGGCTGATGGATACTGTAATATAAGTGATATTGTATTGAGTCCTGAAACAGACTATGGTGCAGGGCCAGTAGATTTTAAATTTTCGAGTGGCTACCATAGTAAGGTTCTACTTGAGATGAAGCTTGCACGGAATTCACAGCTCATGCATGGTATTGAGGTTCAACTACCTGTCTATTTGAAGGCAGAAAGTACTTCTAAAGGAATCTATATGATTGTCATTGCTGATGATCATGATGAAAAGTTGGTAAATAATCTTTGGGGAAGGCTGAAGGCTCAAAATATACCAGAACCTCTCATACAGAATATCATTGTTATCGATGCTAGAAAGCGTGCAAGTGCAAGTAAACTATAATAATTTGTTTCCACATCTTATAGAAATTGAATATGGATACGAGAAACGGGATACCTAAAAAGATTACACCAGATTGTCTGGTGGATTCGATAATTGAATTTGCTATTGAGACTGACTATAAAGATGAATTCATTGAACGCATTATTCATGAGAGCATTAAGGCATCATATCCTAATGATGAGTTCAGAATCTTTCCTATGTATGGGAAGGATGAAGGAAAACATTTCCTAGCGAATGATAAGTTCAGAATTTATGTTTGCAGCAGTCTGATATCAATCAATATTGTGAGTCAGTATCCTGGCTGGGATGTACTTAATAGATTTATCAAAAATGCATTGCAAGGATTGTATGATGTTGAGAAACCAGTGCTCAAATTTCAGCAGGTGCGCATCAATTATGTGAGTCGATTCCCTCAAATATCAATATTTGATATCTGGGATGGTGACCCTATAAAACTCAATCAGATACCGCCATTTTTCGGAAGAGAATTCTCCTTCAACTTTAGTATTCTTTCTAAAGAAAAGCAACTTTTAGCCGAAGCCAATGTTAAATTGAACGACCAATTACCTTATGGTGATGGAAAAGGTGTCTATTCACGTATATACGTAGCTCTACAAGCAGTTAGGGGAGATGGGAATTGGTCAACTGTATATGAACAGTTACAGTTGCTCCATGACAATGAGAAAGAGGTGTTTTTCCGTTTGCTATCTAAAGAATTTGTTGACAAACTAAATCCCGAATGGTAAAGTATCATTTCCATAATGAGCAGATAGTTCGTTCCAACCAAGATTATATTATCCAGAAAAGTGAACGTGAACGTTCTTTGGTTGTTTTGGCAAATCGACTTTTAAATGAAACGACTCCTGGTAGGTATAGAGGAGACTCTTCTACTAGAATGATTTCAAAATTGTCACGGCTATTGGAGTATACTCAGGGGAAGGATAGGTATCGGGAGATTACTCTCCATCTTGATAGTTATCTTGATGAGGTCCTAAGTGTAAGGTTCTCACATCGTGATGATATAAAGTTAAGCCTGTATTTTGATGAGCAGGAGAATGAAGAAACGGAAGATGTGGAGGAAGCGGCATTGTTTCATATGCATAATGGAGAATTATCGATGTTTTCAGGAACCTTGGCAGACATTCTAGTAGAACTTGATTCTTTTTTATGAAACGGAGTCATATTCAATACCCTCATCATTTATATCCTAATAGGAGATACAAATTGATAACACTTGACCAATGGATGAATGATAATATGTATGTTATACGATTCACAGACGATGGGAAACCAGTTCCTGATTTGGAGACTCTTCGAAATAGCATCGCGTATTATTTTAATAAAGACCACTGGTTTGAAGGTATGTCTGTTTCGTTGTGCGGCCCATTCCGCAAGAATGATGTTTGCTATGTAATAAAAAAGTACAAGATGAAATCTTATTCCAAGCCCTGGAAGGCAGGAAAACGGGTAAGATTGATTAAGCCAAAGCATGTGCTGTTTACACCTAATCGTGGATATTTTGGTCTGAAGATTGGAGATGTAACCAATGTAAGGTTCAACTATAATTTTGAGTATAAGGTTGATAATAACAAAAAGAAACGAACAGATCAATGTCATCTTATCCTAAGTCATGCTCCGACTCGCTCTAATTTTTGGCATTTTAATATTTGGATAGAGAGCCATAATATAGTAGATAATGTATTCTTTACAAATGAAGTGGTTACTGGCAAACTTCCAAGTAAAAGGAATATGAGTAAACGTGCTGAAGCTTCATTTATGTTGTTACAAAATATTGTGTGTATGCCAGAGCAAACTCAGGAAGTAATGTTGCCTCAAAACTACTACGTATAGTATATTAGTCATATCATCATATGGTATCATTCGAGAAGTTAAACAGGTTGGCAGGCGGCCAGCAGAAGGGACTGCATGAATTCGTCGGGAAGTTTCTTGAGGAGCATCTTCAGGAAATGAAAGAACTGTGCCTTGTTGACGAGGCTCTGCTTGCTGGGTATGTTGAAAAGACAGCCGCTTTGCGGAAGGAGTTTCAAATTCGGAAACCCGACCAGAGTCTCAATGATGCACTTTATGCGATTATGGTTGCTGCAGAGCAGAAGAATAGTGAGTGGAAGGCTGTTGGTGTGTTAGCTGAACTCATTAGAATCTTCACATTGCATTATCAGGAGATGAAAAATGTGGATGAGAGTTTGCGACTCATTCATTCTTTTCAAGATCAGGAAGTATCGGTGGCAGAGTTTAACGATATTTCAGATACTGTTACTAGAATCAGGTTGGATGATGACGTGGTATATGTAGACTACTCACTACCTGTAACCAGTGAGAGTTGGAACCTGATACATAGTCTTAGTACACTACATATTGAATTTGATGGAAAACAATATGTTGCTGAAACAGGCGATTTCTATATCGAGTCAACTAAGGATGACATAGGCGAGGGGGGGCATTTCACGGGGAAGATTCGTGTCAGCCAATTCGCTGGCTCTGGATTCGTAAAGACAGAACAGGCTTATTTCCGCTGTATGATACCTATAGGTTCTGTTGATTGGAATAGGGATATACATACTTTCGCCGCCTTTATCAGAAACGGCTGGACATCAGGATTAATCGAGTTGAAAGATGGTGACATACTAGTACATGTCTATCCCTGTAGTGATGGCGACAAGAAATACATGGTAGTAGAAAGCCTTACTTGTACTACTATGACGCAGATGCTGAATAATGTCTATTTCGTCTCACTGACGCTTGGATTCATCACTGGAACCATTCATTTAGGCAAGTGTTATCTGTTTTCATCCTCAGAACCCGAATATGGTGAAAATGTTGTGCTGGCATATAACGCTATGCGCCCGTCATCTGAAACCAGTATGAGGATATTTACGACGAATATGTGCTATGTTCGTGAGGCATTGAAGGCGGGAAAGGTGAATATACAAAATAAGTCACCGCTATATGATACAGAAGGAACATTCCAAGAACATTTGCAGGATTGGATACAGCCTGATATGCTACAGTCGCTGTTCTCCTTGATTCATGATGATGAAAAGATTGCTCGGGCAGTGGTGACAATTATAGAGAGTGCTAACTTCCCGTTGGAGTATCAATCTGGTGTACGAGCCATTGTCCTTGAGACTTTAGCTCGCTCTGTCCCAGGTCCAAAGCCAATACCTGATGATGGACTTTGGAATGAGATAAAAATGGACTTAGAGGATGTTGTTGAACGCTATATTAATAATGAAGCGGGAGAACAACAGATAAGTACCGAAAGCCTTAACGTGTTGAGTAAGAAGATAAACAGCATGAATAATCCAACTAATGCAGACTCATTGGCAAGACCGCTTGAGGAATCCGGATATGAATTGAGTGATAATGATAAGGATGCTTTAAAAATGAGAAATACTTTCCTTCATGGAGGACTAGTGAAGGGTTCTGTTGAGAAACAGACAAGTGAACTTTTTTACTTGTCTTTGATGTTGCACAAATTGGCTTGCATTATCATTTTGAAAAAAGCTGGTTTTGAAGGCTATATTCTGAACAATCCGGTTCTGTTCAACTGTGAAAAGGCCGTAGCATCAGGTGAAAGCCCGCTGCTATTAATATAAAGATAAAAGTCATTGGTTAAATAAAAATGTAATACGATGAAGATTCAGGAAATGACAGTAAGGTCCTTGCTAGACTTAGCGACAGACACTATAAGATGTAGTTTAATTGGCAAACACCAAGATCAACAGATAACTTTTTCTGGTTTGGAAATATCTTTTGATGGAATTGTTTCAATAGACAATATTGACTACGACAAAATTATAGTTAAGGGATTTGTGAAAGGTGAAAGGGAAACCTATGAATTGTGGTTTGACCGCGAGAGAAACAAGTTTACTCTTTGTCAATGACATATTAGGCAGACGTATCTGCATATAATATCATGCCACTTATAACGCCGCCAATAAAGAATATCATAGAAGTCACAGAGCCTCTGAAGGAGCAGATCCTGAGATGTCCATATCATCGACGAGATGAGGGTTTGGCTGAAGCCTTTAGGCTACAGCGATGCGATTAACGAGGCGGCAATCAATTTTATCCTTCGTGAGTTCGTGATGAGCAAGGTGCCTTCTGGTAGCCTCTGTAATGCGGAAATGATAGTGGATCATCCATCTCTTATTACATCATCCATCATCCATAAAACATCAAACATCTTCTGATTGCACAGGTGGTCGCTAAGTGATGCAGTTCGATACTGCCAGTCAGAACAAATCACAATAATGAAACAAGAGGATCTTGCTGTTTATTTCGCTGAGATGCTTGCAAAGCAGAATGCAACACCAGAGGAGAAGAAAATACAAGCACTAATAAAGTCTGCGTTGTATGAAGATAACCTTATCACTTTTATTGACGAGGTATCTAAGGCTTTTTATAGCAGTAAAAATGTAAAGGTTGACACTGTCAAGGGAGTGACAGAGTACTTCAAGGCAAATAGTGAAATTCAAATACGAAAAGCAGATTATCCAGAAGAAGAGAAAGAGCGCTTAATCAATGAAGCATCCAATCGCTTAGTGCAAGGTGAAGTATGGGTGCTTGGAACATTGGCACATCTGGGATACTTAGAGGATTAAGGTGATTCACCCTACGACAGGAGCCTGCCACTAGCCATTATACTGAAGCTGAGAATGCCGATATGGTATTCACGGAAACAAAAAATCAGAATTCCAAACGATGAACATAACTGTTGATAGGACAGCCATTGAGAATGATGCTTTGGCTAACTTGGTTTTTACGCAGATAAAACAAGTGGCCGATGAGGATTCCTGTATCTATTACAAGTTTCCTTTTTTCAGAGGCGACATCGAAAGCGAGAATGTGGAAGCAAAACTTCTCTTATTGTCTCCTTTATATGGCATATTCTTTTTTGATCTGGAAAGTAGAGGCGTATTTGACGATCAGTCAATGGAACGTGTAGATAATCTCTATACGGAAATTTCCTCTCGAATTAAGAAATTTCCTTCTCTCCGACAGGGCAGAGGACTACGATATGATATAACGTCGGTTGTTGTAGGGAACTACGACTATCAGGAACTTGATGGATATATTCTTTGCAAAGTGGATGACGTGGCAGAACTGATTAGGACTCGTGGATGTGGCGCAATTCCGACAGAAGAATTTCGTTTACTGGTAGGGAGTGTCGAGGGTACTGCCAGAATGATAACCAAGAAAGAACGGAAATATATTCGACCTAATACAAAAGCACAGGTTCTTGATGACATACAGAATCATATCGCTAATTTTGATCAAAGGCAGAAGGAAATTGCAATTATTGACATTAACTTGCCTCAGAGGATTCGCGGATTGGCAGGTTCTGGCAAGACAATTGTTTTGGCATATAAGGCTGCTCTGTATCATTTGCACCATCAGGAAGATACAATATTATATACATTCTTTACGAAATCTCTTGCAGACACTGTAAGGGAGCTTATTAAAAGGGTGTACAAAATCTATTCCAATAATCAAGAACCTTGTTGGGATAATATTCATGTACTTCACGGATGGGGCGGTTCAACCACAGAGGGAGTCTATTACAATGCCTGCAGAGATAACCAAGTGTCACCACAAACGCTCAGGGAGGCTCGTGGTCATGGAAAAGACGCTTTTGCCTATATTTGCGAACAGCTGATAAACCACGACATAGAGAAGAAGTACGATATGATACTCATAGATGAAGGTCAGGATTTTCCGATTGAGTTCTATCGCCTATGCTATAAACTCTGCAAGACAAAAAGAATCTGTTGGGCTTATGATGATTTCCAAAACATTTTTGAGGTAGATATTCAGGACGAGCATAAGACTTTTGGCTATGACAGTTCTGGACAGCCTTTTGTCGACCTCAGTGTAAACCCTGAACTACAAGATAAAGTTCTTGAACATTGTTATCGCACACCTCGTTACGTGCTCATCTCAGCATTTGCTTTGGGGCTGGGCATCTATTATAGTAAAGTTCTTCAGCGTCTTGATACCACACACCTATGGAGCTCATTGGGCTTTGAGGTAGAAGAAGGCGACTGCCAAACGGGTTCCCACATGGTCATATCCAGACCAGAAAGGAATACTCCTTCCTATTCAAACGCCCAATTTGATGAAACAACAATCAATACAGCTAAATGTGCCAACATCCAAAATGAATGCGTGTTAATGGCGAAAGAAATTACCAACTGTATTAACAGTGAGGGACTATTGCCAACAGATATATGCGTGATATGCTTGGATATGAAGAACATCGATTCTTATTTTCATAATATAACTTTACATCTTGCTCAAAATGGCATAAACGTTTTCAATCTCATCCAAGCACCTTATGCTAACACGGCTTTTTTCAGGGAAGGATGCGTGACGCTTTCTACAGTGAATAAGGCAAAGGGCAATGAGTGCGGCGTGGTGTTTATTTGTGGGAGCGATGCAGTCTTTAGTATTCCCGATAACGTCGTTATGCGTGACAAATTGTTTACTAGCATGACTAGGACGAAAGGATGGTTATATCTTTCTGGCTGTGGCGATGGTATGGATATGCTTATGGCTGAATATAACAGGCTGAGGGAGCATAACTACAAATTAGTTTTCCAACAGCCAGACAAGAATGACACAAAAAACATTGAGAACGTGAGCAGAAAACGTGAGAAACTTGGTATGTCGATGTCGTCACTCCTGGAGCAGTTTAGAGGAACTGGAATGACAACAGACGAGATTATTAAGTTTGTCGCTCAGAATCTTAGGAAAGGTGAAGATGAATAACTCATTGTTCATTATGTCGATAAAGGAAGCTGCCAAGGTCTGTGAGGATTGTGGTGTCTTGAAAAGTCACATCAGACCGTCGTCTTTCAATGTGGTAAAACCAGACATTAAAAATTTTTCAGATTATAAGACTTATGTCAATGAGTTGCTCATACGCGGCGAATATGACATACTGTTGAGCGATGACTCTTTGTTCCAGTTTGAGATAAATCTCAATAAAAGTATTACGGTAGACGGTAAAAAGGTCAAGTACGATTTCCCAGCTAATGTGAACTTCCGCATAACAGCCTGATACACAATATAAAACGAAATCACCGTTTCCTGTTTCATCAGACATTCATCAGACATCAGGGAAATTGAGCCTTTTCCGCTCATTTCAATACAAAAGTACTACTTTTTATGCGAATATGCAAGAGCGTTAAGATTTCTTATCCCATGAGAGTGAAGAAATGTTAATTTTAAGAAGGCTGGTTGAGGTGACTGAAGGGGCGTTCGAGTGGAAAATGAGAGAAAATCGAAAAAAATCAGGGCTCGGCCTGTTCTAAGAAAATCCGAGAGAAATTGTAAAGACCCTTGTTTAACGAGAAAACAAAAATAAACATTTTGAAAGGTTATTTAACAAAACAACAGTAAAATGACAGGAACTTGGCTTCTGGCTAATGACTTGAAATAATATCTGATTGCACAGGTGGTCGCAAGATGCAGTTCGATACTGCCAGTCAGAACAAATTAAAGAAGAAATCATTTAATAGAAATGGCAAAATTTAAAGAGAATGGGAAGCTGAAGCTTCTGATAATTGTTGGAACGCGCCCAGAGATTATCCGCTTGGCTGCGGTGATTAACAAGTGCCGTCAGTACTTTGACTGTCTCCTAGCACATACTGGGCAGAACTATGACTACAACCTGAATGGGGTTTTCTTTAAGGATTTGAAGCTGGCAGATCCTGATATCTATATGGAAGCAGTGGGTGACGACCTCGGTTCTACGATGGGTAACATCATCGATAAATCATATAAGGTGATGGTTGAGACCAAGCCAGATGCAGTGCTAGTACTTGGTGATACCAATAGCTGCTTGTCTGTTATTGGTGCCAAGCGCCTGCATATTCCCATCTTCCACATGGAGGCAGGTAACCGCTGCAAGGATGAGTGTCTGCCAGAGGAGACCAACCGCAGGATTGTTGACATCATCAGTGATGTGAATATGGCATACTCTGAGCATGCACGTCGCTATCTGGCTGACTGCGGTCTGCCCAAGGAGCGTACATACGTTACTGGTAGCCCAATGGCTGAGGTGCTGCATCAGAACCTTGCCGAGATTGAGGCTAGTGATATTCACAAGCGTTTGGGCTTGGAGAAAGGGAAGTACATACTGCTCTCTGCACATCGTGAAGAGAACATCGATACTGAGAAGAACTTTATGAGTCTTTTCACAGCTATCAATAAGATGGCTGAGAAATATGATATGCCAATTCTTTATAGCTGCCATCCAAGAAGCCGTAAGCGTTTGGAACAGTCTGGCTTCCAGCTCGACAGTCGTGTCATTCAGCACGAGCCTCTTGGCTTCCATGATTACAACTGCCTACAGATGAATGCTTTTGCAGTAGTTTCTGACTCTGGAACTCTGCCTGAAGAGAGCAGTTTCTTCACATCTGTTGGTCATCCATTCCCTGCTATCTGCATTCGTACCTCTACAGAGCGTCCTGAGGCTATCGATAAAGCATGTTTCATCATCGCAGGTATCGACGAAAAATCATTGCTTCAGGCTGTAGATACTGCAGTGACATTGAATCAGAATGGTGACTACGGCATTCCTGTTCCTGACTATATCGAGGAGAATGTTTCTACCAAGGTGGTAAAGATTATCCAAAGCTACGTTGGCATCGTTAACAAAATGGTATGGCGAAAATTTTAATTGAGTATAAAAATTTTCGCCAAGGGGGCAGTCCTCGACTGGTTTAAGTTTTGAGGCGACGAGAAAAGAAAAAGCAGTCGCACAGGACAACGGGGGGAGCGGAGCTCTGGCGGAAGTTCAAATAATATTTAGTATGAAGATATTAGTAACAGGCGCAAAAGGGTTCGTTGGTAAGAACCTGTGTGCACAGTTGAATAATATAAAGGATGGCAAGGCACGTTGCTATGGTGACGTGACAGTGGAGGCCGTGTATGAATATGATCTTGACTCAACTCCTGAACAACTGGACGAATACTGCAAGAATGCGAACTTCGTTTTCAACCTCGCAGGTGTAAACCGTCCTCAGAATCAGGAAGAGTTCATGCAGGGCAACTTCGGCTTTGCATCGACATTGCTTGATACATTGAAGAAGCATGGTAATACTTGCCCTGTAATGCTGTCAAGCTCACAACAAGCCTCTCTTACAGGCCGTTTCGGCAATAGTGAGTATGGTCGCAGCAAGAAGGCAGGCGAAGATCTGTTCTTGGAGTACGGCAAAGAGACAGGTGCAAGAATGTTGATTTACCGTTTCCCGAATCTGTTTGGCAAGTGGTGCCGCCCCAACTACAACAGTGCAGTGGCAACATTCTGCAATGCATTTGCTAACGACCTGCCTTATACAGTCAACGACCCAAGCGTTGAACTGGAACTACTCTACATTGACGATTTAGCTGATGAGATGATTGCCTGTCTAAAAGGTGAAGAGCATCATTGTGAGTTTGACGGCCTTGATGTTTTACCACAGGCAGATGGCAAATATTGTTATGTGCCAACAACCCACAAAGCAACTTTGGGCGAGATTGTCGAACTCTTAAAGAGTTTCGCTGAGCAGCCCAAGACCCTGATGATACCAGAGATACCAGAGAATAGCTTTGCAAAGAAGTTGTATAGCACATATCTGAGCTACCTGCCCAAGGAAAAAGTTGCTTTCCCTTTGAAGATGAATGTGGATGATCGTGGCTCGTTTACAGAGTTGGTTCATACCCTTAATGCTGGTCAGGTGAGTATTAACATATCAAAACCTGGCATTATCAAGGGACAACACTGGCATAACACCAAGTGGGAGTTCTTCATTGTAGTAGCCGGTCATGGCTTGATTCAGGAACGTAAACTGGGTACTGACGAAGTAATTGAGTTTGAAGTGAGTGGTGACAATATCCAATGCATTCACATGCTGCCTGGTTATACCCACAACATCATCAACCTCAGTGACACAGAAAACCTCGTCACAGTAATGTACTGCAACGAGATATTCAATCCCAATAAGCCGGACACCTATTTCGAACCGGTAAAATAACAGTGATTATAATTTAAACAAGATATAGCAATGAGCTTATTTAAGGACAAAGTCCTCCTCATTACTGGAGGAACAGGATCGTTTGGAAACGCAGTACTTAACCGTTTTTTGAAGACCGACATAGGTGAGATCCGCATCTTCTCTCGTGACGAGAAGAAGCAGGATGATATGCGTCACGACTTCCAGGCACGTATGCCGGAGGTAGCCAACAAGATTAAGTTCTATATTGGTGACGTGCGCAACAAGAGCACGCTGAAGTATGCTATGAAGGGCGTGGACTATGTGTTCCATGCTGCTGCTCTGAAACAGGTGCCCAGCTGCGAGTTCTTCCCGATGGAGGCTGTGAAGACCAATGTGATAGGTACCGACAATACGCTGGATGCCGCTATTGATGCAGGCGTAAAGTGTGTGATTTGCTTGAGCACAGATAAGGCCGCATATCCCATCAATGCTATGGGCATCACTAAAGCTATTGAAGAGAAGATTGCCGTGGCCAAGAGCCGCCTGAGTGGTGACACCAAGATCTGCTGCACCCGTTACGGCAATGTGATGTGTAGTCGAGGTAGCGTCATTCCTCTTTGGATTGACCAGATCCGCAAGGGCAACCCTATCACCCTGACCGAGCCCAAGATGACACGCTTCATTATGAGCCTTGAAGAAGCCGTTGACTTGGTGCTCTTCGCTTTCGAGCACGGTAAGAATGGTGACATTCTTGTCCAGAAGGCACCCGCCTGCACCATCCAGACCCAGGCAGAGGCAGTATGTGAGCTGTTTGGTGGTAAGAAAGAGGAAATTAAGGTGATTGGTATTCGTCACGGAGAAAAGATGTATGAGACTCTGCTGACTAAGGAGGAGGCTGCTAAGGCCATTGATATGGGTAACTTCTATGCTGTACCAGCTGACAACCGTGACTTGAACTACGATAAGTATTTTAAAGAGGGTGATGTGAAGCGCGCATTGATTGAAGAATTTAACTCGAACAATACAAGAATACTTAATCTTGAAGAAACAAAGGAAAAAATAGCTTCTTTGGAATATATCCAAAATGAACTTAATGGAATTCCCAATATAGTAAAATAGCATCAAAACAATATAATGAAAACAGCATTAATTACTGGTGTTACTGGTCAGGATGGTAGTTATCTGGCCGAGTTCTTGTTAGAAAAAGGATATGATGTACACGGAATCATCCGTCGTTCGTCGGTAGATTTTCGTGAGCGTATAGCTCATCTCGAAGGTCAACCACACTTCCATTTGCACTATGGTGACATGGGTGACTCCATGGGCCTGGTACAGGTGGTGGATAAGGTACAGCCTAATGAGATATATAATCTGGCTGCCCAGAGCCATGTGCAGGTCAGCTTCGACTCCCCCGAGTTTACTGCCGATGTCGATGCCACGGGCGTCCTTCGCATCCTCGAGGCCGTGCGCGCCTGCCATTTGGAGAAGACCTGCCGTATCTATCAGGCCAGCACCTCCGAGCTTTATGGCAAGGTAGAGGAAGTTCCCCAGAACGAGAACACACCTTTCCATCCCTATAGCCCATACGCTGTTGCAAAGCAGTATGGTTTCTGGATCGTGAAAGAATATCGTGAGGCATACAACATGTACTGCTGCTCAGGTATTCTCTTCAACCATGAGTCAGAACGTCGTGGTGAGACCTTTGTAACCCGTAAGATTACTCTCGCAGCAGCACGTATTTCTCAAGGTGTACAGGATTGTCTGTACCTTGGTAACATGGATTCTCTGCGTGACTGGGGCTATGCCAAGGACTATGTGGAGTGTATGTGGCTCATTCTTCAGCAGGACAAACCAGAGGACTTCGTGATTGCTACTGGTGTACAGCACTCTGTCCGTGAATTCACGGAACTTGCTTTCAAACATGCAGGTATTGAATTGAAGTTCGAGGGCGAAGGCATCAATGAAAAGGGTATTGTTGTCAAAGGCCCTGAAAACTTGATTGGTAAGGTCGTTGTCGCTGTTAGCGAAGATTTCTATCGTCCTACGGACGTGGTGAACCTTTGGGGTGACCCTACCAAGGCCAAGGCCAAACTGAAGTGGAACCCTAACAAAACAAGCTTTGAGGAGTTGGTGAAGATCATGGTTGAGCATGATATAGCTAAGGTCGCTGCTGAGGGAGCTGCTGCCAAGGTGCGCACTAACCTTGCCGAGTACTTAGAGAAAGGTATTGTTAAGTAAAAAAACGTTTAAAACGTGATACGCCATCTTGCTGACATAACTCCTGTCACTACTTCACATGGAGTTGGACAGAAGCGAGTTCTTCTCTCCAGCAATGAGTCCGGTTGCTCGCTCACACAGATAGCAGTAACAGAACTTAAAGCAGGTGAGATTGCTGCTGCCCATGTGCATCCAGATATGCAAGAGGGTTTCTATGTCCTTGATGGTGAGTTGGAGGTTTATCTTGATGGTAAAAAGACTATTTGTAGTAGGGATACCTTTGTATATGTAGAGAAATGCACTAGTCACGAAATGCGTGCTCTTACGAATAGTCGTATCATGACAATCGGATGCGTTATAGAGGCCAGTCGCAACAAACTTTATCCTATGCTCTTCAAGCAGAATCGCAAGACGCTTGTATGGGGAACAGAGGATTGGACTGTGTCTGGTGTACCGAATTCAGAGTCTGAGGTGGAAAACGGTACATGGGCGCGTTACAACCTGACAGAGGTTATATCACGAAGACCAGAAGAAATCCTTGGACGGCAGACCGCAATCAAGTATAACAATCAGCTACCGCTTCTGGCAAAAATCATAGATGCCCATCAAGATCTCTCCATACAGGTACATCCCAATGACGAGATGGCCAAGCGCGAACATAACAAATTCGGCAAATCAGAGATGTGGTATATCCTTGATGCTGAGCCGGGAGCATTCCTCTATGCGGGATTTAAGGAATACATTACTCCAGAACAATACAAGGAACGTGTCGCTAAAGGTACCATAACGGATGTTCTCGCAAAACATGAGGTACACAAAGGCGATGTGTTCTATCTCCCATCCGGTAGAGTTCACGCGATTTGCGGAGGCATTAAATTGGCAGAGATACAGCAGTCGTCTGATGTTACCTATCGTATTTTTGACTATAACCGTCCTGGACTTGATGGCAAACCACGTGAGTTGCATACCGAACTGGCGGCAAAGGCTATCGACTATACTGTCTATCCGGAATATAAGACACAGCATGAAGAGAATATTGGCGAAGCCAATGAAGTTCTGAATACCCCATTTTTCAGCATCAAGATAGTGGAGACCAATGAGCCCTTTCATAGGAATATGATAAAATACGACTCTTTCATTATCATTATGAATATTGGGGAACCGTTCACCATCCGAGTGCGTGCCACAGGGGATGAAGTGCTTGTGCCTGCCGAGTCATCTTGTCTCATACCAGCAGCAATTGCTGATTATGAACTAATTCCTGCCCATGGCTCTGCAAAGATCATGGAGGCATTCATTAACAACAAGAAGTCTATTGGAAAAACCGTAAAGGACTTCTTCCATCTTTTTTCAAATTAATATTTATATGTTGGACAAATCATCTAAAATATATGTAGCAGGCCACAACGGCCTTGTTGGTTCTGCTATTTGGAATAATCTGCTACAGCGTGGTTACACCAACCTTGTTGGCCGAAGCCACAAGGAGCTGGATTTGACAGACCAGTATGCTGTCAAGAAGTTCTTTGATGAGGAGCAGCCCGATGCCGTGGTGCTGGCCGCTGCCTTTGTGGGTGGCATTATGGCAAATTCACTGTATCGTGCAGACTTCATCATGATGAATATGAAGATTCAGTGCAACGTGATCAGTGAATCCTACGCCCATGGCGTGAAGAAACTGCTCTTCCTGGGCAGCACCTGCATCTATCCCAAGAATGCACCCCAGCCTATGAAGGAGGACTGCCTCCTGACCAGCCCGCTGGAATACACCAACGAGGAGTATGCCATTGCTAAGATAGCAGGCCTGAAGATGTGTGAGAGTTACAATCTGCAGTACGGCACCAACTACATTGCCGTGATGCCCACCAACCTCTATGGCCCTAACGACAACTTCCATCTGGAGAACAGTCACGTGATGCCCGCTATGATGCGCAAGATATATCTAGCGAAGTTGGTACACGACGGAAATTGGGAGAAGATAGCAATTGACCTAAATAAACGACCTGTAGAGGGCGTGAATGGCGATGCTTCTAAGGAAGACATTCTAAAGGTACTTGCAAAGTACGGCATAGAGGACAATAAGGTGACCCTCTGGGGCACCGGCACACCCCTCCGCGAGTTTCTTTGGAGCGAGGATATGGCTGATGCATCAGTTCATGTGCTACTGAATGTTGATTTCAAAGATGTCATTGGCATTGAGAAATACAGTTCTGTACATTATGGAGCTAGTACGGATGGCGCAGTGGATAGAAACCATAGCGCAGGTCGTGGAGGGGCCATTCCCAGCCTGGGCGAGATCCGCAACTGCCACATCAACGTGGGCACCGGCAAGGAACTCACCATCCGTGAGCTCTCCCAGCTCGTTGTCAAGGCCGTAGGCTTTGATGGTGAAGTAGCCTTTGATGCCAACAAGCCTGATGGTACTATGCGCAAACTGATTGATGTATCCAAGTTGCACTCTCTGGGTTGGACGCATAAGGTGGAAATCGAAGACGGTGTAGCAAAGCTTTTCGGATGGTACAAACAAAGTTTGGAGGGTGCAAGCTAAATACAATTAAGAAATGTCGCGAGACACTATATAAAAAATCGTTATGAAAGGGGCAGGTTCTTGTCAGGGTCTCTCATAAGACAAAAGGTTCAATAACCTGATAATCTTGCCCCGCTTTTATAAATAATAGAATTGCAAAATATAATGAGCAATAACCACATAGTAATTATGGCCGGTGGAGTTGGTAGTCGTTTCTGGCCACTGAGCACTCCTGAATATCCGAAGCAGTTCATTGATATATTGGGCTGTGGACGTACTTTGATACAACTAACAGTTGACCGCTTTAAAGGCATTTGTCCAATGCAAAACTTCTGGGTTGTAACCAATGCCAAGTATGTAGATATTGTAAAGCAGCAGTTGCCCGACATACCTGCTGAGCATATTCTTGCAGAACCCGCTGCTCGCAATACCGCTCCTTGCATAGCCTGGGCTTGCTGGAGCATCAAGAAGGAAGATCCTACTGCTAATGTGGTGGTAACACCAGCTGATGCTGTGGTAATGAATCCAGAAAAGTTCCGCAGGGTAATTAGCAATGCACTTGCTTTTACTGAAAAGAAAAATGCTATAGTAACCATTGGCATCAAGCCCTCACGCCCAGAAACAGGCTATGGCTATGTGGAGGCAAAGGATGCTGTTGAAGGTGAAATCTGTGGTGTGGAAGCTTTCAAGGAAAAACCAGATCACGAAACGGCAGAAAAATACCTAAAAGCCGGCAATTATCTATGGAATGCAGGCATCTTTGTTTGGAACATAGATACTATAACGGATTGTATTACCAAATATAAACCCAACATAGCTGCGGATATGGAAAAGATTGCAGCTACTGGTGATGTGGTTGGTGTCTTCCCGCGATGCGAAAAAATTTCCATTGACTTTGCCGTAATGGAGCCTGCAAGTGCAGACAATCTGGTTTACACCCACCCTGCTGACTTTGGTTGGAGCGACCTTGGCAATTGGGCTTCGTTGCATGACAAGTTGCAAAAGGATAAGAATAACAATGGTGCAGTTGGCAACGTTAAGATGTACGAATGTACAAACTGTGTGGTTCACGCAGAGGATGCCAAGAAGGTTGTTCTTCAAGGCCTTGATGGTTATATTGTGAGCGAGAGGAACGGCCAGTTCTTGGTGTGCAGACGAAGTGAAGAGCAAAGAATACGTGATTTCTCAACTGATTAGTTTGATTTTGAATCGTATCACAATAGGGAAGGTTCAATAATATGTTCAACGCAAAAGTATATACAGTAAGCATTCCTTCTTCTGGTGTAGCACTGGAGGAGGAGCATATAGCACGGGAGGTGATTCTCCGGTGGAATATAGAGGAAGGGGAGAAGCAAGGAGTGGCGTTTCTTACCATCCCCAGCAACTATAGGGACATTACGCCCGACATCTACATCTTTGCCATTGACAATTATGTGGATGAGTTGAAGGTGGTAGCCGCTATCCAGACGGGGGCCAAGGTGATGTTGTTCTTCCGCAGTCATCACGATGAAAAGAACACGATTGATAGTGAGGTTAGGAAGATTGAGGCGTTCCGTGAGAATGTTCAGGGACGATGTGTATGTGTGGATTATAATAACAATAATATGTTTGAAAATATACAGATAATAGAGCTCTCAAAAATAATATGACACCTCCGTATCACAGTTCTTTATTATCATAAATAATGTGTCGATAATCAAATTATTAATTTCTTAATATTGTATCCTAAATGAACAAATTAGAATTTGAAATCCTTAGACTTTTTAAGGAAAACGAGAATGCCGATTTGGCAGGAATCGCACGAACCCTCTATAAAGACGGGGACTCGGTAAAGGTTGCCTATAATTCTCTTGTTACCAAGGGGCTAGTTAAAGGCACTAAAGTTACAACTAAGGGCATGGAGATTCTGGATAAACATAGAATCGACAATGCTCTTATACTTGCAGCAGGCATGTCTGCAAGATTTGTTCCTCTTAATTTTGACAAGCCCAAAGGGCTGCTCTCTGTTAAAGGGGAAACTCTAATTGAAAGACAGATTCGCCAACTTAATGAGAAAGGAATTACAAGCATCGCGGTTGTTGTAGGCTACATGAAGGAAGAGTTTGAGTTCTTGAAAGAAAAGTACGGTGTGAAATTAATTGTAGCAGATGATTATCAGACACGAAACAATCATGCTAGCATTTACGCCGCACGTGATTTCCTAAAGAATACAATTGTCACTTCTTCTGACCTGTATTTCACAGAGAATATTTTTCAGACCTATGCCTACGATTCTTATTATTGTACTACATACATACCCGGAAAGACTGCGGAACGTGGTATTGTGACTGATAGCGATGATAGAATTATAGAGACTTTTTATGGCGACAAATGTTATGACATATGGGTTACCTTGGGCCACGCTTTCTTTTCTGAGGAATTCTCAAAGAAAATGATTGGCTATATTAAAGAAGAGTTCGATAAGCCTGAAACTGCCAATAAATTTTGGGCTGATATTCAGGATGAGCATCTCTCTGAACTTTATATGTATGCTAAACGTTGTGATGATGATGTTATCCACGAATTCGATTCTTTGGAAGAACTTCGCCAATTTGATACCAACTATCTTCATGATTCTGGCTCTCGTGTAATGAAGAAACTTTGCAAGCTTCTTGCTGTTGATGAGAGTAATATTGTGGGATTAGAATCTTTGCGAAAGATTAAATCTACTCTGTTTAAATTTAGATGTCGAGGAGAAGTGTATGTTTGTGATGTGCAGCCTGAATCAAAAGACAGAATAACATATCAGGGACGTGTGTATTATCAGATACGTGATTTTGAAAATGAAGAAATAAAGCTTTATAAAATGGATAGAGATATTAAGATCAATGGCGGTTATGATGTCAACGTAAAAGAAATTCTAGATAATTTGTATAATTACTCAAAGGATTTCAAAGAATATCATGAGGAAGCCTTGCCTTTGTGTGCCGCTGAGAATGTGATATCACCTTTTGCGGACCTTCCATTAAGTTATGGATTCCAAGAGAGATATATCATGAATAACACCTATTCTTTTAATATGGATGACAATTTCATTGGTTGCGAGAAGTTGTTCCCTTATTACGAAGAGATATCAAAAGTATGTGAACGCTTGTTTGGGGCAAAATACACTGACCCTCGACCTTTTACAGGCATGCATACAATAGATATGGTGGCAAAATGTATTTGCGAACCAGGTGAGACTATTATGATTCTTGACAAGAGTGCAGGCGGTCACGCATCTGTAAAACCCGTTCTCGAACGTATAGGACAAAAGGTTGTTACCGCTCCGTATAATTTTGCTATTAATGACCTTGATTATGACAAGTTAAACGCACAAGTTAAAGAAGAAGGCATTAAGTATGTTCTTCTTTGTCCTTCTGATTTAGTCAAGGTGCCCGATGTTGAGCAGATTGATACAACGAATTGTATTTTAATGTACGACTGTAGCCAGGTGATGGGTCTTATTGCTGGAGGTTTGGCCCCCAATCCAATGAAGACTAAATCAAATCTCATTATGCTTGCTGGAACTCATAAGACGTTCCCCGGTCCGGCCTCTGGTATTATCATGACAAATGAGAAGTACCTCCACGACAAGTTGGAGAAGATGATTAATCCTACTCTTACACGGCATCCTCAGATGCACCAGAAGATATGTCTCTTGTTTGCCCTTATCGAATTCGAACAATATGGAGCGGCATATATGAGCCATATGGTTCACTGCTCTAATTATCTTGGGAAGAAACTCCGTGATTATGGTTTTGAGGTGGGAGAATTTGATGGACATGTTTCTCAGACGCATCAGGTATTCTTCTATACAACTAAGGAAGTGATGGATCAAATTTATGATAATGCATATAAATGCAAAGTAACACTCAACAAAAAGCATAAAACCCTGTTCCATGATTACGGTATTCGCCTGGGCACTCAGGAGATTGCACGTTACAATTGGAACGATGAAGCTTTAGATACTATTGCTGCGATATTAGAGAAACTAACTCATAAGGATGTTAATGTAGAAGAAGTGCGCAAAATGATTGCTACTCTTCCTCCCAAGAAAATTCAATTTGCATTCCCTGATGAGGTAGTAGAAAGATTCAGAGAATTGATGAAGTAATTATAATAGCTTATCTGACCACTCAGGACTTATAACTTATCCTGAGTGGTCAATAATAAACTTGCTATAGAATGATAATTTGACTTTTGCAGGGCGATGGGGTTATGGTTAGGAAAAGCATATCATTATTATGCATATTCTTGGCTTGTGCGCTTATAGTAGTCTCATGTAAGCCCGATGCGTCCATAGATGATGTAGATTCTACTAAAGCGGTAAGGGTATGGAAAATTGGAGGAGTATATTCCTTTCTTACAAATGATTATTTCAAGAGCCTTAATGTCGATTTCCGAGCGGGGGGATGGGGTTCTGCACAAGGAGCTTGCATACATGATAATTATCTGTTTCAGTTTTATCTGGGCGGGGTGTTGGGTATATATATACTCTTTGACTCCTTTGAGGATGCAACTCTCATTAGGTTTATGGCGATGCCAAGTTCTACATGGCAAAGCATAGAGAATCCTTATTTCAATAATGCTGTTTTTACGCATGCACAAAATGAAGGTGAAGAATTCCCTTATATTTATGTGACAGATGGGAAAAACGATGTGTTTGTTTTGAAAGTCACATTGAATTCGGTAACTGTTCTACAGAGAATCGATATTTCATCTATAGCAAAAGAAATGAATGCAATTGGGCAGGCATTTATCGTTGATGAAAAAGGTTTTATGTATATAGAAGGAATATCAAGCACATCTGAATATATCTTGCACTTAAGGATAATTCCTTTGGCTGAAGAGAATGTTATTGTGACGATGGAAGATGTTATAGATAGTTTTGTATTTAACACAAGTTATGTTTTTGCAGAATCAGACTTTCAAGGTGCGTTCAAGAATGGAGATTCCATTTATTCTATATACGGACAGAGTAGGAAAAAAGGAGACAATACTATTAACCAAATAAAAATAATAAATGTACCACACCAGTGTGTGGACACAACATACAATCTTAATGGGATAATTGACGTTGAACCACAATCGATTAACTTATGGAATGATATGTTTTTCGTAACTACACACGGAGTCGGAGACTCATATGCCATTGAACTTTAAAGAGTGCTTAAATTATATGGGAAAATATAGTCGTTTAGGGAAAAATACTATTATTGTTTTTGTGGGGAATTTTGGAGCCAAGCTAATTGGTTTCCTGATGCTCCCTTTATATACTAGATGGCTGTCGGTTTCTGATTATGGCTTAACAGATATTTTGAACACGTATGTCTCATTATTAACATACATTGTTTCGTGCTGTATTAGCGATTCGATTTTTATATTCCCTAAAGATGAAAGCGAGGAAAATAAAAGAGAATACTTTTCATCTGGATTCTTATTTGCTATATTTATGATGGTACTAACAGCCATCATCTTCTACACTCTAAGCTTGGCATTTCCAAACGTTAATAACAGTTTCTTCAATAATATATGGTTTATATACTGGATGGTTATCGTCGCCATATTGCAGCAACTTACACAGCAGTTCACTCGTAGCATAGACAAAATGTTTGTATATGGCTCCACTGGAATTGTGAATACTGTTTTTTTGGCTTTGTTTTCAATCTTACTTATACCGGCATATTCTGTTAAAGGATATATCTATGCGATGATACTGTCCAGTGCCGTTGCCGCTGTTTATTCCTTGTTTTTTTCCAAAGGATATAAATACCTATCAATAAAAAGCATTGATACCACTAAGCTCAAGGAGATGTTGAAATACTCGATACCTTTGATTCCTAATGGTATTATGTGGTGGTTAGTATCAGCATTGAACAGACCCATTATGGAGACGAATAGTGGGCTGCATGACATCGGAATTTTAGCGGTTGCCCAAAAGTTCCCCAGTATACTAATTATGGTATTTACAGTGTTTTCTACATCTTGGCAAATATCTGTTATAGAGGAATATAAGAAGGAAGGATTCCTGTCGTTTTTCAATAATATCTTTAGAGTGATAACCGCACTGAATTTTGTCGTTTTCATTATCATCTCGTTATTGTCTGAAGTGTTTGTTAAGGTATTTACAACGGAGGAATATTACGAAGCATGGAAATATATACCACTGCTAACGTTGGGGGCGGTTATTTCTTCTTTCTCAACTTTATTGGGCTCAGTTTTCTCCGCGATAAGAAAAAGTAAATCTATTCTTTATTCTAGTATTTGGGGAGGAGTAACGGCGATTGCTTTTAATCTACTCTTAATTCCAAAGATGGGCATATTAGGTGCCGTGCTTGCTGTTGTCATATCATACGTTGCTATGGTTCTATCAAGACTGTACTATTCAAGTAAGTATGTCACGTTGGTTGAAAAAGGAAAATACATGTTTATGGTCATAGTAGGCATTATACTTTCTTTAAGTGCTGTGTTTTGTTCAAGAACCATTTTTATAATCATCTCATGTGTCTCTATACTTGTATTGTATGTGATAAACAGGGATTTAAAGGATAATGTAAAAAGTTATGTATTGTCCATACGACATAAAAATAATGAATTTTAAATAATCACGAACAAGGACTGTTATGATGTATTTTGTATATGGCGCTATTGCACGCGCAATTTCGTCAGTTATAAAGACAAAGAAGAAACACTGGGTGTTTGGTAGTAATATGGGACACACTTATGGTGATGGCTCCAGTACAATAATGGAATATGTGTCAAAGAATGATTCATCAATTAGGTGTTCATGGATTACGCAGAGCAAAGAAGTATTTAGGGAATGTAAGAAAAATGGTATCCGTTGTTATATGAATACTTCTGTTCGAGGAATGATAGAAATAGCAAAAGCAGATGTTGTTTTTACGACCCATTCCGCCAGAGATATTTGCTTTTCATACCATAAAAGAAACCGTCTTCATGTGTACTTAGGACATGGCCCATCTGCAAAGGCTTCAAGATGTGCAGCCACCTTGGGCTACTATTACGACTTATATGGAATAGGATGGAGAAAGTTTAGTTTTAAGGATTGGCTTGGTCATTACCTTATAGATGGCTTTTGGGAAGAAGAGACTGATTTGCATTTCTATACATCAGATTTTGTTATAGAGCAGGCCAAGAGCTGTCTTCCTTCCTCGGTGAAGAATGTGGTGTTAGGTTCACCAAGAGCAGACATCATGTTCAATGAAAAGAAAAAGACAGTTCCATACTTTGACCCTTATAAAGGAAAACTGAAGGTGGTATATATGCCGACTCATAGAATGTTTGGAAAAGGTAATTTGTCTCCCATGCTTTTTTCAAAAGATATCGCAAAGATTAAATGGTTAAGAGAACACAATGTTGTTATATTGGTAAAACAACATCCGACGATGCTTACTTATGATGTATACGATAAAAATAGGGGGACTTTACATAACGACGTGGTTATTGATATTACCAAATGTGGGTTAGATCCTCTTATTGTTATGGGGAATGCGGATGTCCTTATTTCCGATTATAGCAGTGCGTGGTTGGAGTTTATGGTTCTTCGACGTCCTGTCGCTCATTATATCTATGATGACTTTGCTTTAAAAGATCAGGGTATATTTGAGGATATGTATAAGTATCCTGGAATAAATATGTTCAATAATGAGGATGATCTCTTTACTTTTGTACAAAAATGTGCGAAAGATTATGATAATATGAGACCCAAGGATGAGACTATGGACTTGTTCCACAAATACAAGGACGGTAATTCAGCTCAACGAGTATATAACTATATAATAAAACAATATGAATAGTACTAAGCCGCGCGACGGCAGGTTCGACTTTTATAAGGCAATATTAATGCTTGGTGTGGTATGGGGGCATGTTATCAACAGTATGAGTTGCAACACTCTCAGTATACCAATCCATACTTTCTTCAGGACATACGATATGCCAATGTTTATGGCAATTTCGGGATTATTCTTTAGAAAGAGTTGTGAGAAATACTCAGCAAGAAATCTATTTCTGGATAAAGTAACAACCATATTATTTCCATCGATCTTATGGTCACTTGTTTTATCACGGTTCCATAGCATCGACGAGTATTATTTCCTCAATGCGGTCTTTATTAGTTGTTCTATTGTCCTGCTATTTCATTTCCTAATTAAGGATTATAAGTTTCGTATTGCGATATTGTTTGCCTTTTCATTAGTCTTCTATTTCGTTGACTATGATTTGGATAATTTGTCATACTTGTATCCCTTTTTCGTGATGGGTTATTCCTTTCCAAATATTTGGAACATAACCAAGAAACCTAAGATATTGGTGCCAATCATTCTGGCATTTTCAGTCTGTTTATGCTTTTGGGACACACAGTACAATATATGGAATGCGGGCAGCTATTTACCCTCTGGGGGGGGCGCTTTGTTGTTGAAAGTTGCTTTTCGTATGACAATAGCTTTTGTCGGCATGATGTCGATTAAGTGGCTGTGTGATGTGTTCTACAACTACCTTGAGCAAAATAATGAAAAACTAATGAGCTATGTCTTGGAGGTGGGAAGAGAGTCATTCAGTATTTATATTTTCCATTGCTTTGCTCTTGTTGCAATAGCGTATGGGGTGGCGTTTCTCAACAGGTCATTAGGTCATAATTTATTTACATTGAATGAAAACCTCTCAGGATATGTTATCGCTCCCATAACATCAGTCATTATCATTTATTGTGTTATCCTGCTGGTAAGGGTACTGAAGAAAAATAGTTACTTGAAATTGGTGCTGGGTTTTAAGGTAAAGGAACTGAAAAATCTTAAATAGAAGAACGTGAAGAAGATATTATTTGTGTCATATAATCACGCGAAGCCAAATGTGGCGGACAGTGTACAGAATCATAGGTTGATTGGTGCGCTGAAGGATTATTATGATATTGACATATTACAGCGTGCACAGAAACGAGGCGATGAGGGAGTATGGTCTCCGGATATATATCTGATTGACCGTTTTCTATATAAATTATTTCCGTTTTTGATTTCGGTGTTTAGTTTAGATGCGTATTTGTGGTGTCAGAGGGCATTCCGACAGATGAAAGATAAAATAGGATGTTATGATGCGGTTATTATGATTTACGGCCCATATCCTACGCGATATTTTCAGTACAATTCTTGGAAAAAATATCATAATAAAATAGTCTCCATTCTTTACGATCCTTTCTATGATAATATCTTTATGAGCCAGAGTAACATTGGAAAGAATCTCAGGAGCAAAATAGAAAAGGAAGTTGTTGAGGATTCATCAGCGGTTATTGTTAACAACAAGAAACTACTAACACTTTTCCAGAATAGATATCCTCATTCGTATACTAAATTAATAAATCTTTGTGGAAGTTTTGACATTCCAGGTAGATTGAAGCAAAACCAAACAATAAACAATGATGGTATTAAAAGACTTGTCCATAGCGGTAATATTTACGGTGAGCGTAGGATAGATGAACTGAACGAAGCAGTGTCGCGTCTCAAACATCAAAGACCGAATTTAAAAGACGAGTTGGAAATAGTCGTTTTAGGAACGTACTGCTTAAACTATGAAAAAATTGTCACATCGGGAAATCAAGATGTTATTAAGCATCATAGTCCATTATACGGAGATGCTCTCATTTCATTTATGATGAATGCAGATGGTTTTATTCTGATTGATCCGATGGACTCTAGGAATACATGTTTCCCTTCAAAACTTTGCGAATATTATCAATATAAGAAACCTATTTTTGGTTTTGCAGCAAAGAATACGCCATCCTATGATTCATTAAAAGAATCCGGTCATGTCGTTTGTGATTTTGATACTATTGATGAAATGGTTTGTGCGTTGAACAACTTTGTTTCAGATACCGACAAGGTTAGTAGTAAGTTTGACTCAAAGTATGGCAACCAGTTTGCCCCAAATGTGATTGCGGAAGAAGTAAATCAAATAATAAGCAATATCTAATGAATTTAGAAGTTGAACATTTTAGCTGGGGTTACTTTCTTTTGGCTGGACTCTTGACTATTTTGCCTTTTTTTTGGGTGATGAGGAGAACGTTAAGAGAGAAATTATATGTACTACCTTTTGTCGCCTTTTTCTTCATTTATTCAGGAGTAGGGGTGGCATGGGAAGGTTGTAGGAAGGATTATCTTATCTTTTATGTATTATGGATGTTTGCCTTTTCCTATACTGTGTTCTTATCAATGGGAAGGAAAAAATATGCCACGATTGAAGGTGTACATTCTGCACATACATCAGGCATTATTAAGCATGCTGATTTATTTATTATTGTATATTTCCTTATTGAGTTAGCATCACTGGCTTCAAAAGGGAAGTTGTTAAATTTGATTTCTCCACCATCCCCTGATTTGCTAGGTGCCGTCGGTGAAGGAACAAGTGGTGGAGGTGGTGGTATCTTGTACTATTTGAGCCACATTTTTTTTATCTTCTATTTTGTTAGTTTATATAAGTACAGAAATAAAGCTCTGAAATTGTTTGTACTGCTTTTTTTGCCGTTCTATATAAATTATGCCGGATCCGCCTATTTGGCAAGAAGTACAGTGATGGCTTATCTCATTATATATGTCATCGCAGTGTATTATTACAACCCTAAATTACGAAAAAAAATAAGGTATTCTGTGTTCATCGGACTGCCGGTCTTATTGGTCGGTTTGTCATTTTATACCTTCATTAGATTAGGGCATGAAATAAATATTTCAGCGAGTGATGCCATTGGATTGCTAGCATTTCAGGAAACATCTTATCCTTCGCATTTTACGGTTATGGAGAAGATGCCGGAAAACACCGACCTTTTAGGGGACTATTTCCAGTGGCTTATAACACTGCCTTTACCAGGTTTTTTAAAAGACCAGTCAAAAGACTATTTCTTTAATGCTATATTTACTGAAAGATTGTACGGAATATACCGAGGTGAGATGGGTTTTAGCGTTGCATTGCCTGGAATTGTAAACGAAAGTATTTTTATATTCGGTAAGTGGATGTATATATTCCATGCAATTATTTTGGGCTTATTTGTGGGGATTACTTACAGATTAGTGCGTTATAAAGAAGAGTTCTTTTTGTTTTTATATGTAAGTGTCTATTTGGCTTCGGTACTTGCCAGAGCGGGTACTGTTTCTGCTTATTCAATGTATTTGAAGGATTTACTAGTTTATGAAATAGTAATGTTGTTCATTCTTTATAATAAGCGTCACAAAAAAAATATACATAATAAAAGTGTTGTCTAAATGCGTACAATTAATTATATAACATATGATTCGTGGTGGGATACAGACAAGACAATTCTCCCATTGCTGGCAGAGGAGTACATAATGAATGTGATTGTCATCTCACCGTCAAAGGATAAAAAATATGAGAATAAAAAACATTATGGGAATGGTTATTTTACCGAAATCGTTCAGAAATTCAGAGATAGAGATATAAGGAGTATATTGATTGCGTTTAAGGCATTATTGGCTATAAAAAAGAATGCAAATAGAAGCAAAGATTTGTTCTGGTTTATTCCTGGTTCAAATCCTTTTTTCCAAATCCTTATGTATTGGTATCTACCAAAAGAAAGGACAATAATTAGTTATCATGATTATACTCCTCATTTCTTTGGAAACAGTCTGTCGAATACGATTGAAAGTTTATATGCTAGATTAAAATACGAGTTTTGTAAGAAATATAAGAGATTCCTTTTTTATTCAGAAATACAGCAACGTAATTTTGAGAAGGATTTCAAATCAAAAGAAACAGCGATCTGTAACATGCCACTGAAAGATTTTGGCATGTATGAAAGGAAAGAACATGATGAAATTAATTATTTGTTTTTTGGCGCAATACAAGAATATAAGCGCATAGACCTTTTTGTGGAAGCCGCATTGCGATTTGATAGTTCAAAATGTAGATTTGTTATAGCAGGAAAACCCACATATGACTGTAGCACTATAATTGAGCGTGCCAATAGTAGTAATAATATCACTTGTGATATAAGATTCATTAAAGATGAAGAGGTACTGGGGTATTTTGAAGATGCGAATTTCTTGGTATTGCCGTATATTGATGCGACACAATCAGGTCCCATGTTAATAGCCCTTAATTATGGAATCCCTGTAATTGCATCAGATATTCTTGTTTTTAAATCTTTTGTTACCGACGGCGAGAATGGCTTTATATTTGAGTCGGGGAATGTTGATAGTCTATCAGAGGCTATTAGGAAATCTTCTACCATGTCAGAGAATGAATACAAATTAATGGTTAATAGCCAAAAAAGAAAGAGGTGTGAGTATGAAGTTACAACAGATCCAATATCTGCAATTAAGAAACTGATTCGGAATTAGTTATGAACATTGTATTCGATAACATAGTATTCTCTCTGCAACGCGCCGGGGGCATATCCGTAGTCTGGCAGGAACTGCTTTCCCGTTTTATTAAGGCGGGATGTTATAACCTGTCTTTCATAGAACATCCTACTGATGCTAATAATGTTTTCAGGCAGAAGTTGGATTTGTCTAAGGGCGTAATAATTCCTCCATCGCTCAGGTGGTTTACCTTGGAGAGATATTGTAATCCAAGAGTGAAGAGTCAAGAACATTTTATCTTCCATTCTTCTTATTTTCGTACCTGCCCCAGCAAGAATGCTATCAATGTAACTACCGTCCATGACTTCACCTACGACTACTTCTATAAGGGGAAACGTCGTGGTGCCTTCCTCCATCTTTGGCAGCGGAACCGCGCCATCAGAAATGCAGATGTCGTGGTTTGTATCAGTGAAAATACCAAGCGTGATTTGCTAAAATTTTTGCCGGATGTGGATGAAAATAAGGTGAATGTCATCTATAATGGAGTTTCAGAAGATTATCAAGTGATTGAAAGTAAGGATGCTTCATTAAAGGATTATTTGCTGTTTGTCGGGGAACGTGTAGCTTATAAGAATGGACACTGGTTCGCAGAGGCCATCAAGGACACGGACTATAAGGTGCTGTTTTGCGGCAAACCTATGACAGACGAAGAAAAGCTTTTCTATAACAGCACACTTGGCGAAGTAAGGTACAAAGTTATGTCCGGACTCACTAATGAAGAATTGAACCGAGTGTATAATTCAGTAAAGTGTTTAGTGTATCCCTCTTCATACGAAGGTTTTGGAATACCTGTGCTTGAAGCACAATGTGCTGGATGTCCCGTGATAGCGCTGAATACATCCTCAATACCAGAAATCATAGGGGACACACCTTTGTTAATGAATGACTTGACAAAAGAGGAACTTATGAGTAAGTTAAGACTGCTGGAAGATGAGAGTACGAGAAGTCAAGTGGTGACAAATGGCTTGGAAAACTCAAAGCGCTTTACGTGGGATAACGCATATTTGCAGTATAGAGCACTATATGAAGAATTACTAGGCAACTATGGAAAATAAGTATATCCTGATTATTTCTTGTGTATTTCCTCCAGAGCCGGTAGTTTCTGCTAGGCTATCTGATGACCTATATCAGGGATTGCATAATAAGGGTAATAGTGTAAAGGTATTACACCCTAAGCCAACACGTCCTAATGGATTTAATTTCGGTAATAATATCGAATATGGGAAGGATGAGATTATCGCGGATTCTTTTGTTTGTCCTCAGTCTTCATTCTACGGGCGGATAAAAGAAAGTTGGAGTTTCGGGAAGGCTTGCTCAAAGTATATCAAAGAACATCATTCTGAGCTTTCTTGCATCTATGCGAATGCTTGGCCAATGTTTTCGCAAAAGGCAATAGTGAAAGCAGCCAAGGAGTACGGGATACCGTGCGTTATTCACGTGCAGGATGTTTATCCCGAATCTTTGACCAACAAAATGCCTGCTGCTATCGGTAGAATTGCTCACGCTTTGATTCTGCCAATAGATAAGTATATCCTTCGGAATTGTACCAAGGTAGTGGCAATATCTGACAAGATGAGGAACTATCTGGCGGAGACGCGAGGCATTGATGCCAATAAGATTTCTGTGGTCATCAACTGGCAGAACGAAAAGGAGTTCTTGGTTTATCAGAATGAGGCGTTGGAGAATGGTTTAAAACATCCTTTCACCTTTATGTATATGGGCAATATTGGTCCTGTGGCAGGAGTGGATTTGCTGATAGATGCCTTTATGCATGCCAAGTTAGAGAGTGCCAGGTTAGTGATTGCGGGCTCAGGCTCAATGAAAGAATCTCTGATGGCTAAAGCATTGGGATGTGAGGAAATCGAATTCTGGGATGTACCTAACGGCAAGGTTCCGGAAATCCAGGCACAGGCTGATGTGATGATACTGCCTATCAAGAAAGGTGCGGCCAGCAGTTCCATTCCATCCAAATTACCTGCTTATATGTTCTCTGGAAAGCCTATCATCGGATGTGTGGATGCTGACAGCGACACGGCCAATGCCATTATGGAGGCAGATTGTGGCTGGGTGATAGAACCGGAGAACGTAGAGAAACTGGCAGAGACCATGAAGATGGTTGCTGCCTTGGAGAAAACAGCTTTGGAAGACAAGGCCAAGAAAGCACAGACATACGGTCTGGCTCACTTCTCGAAGAAAGAGAATTTGTGCAGGCTGATTAAAGTCATTGAGGATATACTATGATTAAAATACGAAAAGCAACTTTGAATGATGTAGAAGCCATCGTGAAAATCCACGAAGAGGCTTTCCCGGATTTCTTCCTGACCACATTAGGTAGTAGATTCTTAAATCTCTACTACAAGTGTATGTGTAAATGTAATGATGCCATTACATTATGTGCGGAGGATGATGGAGAGATTAAGGGATTTGCAACAAGCTCTTACTATAGTCATGGCTTTAACGCTTCTCTGATAAAAAAAAACTTAATCCGGTTTGGGCTAATGGGAATAGAACTGTTATTTACCCAACCCAAAGCCGTCCTTCGTCTTGCAAAGAACTTAGATAAAAAGGCAGAAGATAATACGGTAGAAGACAATGGCGAATACGCAGAGTTGTATTCTATAGCAGTGAAACCGGGAAACCAAGGCTCTGGAATAGGGAAGAAGTTGCTGATGGCTACAGAAGAGGATGTGGCGAAACATAATAGCAAGATCTCGTTGACTACGGATTATTATAATAACGAAAAGACCATAGGCTTTTATCATTCTTTAGGATATCAAGATTATTATGAATTTACTACATATCCAGATAGAAGGATGTGGCGAATGATAAAATCCCGTTAAATGCTGATTAATATTTTGCCAATGCGAAATTTATTCATTATCTTATCCTTCCTTATTATTTCAACATCACTCAAGGCTACTAAGGTCTATAATTTAAGTCCCGACGATGATTTAGCCTCGTTTATCGTTGGGTTAAAATCAGAAAAACAAGATCATATCATTATTAACTTGTCTCCTGGAACTTACTACCTGAAAAACACAATACGATTCAATGTAGAGCATTGCGTACCGATAACAATTGTTGGACGCGGAAAGGCCGTCATATCCGGAGCAGCCCCCATTGTTAACTGGGAGGTGATGCATAATGGGTTTTGGCGCACCAAACTACCTGTTGCTAATCGGATTCAACAGTTGAATGTAAACGGAGTATTGGCCACAAGAGCGAGGACACCGAATGAAGGGACATTCAATCTGGAAAGCGGCCAGCAAGTCTCCAGGAATGGGAATGAAGTGATTTATAAAGCTGTATTAAGTGAAGAGTTCGCAGAGAATTTGAAAGCCATTGGAAATAAAGAACAGTCTGTAATTAATCTCTTCAGGTTATTCACACACTCAAAGGCAAATATCAAATCAGTCGAAACGAAGGACAGAACGCTACAATTCACGGAGAAATACACACAGTCGTATTTTACACCCAGTAAATCAACCGGCGTCATTCTTGAGAATTATTATAAGGCACTTGATGCCCCGGGTGAATGGTATCAAGACAGTGATGGATATGTTTATTATGTGCCGCGTAAGAGCGAACGGGTCAATGTTGAAAGGATGAGTGCTGCTAAACTGAAAAACCTTGTCACTATATCTGGCGCACCAGGGAATCTGGCTGGGAATATCACGTTTAAGGGGATAGTGTTTGAAGGATGCGATGTGGTGGGGAGTGATACGGGAATACCTCCGTACCAGTCTGCCTACACACTCGATGCGGCAGTTTTTGCGCTATATGCTCGCCAGGTGAACATAACCGACTGTGAGTTCCGTGGGTTAGGCGGCTATGCGATATGGCTGATGAATAATTGCGAAAACTGTACCGTCAGTGGCAATTACATACACGACATCGGTGGCGGTGGAATCAAGGTCGGTGGGCTTGATATAAGTGAAAGTCAGGTGTCCAAGAAAATCACGGTAAATAATAATGTCATTGAACGATTTGGGCGGATATATATGGGGGCGACAGGCATCCTGTTGACGTATGCGCAAAACAGTGATATATCACATAATGAGATTTCTGACGGTTACTACACCGGCATTTCTGTAGGATTCAGTTGGGGATACGGTAAAACGCCAACCCACTCCAACACGATTGCGTATAACAAGATTACAAAACTGGGACAGGGTTTGTTGAATGACATGGCGGGTATCTATACACTGGGTGTATCTCCGGGTACGGTAATCAACAACAATGTCATTAGTGAGGTGAAGTCGAGATTTGGAGACGGCTTTGGAATTTACACTGATGAGGGATCATCAGATATATTGATTGAGAATAATGTGGCATATAATTGTTCCGGCGGAGGTTTTCATCAACATTACGGCTCGAACAATATAGTAAGAAACAATATTTTTGCATTTGGAGATAAGGCAAATTTGCTAATCTCTTCGGTCAAAAAGTCTGAAGATGTGCAGCTGACATTTGAAAACAATATTGTGCTAGTGGCAGGAGGAGAGGCTATGTCCGGGGATGCGCTTAAAAGTGGAAGGTTTGTATTCAAAGATAACTGCTTCTATGATGTGAACGGCCAGGGGCTGACTGTAAATGGTTCCTCGTTGGACACCTGGATGAGCAGTAGGAATCACACTTTTCAAACAAGCGACCCTCGTCTGAGAAGGCCGGAAAAAGGAGACGTAAGGTTCAAATCCAGACGCGTTGCTAGGAAAATAGGATTCAAAACGATAGAAACTTCAAAAGTCGGTGCTGATTGGCGCCCATAAAAAAGAGGGTGAAAGAGTGAAGCAGTCTGATACGAATACGGAAGTCTTTTTTGCTCTTTTGAGAGCGGGCCTCTGGGAAAGAGATATTCAACTGGGTGCTTTGGGTGCAATAGACTATGCAGAGATTTTCCGCATAGCGCTGGAGCAGTCTGTGGTTGGGTTAATAGCGGCAGGCTTGGAGCATGTGACAGACGTAAAGATTCCTCAAGATGTCGCCTTGTCATTTGCCGGAGCTGCTCTACAAATTGAGCAAAGAAATGTGGCAATGAATAGCTTCTTGGGGGAACTGGTTGACAAGATGCGAGCGGAAGGGATTTATGCTCTTCTTCTTAAGGGGCAAGGAATTGCACAATGCTACGATAGGCCGCTCTGGAGGGCATCTGGTGACATGGATTTCCTGTTGAGTAACGATAACTATATAAAGGCGAAAGCGTTTCTTTCTTCGCTGGCTACCCGGGTGGAGAACGAAAATCCCCATACCCTTCACTTAGCTTTGCAGATACAGAATTGGGAAGTAGAACTCCACGGCAACCTGAGAAACGGACTGTGGAGAAAGATGGATAAGGCCTTAGACAAGGTGCAGTATTCTCTTTTTTATGAGGGGAAAGTGCGGTCTTGGATGAATGGAAGAACACAGGTGTTTCTCCCAGGGTGGGATGAGGACGTTACGTATGTGTTTGCTCATATCCTCCAGCATTTTTATAAGGAGGGAATAGGGTTACGGCAGATTTGTGATTGGTGTCGGTTATTGTGGACATTCAAAGATGATATTGATTCTGGCTTACTGAAATTCCGATTGTTTGCTATGGGATGTGAGAGCGAATGGAAGTCCTTTGCTGCTTTTGCGGTCAATTATCTAGGAATGCCATCGGTTGCGATGCCTCTTTATTCGTCAGAGGGAAAGTGGCATAAGAAAGCGGAATATATTGCTGATTATGTATTGAAAGTTGGTAACTTTGGACATAATCAAGGAATAGAGGGATATAAAGGCTCGTCGGTTTTTAGAAGAAAACTGGACACGATGAAGAGGGGTGCAGGTTATGCAATGAGGCATTTCTACATTTTCCCCGCCCATTCGTTGGAGTCTTTTGGATATATGTTGAAACTTGGAATTAGTAAAGTGTTTGGAAATTATAGAATTAAAGAAATATAACATTATGATAATTAGAAGTAAAGCTCCCCTGCGGCTTGGATTGGCAGGTGGAGGAAGCGATGTTTCCCCCTATAGTGACATATATGGCGGCATTATACTGAATGCCACCATCAACCTCTATGCGTATTGTACCATAGAGGAGACCGACGACAATCAGATAACTGTCGAAAGCTATGATGGTGACTGTTTTGAGAGCTATCCGCTGTCAAGAGAACTTGCAATAGATGGCAAGGCATCATTACTGAAGGGTAGTTATAACCGTGTGATGAGCGATTACAATTTGCCCTTGCAGGCGTGTAAGATAACAACGTATAACGATGCTCCGGCAGGTTCTGGACTTGGTACTTCCTCTACAATGGTGGTGACTATATTGAAAGCCTTTGTGGAGTGGAGAAACCTTCCTTTAGGTGACTACGAGATAGCACGTTTGGCATACGAGATTGAGCGCAAAGACCTTCAACTGTCTGGAGGTAAGCAGGATCAGTATGCTGCTGCTTTTGGAGGGTTCAATTATATGGAGTTTCTGGAGAACGATATGGTGATAGTTAATCCTCTTAAGGTGAAACGCTGGATTGTGGATGAGCTGGAAGCAAGCATCCTGCTGTATTTTACAGGACGCTCCCGTAGTTCTGCGGCTATTATTGATGAGCAGAAGAAGAATACGAGTACCGGTAATACCAAATCCATTGAGGCCATGCATCGGATAAAGCAAAGTGCTGTGGATATGAAACTGGCTGTGCTGAAAGGGGATATGAAGGAGTTTGCCCGTATTCTTGGTCAAGGATGGGAAGACAAGAAGAAAATGGCTGGCGCTATCACGAACCCTATGATTGATGAGGCCTTCGATGTGGCAATAAAGGCCGGTGCATTAGCCGGTAAGGTGAGTGGTGCCGGTGGTGGTGGATTTATTATGTTCTTTGTGGAGCCAACAAAGAAGAAGGCAGTACAGGAGGCTTTGGAGAATTTGGGAGGATTCACCAAGCACTTCAACTTCACCGAGGGAGGCGCCCATGGCTGGAAGATCTATGAAACCGATAGGGTGGAAACACTAAAACACTGATATATCATGGACGAACAATTAGATATTTTGATTGGACGCTATCCGCAGTTGGCGGTATGCAAAGAGGATATAAAGAAAGCATATTTGCTTTTGGAAGAAGCCTATTCCGCTGGTAGGAAGTTGCTGGTATGTGGAAACGGCGGCTCTGCATCAGACTCAGAACATATAGTTGGTGAGTTGATGAAGGAGTTTAAGCTGAAACGTAAAGTGTATAGCGGCCATGCGGCTGCTCTGAAAGAGATTGATCCTGAATTAGGGCAGGTCCTTGCTGAAAATCTACAGGGTGCATTACCTGCTATCTCGCTGACAGGTCATTCCTCCTTGCAGACGGCATTCATGAATGATGCTGTGCCGGAATTGGTGTTTGCCCAGCAGGTCAACGGATATGGCAAGCCGGGGGATGTGTTCTTGGGTATTTCCACGTCGGGTAATAGTAAGAATGTGCTGTATGCAGCGGTGAATGCCAGGGCGAAAGGACTGAAAGTGATAGGTCTGACAGGTTCGCGTGAGAATAAGCTGATGAAGTACGCAGATGTATGCATTCGTGTGCCGGAAACCGAGACGTATAAGATACAGGAGTTGCATTTGCCCGTATATCACTGTTTATGTTTAATGCTTGAAGAGAAGTTTTTCGGATGAAAGTCGTAATAATGGCTGGCGGACGAGGTACTCGTATCGCAGAGCTTTTCCCAGATATACCGAAGCCATTGATTCCTGTGGATGGGATTCCTATTCTTGAAAGAGAAATCATGTCTCTTGCTTCCCAAGGCTTCAAGGACATCATCTTGACTGTTGGCTATCTAGCAGATAAGATAATAGAATATTTTGGCGATGGTAGCCGGATAGGAGTAAAGATTGACTATTTCGTGGAGGAAACTCCTTTAGGGAATGCTGGCGCATTATTCCAACTGAGGGAAAAGATTGGCGAAGAGCCTTTCTTCCTGCTTAATGCTGATGCGGCCTTTGATGTGGATTTCAATCGCATGCTTGACTACCATAAAAAGCATGGGGGCCTTGTTACGTTGTTTACGCATCCTAATTCCCATCCGTATGATAGTGGATTGGTAATTGCAGACAAGGATGGACACGTTGAGAAATGGCTTAGTAAGGAAGACGAACGTCCTCAATGGTACAATAACAGAGTAAATGCAGGACTTCATGTTATTGACCCGAAGGTTCTTGATCTGAGCCTAAAGAATCTAGCGGTAGACCCAGCAACAGGCTATCCCAAGGGCAAGGTAGATTTGGACCGGCAGGTTCTAAAACCATTGTGTGGAACAGGGAAGATGTTCTGTTATGACAGTCCGGAATATGTAAAGGATATGGGTACGCCCGAACGCTTCCATCAGGTTGAAGCGGATTATAAGAATGGTGTTGTTCAGGCAAAGAATCTGCATAACAAGCAGAAGGCCATCTTCCTGGATCGTGACGGTACTATCAATAAATATGTCGGTTTCCTTCGCAATATTGACGATTTTGAATTGATTGAAGGCGTGTCTGAAGCCATCAAGTTGATTAACCAAAGTGGTTATTTGGCTATTGTTGTAACAAATCAACCTGTTATTGCCCGTGGCGAAGTGACATGGGATGAGCTCCATGAGATACACAAGAAGATGGAAACACTTCTTGGTAAGGATGGAGCCTATATTGATGGAATTTATATTTGTCCTCATCATCCTGACAAGGGGTTTGAAGGTGAACGTCCTGAGTATAAAATCGATTGTGACTGCAGAAAACCCAAGCCCGGATTATTGTTGCAGGCAGCATGGGATTTCAATATTGACTTGAGTCAGTCGATAATGATTGGGGATAGCGATAGGGATGTTGAGGCAGGGAAGAATGCCGGGTGTTCGAAGTCGGTGAAGGTAGAGACCAATGTTGGAGGAAGGTTAGTCAAAGCTGTAAAAGAGCTGATATGATGAGCAATGTGTGGCAAATAAAAATTACATCGCCGGACTACTTTATTTGTCGCACGAAGATTATGAGAATAATCCCCTATGAATACAAACTGAAATATCATGGTTTGCGCTTTTGTATAATATGGCATTGGTATAGATGTGGAGGTTCCAACAGATTCGATGAAAAGACTTTTGGTGGTGACATAAGAATATGTTAATGGTTTGATGGAGAATAAGATAAATGCTTCTCATACCAAGTTCTAAGAAGAAACATTGTTTTTCCGGATAACCCGAAAACTGATAAGAATAATGATGACGGAGCATGTCTTTATGATCGGTTAGAGGAAAGTAATAATCGTGTTTTATTAAACCGAATACAATATCAAAAAATGAAATCAGATAGTATTATGAACATGAAACTTAGGAATATTCCTTTTTCGCCTCCCGACATGACGGAGGCAGAGGCTAAAGAGGTGCGTGAGGCTATTCTCTCGGGTTGGATTACTACGGGTCCTCGTACGAAGAAACTGGAAGCGCAGATTTCGGAGTATGTACACACGGACAAGACGGTATGTCTGAACTCTGCAACGGCAGCACTGGAGATGGTGCTGCATCTGCTGGATATTCAGCCGGATGACGAGGTGATAGTGCCGGCATATACGTACACGGCAACGGCATCGGTAACTCAGCACGTGGGCTGCAAGCTGGTGCTGGTGGACAGCCAAAAAGACAACGTGGAGATGGACTACGACAAGCTGGCTGCTGCCATCACAGAGAAGACAAAGGTGATTGCACCTGTAGATCTGGGTGGTATTGTGGCTGACTATGACCGTGTGTTTGAGATTGTAGAGGCAAAGAAGGGCTTGTTTAAGCCTAACAATGCTTTGCAAGCAAAGATAGGTAGAATAGTTGTTTCTGCTGACTGTGCGCATAGCTTTGGTGCAAACCGCAAGGGAAAGATGGCAGGTGAAATTGCAGACTTTTCATCATTTAGCTTCCATGCGGTGAAGAACTTCACGACTGCTGAAGGAGGAGCCTTAACTTGGCATCTTCCCTTTGGCAACGAAGAAGTTAAGGTTAACGTCAACGTTAAGGTGGAAGATTATCTTCCGAACGTACCTAAAAAAGAAGGTGAGACATGGAACGAGATGCTTTACAGGCTATCTCAGTTGTTCTCACTGCATGGGCAGAACAAGGATGCGCTGGCTAAGACTAAACTGGGTGCCTGGGAGTATGACATCATTGGTCCTTGGTATAAGTGCAATATGACAGACATTATGGCTGCACTTGGACTGGTTCAGATGGAACGGTATCCATCAATCTTGAACAGACGTTATGAAATCGTGAAACGATATAACGCTGCGATTGATGACCTTAACGTTAACCTTAACGATAACCAGAAGGTGGCGTATTTGAACCATATGGGTGAGGATCATTGCAGTTCACACCACCTGTATTTGGTGCGTTTGCTTGGTAAGACTCGTGAGGATGCTAACAAGGTGATTGAGCAGATGGCAGAGCGTGGTATAGCCTGCAATGTGCACTACAAGCCGCTTCCTATGATGACGGCATACAAGGCGCTTGGATTTGACATCAAGGATTATCCTAATGCTTATCATCTGTTTGAGAATGAGGTGACATTGCCGTTGCATACAAAACTCACAGATGAGGATGTGGAGTATGTAATCACTAACTTCGTTGATATTATCAAGAATCTTTAATGAAAAGAGTTTTTGACGTAATAGCTAGTGGGCTTGGCTTGATTATACTAAGCCCACTATTCTTAATACTAGCTATTTGGATAAAGCTGGATAGCAAGGGTCCTGTGTTTTACAGGCAGGTACGTGTAGGTAGATATAACAAGGACTTCCGTATCTTTAAGTTCCGCTCGATGAGAGTGGGAGCTGATAAGGGGAGTCTGGTGACTATTGGAGGTCGCGACCCTCGCGTTACCAAATCTGGTTATTGGATTCGTAAATTCAAACTGGATGAACTGCCACAGCTCATCAATGTGTTCATTGGGGATATGAGCCTTGTTGGTCCCCGTCCGGAGGTGCGTCACTATGTGGACTACTGGACACCAGAGCAGATGCATGTGCTGGATGTACGTCCTGGTATCACTGACCCAGCTTCCATCAAGTTCCGCAACGAGAACGAATTGATGGAGCAGGCAGAAGATCCTGAGAAATACTATATCGAGGTTATTATGCAGGAGAAAATCAAGCTATATCTAGAGTATGTGGAGAAACACAATTTCTTCTATGATTTGGGGCTGATTTTTAAGACGTTTTGGGTGATAATAAAAGAAAGATAAATATGGATCTCGAAGAACGTCTTCAATCCTTCCTTGACAGTGAGGCTCGCTCGTGCTCTATGGACTTTGGTTGTGTGACACCTCAGTACGTTTATCGAATGTGGGGTGAAACGGTGTCTTTTGAAGAGATTGAGGCTGGATTAAAGGAGATAAAGAATGGTTATAGATAAGGAGATATTAGATGAACTAACGGCTAAGGCAAAGGAGAATCCTAGGTTGCGTTGTAATCTGGATATGCGGAATTCTGCTGATGACCAGTCGCAACGGATGCTGAATGCGCTGGAGCCTGGGACCGTGATGCCTATACACAGGCATAAGGGGTCTTCGGAGACGTGTATCTGCATTCGTGGGCACTTTGAGGAGTATTTCTATGATGACCAAGGCAAACTCACGGATACCATTGATATGGTGCCAGGAGGAGTGGTGCTGAATATCGAGAAGGGGCAGTGGCATAGCTTGAAGTGTCTGGAAAGCGGAACGGTGCTCTTCGAAGCCAAAGACGGGCCCTATCATCCGCTGGAAGAGGATGAAGTATGGAACGGGTGAAAGAAATGCTGAAAGCCATTTGGCAATTTTGTTCATACCTCTTTTGGCCTCAGAGAAGACCAAAGGACTATTATAATTTATGAGGTGTATAGTAACCAAAGGTCATTGACCTTAGAGTAAAGCACAGACAAGTCGGTCATGGAACTATTGGTTTGAGAGCAACTTCCAATAGGGATATGGCCGCTTGTCGGTTTTTAGAGAAAGTTGAGGTGTGAAGGCTGAGGAATGCGGAAGCACGTATTGATGGAATTAAGGAAAAACTGAAAGGACATGAGAGTAATAGCGCTGTTTGGAAGAGGAAATGTGGGAAAGACACATTGTTTGGGGCATCTGATAA
>OMXX01000157.1 GCA_900315105.1 uncultured Prevotellaceae bacterium | reverse complement strand
CATTGATCTAAAGATTTTTCATAACTGATTATTTATGGAAAATATTTGTATATCCCAAGATAAATTCGTATTTTTGCAGTGAATAGGGGTTCGTCCCCTAATGGTTTTTCTGGACTTTCTTCTCTGCGAACAGCAGTTCAAACACGGAGGCGGATGTCAGAACGGGAGTTTCACAATTCTTCTTTCCCCCCCACCAAAGGGAGAAGGAGAGGGAGTTGTGTCGTTCCCTCCGCCTCAATAACGTCCAAAAGCCATGACAACACCATCAATCCCCTCTTCCCAAGCCTTTACTCATGGCTTCCGCCATGTGCCGCCCCGCTGGCTTCTATTTGCCGCCCCACCGGCTTCCATTTGCCGCCCCGCCGGCTCCCATTTGCCGCCCCGCCGGCTCCCATTTGCCGCCCCGCCGACTCCCATTTGCCGCCCCGCCGGCTCCCATTTGCCGCCCCGCCGGCTCCCATTTGCCGCCCCGCCGGTTGCCATTTGCCGCCCCGCCGGTTGCCATTTGGCGGCTGCCATCAGCAGCCAATCCCCTCGGAATGAATCATCCATCACGCAGTCGTGACTTAAAAATGCTCGATTGAGTGTAAAGGCCGTTCCACAAAAAGCTTACGACTACTTGATTGTCGGTGCCGGACTTTTCGGTGCTACATTCGCCTACTTTGCACACAAGAATGGTAAGAAATGCCTGGTGATCGACAAGCGCCCCATTTAGGGGGCAACGTCTACTGCGAAAATATCGAAGGCATCAATGTACATAAATACGGTGCTCATATCTTCCACACTTCAAGCAAGAAGGTGTGGGATTTCGTTAATTCCATCGTACCTTTCAACCGCTACACTAATTCACCAGTAGCCAACTACAAGGGTAAGCTTTACAACTTGCCTTTCAATATGAACACATTCTATCAGATGTGGGGCGTAACTACCCCCTCTGAAGCCATGGCCAAAATCGAAGAACAGCGACGCGATGCCGTGGAAGCTATGGCGGCACAAGGCGTCGAGGAGCCACGTAATTTAGAGGAGCAAGCCCTGACCCTTATCGGGCGCGACATCTACGAGCGGCTCATAAAAGGATATACCGAGAAACAGTGGGGCCGTAAATGTACAGACCTGCCAGCCTTCATCATCAAGCGTCTGCCCGTGCGTCTGGTCTTCGACAACAACTATTTCAACGACAGCTTTCAGGGTATTCCTGAAGGCGGCTACAACAAGCTCATCAATGGTCTGCTCGAAGGTGTGGAAACGAAAGTGAACGCAAACTTCTTCGACAATAGACCCCATTGGGAAAGCCTCGCCGATAAAATGGTCTATACTGGTCCTGTTGACGAATATTTTGACTTCAAGTTTGGAAAACTCAACTATCGAACAGTGAAGTTCGATACCAAAGTGCTGAACCAGCCCAACTATCAAGGCAATGCCGTAGTGAACTACACAGATCGGGAAGTCCCCTATACACGAGTTATTGAGCACAAGCATTTTGAAATGTTCGGTCCAAAGGTCTATGCCACTCCCAAAACTGTTATCAGCATGGAATATTCCACAGAGTGGAAACCCGGCATGGAACCCTACTATCCTGTCAACGACGAGCTGAACAACCAGTTGGCAGCCCGCTACCGTGCTGTAGCTGAGGCCGAGCCCAATGTTCTCTTCGGCGGCCGCCTGGCCGAATATAAATATTACGACATGGCACCCATCATCGAAAAAGTGATGAGAATAGAGGTTAGGCTCTTCTAAAACATTCTATTTCGGAATTGCTCCATTACAGAAATTACCTATGACAAAATCAGTTAAGACAAATTTATTGCTTAACACTATCTATACGATATCGCAGGTTTTTTTCCCTCTGATAACTTTTCCTTATGCTAGTAGAATAATGGGGCCTACAGGCATTGGACAAGTCAATTTCTATAATTCTATTATTAGTTACATAATACTGTTTACAAGCCTTGGGATTCCAATGTATGCAATCAGAGAAGTTGCCAAGGTCCGTTGTGATATTGTGAAGATGAATCGTACAGTTATGGAGATATTTTTATTATCTTCATTTCTTACATTTTGGGGATATGTAGCAGTTGCCATAATAAGCATATTCGTTCCAGAAGTACACTCTAATGTTTCACTATTTCTTGTTCTTAGTTCTACTTTGTTGTTTGATGCGATAGGATGTAATTGGTTTTATGCAGGTATCGAAGATTTTTTCTACATAACTATCAGAGGATTGGCTTTTAAGATAATTAGTATATTTTTTCTTTTTTATTTTGTTCATGATAAGCAGGATCTTTTACTTTATGGAATCTATTACATACTAAGCAGCGTTGGTAGTAATGTATTCAACTTTGTTAGATTGCGTAAATACATTCATAAGGAAAATTTTATATTTTCAGAACTTCGTCCATTTAGGCATCTACGTGCTTCTCTTGAAATATTCGCGCTTAACATAATTACGAGTATATATCTACAGTTGAATACTGTGATGTTAGGATTTTACAATGGCAATGAAGCTGTGGGGCTTTATAGTGCAGCAACCAAACTAATGTATGTGGTCTTGATGATTTCTAACTCTTTAGGACCTGTCATAATGCCTCGAGTTACAAATTTGATAGCAGAAGGTAAAACCGATGATTTTATGAAAATCATTCAGAAAGCTTATAATTTTTCTTATGCTCTAACATTGCCCCTGAGCATAGGTCTCTTTTTCGTAAGTCCCTATGCTGTAAGAATTTTGTGCGGTACAGAATTTGAACCCGCTATAACAGCAGCCAGAATTGTGTCACCTATAATATTTATTGTTAGTTTTTCTGGTTTTATGGGTACACAAACTTTGTATCCAATGGGAAAAGTGAAAATAATTATAGCATGTACAGCCATAGGAGCCGCAATAGATTTGTTGATAAATATATTACTGATGCCATCTTTATCATTTAATGCGGCCGCAATATCTTATCTGGGTGCAGAAACAGCTACCAGCCTTTCAATGTACCTAATAGCACACAAGATGATTCCCGTAAAATTCATCAATACAGATGTGATCATGTACACGATAAGTGCTATCATAATGGGAGCTGGTCTATTTCTAATATCATTTTTACACATGGGCGATATTGCTCAATTAATAACTATGCTTATCATTGGTTCAGCCATCTATTTAGGCATACTTTTGTGGAAACGTGATAAGTTTGCTATAGAGGTTTTAGAAGTACTAAAATCCAACATGCTTATCAAGTCATTTAGATTCGATCATTAGTACGAAATATAAAAAAATATGTCATTGCTATATTATAAAAAGGTGTATGTCATGGCACCTTATAAATACGCAACTGGCGGTATTGAATTATCCCACCAGTTAGTTGATTATCTCCGTAATGAAGGAAAGGAGGCATTTATATTCTATATTTCGCTTACTACCAACAAAATGGTTACTGATGATAATCAAGTAACAGAAGCTTACAAGAAATACAACATAACAGTTGCTAATTATATTGAAGATGAGCCTATAAATGTAGTTGTCATTCCGGAAGCATTTATTAAGATGATCCCGTGTTTCAAAAAAGCACAAATTTGCATTTGGTGGATGTCCGTTGAAAATGCTCTTTTCTGGAACGGGAACTTTGGTGACCTTTATCGTCATGCAAATGGGTGGAGACAGAAAGCCAACTTGATAAAAAAACAGTTTGGAAGACTGGTGAAGTTGAACAAGTCCGTATGGAAGATAACTTGTAAGTTTTTTGGACATGAATATTATGAGCCCACGAATCCATTCCCCAATAATTACAGCATGGCTAAATTATTGAAAGAGGATTATAGACTTTATCATTTTTACCAAGCAACATATATTCAACAATTTTTATATTCTCAAAGATTTGATCGAATATTGCGATTGACTGACTATATAAATCCTGAAATACTGAAAAATATTAACGGTTCTGTTCGCAAAGAGAATATCATATTGTATAACCCGGCTAAAGGTTTATATTATACAAAGAAATTGATGAAAGTAATGCAAGGATATAGGTTTATTCCACTTCAAGGTTTCACACGTGATCAACTCAATCATCTCTTTGATAAGGCTAAACTCTATATTGATTTTGGCCCGTTTCCTGGGAAAGATCGTCTTCCACGAGAGGCAGCTATTCACAACTGCTGTGTAATTACAGGACGTTTTGGAGCTTCTGGCTTTTTCGAGGATGTTCCAGTGTATGGAAAATATAAGTTTGATATGCTTCATGCTAATTACTATGAGATTAAACATCGCATTGATGAGGTCTTTGCAAATTATGAGAATTGCATCAAAGATTTCGCTTACATGCGCGAAAGTATATTGATGGAGCAGACGAACTTCCATCAAGAGGTAAAGAATATATTTGGATAAAGAAGTTACACATTCTTATTTATTTAATTATATATATTGATTATTTTTTTTCAATTGGCAAATGCGCTAAAATAGATCAATAACAACAATGGTGTTTTTTTGTTCACCCAAACAAAAGATCTGGAAATTATTTAACAAGTTAAATTGCAATATCCAGATTATATAGGTCAACAGTTATTAAAGGCACAAAGTCGTGAAAGAAATCGATGTTTCCATAATAATAGTTAATTATAATACACTTCAGATGACAAGAGAGTGTATTGACTCAATATTTACTAAGACAAAGGGTATTAATTTTGAAATTATTCTTGTTGATAACGCTTCTACGGATGGCTCAGAAAATTATTTCAAAGGCGACAAAAGAATTTTGTTCATCCAGAGCAATAAAAACTTAGGTTTTGGAAGAGCAAACAATTTAGGAGCCAAGTATTCAAAAGGGAAATATCTTTTTTTACTTAATTCAGACACCTTGCTTGTAAACAATGCGATCAAAATATTCTATGATCAGATGGAGGCTTTATCCCAAAAGATTGCTTTCATCGGTGCCCCACTGCTATGTAAGGATTGTAAAGCAATTGGCCATTCTTATTACTACTTCCCATCATTAAAGACATTCTTCTTTGACGTATTTTATTACTACACTCGCATTAAGTTGAATAAAGAGCCTAAACAGTATGTCGGAAATTACAAAGTTGACTATGTTACAGGAGCTGACTTATTTTGTAGAAACCATTTAATTAAAAAACATGGACTATTTGATGAAGATTTCTTTATGTACTTTGAAGAAGTGGAACTTCAATACAGATATTCAAAAATGGGATATGAATCAATGATAGTAGAAGGTCCTAAAATTATTCATCTTTCTGGAGCCTCTTTTAATTCAAAAAAAGAAACATTACACAAAAAACGTCTAATGATATTCAGAAGTAGATTCTTATTCATGAAAAAATGTTACGGAGGGTGGAGATATGCTACTTTTAAATTATTATCATTGTTTTATTTACCAAGTTTTAGAGATTATTCAAAAGAACAGAAACGAGAATATTTAAGTTTTTTTAGAATTTAATTTTCTTATGTTATACCCCAAAATTTCAATCATTACCATATGTTATAATGCAGCAGAGGTTATAGAGAAAACAATTACCTCTGTTGTGAATCAGACATATCCGAATGTAGAATATATTATTGTAGATGGAGCCAGCACAGATACCACACTTCAGGTCGTCAACAAATATAAAGATAAAATTTCTACTATCAGTAGCGAACCGGATAGAGGAATTTATGACGCTATGAATAAAGGGATTGCATTGGCGACTGGACAATGGATAAACTTTATGAACGCAGGAGATTGTTTGGCTACTGATGACATATTAGAGAAAATATTTATAAAAGATGCCCAAAAGATCTTAAATTGTAGTGTGATATATGGAGATGTAATTTCAGTAAAAGCAAATAGACAAGAGATTTATCATACTGTTGTCAAACCCTTTTGGGAAAACACTTCAGCAGTTGCTGGCATGGGATTTAACCATCAAACTGTTTTTGTTAAAACGAATGTAGCAAAAGCATTTGGTTTTAATCTGAAATATAAAATTTGTGCAGACTTTGATATGATGTATAGGCTTTTTAAAGGAGGACATAAATTTTACTATGAACCTCTTGCTATAGCACGATTTGATAGTGAAGATGGTATTTCTGCCAGGCGCTGGAAAGAGGCAATGAAAGAAGATGCACAGATAAGAGGTGTATACAACAAGCTATCTTTCAAAATTTATTTTTTCTACATGATCATAATGCGAAACCATACGATAAAGGTTTGGTGGGACAAAATTAAGCAATTAGCGCCAGGTCCGATTTTGAAACTAAGAAACAAAATGTGGAAAATTGTCAATTCTTAAATTAATGACAGCCATATCCGTAATAGTCCCAATTTATAAAGCTGAAAATAAGCTGTTAAAGTGCCTCAAAAGTTTAGAATCACAAAGTTGGAATGACTTTGAAGCACTATTAATAGATGATGGATCTCCAGACAATTGTGGTAAGATTATTGATGAATATGCCAAAAAAGATTCTCGCTTTAAAGCTTTTCATAAGCAGAATGGTGGAGTTTCTTCAGCCAGACAGTTCGGAATAGATCACTCCACTGGTAAATATTCAATACAAGTCGACCCAGACGACTGGGTTGAATCCGATATGTTGAAAGACCTATATTTTGAGGCTGAAAAATCAAAGGCTGATATTGTGATATGTGATTTTTACGAAGACTCTGACAAAGGACTCAAATACTTTTCGGAACGTCCTTCGTCTCTCGCATATCCTTTTTTATTACATTCGTTATTTGAAAAGCTCCACGGATTTGTTTGGAATAAATTAATAAGACTTTCTTGCTATCGCAAGTATAATGTGCGTTTTCCGCAAGAGTTGTCATTCTGTGAGGACCAGTATGTAATCGCATCTTTCCTTAAACATAAAAAAATTAGCGTTGCCTATTTACCGAAGGCCTATTATCATTACTGCAGGAATTATGGAGAGGATTCGTTGTCCAAAAGCTATAATCATAGGATGCTGCAAGAAGATAAACGAGCTATAGAACTCTTCTCAAATCTTCTTCAAGGAACTGGGATTGAGGATGAAATTCAAGGTAAAAAAACATATTCAATGATTGCAAGAGCTTTTTGGTATGGATCAGATTTTTACAGTTCTAAGCTATTTAAAAAGACTTTTGGTATATACAAAGAAAGCATCATGAATTCCCCTAAAAACGGATTGGAAAGAATCCTTATCATTTATTCCATAAAAGGATATTATCAACCTATTATTCAAATAGTTAAGGGGGTTCTCTATGCAAAACATAAAATTTATTCATTAAAGAACTTATGATACCCAAGATAATTCATTACTGCTGGTTTGGCAAAAATCCTTTGCCAAAGTCAGCAGTTAAATGTATTGATTCGTGGAAGAAGTTCTTCCCCGGATATGAGATAAAGGAGTGGAATGAAGACAACTTTGATGTCAACATGATTCCTTATACGGCAGAGGCGTATGCGGCTAAGAAGTATGCTTTCGTCAGTGACTATGC
>OMXX01000019.1 GCA_900315105.1 uncultured Prevotellaceae bacterium | reverse complement strand
AATATATAATATATAGAAAATAGAGATAAATGTATTGAAAAACACATCTGTTCTACTGTTCTACTGTCACGCTCACGCTCGGCCAAGAAAGACTACTTCTCTACAAGGTCTTTTAAACCATCACGCAACTCTTCGCACACCTCGATAGCAAAGCTGTCAACGCTAAAGTCGGCATCCATCTTCAGAGGCTTGAAAAATGACTAATGTATAAAAAGATTAACATGAAAAAACGCTGAAAAGAAAAATAAAATTTGGTTGTTTGCCGTAGATTCATTACTTTTGCAGAAAATATCATTCTAAAAGCGATATGAAGAAACTATTACCTATATTCTTCCTGCTATGCTCTGTGTCCGTCTTCGCAGAAGAGGAAGGACAAGATTTGCCTACGGCTAAGGGTGAATGTATTTCACCATTCGCTTTGTTTATCCCATTTTTTACGCCTTTAATGCTATTAGCGTTTTACCTGTTTATTTCAGGGTTGGTATATGTTATTGCAGAAATAGCGGGAAAACGGGACGAGGACAATAAGGTGTTGTGGACAATCATCAGTCTTGTGGCAGGCCTTGTAATATGCCCAGCTTTAATTTACATTTTCAAACTCATCAATTCCTAACGTTTTTCCGCGACAAAAAGATGCCTTACATTATCGATTTCATTACACCGTGAATGAGATTATTGGCAAGAATAAGAGAAGCCGCCGAGTTCGGCGGCTTTTTCTATTTGCGCTTCACAACAGCGGTGCCGTTGAAGGTGCAGATTTCTGCTGCTATTTTGTTGAGGTTATGGAATATGCTGTAGTCGGTTTCCTTGGGTACTCCGTTTATATCGCCGATGGTTTCTGGAGACCACGGGGCGAGGATGAGGAGTGTGCCGTTCTCGCAGGCATGGAAACGGGAGGCTTCGGGCTTCCAATAGCGGGAGATGGGTTCTTTTTGGATATGGATTAACGGATAGCCGCTCTCTATGCAGCGATTCTTGATGATGCGCTCTCCCTTTGATATGCCTGGGGTGACAATGACTGTGGCACCTTGCATCACCTGTGCTTTCCACTCTGCACATTCACGGCGATAGGCTTCTGTCTGCTCGTAGGGGGTGCGACCGTCAGGGGCTTTGCGATGACAGAACACCTGCACCTTCCTTGCCCAACGCAGGAGGAAGAGATTGCCGAAGGCGGCATAGTTGCGCCCTCCGATGACGATATGAAGGCAACGCTGCATGAAGGTGGGATTGAGACGGAGGATGACGGCACGGCGCGGATTATCGTTCACGTAGCCAATCATGGCGGAGAGGTGGCGGCGGTCGTAGGTGCCGTCGGGGTTGGTGAGGCAGATGGTGTCGTCGTAGTTGTCATCGAAGAGGGGGCGCTCGATGCGAGGGCGGGAGGCATAATAGGCAGAACGCTGGGCAGCAGAGGCATGACGGATGAACGCAGCCGTGCCCGGCTGTTGCACAAAGCCGGTGAGATCACGCCAACGACTGGTGCAGGCACCTTTGAAGAAAAGGATGATATTGCCAATACTTACATCCATCCTCTCCCCCACCTCTATCACGCCGTGGAAGTGATCGGGCATACAGACGGCGGCATGGAGGGTGATTTTACGGCCTTTGGAAGCTTGAATGGCGACTGTCTTACGCCATTCATCCATTACGGCAGAGCCAAGGGATGTGAGGCATACAGATGGATGCCTCTCATCCATGTTCAGCTCACCAAGCAGACAATCACGATTCCCCACCACAAGGGTGATGAGGTATATGCCTTTGTCGTAATAATCATGGCCGGGATTATGGGGACGGTAGAGCAAAAGCTAAAGCTAATTGAGAATTGATAATTGATAATTGAGAATTAACTATACCATTATTATTCCCAATACAGAATTTCGCGGTTGATATCCCATTTGTGATCCTTCGGGAAATCGTCACCTTCCCATGCTTTCTTAGAGGTCCATTTCTCGTATGGGGCGGTCCAGAAAGAATCGGTTGGTGGAAGTCCGAGAGCCATGAAGGCGAGAGAGGTCATGTAGAGAGAGCCGTTGTTGGTGTACCAGTCGGCTACGTTTGGATGAGAGCCAACGAAACCGATGGTGAGGAATCCACCAGAGTTATAGTTCCTTGAGAGAGGGGATGCATCCTTTGCAGGATTCTCAAGCTGACCGTAGAACATACGGTTTGCAACGGCTGTGATGGCTGAGCGTACCTGTCCTTCGGAGAGTTCCTTTGGAAGACGTTTCTGCCATGCAAGCATAGCCAATGGCTGGAGAGTAGCCATACGGTAAGGGATGCTACGTCCTACAACCGGGAATGTGCCCTCAGGAGAGATGAAACGCTCAAGGATGACACTCCATTTCTGCATACGCTTACGAGCCTCGTTAAGACGGTTCTTTGAGCCACGGCGCTTGCCGTTCTTATCGAAGATGAGATAGCCACCGCTTCCCCCACTCTTCTCTAACATCTCCAGGCACTCGCAATACATTGGCTGGATGACATATGAGTTATAGTAATCGAAGGCGAAGGAAGGACCATCGCTATAGAGACCGTCACCGATATACCATTCCTCTACCTTTGAGAGAGATAGCTTGATGCGGTATGGGTCATAGTCGGCTCCTACGAGCTTGAGGAAACACTCTTCCATACCCACGAAGAGCAGCCAGTTGGTGTATGGAGGGTCATAGCGGCGAAGGCCTTTTATCTCCTTTATATAGAGGTCCTTTGTAGCTTTTGGCAGAGGCACCCAGAGGGAGTCGTAGCCACGGAAAAGGCCTTCCACAACGTATGCGCCATCAACGAGAGTCTGACCGCCATTCTCCCATCCGAGACGGTCAGGGGAGTTAGGATCAACGGCATTGATGATAGCCTTGCGAGTCCATTCACGAAGCTGCTTACGCTTGGCAGACTCAGGAGTGTCGTCATCAGGAAGATTGAGCCAAGGGGCGAGTCCGGCAAGGAGGCGGCCGAAAGCCTCCATATAGGCAACTTTCTTGTCGCGGTTATCCCATGTGGGTGAGAGTTCAAGGTTCTTATTGCCATGTGCGGTATCCATAACCTGCTGAAGCTTACCTTCAGCCATGTTTTTCATTACGGGTTCCGCCATCTGGTACATGATATCCACCCATACCTCGCGATCGGTTTTCTGAGGTTGTGGTTTCTTTGCAAAGGAAAGCATTGGCACGAGTGCCACGAATAATAGAAGTCTTTTCATATTTTTTAGAGGTTAGGGCTTAGAGGTTAGGGTTATGAGGGTGATTTCAGGAGTGGCACCGATACGCATTGGCATGGTGCCGCCAAGACCGATGTTCACGTAGAGGTTATGGTCACCGTCGGTATAGAGGCCGTCGTATTCATCATAGAGGAAACGGGCAACAGACCAGCCTAGGACACGGAACTGTCCGGCATGGGTGTGACCGGAGAGGGTGAGTGAAGGGCGCCCTTTGACGATCTCTCCACGCCAATGGGTAGGGTCGTGGGTGAGGATGATGGGATAATGGCCTTCCGTGCCCTCAGAGGCCTTCTTCAGGTCGCCACGGGTGATGATGTGGTGAATGCCCATGGACTGGTTCTCGCAGCCGATGAAGGAGACAAATGAGGTCCCTTCCCCCACCCTCCCGAGGAAGGGAGCCGATTCAGGAACGGGAAGATCACTATGCGGATTGGTGTTGATAGTTCCCAAAGCGGGATTAGGCTTATTGTAGCCCCTTGGGAAGACAGGGCAGTTGTCGTTGAGGAGAAGTTTCCAGCCAAGTTCTTCTCTCTGCATACGCTGGAGGTCGGAGATCTTATAGGCACGATCCTTGTCGGAAAGGGAGCGGTTGTAAGGCAGATAGTCATGGTTGCCCATGATGCTCACAACACCATTAGGAGATTTCAGCTGACTGAGGATAGGGATGAAAGGCTTTAGTTCGCTTTCATCGAGAGAGACGAGATCGCCCGTGAAGACAATGGCATCGGGCTTAAGGGCATTTATCTCATTGACGATACCGAGAAGCTCGTCCTCATGGCCTTTCCATCCGTCGAGGTGGAGATCAGATATCTGAACGATACGGAAGCCGTCATAGGCCTTAGGAAGCCCCTTGCAGGCGATTGTGACAGACTTGACTTCATGGAAGTATCTGCCAAAGAAATAGCCCCATACGAAGAGAATCAGCCACACGCCTATCATGCCGAGGGCGGTATAGCCAAACGGCTTATAGGCTATGGGATGATGGGTAATAAGGGATATTGCCTTTGCCACGAGATAAACCAAGTGTGGGAGTAGCGCTACCCCCACACTGATTAAAAGGAATGATATTATAACCATATAGATTTTTCTCACAGTTATTTATTTTCAGGCTTGATGACGAATGAGAAACTCTTCTTGCCCTTGAGCATGACACGATACTGAGGCAGAGCCTGTCCGTTCTTGCTCCAAGAGTCAACACCGCCAACACCTGCCATCTCACCATCGATATAGAGATTGACGAAAGGAGACTTCTTAACATCACACTGGTGACGCTGCTTCTTGTCAGTACCTTCGTCCATATCGGCAACGGCATAGCGGATAGCAGACATAGCTCCGAGAGGCTTGCCCTCAGCAGAAGAAATCATGAAGCCCTCACCTGAACGGTCAGACTGCTTCCACCAGCGTATATCGGTCTTTGAGCCTGTTTCCTGCGGACGGACGTATGGGAAATACTGCTCGTCGGCATTCTGAACGTAGATACCCACGTTCTGGGCATCGTTACGGTCGTTGTAGTTCTCGATAGGACCACGGCCATAGAACTTGCTCTGATCGATGGAAGAAGGAAGTTGCATAACCATACCGAAGCGGAGAAGCTGCTGTGCAACGCTGTCGTTCTCCTGTTCGAGAGTCTGAGTAACGATAACTGTTCCGCAAGGCTTGATGTCATAGGTAAGAGTGAGGTTGTTGTGAACGGTTGGGAGGTTGTATTCAGCCACAACGGTAACACTACCGTCCTTCTGTTTCTTACCACTAACATTAGTAAGGTTCATCTCAGGATTATTCCAAGCCTTGAGATCACGCTGTAGTCCGGCACCCATATCATTATCGGTAACGGCACGCCAGAAGTTCGGACGGATGCTGCCTTTATCGCCAAGGATAGCCTTTCCGGCAACGACATAGGAAGTTATGAAGCCATTTGACTTTGAGAATTCGAGATTGATGTTGTCGCCACTAACGATGAGAGCATCAGAATCTTTTTTGTTGACAACATTAAGCTTAGCCTTCTTGCCCTTTGAGTTGGCATTTTCATCGGAACAAGCGCTCTGAGAGTCTTTTGTATTGACAAGGAACTGCTGATGTGCAACTTCATAGCCTGCAGGAAGGAGACCGTCGGCAGTCTTATTGCGATAAGAAACATTGAGGAACACCTCTTTCTGCGCTTCTTTCAGTTCCGCTATCTTCTGAGCGATAGGAAGCTGATAGGAGCCCTTGAGCTGAGCCTTGATATTGATATCCTTCACAGAACCGTCGAGAACAACCTCGCCATCGGCGAGAACCTGCCAATAGAGATCCACGTAATCGAGAGTACGGAAGAAATTCTCATTGAACACAGTCAAGGTAGATTCGTTGAGAGTGCTCCATATATTCTGATAGTGATAGCCAACCTCATAGATCTGAGGGCTTGGCTGACGGTCAGGCTGGAGGAGTCCGTTACAGTTGAAGTTATTGTCGGACGGGTCATAGCTGTTGTAATCACCTCCGTAGGCATATATCTGAGTGCCGTCAGCCTGCTTCTTGTGAAGAGCCTGATCAATGAAGTCCCAGATATATCCCCCCTGGAACTTAGGGTACTTACGCACGAGGCTCCAATAGTCGCGGAAGCCACCGCAAGAGTTACCCATAGCGTGAGAATACTCACACTGGATAAGAGGCTTCTTGTTCTTCTCGTCCTTAGAGTATTTCTCAGAACTCCACTGAGAGAAATACATAGGACAGAAAATATCCGTTGCATCACCACCATGACAAGCCTCATACTGCACCGGACGACTTGGGTCAACGGTCTTTATCCAATCGTATGCAGCCTTGAAGTTCTGGCTGTAGCTTGTCTCATTACCAAGACTCCAGACGATGATTGCAGGGTGATTGCGGTATGTGTCGATGTTATGCTGGTTACGCTCAAGGATAGGCTTCGCAAACAACTCATGGTTTGTAAGCGGGTCCTTGTGATAGAGGTATCCGTGGCTCTCGATGTTAGCCTCAGCAGTCATATAGATGCCATATTCATCACAAAGGTCATACCATACAGGATCATTAGGATAGTGACAGGTACGAACGGCATTGATATTAAACTCCTTCATGCGCTTGATGTCCTGAATCATACGTTCACGGGAAACGACATAACCGCCGTCAGGGTCAAGTTCGTGACGGTTCACGCCCTTGATAAATACAGGCTGACCATTGACAAGAAGCTGAGAGTCCTTTATTTCTACCTTACGGAAACCGACTTTTGTTACAGCATAGCAATATGGATCATCAATCTTTATTGGTTTCTTGGATTTCTTATCAATAGAGGTAGCAAATGCCTCGGTAAGGAGTTTATATAGATAAGGGGTCTCGGCTGTCCATTTCTTCGGATTGTTGACACGTATCTCAGCAGAAACAAATGTCTGACCTGGCTGTACCTTAACCTGTTGCTTTGCAACCTCAATACCATCAGAATCATAGAGAGTATAATTTACAAGCCCTACTTCCTTGCCTACCTTCGTCTCAACACAGATAGCGCCGTCGGTATAAGAGGCATCAAGATCTGGAGTAACTACGATATCCTCGATACTCCTATTCTTCTCACGGGCAAAGAGATATGAATCACGAGCCACACCAGAGAGGCGCCAGAAATCCTGATCCTCGGTCCATGAGCCGTCACACCAACGCATTACCTGAAATGTAATCTGATTCTCACCAGCCTTCACATAGTCAGTTATGTCAAATTCTGCAGCCACCTTTGAATCCTCAGAATAGCCTACGAAACGGCCGTTTACATAAAGGAAGATACAAGAGGTTACGCTACCAAAGTGAGCGATTACCTGCTTGCCGGTCCATTCGGCAGGGATATTGACGGTCTTACGATATGTGCCTACATGATTATCCTTTATTGGCACTTCTGGAGCCTGCTTGTCAAAATGGCCACGCCATGCGAAACCCACGTTGACATATTCCGGATCGCCATAGCCGTTGAGTTCCCAGATACCAGGGACAGGCATTGTCTTCCACTTTGAATCGTCATAATCCACGCCAAAGCAATCAGTAGGACGCTGATCGGCATTCTCTACCCAGTTGAATTTCCAGTCGCCATGAAGAGAAAGGAAATTCCTTGATTTTGTCATGTCACCCTGCAAAGCCTTATCCTTACTTTTATACACGAAGAAATCGGTATGCATAGGGAAACGATTAATCTCATTAATAGAGAGATCGTGCCAGCACTTGTCGATAAGTTCGACACCTGGTGTTGTTGCAGGCTGCTGCTGTTTTGCAGCCGTCTTTTTAACAGCGGCAGGAGAAGCCGCAGAAAGCATTAGGGCCGAAGCCATAAGATAGATTGTTTTTTTCATTTATGGTGTTTTTTTTAATTTATTCTGAAGGGGATACTACTTTGACAAAAAACGATAGTATTCACATGCGGCAAGGAGGAAAGCGCCAGTACCGAAGTTGGTTACGGATTCCTGATCAACCACCTGTCCGGGTATTGCCTTTTCACCGATAGGCTGAACATAGCCAATGGTATTATTAGGCTGAAGGGCTATGGTTGCGAGATATTCCCAAGCCTTCTCTGCTGCAGGGATATATGTTTTTGGAAGAATACCGTTATTGATACCCCAGAGAAGACCATAACAGTTGAGGGCTGTTCCTGAGGTCTCACGTCCCGGTGCCTGTTCAGGATCAAGGAGAGAGCGTGTCCAATAACCTTTCTCCTGCTGGCAAGCGACAAGGGCCGCAGCAAGCTTTCGGTAATATTCTATTATTTCTTGACGATGGCTGTAATTCTTTGGGAGATCCTTGAGAACCTTGGCAAAAGCAGCTATTACCCATCCGTCGCCACGAGCCCAGAAGTCCTTTTTCCCGCTTTGAGTCTTATGTTTAGGATATACATATTTTCCATCACGGAAATAGAGACCAGTCTCCTTGTCGTACATGATAGAATTGCAGTATTTCCAGTTCTCGTACATCTTATCGAGATAGCCTTCATCGCCGGTAAGGAGATACATCTTCGTCATGACTGGCATCACCATATAGAGAGCATCAGCCCACCACCAATAGTCGTTTGCCTTGCTACGTTTCTCATAGCTCATAACTTCCTTAGGGCGTTGGATATACCTCGGGTTGTAGCTTTTCTTAGTAAGGGCATCGTTATAGAGGTCGATATATGTCTGAAAGCATATCTGCCAGTCGCCAAAGAGTACATACTGAGGACCTTCGCCATAGTTCTTGTATCTCCACTTGGCAGGGTCAATCTCCGAAGCCCCTTGGAAGAAGTTTCGCTCACCCCATTGTTGGGAGTATTTGCGCCACCTGTCGGCTGTCTCGCGTTCCTTCTCGTCTGCACTCTCATTGAAGAGAAAATATGCCTCCATATTGCCCGTATGATAGACAGCAGGATCCCAGAAAGCACGGTCGCGATTTGCAGGATGATGTTTCTGCCAACTATTATTGACATTTGCAATTATAGCCTTCACCTCTTCCGGCTTCCAGTTCCTGGCAGACACACTACCCCATGCCAGAAGCATTACGGCTATCATCAATATGGTTTTTCTCATAACTTTTATAGGTCAGTTTCTGAATAGTTTCAATTGGGCTAAATCCAAAAATAATCTTTGCAAAGATAATAAAATCCCATGATTTAGCCAAAATTTATAACTATTGTTTCCTTTTTTTATGCTAAAAAAAACGAAAACATCGGAAAAATACATTTCCGTGTTGGATAATTCAAAAAAAAAGTGTAATTTTGCACTCTAAAAAATACGGAAGCAAAGGTCCAAGGGACAATAACTTTGGACTTTAGACCTCAGCAAAAATATAAACGACAAAATATAATCAAACAAAAAAATGGCAGAAGACGTTTTTAAGAAGATCGTAAGTCACTGTAAGGAGTATGGTTTCGTATTCCCTTCAAGTGAGATTTACGATGGTCTTGGCGCAGTTTACGACTACGCTCAGAATGGTGTGGAGATGAAGAACAACATCAAGCAGTATTGGTGGCAGTCAATGGTTCTCCTTCACGACAATATCGTAGGTATCGACTCAAGCATTTTCATGCACCCAACTATCTGGAAGGCATCAGGTCACGTTGATGCTTTCAACGACCCTCTCATCGACAACCGCGACTCAAAGAAGCGCTACCGTGCCGACGTGCTCATCGAGGAGCAGATGGCAAAGTACGAGGATAAGATCGCAAAGGAGATTGCAAAGGCTCAGAAGAAGTTCGGTGACAGCTTTGACGAGGCTCAGTTCCGCCAGACCAACGCTCGCGTCCTCGAGAACCAGAAGAAGTATGACGACCTTCATGCACGTTATCATGAAGCTATGCAGGGACCAGACCTTGAGGCCCTGAAGCAGATTATCATCGATGAGGAGATTGTATGTCCTATCTCTGGCACAAAGAACTGGACAGACGTTCGTCAGTTCAACCTTATGTTTGCTACCGAGATGGGTGCAAGTGCAGAGGGTTCAATGAAGGTATACCTCCGTCCTGAGACAGCACAGGGTATCTTCGTTAACTACCTCAACGTACAGAAGACCGGTCGTATGAAGATTCCATTCGGTATCGCCCAGATCGGTAAGGCTTTCCGTAACGAGATCGTTGCACGTCAGTTCATCTTCCGTATGCGTGAGTTCGAGCAGATGGAGATGCAGTTCTTCATCAAGCCAGGTACAGAGCTTGACTGGTTCGCAAAGTGGAAGGAAACACGTATGAAGTGGCATCAGAACCTTGGCTTCGGTGCTGAGAACTACCGTTTCCACGACCACGACAAGCTTGCTCACTATGCAAATGCTGCTACAGATATCGAGTTCCGCATGCCATTCGGCTTCAAGGAGGTTGAGGGTATCCACTCTCGTACCAACTTCGACCTTAGCCAGCACGCTAAGTTCTCAGGCAAGAAGATCGAGTACTTCGATCCAGAAGAGAACACATCATACACCCCATACGTTATCGAGACCTCTATCGGTGTTGACCGTATGTTCCTTTCTATCATGTGCCACTCTTACGAGGAGGAGCAACTTGAGAACGGCGAGACACGTACCGTGCTCCATCTCCCAGCAGCCCTCGCTCCAGTTAAGCTTGCTATCTTCCCTCTCACAAAGAAGGACGGTCTGCCAGAGAAGGCTCGTGAGATTCAGGATCAGCTGAAGTTCCACTTCAACTGTAAGTACGAGGAGAAGGATCAGATCGGTAAGCGTTATCGTCGTCAGGATGCCATCGGTACTCCTTTCTGCGTAACAGTTGACCACCAGACTCTCGAGGACAACACAGTAACTCTCCGTTACCGTGACTCTATGGAGCAGAAGCGCGTTGCTATCTCTGAGCTTCAGGGCATCATCGAGGATCAGGTATCTATCACATCTCTTCTTAAGAAACTTCAGTAAATGAGTATCAGGAATATTATTGCCGGCAGTATTTCTGCTGCCGGCAGATATTTTTTCTTCATCATGGCTTTCGTTGGAGTCTTCACTATGACTTCATGTAGCGAGAGCGATGACACGGAAGACGAATTCGAGAACTGGCAAGAGCGTAACGATGCGTATTTCAACAACATCTATTCACAGGCAGAGACAGCGATTAAGTCAGGTGATAAGAGTTGGAAGATTATCCGTGTCTACTCAAAGGACTCTCTTGCAGCAAAGGCAAAGACCGACTTTATTGTCGCTCACGTAGTGACAGAGGGAACTGGTACGGAATGCCCGATCTTCAGTGGCAGAGCCAATGTCCATTACAGAGGATATTTCATTCCGACTACGAACCATGCAAACGGATTGCAGTTCGATTCTTCTTGGACAGGTGAATACAACCTGAAGACGATGATACCATCAGAATTCTCCGTATCAAATGTGATTCCAGGTTTCTCTACAGCTTTGATGAATATGCATAAGGGTGACCGCTGGATGGTTTATATCCCACACCCGCTGGCCTATGGAATTATAGGTAACGCGAAAAAAGACAATTACGGCAATATCATTGGCACAGCAATACCTGCATATAGCACTTTGAGATTCGACCTGACTCTCGTTGACTATGTTAATGGAGGAGGGACGCTTCCTAAGTACCAATAAGAACATCCGTAATGAAACATAACCAAACTCGGTGGTACACCGTTCTGAGTTTTATTCAGAATAGGAGTACCACCGAGTTTGGTTATGTAGAGGAACGGACTTACAACGGACCTGGAACGGAGGTAGAACGGACTTACTTCTTCGCAAGTTTACTCCACATCCAGATTCCGTAGAAGGTGTTGATGAGATAGACAGAGTATTTAGCAACGGTCATGAATGAGAACTCTGAGTCAGACATCAGCCACATTGTAATATATGACACGTTGATGACAAGCCACATATACCATTGTTCTACGAATGCCTTTACGGAGATATAAAGGGTGATGATACTGAGAACCGTGGTAAAGGCGTCAAGCCAGAGCTGAGCCTCATGGTCGTAATCCATCTTCAAGGTCTTGAACTGCATATCAGGCAAAATGCCATGAAGAGTGTCAATCATCCAAGGACCAAACACCTTCAGGAAGAATCCAAGCAACACGGTCATAACAGCTACGACAAGGAATGTTAGCCAGCGCTGTTTCCAAGTCATATAGCGAGTCTTTACGCGATTGGTATGATCGCCGAGCTCACGCTTACGCCAACTCTTCCACCCCACGAACTGCATAGGTAGATTCCAGAAAATGCGCTGAAGGAAATCGCCATACATATGGGTATAGAAACAGATGACGATATGCAGAAAACCTTCAAACATTCCGAATATCCAATTGGCGAGAGAACCTTTTGCACCTAATACTACACAGAAAACACCGAGTACTGCGGAAATAGCCGCAATACAATTCTGCCAGCTGAACTCACCTTTTATAAAGAAAGAAGACAAGGCCAACAGCATGATGCAAGCCATTAGTACAATCTCGAATGCATTGAGCGTGGTAAGACTCTTCTTTACCACCTCAGAACCGTTTTTTATTTTCATTTCGAGCGCAAAATTACACATTATTCCCTAAAAATGGAAAGAATATAAGCATAAAATTCGGATATTTCATATTTTTTTTGTATTTTTGCAGTCTAAGTAAAAGGTGGACTCAACAAATTGCCACCATTAGAACAACGAAATGCTTTTCTAAACACATGGACGAGATCATAAACGACAACGTTAACGAAAACGAGAACCTGAACGAAATAGAAGATATCAGCACCGACGAGAGTGAAAGCGTTGGTGCTGTGAGTTCCAACCGTTTCGATGCTTCTGTGGTACATCACCTTGGCGGTATGTATCAAAGTTGGTTTTTGGATTACGCTTCATACGTAATCCTTGAACGTGCCGTGCCCCATATCGAGGACGGTCTGAAGCCTGTACAGCGTCGTATCCTGCACTCTATGAAGCGCATGGACGACGGACGTTTCAACAAGGTTGCTAATATCGTTGGTCACACTATGCAGTTCCACCCTCACGGTGATGCTTCCATAGGTGATGCTCTCGTTCAGTTGGGCCAGAAAGACCTTCTCATCGACACTCAGGGCAACTGGGGAAACATCCTCACAGGATCAAGTGCCGCTGCCCCACGTTATATCGAGGCACGACTAAGCAAATTCGCCCTTGAGACGGTGTTCAACCCGAAGACAACCGACTGGCAGTTGTCATACGATGGCCGAAACAAGGAGCCTATCACCCTGCCTGTAAAGTTCCCTTTGCTTCTTGAACAGGGAGTGGAAGGTATTGCCGTTGGTCTGAACTCTAAGATCCTGCCACACAATTTCTGTGAGATATGCGATGCAGCCATTGCATACCTTCGCGGTAAGGAGTTCCACCTATATCCAGACTTCCCAACTGGCGGTTCAATAGACGTGTCAAAATACAATGACGGTCAACGCGGAGGTACGGTAAAGGTTCGTGCAAAGATAGAAAAGCTCGACAATAAGACGCTCGTAATCCGTGATATTCCTTTCTCACGCACATCAGAGTCACTTATCGATTCTATCACACGTGCTGTAGAGAAAGGTAAGGTTAAGGTGCGTAAGGTAGAGGATCTTACTGCCGCAAACGTGGAGATTCTCGTTCATCTTACTCCTGGCGTTTCATCAGACAAGACTCTCGACGCCCTCTATATCTTCACGGACTGTGAGGTAAGCATATCACCAAACTGCTGCGTTATCAAGGATCGCAAACCACAGTTCCTTACCATCAGCGACCTTCTTCGTGCAAGCACAGATCAGACGCTCAACCTCCTGAAACGCGAACTGGAGATTCGCAGGGGCGAGTTGCTTGAGCAGTTGTTCTTCGTTTCATTGGAGAAGATATTCATCGAGGAGCGCATCTATAAGGACAAGAAATTCGAGAATGCCACAAGTGTGGATAGCATCTGCGAGTATATTGACGAACGCCTCACACCGTTCTACCACCTCTTCGTGCGCGAAGTAAGGAAGGAAGACATCCTTCGCCTTCTCGAAATAAAGATGCAGCGCATAGCCAAGTTCTCAAAGGACAAGGCTGACGAGCTGATGGCAAAGATTAAGGCAGACATTGAAGAGATAGAGCGCGATTTGAACCGCATGGTGGATGTAACGTGTGAGTGGTTCGAGCACCTGAAGGAGAAGTATGGTGCTGAGCATCCACGCCTTACAGAGGTACGTTCTTTCGACACTATCGAGGCAACTAAGGTAGCAGAGGCAAACCAGAAACTGTATATCAACCGTGCTGAGGGTTTCATCGGTACAGGTTTGAAGAAAGACGAGTTCGTGTGCAACTGTTCAGACATTGACGATATTATTATCTTCTACAAGGACGGTAAGTACAAAGTCATCCGCGTTGCGGACAAGATATTTGTCGGCAAGAACATCATCCATGTGCAGGTATGGAAGAAGAACGACCTTCGCACCACATACAATATGGTATATCGTGACGGCAAGCAGGGCAACTACTACGTGAAGAGATTCAATGTGACCGGTATGACTCGCGATAAGGAATACGACCTCACGATGGGTACAGCGGGATCAAAGATTCATTACTTCACGGCAAACCCTAATGGCGAGGCCGAGGTTATCAAGGTGACTCTTGAGCCTAACGTTAAACTGAAGAAGATATTCATCGACTATGACTTTTCAACCCTCGCAGTAAAGGGAAGGGCTTCACGCGGAAACCTCCTTACGAAGAATACCATCCACAGGATCTCGCTCAAATCACATGGTCACTCAACATTGGGCGGACAGAAGGTATGGTATGACCCAGATGTAAATCGTCTCAACCACACAGAGCACGGACAACTGCTTGGCGAGTTCTCTGACGATGACCAGATACTCGTAATACTGAGTGACGGCGACTTCTATGTAACGACTCCAAACGTGGATAACCACTTTGAGCAGAACGTCAAGCGCATAGAGAAGTTCGATCCCAACAAGGTATATACTTGTGTCCTCTTTGATAAGGACAACAAGAACCTTCCATACATCAAGCGTTTCCGTATGGATAAGGCGACAAAGAACCATCACAACTACCTTGGCAACCCACAGTCACAGGAGATTATACTGACAGATACCGTTTATCCTCGTCTCCTCGTAACATTTGGAGGAGCAGATGCATTCCGTCCGCAAATGGAGATTGATGCAGAGCAGTTCATCGGTATCAAGGGATATGATGCCCGTGGAAAGAGAGTCGCCACTTGGGAAGTTGCCAAGGTTGAGGAACTCGAACCTCTCCGTTTCCCTGAGCCTTCTGATGACAATTCAGAAAACGACATGAACGATGAGGACGAGAACCTTGATCCTGATGCTGACAAGAGCGAGCAGCAGATCCGTGACGAACTCACCGGACAGACTTCATTGAATTTCGATGAAGAATAGCCCCACGTACTGTATATTTACATGCGCACGTTCCTTATTATAATAGTAATATTCTTTGCTTCCTATGCCCGAGCACAGGAAGCAAATGATGTTTTTATTGAACGTACCACAGCATTCGCTATAGGCAAGACACAAAGGCTGGACACCTATCTATCGCAGGAGGAATACAGCGGAACAGATTATAGATTCATTTCCAACGTGCTCCGTATCCGTCCTAACAAATGGGACTTTCAATTCACTCACGAAGGTGCACTTGACTATACCCATAATCGCGTTGAAAATGCGAACACACTTGCAGGGCACTATGATTTCGCATTCGCAATGATGAAAAGACTGGACAAGTTCGAGAACGGTCCATTCACATTGCGTGCAGGCATCATGAGCGACCTCTATGTCGGTTTTGCTTACAATATGCGAAACTCTGCCAATAATCCGGCACAGGGTTACGCATCCCTTTCTATTGGAGGTACAGCAATAGGCACATACAGGCTAAAAATCGGCGACAAGACAATACCTATTACATACGAGGTGCGAGTACCGATGATTGGTATTATGTTCTCTCCAGCATACGGACAATCTTATTACGAACTGTTCAATAACGGAAACTATGACAACAACATCGTCTTCACGTCTGTTGCCGTCCCACAGCTAAGGCATCAGTTGTCCGCAGAATACCCAATAGGCAAGAATGCCAATATCCGCATAGGTTATTTTGGGGACTATCGCCAAAGCAAGCCAAACAATCTCAAACAGCATACATATACCAATTCCTTCCTTATAGGGTTCACATTAAGGAAATGAAACACATGTACAAGGAAATGAAACACCTAAGCATATTGTTCCTACTCATCACGCAACTCTTCACATTCACTTCGTGTGTAGAGGAGGAAGAATATGCCAATACGCCAACAGGAAATTTCGAGGCTCTATGGCGTATCATGGATGAGCACTACTGCTTCTTCGAGCTGAAACAGAAGGAATTAGGTGTTGACTGGAATAATGTCCATGCACGATATTCGTCACAGGTATCAGATGCCATGAACAACGAGCAACTCTTTGAGTTCTTAAGCAATATGATCGGCGAACTGCAAGACGGACACGTGAACCTTTCCGCATCCTTTGACTATGGAAGAAACTGGTCATGGAAGGAAGACTATCCTGCAAATTTCTCAGACACCATTCAAAGGAAATACCTCGGCACAGACTACCATATTGCCTGCGGACTGAAATACCGAATCCTTGAAAACAACGTTGGATACATATATTGCGGATCATTTGAGAACTCATTCGGAGCAGGTAACCTTGACGAGGTTCTGCTACACCTCGCTCCATGCAACTCACTCATCATCGACGTGCGCAACAACGGTGGTGGATTGATAACATCAGCCCAAACACTTGCAGCTCGTTTCACCAACGAGAAAACACTTGTCGGATACATGCAGCACAAGACAGGCACAGCGCACAATAGTTTTTCAGAATTAAACGCACAATATTTGGAACCAGCCAAGGGAATACGATGGCAAAAGAAGGTCTGCGTACTCGCCAACCGCTCAACTTATAGTGCCGCCAACGAATTCGTGAAATACATGAAGGCTCTCGGTGCAACCATCATAGGCGATAAGACAGGAGGAGGTGCTGGAATGCCATTCTCAAGCGAACTGCCTAATGGTTGGGGCGTACGTTTCTCTGCCTGTCCTATGTATGACAGCCAACATAACAGTACGGAATTTGGCATCGATCCGACTATAAAGGTTGACATCAAGAGCTCAGACTTCCAGAAACAAGTTGATACAATAATAGAAACCGCATTTTCCAACAATTAAAGATGTCGGGTTTCCAGACAAAATAAGGTTTCGCAAAAGTCGAGAAAAACGACAGCGTTTCTTTGGCAAAAAAGACATTCTGATTTCCCCCATTGCAAATCCCATTTCTGCCAGGATTTTCTTTGTATTTTTCCATGTCATTCCATCACCCCAAACAAGTTCCAAGAAAGAGTCGCTCTACCATCGTTATGCCTTCGCTGTGCCTTCGTTCTGCCTTCGCTCGCAACAAACGAGGAGAAACGATGTCATAAAGAAGGCAAAATAACAGAAAAACAGATGATAAACATGATACTTTAGGACAACAATACGATTTTGCTCTTTTTCACATTACATAAGATGCAATTTCAAGATGTTCTGTGTAGACAATTTTGATGATTATTTACCACTAAATACGCGCATATATATTAACAGAATAATTGCAAAATGCGCATAATTTGTTAATAAAAGTTAAATGCGAGAATATTTTGGTCAATTTACTTGTAGGAAATCAATTTATTTTATTACCTTTGCCACAGATATGATAAATATAGTATAAGTAGATGAATAATCGATAAGTAAATACTATTGTTGCGTCTGTGGCGAAATTGGTAGACGCGCTAGACTTAGGATCTAGTGTCTTACGATGTGCAGGTTCGAGTCCTGTCAGACGCACTAACAGAGTATAAATGAGTATAATTGAATAAAAGTACTAACATAATCAATAGAAAAGACATGAAAAAGTTTTTGTTTATTGCAGCTCTGTGTTTGTCTGCAGTTTTATCTGTAAACGCACAGGTAGAGTTCAAGTTAACATCAGATGGAACATTCCATATGAGGGACGGTCGCAACTTCGCTGTTGTACCATTCGATAAGAAGACTGCGCACGAAATTTATACAGCACTCTTCACAAATGCATCTGAGGTGTTTAGAGATCCTAAGCAGAAGGTCATCATAACAATTGACGGTGCTTCTATCAATATTCGTGCATACGACCCGAAGTTGACCTATGCAAAGGAAGGTGAGTATCTTGGAACTTACTACAACCTGAATTTCGAGGTAAAGGACGGTAAGGTTAAGGTTGATGCTCCTATCGTTGACGAAAACCTTACAAGATCTAAGGATGGTGTACGTGATAAGGACTTCTCTAAGCTCGTACGTTCTTGGTATCAGGAGGCTACTATTCAGGCTCGTTATGCTGACCAAGTTGCTTACACAGAGCAGGAGTTCAACGCTATCATCAATGGTATCCTTACTGGTAACTACATGATTGACAGCTCAGACAACTGGTAATCGAGTTCTAACTTTAGACATAATAAAGTTGTCAACCGCAAGGTTGGCAACTTTTTTTTGTTTTTGTATAAAAAAATACAAAAGTAAACAAGTATTCTCATTTTTTTTCAGTAAATTTGCACTCATAAATCAGATACGGGTACCACTTCTAAAAGAAGTAAGTGTCATCCCCTATTTATTTCGTGCGAAGAAGCAGTCATAAATCTATAAATAATGAACAACAGCAACTTTACCGAGAAATGGAGCGAGAACGTAATCATAGTAGATGGTGACTACGTTGATTCCGTAGCCTTCAATCTCATTGTCAATTTCGAGCGTATGATAGGGCGCCATATCCCGGAGGCAGACCTTGCGCATTGGATTGACTGCATTGCTCTCGATGGAGGGGTAAAGGGCGAATCAGAAACCTCAGTCATCTTCATTCACGACAAGGAGAAGGAGAAAATGAAGAATTTCCGTCCATCCAGCTATGAAGAAGACATGAACGGAAAAGCATTCCGCGACAACCTTGGCGAATTCACGATGAGCAGTTTCCCTGTCGAGAAAGTGGTCAGCAAGGACGACTTCATCATTGACATCGTGAAGACCGCAGCCAACCACAAGGATGTGAAACGTGTCATGATCATTGCCGACTGCGATGACGGTACTATGGTCGATTATCTCCGTCATGCGCTAAAAGATGCTGACGACGAGAAGAGAATCACGGCATTCGCGATGCAACCGATTGCGGGTGGTAATTTCAGACAGGAAATACTCGGTTACTCCCTGATGTCAGCACTTGGTATAAAAAGCGAGGAAATCAAAGCAAATTGAAAGTTGAAAATTAATAATAAAGATATGAACGGAAGAGTTTTAGTAATCGGTGCCGGTGGCGTTGCTACCGTAGCTATCGTGAAGATGGCAATGAACAGCGACATCTTCAAGGAGATTAAGATCGCAAGCCGTACAAAGGCGAAGTGTGACAACATCGTGAAGTATATCAACGAGAAGTTGCCAAACTGCAAGGCAGTTCTTTCAACAGCAAAGGTTGATGCAGACGATGTGGAGCAGTTGAAGGCTCTCATGAACGACTACAAGCCAGAAATCGTAGTAAACCTTGCTTTGCCTTATCAGGACCTCACAATCATGGACGCTTGTCTTGCATGTGGTTGCAATTATCTCGACACAGCCAATTACGAGCCAAAGGACGAGGCACACTTCGAGTACTCTTGGCAGTGGGCTTACCGCGAGCGTTTTGAGAAGGCAGGTCTCTGCGCTATCCTCGGTTGCGGTTTCGACCCAGGCGTAACAAGCATTTACACAGCATACGCAGCAAAGCATCACTTTGATGAGATTCAGTATCTTGACATCGTTGACTGCAACGCCGGTAATCACCATAAGGCATTCGCAACAAACTTCAATCCGGAAATCAATATCCGCGAGATTACCCAGAAGGGACTCTATTACGAGAACGGCAAGTATATCGAGACAGAGCCAATGGAGATACACAAGCCACTCACCTACCCTAACATCGGTCCTCGCGAGTCATATCTTCTCCACCATGAGGAGATAGAGTCTCTCGTTATCAACTATCCAACAATCAAGCGTGCACGTTTCTGGATGACATTCGGTCAGCAGTATCTCACCTACCTCGACGTAATCCAGAACATCGGTATGTCACGTATCGACGAGGTAGAGTACGAGGCTCCAAAGGCAGACGGTACAGGAGTAGAGAAGGTGAAGATTGTTCCTCTGCAGTTCCTCAAGGCTGTTCTTCCAAACCCACAGGAACTCGGCGAGAACTACGAGGGCGAGACATCTATCGGTTGCCGTATCCGCGGTCTGAAGGATGGTAAGGAGCAGACATACTACGTCTATAACAACTGCAAGCATCAGGATGCTTATATGGAAACAGGCATGCAGGGCGTGAGCTACACAACAGGTGTTCCTGCCATGATAGGTGCAATGATGTTCCTCAAGGGAATCTGGTCAAAGCCAGGCGTTCACAACGTAGAGGAGTTTGATCCAGATCCATTCATGGAGCAGCTTAACACACAGGGGCTTCCTTGGCATGAGATCTTCAATGAGAATCTTGAGCTTGATTAAAAGGCCCCTCCCATCCCCCCGAGGGGGGAGCTTTTAATAGTATTAGTAATATAAGACTCCCCCTTGGGGGAACCGACATTAAATTGTAAATAATATGGCAAAGAAAGAAAAAGACGAGAAGCCTCTCGATGCAAAAGAGGCAAAGCTGAAGGCATTGCAGGCAGCACTCGGCAAGATAGAGAAAGACTTCGGTAAGGGAAGTATAATGAAGCTCGGCGACGAAAAGGTGGAGAAGGTGGATGTCATTCCTACCGGATCTGTCGGTCTCGACCTCGCCCTCGGCGTAGGCGGCTACCCAAGAGGCCGTATCATCGAGATATATGGTCCTGAGTCATCAGGTAAGACAACCCTCGCAATCCATGCCATTGCAGAGGCACAGAAGCTCGGTGGCATCGCTGCTATCATCGACGCAGAGCACGCCTTCGACCGCTTCTATGCTGAGGCACTTGGAGTTGATGTAGATAACCTCTTCATCTCACAGCCAGACAACGGTGAACAGGCACTCGAAATCGCTGACCAACTCATATCAAGTGCGGCTGTTGATCTCGTAGTCATCGACTCTGTTGCAGCCCTCACACCAAAGGCTGAGATTGAAGGTACAATGGGCGACAACAAGGTTGGTCTTCAGGCACGTCTTATGTCACAAGCGTTGCGTAAACTCACATCAACTATTTCAAAGACAAATACAACCTGTATCTTCATCAACCAGTTGCGCGAGAAAATCGGAGTGTCATTCGGTAATCCAGAGACTACAACAGGCGGTAATGCGCTTAAGTTCTATGCATCTGTCCGCATCGATATCCGTAAGGCAGCAGCCATCAAGGACGGCGACACACAGCTTGGCAACCTTACCAGAGTAAAGGTTGTGAAGAACAAGGTAGCACCTCCATTCAGAAAGTGCGAATTTGACATTCTGTACGGGCAGGGCATCTCCAAGCTCGGTGAGATTCTCGACTTCGCAATCGAGTATGACATCATCCAGAAGAGCGGCTCATGGCTGTCTTACGAAGGTGCAAAAATTGCACAGGGACGCGACAAGGGTATTGCAATACTCAAGGACAACCCAGAACTTGCTGAGGAAATCGAGGCAAAGGTTCGTCAGGTTCTCGCAGAGAACAACGGTCATGCACCTAATGGCGCGATGAAAGAAACGACAGAAGAAGCAGAAACAGCAGAGTAAATAATAGGATAAGGGAAACGGATTTATCTGATTATTCTGATAGCTGGCGCAGTAATGCTCTGTGCAATTCATATCAGATAAATAAGATAAATCCGTTTCCTTTATTTATCAAATACACATTAACTGGTATGCCCATGACAATAAATACTATCAAAAAATACTCCCCCTTGAGAGGATTGGGGGCTCTTTTCCTCCTTTTTGCCCTCCCTTCATTGGCTCAGGATGGCGGCATTTCCCCTGAGATGCTTGCCAAGATACAGCAGACACGTCCACAAAGCAATGCGGAGAAGGCTCTTGTCAATGCAATGGCGACAATGAGCATCAACGACCTTGCCAAGAATGCTGCCAAACAGGGAAAGATTGATACTAAGTTCAGCATCGAGACACCAAAGCAGAACATACACAACCAGAAATCATCTGGCCGTTGCTGGATGTTCTCAAGTATGAACGTACTCCGTTCTCGCTTTGCACTTGAGCACAAGGACACCCTCGCCGTGGAATATTCACAGGACTACCTTTTCTTCTACGACCAGTTGGAAAAGGCAAACCTCTTCCTGCAAGGCGTAATAGAGACGGCTTCAAAATCAATAGACGATCCTGACGTGAAGTTCTTCTTCAGATCACCGCTCAGCGATGGCGGCACTTTCTGCGGCATAATAGACCTTACAAAGAAATACGGTCTTGTGCCTATGTCTGTACGTCCTGAGACATATCAGGCGGAGAACACACGCCAGATGTCAAATATCATCGAGACAAAGCTTCGCGAATATGGTCTTGAGCTGCGCTCCATGGTTGCAGCAAAGAAAAAAAACACAGTCATCAACAGCCGTAAGACGGAGATGCTCGCAGAGGTATATCGTATTCTGTCAATGACGCTTGGCGAACCTATAAAGGAGTTCACATACGCTCATCGCGACAAGAACGGTAACATCAAGGGCGAGGAAAAGAAATACACGCCTCTGGAGTTCTATAAGGAGACCGTCAGCGAGCCTATCGAAGACACCTTCATAATGCTGATGAACGACCCACGTCACCCTTATTACAAGGTGTATGAGGTGGAATACGACCGCCACACATACGATGGTCACAACTGGCGATATATCAACCTACCTATTGAGGATATAGAGTCTATCGCCATTGCCTCATTGAAGGACGGCCGCAAGATGTACAGCTCGTATGACCTTCCACAGATGGACAGAAGCCGCGGATATATGGACCTTGACCTATGGGACTACTCTACCCTCTTCGGCTTACAGTTCCCAATGACAAAGGCTGAGCGTATCTCCACTTTCGAGAGCGTATCTGCACACGCAATGACCCTTACCGCCGTTGATCTCGACAAGGAGGGCAAGCCAAAGAAGTGGAAGGTGGAAAACAGTTGGGGAGGAAGCAACGGACAGCAAGGCTATGCCATCATGACTGAGGATTGGTTCCGAGAGTATATGTTCCGCCTCGTCGTTGACAAGAAATACGTTCCAGAGAACATTCTCAAGATAAAGGACGAGAAGCCGACTATGATTCCGTATGACGATCCGTTGTTTCAGGACGAAGAATAGAAGCCTAACCAAGCCATCCCAAAAGGAAGGATGTTTTTATACATTCAATCGCAAAAAAGACGAGCGCTTATTACTATCAAAAATCATTCCTTTTTGGGAAGGCTTGGTTAGTCAAAATTTACTATAAAACCACCTTCTTAGTTCCTCTTATGTTGCTCTTATGCTGCTCTTATGTAGCTCTTATTCCGGAAAAGAGCAAAAAGGATATCAGAAACGGCTTCCTCAGAGAGTCACAGTCACAATAAAAAACATCATATCAATACTTGCTTTAGCACATCAAACTTCGCATACCGACGTACTCACGCAAAAGTCAAGTATCGACAAAGAAAAAAGTGAATACTTTTTTAATCTTTTTACCATGATTATACGTCTATACTTATAGAGACATAAATAAAGTCAAACCAACAACATAAAACTCTTCAATCTATGAGACGACTCATAACAATATCATTTCTCTTGTTCATTGCACTATGCGGATGGGCTAATGGAACTGTATCTGCAAAGGATTCCATTTGCATTATCGAAGGAACTGTAAAGAACCTTCCCGATGGCTGTGATGTTATTCTATACGGCTCTGCCGGCAAGTATAGTGGCAATCAGAAGACAATCACACAGATAAAGAAGGGTAAATTCCACTTTGAGAAAAAAGTGAAAGGTGATGAAAAATACGAGGTGTTTCTCTTTCCTTGCATAGAATCTCTCACTTTGTTTGTATCTCCAGGAACAAAGACTATAATCACAGGTAATGGCACACATCCGTCCACTTGGAATGCAAAGAGCGATAATCCTTTGCAAAAGGAATGGAATGCCCTTCAGAAACTTGAAAGGGATAGTATTCCCGAATACCTTTCCACACAGCTTAGGCTTAACGATATTGAGGCTGAACTATATGGAAATCCAAAAGAGAGTAAGAAGGAAAATCTCCAGAAAGAAAAGGACGAACTCATAAAGAAGAAGGATGAATTGTCAGCAAGATATGTGGAGGTGATGTGCAACTTTATTAAAGGTAGCACATACAGCGACGTATTAGAAAGCAAGCTAAGAAACATAGCCGAGAGAACTATTTTTGTAGAGAAAAAGGAAAAGCTATGGGAAGAGCCTTTCTCTAATATCCTACGCGAATTTCTGGAAAAAGCGCCACAAGAGTGTTTACAAAGCCCGAATATCGTTTATGCCAAGAAACTTATTGGTATGCCCAAGGATTATTTTCCTACGAAGCCTGGATCTCAGTCAGTTAAAACCCTTGTTGCCCCTGCAAATGGAAATGGCTGGTGTACTTTCTATGATGCGGAAAAAAGCTATGAGGCGGATGACCTTGCTGAAATATATGTCATCAAGAGAAAGGAAACAGATGGGACTTATGAACTCACAGACAAGACAGAAAATATAATACCTGCCGGCGTACCTGTGATATTGCATCTTGGCAGATCAATGGAAGATGGGACAAACTATTCTTTCCTGAAAGAGGTGAACAGCAACAACACACCTGATGATTTCAGAGAATGGAATTTTCTTGATATGACATCAGCTGGTGAGAAAGTCATGGGATGGCGTATTGGCTTCTCTTCTGACGAGAACAAGGTGGCATTATACCCTTGGGAAACTGACGATGCAGAGGCTGGTGTTATATATTTCAGGAAGCTTAATAGCTATATTCCAGGATTTGCCGTCACAAATACACTCAGCAAATGGGATGTTGATAATAAGAAAAGAATTGGAAGTACACAATGCTTCTCTCGAAACCTGCAACAAAAGCCTTTGACATCCAAAGGAGAAATTTCCTATTGCATTAATGCTGATTTCAGTAACAATGCAATCAAGACTTATGCATTGCATGGAACTACCGTTGAAATAGATTCTACGGATATAGAAAGGTTTCCTGAATTTTTAATGGGAGACAAACTCATAGTAGCGAATGCTTACGGGCAACGGAATTATCATGTAGGTTTATTGAAAAACAACAGATTAGAAAAGACTGAACTTTTATTTACTGTCGGACATGGCCCAAACGACTATAGACGTTTGAAATTTGCCAAGGGAAATAACAATTCATTACTTGCCTTAGATGGACATTTCTTCCCCCCCTTCTCTATGACTGTAATCCCTGACGTTAAAAGCATAGAAGATCTTAAAGACACGTCAAGATGGAAAAAATATGATCTTAAAGACATGAAGGAACTTTTCATTCAAGGCTCCCAGTATTGTTCCTTGTCAGATTCAACAATATTGGTAAGTGGTACTACAAGAGAATATTATGGGCATATTCTATCAATTATTGACTATAAGAACCACAAATGTATCCCATTAGATTTCTGGCCGGATGACGGTATGGAAATTGACAGTTTGGTCAAATGCAGGGTTTATACAGGTAATAGTGTAGTACGCGGAAATGGCAAAGGACGTTATCTGTTTCATCTTTATGAATGGAGATATTCCTTTATATTCACAATTGACGGAAACAAAGTGAATGTAGTGAAAGAACTATACACTAAATATCCAGAATATTCAACCAAGAATAACATGGATCCTATATGGGTAAAATTTCCAGAAAGGGTAACAAGTGCCGTTAACGATAAATACGTGTTTATATTGCCTATTGATTCAGACAAAGAAGGAAAGAAATTAAGTTCTGAAGAATATTATCGCACTGGCCAAACACTTAACGGAAATACAGTTGAGATGTATGACTGGAATGGAAATCTGCTTAGGAAGTTAAAACTGGACAACTTCGGTCATTCTCTTATGCTTTCAGATGACGGCAACACTCTATATTTGTCAAATGATGACTACTGGGATGAGCTTGATCCCCAAATCTGGAGTTATGATATCAGCAACCTTGACGCTCTGCCTGTTGTTGATGATTCGAAAGAATTTACAGCCTCTGTACCCCAGTCCTCACAGGTGAAAATTATCAAGACTCCGAAAAGACTCCAAGGTGTTGTAAAAGAAGGTGATATGATGGCTGATTTCGAGCTTTACGACTATGACGATAAGCCTCACCACCTTAATGAGTTCCTTGGCAAAGGCAAATACACCATCCTTGAATTCAGTGGATTAGGCTGTGCTCCTTGCCAAGCTGCAAAACCAGTCCTTGAAGAGTTCTACAAAGAGAACAAGGATAAGTTTGAGATGATAACAATTTCAGTCGACAGGGAGAAAGCGTGGAAGAAAAAGCCATTGGGTGAGGTAAGTTGGCATGAGTGGAACGACCATGCCTTGGCCGAAGAGATAATGAAAAAGTACCATGTTACAGGTGTTCCTACCTTTATCATCATAAATCCAGATGGCAAGGTGGAAAAGAAGTGCCTTAATCTCTTTAATTTCTTTGAGGCATTAAAGAATTACATTCCAGCCGAGAAACTGGAGGAATACATGAAGAAAATGGAGTAAAAACTAAACCGAGCCTTCCATTTTGGGAGGCTCGGTTTAGCTTTATATTATGAGAAGATGATGGTCTTGTTATGATATGTGAGAATCTTCCTTTCGATATGCTTCTTAACTGCGCGTGAGAGGACAATCTTCTCGAGGTCCTTACCCTTGAGAACAAGAGTCTCAGGAGTGTCCTTATGAGTGATGCGTACGACATCCTGCTCAATGATAGGACCTGCATCAAGCTCAGAAGTAACGTAGTGGCTTGTAGCACCGATGATCTTCACACCACGCTGATAAGCCTGGTGATAAGGCTTTGCTCCTATGAACGCAGGAAGGAATGAGTGATGGATATTGATAATCTTATGAGGATAGCGCTTTATCATATCTTCGGAGATAATCTGCATATAGCGGGCAAGAACGATGAATGAGATACGCTCCTTCTTCAGCAATTCCATCTCAGCCTTCTCCACCTCCTGCTTGTTTGACCAGTCTTTCTTGATAGACCATACATAATAAGGAATGCCAAACTGATCTGCCACATAACGAAGGTCCTCGTGGTTGCTGACGATACATGGAATCTCAACATCAAGTTCACCAGCCTTATAGCGTGCAAGAAGGTCGTAGAGGCAATGGCTCATCTTACTTACGAACAGAGCCATGCGAGGCTTCACATAGTTGAAGTAAATGTCGAACTCCATCTCATATCGTGAACCGTACAAGGTCTCAATATATTCCTCAATCTTCTCAGAAGGAATGGAGAACTCGGCAAGCTCCCACTCCACACGCATGAAGAAGCGGCCGTCAACCTTGTCCACATACTGGTCAAGGTAAACAATATTACCGTGATTATCTGTAATGAACTTGGTGATATCTGTGATAATACCCAGCTGATCCGGGCAATGTAGCAATAATATAGCAGTCTGTTGCATTTCCACTATTTTACGATTTATTTTTATTTGTCAAAGGTCAAAGGTCGAAGGTCAAAGGTCGAAAGTCAAAGGTCGAAGGTCAAAGCCTTAGTCCTTAGTCCTTAATCCTTGGACCTTAGTCCTTAATCCTTGGACCTTAGTCCTTAATCCTTGGACCTTAGACCTTAGTCCTTAATCCATTTAAGATGCAAAAGTACAAATTTTTCAGCAAAACTGCAAGTTTTAATTCTTATAATATCGATTTTTGGAAAGTTTTTATTAATTTTGCGCCGAATATCTGAATTCCAAAAACTAAAACCATAATATTTATGAAGAAATTATACTTATTCATGCTAACAGCCGGACTTTCCATCTCTGCTGTGGCACAGCAAAAATTCGAGTTAGGCAAGCCTAACGATGACAACTACCGATACTTGGACAAGTATCAAGCCCTCAAGGAGTACATCGACCGCTCCAAATACCCGAACTTCAAACTCGGCGTAGGAACTACCGTAAGCGACTATCTCAACAACTCATTAGTCAGGGATCTTACAAACAAGAACTTCAACGAGACAGTTGCGGGTAATGCCATGAAGATGGCAAGTTGTGTGAACGGCAATGGTGTTATGAACTTCACCACGGTGAAGAATTATGTGAAGAAAGCTACGGATGCTGGTCTTAGCGTCTATGGCCATACCCTCGCATGGCATTCACAGCAGCCTAACGGCTGGCTCAGGAAACTCCTTGCCGACAAGCCTGCTCCAGAGCTTACCGACGGTGATGTGGAAGTTAAATCAATTGCAGCAAGCAAGGATTTCCGCAAATCGCAGAATGTGGGATGGAAGGCTAATGAGTCAGAATTTGGATACACGCTCTCATTTGATGCTACTAATGGTTTGAAAGTAAAATCAACAACAAAGTACTCGTATCAGGTGCAGTTCGTCGGCATGTCCGATATCATGCTCACGAAAGGCAAGAGCTACAAGGTAACCTTTACCGTAAAGGGTTCTGAAAACGGCAAGTTAAATGGTCGCCTCGGAGACTGGTCGGTAAACGGTCCTAACTTCAGCGTTCCATTCACCAATGAGTGGAAGGATGTGGAATTAAACCTCACACCTCAGTTGGAGAGCAGTTTCATGCTTCTGCAAGTTCCTAACTATATAGGTGACGTCTATATCAAGAGCATCAAATTTGAGACAACAACCAAGGGAAAGACCACAACCGAGGAGCGCCGTTGCCTCAAGGCTCATGCCACAGAAAAGCAAAAAGATGCTTGGGACAATCAGATGTGGCTCGTTCCTGGCTCATTCACTTCTGGAGCAAGCTATGTGTTCACGGCAGATGTTCGTGCCGACAAGCCTGCATACGCATCTACACAGATTCATAATGCCCCAGGCTCATACGTTGGCGATGGCATAGGAAGTATCAATTTCTCTACCGACTGGAAAACCATTACCCTTAGCGGAAAGTTCGGCAACGCAGGACAGAGCATAGCCCTCAACCTCAGCGAACTGGCTGACGAGAACAACTATTACTTCGACAACGTAAGTCTGAAGATTGGCGGTGTTGAGAAGATGAAGAACGGCGACTTCGAAGGCACAGAGGTAAGCACATTCAAGGTAAAGGAAAACAGCGGTAACCCAGAGGACCCAACCATCAGCGACGGTATCACATACGTCTATATTCCAAGCACTACCCCACTCACACAGCAGGAACGTCACGACACCCTTGTATATGCCATGGACAAGTGGATAAAGGGCATGATGGAGGCTTGCGACGGTAAGGTAAAGGCATGGGATCTCGTGAATGAGGCTATCTCTGGCGGAGGTAACGACGGCCAGGGCAACTATACCCTTCAGCATTCAGAGGGATATAACCCTAACGGCACATGGGATGTAGGTGGCGATGCCTTCTACTGGCAAGACTTTATGGGTGACCTCGAATACGTTCGTCAGGCTTGTCGTCTTGCTCGCAAGTATGGTCCGGAGGATGTCAAACTCTTCATCAACGACTACAACCTCGAATCCGATTGGGATAGCAACAAGAAAGTCAAGTCGCTCATCAACTGGATAAAGAAATGGGAGGCAGACGGTGTTACCAAGATTGACGGTATCGGCACTCAGATGCACATCTCTTACTACGAGAACAGCGGCACCCTTAGCAGCAAGAAAAGAGCCATTACCAATATGTTCAAGCTCATGGCAGAAACAGGCAAATGGGTTCGCGTCAGCGAGATGGATATGGGTTACGTAAACGCAAGTGGCAAAGACGTACCAACCAGCCAGATGACCGAGACACAGCACAAGAACATGGCTGATTTCTACGAGTGGATTATCAAGGAGTACTTCCGTCTCGTACCTCCAGAGCAGCAATGGGGCATTTGCCAGTGGTGTGGCACAGACTCACCATCAAACAGCGGATGGCGCGCCAACACACCAGTAGGTATATGGGATCTCAACTACTACCGCAAGCACGTGTATGCTGGCTTTGTTCGCGGACTTAACGGAGGTGAGCCTACAGGTATTGACAATATTGAGGCTGACAAGAAGGTTGACACCTCTAAGGGCATCTACAACCTCAACGGTATGCGTATGCCTACAACCTCTCTCGACGAGCTCCCTTCAGGCCTCTACATTGTAAATGGCAAGAAGGTGGTGAAGTAAAAAGACCTCGAAAGAGTAGTAAAGAGTAAAGAGTAAAGTGTAAAGAGTAAAGTATAAAGTTAGGGGATGTGTCAGAATTGGCACATCCCCTTGTTATATCTTCAAGTTCACCTATTTCCTTTCGCTCTGTTATGCGTTTTACAAAGCATTTCGCAGTTTTCTATCGTTGTTTCACCTCCACGACTCCAAGCTGTAACGTGGTCAGCATCCATTTCCGATAGCTTCCAGATGCGTGTTTTGTTTGAATTATTGCCAACAGCACACAATGGACAGTTGCTATGCCCATTGGCCTCAGCTTCATCTGTCTGCTCCTTATACTTTCTCTTCTTTGTGTGCTCGTCGAATATCCTGACATTCAGCAATGTCTTATCCTCTTCCCTGCCAAGAACATATTCAAACACACCCTTCTTGTTCTTTACATATTCATCATCTAGCAGTTCTTCTATCCGTTCACGCACATTCTGAGTATTGTAAGGCTCACTATGATACTTCTCATACAATTCTCCCCATGCCAAGCCTTTCATTCCGTCGTATGGAACTCCGAATACTCCCTTTGCCCAATCAATAACAGAATCGAAATAACTCTGAAGTTCCGAGATATTATCGTCATAACGATGTTGTGCCATATAGGCATCCACTTTGTCCTTGCCTTTGGCTACCCATGCCAATGCCTCAGCAAAAATCTCCTGACGCTTTGGATTTCCATTAACGTAACATTGCCACTTCTGCATCTGGGGATTGTTGCTGTTGCTATACACCTTCTTTGCATTAGTAACAAACGGTCCTGAATAGATTGCGTTAAGCAATTCCTGCTCTTTAAGTGGCTCTCCGGCTATGTTTATGGTCTTAAACCAAGACTTTATTTCATGTTCCTCACCCTCACAAATATAAATTGTAAGAGTAGTATTCAATATTCGTTCTTGTTTTGAAGAAGCAAGGCTTGTGAAAATCTGCTCATTACCATTCTCATCCTTGATAGTAAATTTAGAAGTAAGAAATCGACCAAGCGAAGTTATACGTTGCTGACCGTCAAGAATTTCATACTTATCCTCTGCTGTTTTCACGAAATATATCAAGCCAAGCGGATATTTCTTCAAAACACTATCTATTACAGGAGCTTCCTTGTTTTGCTCAAAATAGATGTAACTGCGTTGATACTCTGGCTGAATAACGAGCCTACCGCCCCAGCCATGCAATCCCTTACCCTCATTGGTATCATAGACGAAACCCTCACAAATATCTCTTACGGTAAGGTCTGTTCTTAGTGTTGTTTCCATAGTTATTGCTTTTTACGGATTAGAATTCTTTGATATACTTTTTCATATCTGCCATTAATTACAAGAACTCCACTTGCATTTAGGTCGTAAGTTCCTTTTTTCCCGAATTTTGCGAAATAAGCATTTTTACACTCTTCACTTGTATATTTCTTAGTTTTAAGAGAGTAAAGATCTTCATTTTCGCACATCCCCATAATATCAAACTGTTCAGGACAGTATTTGTCAAGGAATGTGATAGGAACTCCCATCATTCCCTCATAATTAATCGGAATAGCATCTGAGAAAGGAACTTCTATTGCATCATAGTTATCATAGTGATAATATTCTTTTCCTTTTACTTCCTTATGTTTAGAATACATTATATTTTCTTCCATAGTCATAAGGTCAAGAGGATGATGACGTTTTCCATGTTCAACATTTGTAAACCATACAACACCAGATACACGAATCATTCCTTCTTTATGATCACTTGCTGTTGCAACATCAATATAGCTACTTATAAAATGTCCTGCATTTCCCTTAAAGCCATTGCCCAACCATATCTTATTGTTTTTAATGAAAGGAAATATTTCTTTGTAAGTTATGGCATTCTGATTGCCAATAATAATAAACTTTTTATCTCCCTCCATTATCCATGCCATAAACTCCCTAAACAGCGAGAATGGTGGATTTGTTATGATAATATCTGCCTCATCTCTCAAAGCACATACTTCGTGTGAACGGAAATCACCATCTCCTTCAAGGTATTCCCATTGAAGGTCGTCGATATTTATTCTGCCATTACCATCCACATCCCTGTCAAGCACGAAAATCTTTCCATGCGTTTTGCTCTTGTCTGCATCAAAACGCGGATTCTCTGTCTCAAAAAGTGTTGGTTGCCAAGCCTTTATCTTCTTCGATTCTGGAGCATAAGAGGTGGATATAAGTTTCTTTATTCCATAGTTCTCAAAGTTCAAGGCAAAGAACTTAGTGAAATTACTCCATTCCGGATCATCACAAGGAAGCAGAATTGTCTTATCTCGGAACACATCAGGATTGTATTCCACATACGCATTCATTTCTTGTTGAATATCGCTATACTGAGTATAAAACTCATCATTCTTTCCGGCTTTCGCTTTTCCAAGGTTAGTATTAGCCATAATTATGATAGATTTATAAGAGCATCAATCTATCATCTGGCTAAGATTATCAAGACACAAAAAAGGGGTGTGAACCCTTCTTATTGGTCTTCCGAGGCAAGCGTAGGAATACTGAACCTCCGACTGAATATAAGAATGCCCACACCCAAAGAGGGTGAAGACATTGTACTATATTTATTCAGTCGGTAGGCTCCCACGCTTGCATACGAAGAAGCCAACCATTATTGGTGTGGTGTTTATTCAGATATAAAGTTTCCTACGCTTTTTCTGGAAGACCACAATAATAGTCAATGCTTTGTTATTTTCAATATGTCGTGTATCGTTTCATCACATAGGATTTCACGATACAAGTGCAAAAGTAATCATTATTCCTGATAAATCCAAATTTCCACATGATTATTTCTCTTCATTTTCAAAAGGCCAACCTGAATTATTCATGGTCATACCCAATAGAGCATATCCAGACGGAGGGTTACTATGTCTGGAATGAGATACGCTAACACAAAATTCCTTATTGTTACCTGTTACCCGTTACTGCTGGGATAGAAATGCGGTTTGCGCCCTCGTTATGCCTCCGTTCTGCCTTCGCTATGGCTCCGCTATTCCTCCGTTCTTGCGACTATAGGATGAACGGACTTACAACGGACTTACAACGGACCTAGAACGGACCTGCATAGGAGGGAGTTGAAAGTTCTCGCATAATCTTATTGAAGTATATTTTCAATTTAAACGCACCTTGCGGTGCTTGAACTGCTTGCTGTTTGCCATATAGGAACTATTCTTCTAAAAGAGCATCGCTTGATTTTTAACTGATACACTGATATAATGATACAAAACTAAAAAAGTAACGTGATGCAATGCGTTTTTATATCAGTGTATCAGTGTATCAGTTCGTTCTGCTCTTTTTCTTCCCAAATGTTAAAATAATTAATATTTATATTTATATATATATAAATATAAATATTCTTCTAAAAGAGCATCGCTCAAATTTTAACTGATACACTGATACACTGATACAAAACTAAAAGTAAACGTGAATTCGATGACTTGCTTCAGCTTGATGAGCCACAGCGAATAAAAATTATTGTCAGTTAAAAAGCAGTTTGCCGCTTGTCAATTCATCGAAGTCACTTTATTTGTGTGTTAAAAATTTTAACAGATTATAAATATCTCATACTTAGGTCTTTACAATGTTTGTTTGGGTTATTCTTACAATCGATGCATTTTTTGTTTAGATTATTTCCCGATTCAAGCATAATTGAGTAACTTTGCATTGTCATTCGGGTGATGGGTGATGGGTGTTAGGTGATAGCGGTCACTATACCTCCGTTTCTCCTTCGCTTCTGGTCCGCTTCAAGTCCGTTCCCAAAGGGGGAGTTTGTTAAATAGTACTGCAGACTATTGAGCAAGCAAAAGGGAACAACGGCATTCAAAAACAAAAGGCTTAAAGCCGATGAATTTATTAACTTCATTATTTACAAACTTTCGCAAGTAATATGTGACAAAAACAAACAAAACCCCTAAATGTCTTAGAGCCTCTTAATGAGTCTCTTCTGATATGAGCCTTTATTTTCCTTGTAAGCCTTTGGGGCTTCCAGATAAAATAAAACCACATATCAGGCCTACGGCAAGACATAAAGGTAAAAAACAGAAAAAAAGCCGAATGTTAATTATTAATTGTTAATTGTTATTTGATTGGCTTTTTTATGTTTTTCCTTTATGTTCCAACCCTCGCAGAGGGTAATGGATTGATTGGATGAAAGACAGGAAGCCCAAAAGGCTTACAAGGATTTCATACAAGTAATACATTATGAAGGCTGCAAGCCTTTTAGAACATAAAGGGGTTTTTCTGGTTTTCGTTTTTACTGACCACCTATAAAATTATCTCATCATGGCTATCTTTTTCCTTTTCGTTGAAAGGGAATACATGAAGCAAAAGGCGGAAATCACGCTCGGTAACGGGTAACGGTTAACAATAAGGAAATTAGTGCATGTATAGCTCGGGAAAAAGCAGCTACCCCCAACTGAACATGCTCAATTGGGGGTAGGTATGTGATAAACCCTTATTTCGATAGAAAATCAGGGGTGGGAAATACAAGAAAATTATTTGTTTTTCTTCAAGAGATTAAGCTTTACCTTTGGAGCAAGGGCATTGTTTGTCTTCTCGGTATATTCAGCGAGCTTGAGCTGTGCCGTACCCTTGATGTCTGCGATATTGGCACCGACCATGAAGTTATAGTTTCCTGCATCGGCTATCCAACGGCTGTTAGCCTCATCAAAGCTTGCAAGGTCGCGCTGAGCGATAGTCATCTGCAAGGTCTGTGTCTCGCCCGGCTGAAGGAGGTTGGTCTTGCCAAACGCCTTGAGTTCCTTCTCTGGCTTCTCAATTGAACCGTTAGGAGCAGCTACATAAACCTGTGCAACTTCCTTACCGGCAACCTTACCGGTATTCTTCACACTAACGCTGACAGTAATCTTGTCGCCCACCTTCTTGACAGTAGGCTTGTCAAACTCGAATGTGGTATAGCTCAAGCCATAGCCGAATGGATAGGCTACATCTTTGTTCCATGTGTCGAAATAGCGATAGCCAACCCATATATCCTCATCGTGGTTGGTGAAATCACGTCCCTGAATGTTGTCACGACTATAGTTGAGCAGATTCTCATAACCGAAAGCAGGCATTTCGACAGGGAAATTACTTGTTGACGGATGATCAGTTGCAAAGATAGGCCAAGTCATAGTGAGACGGCCTGAAGGACAAACCTTACCAGTCAGAATATCCACTACACTGTTTCCGCCCTCCTCACCAGGCTGCCATGCTACGAGGATAGCATCTGCAATTCCTCTCCAGCTTGAAGTTTCAATCACGCTACCAGAATTGATAACAACAATAACAGGCTTGCCAGCAGCATGATACTGGGCACTAACGCTCTGGAGCATCTTCAGTTCAAGTTCGGTAAGACCAAACTCACCTCTGATACTTCTGTCGATACCTTCACCTGCCTGACGGGAGATAGTGAAGATAGCAGCATCAGAATTGGCTACCTGTCGAGAGATGCAGAGGTCGCTAATCTCGACCTCAGGCACTTTTTGGTCGCCCATATATGGAGCCTCAAACCAACGGTCAGGAGTACGGTCAGCCTCAAACTTCAGTTTAGCAAAGGCAATATACTTCTGATAAAGTTCGGTAAGATCAGCAGTTGTTTCAATGCCGGCATTCTTCAATCCTCCCACAAGGTCGATGATATAAGGAGTATGGACGCAACCAGAACCTACGCCACCTGAAAGGAAGTTGTAGGAGCCAGTTCCGAAGAGTGCCACCTTCTTGATATTGCGCATAGGAAGGGTATTGTTGGCATTCTTGAGAAGTACCATGCCCTCGGCAGCAGTCTCACGGGTGATGGCAGCATGAGCCTTAAGATCAGGAGCATCAGACGCCTTATAACCAGCAAAATGAGGAGTCTTAACGATATATTCCAACATTCTGCGAACGCACTTATCCACATCCTCCATCTTGAGCTTTCCATTCTTTACGCCATCAACGATATCCTTAACCTGCTCAGGTGAACCCGGTTCCATAAGGTCGTTACCAGCCTTCACCTCATTGATAGTGAAGAGACCTTGACTCTCACGCTTTCCGATCCAGTCGGTCATTACGATTCCCTTGAAGCCCCATTCATCGCGGAGGATAGTTGTGAGCAGATCATAATTGCCTTGAGCGTAAGTGCCGTTGACTGAGTTGTATGACGACATGATAGTCCATGGATTACTCTCTTTTACTGCAATCTCAAATCCCTTGAGATAAATCTCACGGGCAGCACGCTGGCTGAGACGCTCGTCCACACGAGTACGGCTTGTTTCCTGAGAGTTAACGGCATAGTGCTTTATGCTCACGCCCACTCCCTCGCTCTGCACACCGTTGATATATGCGGCAGCTATCTTACCTGTAAGGAGCGGATCTTCACTATAATACTCGAAATTACGTCCGCAGAGAGGATTACGGTGGATATTGACACCAGGACCGAGGATAACGTCGCAGTTGTATTCCTTAGTCTCGTTGCCTATAGCCTTACCCACACGCTGTGCAAGGTCGATATTCCATGTAGAGGCGAGACAAGTGCCTACAGGGAAGCCTGTAGCGTAGAATGTCTTCTGAGTTCCGGGACGTGTCTGGTCAATACGTACTCCGGCAGGACCATCGGTAAGGATAGTCTCTGGAATACCAAGACGCTCAATGGCTACAGTAGTGCCGGCAGCTCCCGGTACGGTACGTGCAGCAGAACCTGCAACAGCAACAGGCGAGAAGAAATCAAAGAGTCCACCAACAAGCAACTGGGCTTTCTCTTCAAGTGTCATAGCGGATATTACCTCGTTGATATTATCCTTTGTAAGCTTAGGGGCTTGCGCCGATGCATTAAGACTCGTAATTGTCATTAGGGTTAAGATTGATTTTTTCATAAAAAGAGAATTAAAGAAGACCCCCTAAATCCCCCTGCATAGGGGGACTTGGAAGGCGATGGAAGTCCCCCTATGCAGGGGGATTTAGAGGGTCGATTATAAAATCTGAAGGATTGTATTCATCTTCCAGTTTGTCTCGTTCCACTCAGAGCCTAGGGTGGAGTCCTTGAGGATTCCGCCTCCGCCGTATAGGATGGCTTTCCCGTTATGGAAATGACCACAACGGAGATTGACAAAGAGGTTTGTCTCGTTATCCTCGTCCAACATTCCCACGACACCGGAATAATACTCCCTGTCATAGCCTTCATTCTCTCTTATGAAAGCAGCAGCCTCCTTTGCCGGCAAGCCGCATACGGCAGGTGTTGGATGAAGTGCCTTTATCAGATGATGGATTATTGGTGAAGGATTATCGGCATTAAGTGGTGGTGCCAAGTGGAACTCGGTCTTGAGATGCACAAGCTGTCCGGCACGCGAGGTATAAGGTCCTTCTTCCTCAAGGATGCGGGCGTATGGACTTACGGTTTCACGGATATAGTCGGCAACTATTTCCTGCTCCTTGCGGTTCTTCTGGCTCCACACGATATTCTTTACAGGTACGGTATCTGGAACCGACATAGTGCCGGCAAGTGCCATTGTGCGATAGTGATTAGCAGTACCTGAGACGAGAATCTCAGGAGTACAGCCCATCCATACACCTTCTCCCGGTATCTGTGCGAGATAAATCATCATGCGAGGATAAAGATTACAGGCACGATAGAAAGCCGCCATCAATTCCTCTTCGTTATCATCCCATTCCCATTCACTTGCACGGGAAAGTACGAGTTTGGTAAACTCCCCTTTTTGAAGGGCACTCATAAAAGCGGAAAACGCCTTGGCATAAGATGACGGATTCTGGGTGATCTGTGCGGGAGGCTGGGTGTTGGGTGTCAGTTGCTGGGTGATAGGTGTTGGCTGTTGAGTACCTTCAAACAGAAGTACATCGTGCCCTGACTCAAGGTCATAAGGAATCATTACGAAGCCTTTTCTACCCCGTATATCATCGATAGATTGCAGTCGTATGACATTATCACATTCTATCCTTATCGCTTCACTTGAATATGGAAGTCTGTATATTACCATAAAGCCTAACCAAGCCTTCCCAAAGGGAAGGATGTTTTATATAGATATATTTCTTAAAAGCAAACCCCGATTATCGTTTATCTTACCATATAAACTCTCCCTTCCCTTTGGGAAGGGCCGGGGTTAGGCTAATACCATATTAGTAACCCTCTCCGTTGAGAGCAACTTACCATCCTCACCTCTTATCTCTACGTTCCAGATATGGGTGGTGCGCCCGATGTGGATTGGCGTTGCCTTTCCTATCACCTTGCCCTCCTTTGCCGACATACCTATGTGGTTTCCTGACACCTGAAGTCCGCAGATACGGGCATACTCACCAACGATGGCAAGACTTCCAGCACCGGCAAGCGTCTCTGCCATAGCGAGGGCAGCACCTCCGTGAAGAATGCCGAAATACTGCACCGTATTCTCGTTGATAGGCATCTCGCCAAGTACGGATTCATCATCAGTAGGCAAGAACCTTATGCCAAGCGTATGGTTCATGGTTCCTACCAACCGAGAGTTGAATATATCACATTGTTCCTTTGTCATTATAATATTTTTACATGTGCAAAGTTAATATTTTTTATCAGAAAAAAGAAAACTTACCTTACATTTATTTTCTACAATCCACAATTTAACAAAATTCCCCTGATCTTTTTTACAAGACCAGGGGAAAACTACATAACGAAAAGCGTCATTGATTATTATTTCATAACCTTTCTGCTTCCTGCACTTGACACCTCGATATAGATGCCGCGAGGAAGTGAGTTGAGATTCTTTCCTGCATATACGCCGTTGAGGGTGTAGTAGGTTGCAGAATCCTGACGGTTGGCATTGTTAGATGCAACCTCTATGATTCCTGTCTCGATTTCATCAGAAATGATATCCATGCCTACGAATACGTCAGATGGCTGAATAGCATTTGCGTATGCGATGGTAGCATGATTGAAGAGATAGTAGTTGTTACCTCCGTCAGGGAAACGGCCTACCGTCTGGTCGTATGCCATAGGACCATAGTGGAGGGTATCGGCAAACTCCTTCATCTGAGGATTTGCCTCGAAATATGCTGCATTGTTAGCAACAAACTCATCGCTTGAACTTATCAGTACGAGAGCGTCTTCATCATTACCCAACTTGAAGTTTGTATGAATCTGTGACTCCGCCTCACGCTTGCTGCACCATACGATGAGATGACCGTGAGCAGGAATGATTGCAGCCTCATCTGTTGGAGCTACAATCTGATACTTTTCAGGTTTCTTCTCATTGTCGCTGATGTAAAGACCGTTTATGTTGAGGTCATAGTCGGTAGTGTTATAAAGTTCTACCCAGTCATCCTTCTTGAAGAGCTCATTTACAAGCATATCGTTGCCTGCGCTCAGCTCATTGATCTTGATAGGAGCATCAGCGAAATCTGAAAGCTTGTCAGCATCAGCTTTCTCCCATACGGCGGTGAGGTTGATAGAACCTGTTGATGGCATTTCATACTCCATCTTTCCTGATACGCACTTACCGTCAGATGATTTCCAACCTGCAAAGCGGTATCCTGCCGGAGCAGCTGCCTTAAGGGTGATTGGTGCGAAGAGCCTGCCAGAGAACTTACCCGTAGGAACCTCCATTCCATTAACGAGAATAGATGCGCCCTCGATATTGCTTGCAAGAGTAACGCTCTGAGGAGTCGTATTGCTAAGTTTCATATAAGAGCAGTTCTTCAACTGGGTGATCATAGCAGACTGACGTGATGTAAGACTACTGATAAGACCCTTGTTGAAATTGTCACCATTGACTGTACTGCTTGGATCCACGTAGCCACCCTTGCTAAGATATTCTGCCATGTCCTTAACTATTTTCTTAGCACGTTCCGGCTCAAACACAGATCCGGCAATCACACAATATGCATCAATGAACTTCTTACGGAATGTCTCATTGTTGAGCATATTCTTAAAGATAGTAACAACCTCTATCTCCTTGGTAAGAGTGGTTCCTTTTATGCTCTTGTTCTTTGAATAGTCATATCCCTTAAGTTCGTTGAATTTAAAGGTCTGTTCATTAAAGAAGTCGTTGAATGGCTGGTTTCTGTTAAATGCGAAGTCAATATCGAAGAGCACGAAGCGGAACTTGCCGTCATTCTGGTCGCGATAAGCCTTCACGTTGTTGTGCGGCCAGTCGTCAGACCCCAAGAAGAACTCTGTTGCCATATAGTTTACATACTCGTCGATATCCACCAGTTTGCAGATTTCCTTGTATGAATCCTCGGAAGAAGCAGTCTTTGCAAGCTCATACCACTTGTTGAATGAATCCTTGGTACCAGCCTTCTGCACATAGCCAGAGTCTGCACAAATCTCAAACTGATCCATCAGGTCAGTATCTATACCATAGTTGGCATAGGCATAATGCTTGTTATTTGGCTCACGCATATTGAGCACGGCATAATGCTCGGCATTGATATACACATGCACAGGCTGCCATGCCTGATGCTCCACATACAAGCCACTTGAAGCCACAATCTGCTGCATAGCTGCATCCTTGATACGTGCATTGGTATCATTGCCTCCGTTACGTATCTGAAGTGTCTTATGCTTGAGATAGCTCTTACCGTTTTCTACAGCAGGATTATCCTTCTCCGTGCCAAAGAACTGATATGCAAATGTATTGTTGAAGTCGTATGCCTTTCCAGCCTTCAATTTGAATGAATGAGGATTCCATGCCCTACTCCATCCGCCACAGGCAGAGAAGTCACACTCCTGAGAGATTACGCACTCGTTCTTGGTTGTGATATACTCGAAGTTTACAGGACGGTCCCAATCCATGTTTCCATTGAACTTATTGTCCTGACCATTTCCCGGACGACCGTAACTGGAATACTCAAACATTCCATACTTACCTTCGAAGAGATTCTTCTTGTCTGTCACGATAGAGATGATAGGGAACGGCTCGTTACCATTGTCCTTGATATATGTACGTGTTACAACAGGACTTGCGAGCATACCATCCTGGAACAAGCGGAAACGATAGCTGGTAGAATTGCTCACACTGAACTTTCCACTCGTAGAAGTCTTTCCGTTCTTGAGTGTAGGCGCAGTACCGTCGGTGGTATAGCGAAGCGTTGCACCCTCTGGGATAGTTACATTAACGTTAAGAGTACCTGTGAAGAGCTTTGCCGGGATATCTACCTCCGGTTTCTTGAGTTGCTTAGTAGCAAATGTAGATGTTGCATTACTTGCTCCCGGTGTAGGATTATCAGTAGTGCCCCACTCTTCTCCTCCATCCGTAGTACGAGCGTACGACACACGGCTGATAGCCTCTGGGTATGTCACTTCTGCAAGGATGTTCTCACCGTCAGATACAATTATCGTACCGCCGTCGCAATCCAGTTTGTCGTCAATCTGACGATATGACTCCGGAGTAAACACCTCAAAATGGTCGAAATTGAGAACAGCATAGCCATGCGGAAGAACAACACCGTAATTATCAACAAGACGATGTTTCTTCAGGTTATTGGCATCATCCGTAACATAGAGTCCGCCAAGCTGTATGTTGTTGTCCGTAGGGTTGTAAAGTTCTATCCATGAACCGAAGTTAGTTGAAGGGTCACGATATACATCCACGTTAGCCGCCATCACCTCATTAATAATGATGTTATCAGCAGAAGCTGGTGTAACAACGTCATAGATTTCCAGTTTCCAATCGTCGATACAGGTCCAGTCATTATTCACAGCCTGAGACTTGCGTATTCCGATTCTCAATTTGCCGTCCTCAGCCACCTCGCATTCCAAGGAGTTATTGTAGTATCCGGCTTCAAACCATAAAGCGGCAGCCTCCATGTTGTCCGGGATATAGTATTCGTATGTAGTCCAAGACCACCATCCACCACCCTGAGTAGTTTCCTTTCCCACACCGGCAGCACTACCACCAAGGGAGTTCTTCACCCTACCGGAACTTGCAAGAACGATAGGCGTGTAATAGTCTGTTTTATTTGACGATGCAGCATAGAGCTGTGCATACTGCTTTGAAGAGTAATCGCCACTTGTGTAAGCCGCATAATCCTCCTTAGATGACCCCACGCGATAGAATGCCTTAAGGCTCACGCGATACTTACCAGGCTTCAAACCTGAGATATCCTGATACGTGTTGTATTTCTTGTTGAAATGCTCGGCATTCTCCATCGGGTTATACCCGCCAAGCTTATCCCCCTCCCAATAAGAGTAGTTGTTTCCCGTATAAGACGGGTTCTTGACATATTTCTCAGTTATGTCAATCCATTGTTGTGCATTTACGGCTACCGTAAAACCTAGCACAAAAAATGCAAGTAGAATTCGCTTCATTATAATCTTTTTTAGGTTTATAGTATATTTTGATATCCGAGTACAACGTGTGAAGCATCCTCGCACGAAGCAAAAAGTGCGTGTCAGCTCATAAAGCTGGCGCACGTTTCATTTCGCAAGTGCAAAGTTAGTATTTTTTTTTTACGTACAAAAATTTTGATGTTAATAATAACAAAAGAAGCAACTTTTTCCCTTAATCCAACATTCTTACACAAAATCTATTACATCCGTCCTGCCTTCGTTTTCCCTTCGCTATACCTTCGTTCTGCCTCTGCTTTAGATTCGTTTTCCCAATAGGAGCAGGAACGGACTTACATGGGAGGACGGATTTAACTTGCAAGAAACTCCGCTGTTTCTCCCTTATTCCTCCGTAGATACTCCATCGATGCTCCATCGATACTCCATCGATTGTCCATCGTTTCGATGGAGGAACGATGGAGTACTGATGGACTATCGATGGAGTATCCTCTGAGTTTCGGTTATATCAAATATTCGTTTTTGTATTATTGTCAGTTTGTTTTTACAATTTGTTTGATTTACTTGGATGTTTCACAAAAAAAACAGTAATTTTGCACTCAGCAAATAAGGTTCATCCAATCATTAGACAACAAATATACTAATGTTAAAATATTATAGTGAGAATATTACAAAAGCTGTTATAAGCTGTTTACTTGTTATTACAATTCTTTCTAGTGTTTCTTGTTCATTAAAAAGAGAGCAAGAACAAGGGACTATGCTTACGGAATTCGAAATAACGAATTCCGAACTGAGTTTAGCAACAGACAGCGTGGTAAAAGATTATGTAAATGATAAATTATTCAATAGCATAATAACACTTTCTTTTGAAGAAGATGGTGACACGTTGTTTTTTACCTATACAGGTTTCGGTTCAATGAAAGAATTAAGCGATGAGTATCTGTTCTATCGTCATTACCGCGTAATTGGGTACATAGAGCGAAAACCATATAATATTATTCTTCTTTCCAATCTCTATCCGTATAATCACATGTTAGAAAGAACGAAACAGATGATAAAGCCTTCAGATAGAAATACCTTCATTAATGGTTTACATTGTGAGCCTTTCACGAAATTGAATTGGATAGAGTCTTATCGTGAACCGATTATTCGTAGGCATTACAAATATTATAATGGGAAGATTCAAGGAATGAATATAAGTATGGATTAATAAGTTTTGGAAAAAGAACTATTCTTGCAAGAAACCCATTATGAACGCTTTATGAAACGTAAAGAAAACCGACTATAACTTGGGGTAATTGAATTAGCCACACTATTTGTCCGACAAAAAAGGCTTCTGAGGGAGCATACCCTGAAAAAAACGCAAGATTGCCTTACAAAATAGTTAATGTATTCATTTTATTCTTTTTTTTGAAAAAAAATGAATAATTTTGTAGGCATTTTGTTTAAAAGGTAAAAAGTATAGATTGATATGAAGGTAATGTTTCTTTCACTTTTGTTATCGGTGCATATAGCGCAGAGTGATAAGGGTATGCAACTTTACGAGGCAAGCACACGATATTATGAAAGTCAGAAATACGATAGTGCTGTAATCATGGGCGAACAGGCGTTGCCCCTTCTGCAACAAAAAGGCCTGAAGGCGGAAGAGGCAGAAGAATTGAGCATTCTGTCTGTTTGCTGTATGAGGCAATCTGACTATGATAAGGCTCTGCAATATGCCAAGGCATGCAATGAACTCGAACGCAAAAACGGTGATGCCGAGCGTATCAGTTCTTCCCTGAACACTATCGGCAGTATCTATGTAGCTGCCAAACAACCGAAGGAAGGACTGAAATATCTGCAACAGGCTTTGCAATATGCCGAAAAGACAGGTATCAATTCTCGCATCGCCCTAACCTGTGGTTCTCTTTCAGAAACAGAGTTCGCTCTCAAGCACTATAAGGAGGCTATGAGCTATATCGACAGGGCGATAGAACTGGAGCGGAAGGAAGGTCGTGAGGCAAAACTACGCATACGTCTGGCTCAAAAAGCCACAATTCTTGCAGGTATCAACCGAAGAAAGGAGGCTGTGGAAACATTCGACAGCATCATCCCATATTTCCGTAGAACAGGCAATTACCAGTCGTTAGCCATCTCTCTGAACAAGGCTGGACAAGCCCTTCTCGACATGAGCAACGCCAAAGGCATAAGTGCAAAGGAGAAAGAGAATCAGGAAAGGCGAGCTGCCGAATATTTCCGTGAGTCTGCCAAACTATGCCGGAACATGGACAACCCATATAACGAGATGCAGGCACGTCGAGGACTCTATCAGGCTCTTTGGACGCTCAACCCAGATAGCGCACGAATAGAGTTGGAGGCATTCAATCTGCTTAAAGACTCTCTTTATAATAATGCATCGGCTGAGACTTTGGCAAAATATAATGCAGAGTTCGGTGTTGACGAGTTGCAGGAGGAGAACACGTCCGTGCGCCGTTCACGTATCTATATAGTTATTGTAGGAGCCATACTACTTCTGGTGGCTATAGTCTTGGTGATACGCCAACGTAAGCTGACAGCCTTACAACGCAAACGTCTTGGCGAGGTCAGCATGACTCTTGACGAATTACGACAGCGTTACGAGAACCTGACGGCTACCGATGAGAACGGTCATCCGTATGATGTACTATCAGAGCTGGACAAGGATTTCCTGACAAAGACGATGAGCACCATAACCGAGCAGTTGGAGGACAATCGCGTGAACGTGGACGAACTGGCTTCGGCTCTTGCTATGAGTACCTCGCAGTTCCGTCGCCGTCTGTCAGCCCTGACAGGCGAGACTCCACAAAGCTACATCACCAATATCCGTATGCAGAAAGCTCGTCACCTTCTCGACACACATCCAGAACTTACCGTTTTTGAGGTTGCCCTGCAATGCGGTTACGACGACCAGTCAAGCTTCACGCGAGCTTTCAAACGTTTCTTCGGAATTACTCCAAGCGAATATCTACAAAGGAGTAACTAAAAATTATAACGCAAAATAATTACCATGTAACATCAACTTTCGATTTTATATCATTTCTTTTATAAAAACAGCCTCAAAAGGCGTTGTGGAAGATTCTGCACAAGTTTTGACAGATTCTGCACAACGCCTTTAGTGTTTTCTATTGTACCTTTGCACTCGGAAATCAGAGACGTGCAAAGTTGTTTAGCACGTTGTCACTCAAAAAACAGGAATATGAAACCTACCGACCACATGAACACCATCATACACCGCGAGGCACGGCGATACACAGAGGAACAGATGCGAATATTACTCTGTATGCGCGATATGATTAAAGATGAGGTGAAGAAAGAGGTCGCAAGGCAAATCAAGATGATTAACAAACAATAATATTCACCATTAAAAAAATCACATTTATGAATCATTCAATCAAAATCACTCTTATGGCTGTTCTTGCCATGTTCACTTTCAACACAGTTGCTAATGCACAGTTCGGTCTGTTGAAGAATGCCGTAAAGGATGCTATTCCTGCAAAGAAGAAGACGGTACAGGTTATAGCATACGACGAAAACTACGCATTGAAGAAGAATGAAACTATGCTGACATTCAAAATGCCAGGTACTGACAAGAAAGTGATGGCGATAGTACCAGCAAGCTATACCGTTAAATCATACGAGGCATTCGAAGGTCAGGCATGGGAAGACAAGAAATTCATGGCTCGCGTCAAGGCTGCAATCGAGAAGAAATATCCTACCCCTGATAATGCGAGAAAGGGACAGTTGAAGGCTAAGTTGGCAGAGATAGGAACAAGAGATGATGCTTGGCAATATACTCGCAATAGCCTTGGCAGAATTTTGGATCGTTACTTCCGCGTCTATGCTGTTTATGAGTTTGAGGATGGCGAGGTATATCTTACCGAGTTCTATGCTGTACAGAACTACAATGGTTCTGGCTACGACGACAAGATCGTGGTGAACTACTCTTCTCGCTATGGTGATGTTAAGTATTCTATCGAAAAGTGGGAAGCTAAGACAGACATCTTCACCTCAAAGATAAACGGAGGAAATAAGTAATAAAGGGAAAAGAGTGTTGAGCAACATATAAGCCCAACACTCTTTACTCTTTATACTTTACACTTTAATCTCTACACGTTTTTCAAACGCAGAGACGCAAAGACACAGATTTTTTTCTTTGTGCCTTTGCGTCTTTGCGTTGGATTTCATCCTACCTTTTTTCGCCAAGGCAATGATCAAGCAAGCTTGTCATTGCTCTTTTGGCTTAACGAAAACGTTCATTTAATTTGTCTTGTTATGTACAATTTATTATGAATAGTACTCCTTCTTGCCTGCAGCAAGGGTATTCTTCATCAGCGAGCAGATAGTCATAGGACCTACGCCACCAGGAACAGGTGTGATGAATGAGCACTTAGGTGCAACTTCATCGAACTTCACGTCGCCATTGAGACGGAATCCGCTCTTACGAGTGGCATCAGGTACACGTGTTGTACCAACGTCAACAATAACTGCACCTTCCTTCACCATATCGGCTGTAACGAAGTTTGGCTGACCGATAGCTGCAATGATGATATCAGCCTCACGGCACTCCTTCTTCAGATCCTTAGAGTGAGAGTGGCAAACCGTTACGGTAGCATCGCCATACTGCTTCTGAACCATGAGCTGTGACATTGGCTTGCCCACAATGTTTGAGCGACCGAGCACAACACACTTCTTGCCTGATGTTTCGATGCCATAACGCTTGAGAAGTGTTACGATACCAAGTGGTGTAGCAGAGATGAAGCATGGGAGACCGATAGCCATACGGCCAACGTTGATTGGGTGGAAACCGTCAACATCCTTACGGTAGTCGATAGCCTCGATTATCTTCTGCTCATTGATGTGTTTTGGCAATGGGAGCTGAACTATGAAACCATCAACATCAGGGTCGTTGTTGAGCTTGTCAACACACTGAAGGAGTTCCTCCTCTGTGATGTTGTCCTCATAGCGAATCAGCGTTGACTTGAATCCACAAGCCTCGCAAGCGAGTACCTTATTCTTCACGTAAGTCTCAGAGCCACCATCGTGACCAACGAGAACAGCTGCAAGGTGTGGCTGCTTGCCACCACCTGCAACAATCTGCTTAACTTCTTCTGCAATCTCAGCCTTGATAGCGGCTGCGGTTGCCTTTCCATCGATTAGTGTCATAAAATAAAAAGCCTAACCAAGCCTTCCCAAATGGGTAGTCGGATGTTGATAACATCGGAGTATGTGACCGATGTTTTATAGTAATAATCCCTATTGGGGCTTGGCATTATTTTTTGTTATTTCTATTATCTTTTCAAAAGCCTCCCGATTATCGTTTATCTCTGTATCAAAACTCTCCCTTCCCTTTGGGAAGGGCCGGGGTTAGGCTTTTAATGTGGCTGCTTCATCATCTTAGCCATCTGGGCCATCTTTGCAGGTCCCATGCCGCTAACCATCTTCATCATCTTACGAGTCTGGTCAAACTGCTTGATGAGCTTGTTAACCTCCTGTACGTTGGTACCTGAACCTTTGGCAATACGGTTACGGCGTGACTGATTGAGAATTTCAGGATGCTGACGCTCCTTTGGAGTCATAGAATAGATGATAGCCTCGATATTCTTGAACGGATCATCACCAATCTCTACGTCCTTGATAGCCTTGCCCACGCCAGGAATCATAGAAGCGAGATCCTTGATGTTACCCATCTTCTTGATCTGCTGAATCTGGTTGAGAAAATCGTTGAAGTCGAACTGGTTCTTACGAATCTTCTTCTCCAGTTTCTTTGCCTCCTCAAGATCGAACTGCTCCTGAGCACGCTCAACGAGTGAAACAACGTCACCCATACCGAGGATACGGTCAGCCATACGCTCTGGGTGGAAGACATCGAGAGCCTCCATTTTCTCACCAGTACCGATGAACTTGATAGGCTTTGTAACGACGCTGCGGATAGAGAGGGCAGCACCACCACGGGTATCACCATCAAGCTTTGTGAGGATAACACCGTTGATCTCAAGGCGCTCATTGAACTCCTTAGCTGTATTAACGGCATCCTGACCTGTCATTGCATCAACAACGAGAAGGGTCTCGTCTGGATTGACAGCAGCCTTGATGTCCTGAATCTGCTGCATCAGTTCCTCGTCAATAGACTGACGACCAGCTGTATCGACGATAACCACGTCATAGCCCTCAGCCCTTGCCTGCTGAATAGCATTCTTTGCTACTGCGATAGGATCCTTTGCGCCTTCCTCAAGATGAATAGGTACCTCTACCTGCTCAGCAAGAACGCGCAACTGCTCCATAGCAGCTGGACGGAATGTATCGCAGGCTGCAAGAAGTGGCTTGCGGTGCATCTTGTTCTTGAGCATGAGGGCGAGCTTACCAGACATTGTTGTCTTACCCGCACCATTGAGACCAGCCATGAGGATCACGGCAGGCTTCTGCTGCAAACTGAGTTCGGTAGCCTGACCGCCCATGAGTTCGGTAAGCTCATCATGCACGAGCTTAACCATGAGCTGTCCAGGCTTGATGGCTGTGAGTACGTTCATACCCAGAGCCTTCTTCTTTACAGAGTCAGTGAAGGTCTTTGCCACCTTATAGTTTACATCGGCATCAAGGAGGGCACGACGCACGTCCTTGAGAGTCTCTGCTACATTGATTTCGGTGATTTTACCTTCACCCTTGAGTATCTTGAACGAGCGTTCAAGTCTTTCTGATAGATTTTCAAACATAATAAGCCTAACCAAGCCTTCCCAAAGGGAAGGATGTTTTATACATTATTTCGCCATAAAGAAGGCTTGGTTCTATTTTCTATTATTTAATAAGGTTCATTACTATCTAACATCCTTCCCTTTGGGAAGGCTTGGTTAGGCTACAAATCTGCAACTCCTCAAGCTGCTTTGGATCGAGATATCCAGGAGCATCGAGCATAACGTCGCGCCCAGAGTTGTTCTTTGGGAATGCAATACAGTCGCGGATTGAATCAAGACCTGCGAAGAGGCTCACGAAACGATCAAGACCGTATGCAAGACCACCGTGAGGAGGTGCTCCGAACTTGAAGGCGTTCATCAAGAAACCGAACTTAGCCTGTGCCTGCTCAGGTGTGAAACCGAGAATCTCGAATATCTTCTGCTGGAGCTTGGCATCGTGGATACGGATTGAACCACCGCCAACCTCAACACCATTGATAACCATATCGTAGGCATTGGCACGAACGCTTGCAGGATCGGTATCGAGAAGAGGTATATCCTCTGGCTTTGGTGATGTGAATGGATGGTGCATTGCCATGAGACGCTGCTCCTCGTCGCTCCACTCATACATTGGGAAGTCGATAACCCAAAGGCAAGAGAAATTGAACTTGTCACGGAGTCCCATACGAGTACCCATCTCAAGACGAAGCTCACAAAGCTGCTTACGAACTTTCATAGCATCATCGCCAGAAAGGATGAGGATGAGATCGCCAGCCTTTGCCTGCATCTTGTCCTTGAGAACCTGAAGTGCAGCCTGATCATAGAACTTGTCAACGCTTGACTTCACGCTGCCATCTTCCTGAACGCGAGCATATACAAGACCTTTAGCACCAACCTGTGGACGTTTAACGAAATCGGTGAGCTGGTCAAGCTGCTTACGAGTGAGGACAGCCTGTCCCTCGCAGCAGATACCACCGATGTATGCTGCATCGTCAAATACAGCGAATCCTGTCGGGAATATGCTTGGAACAATCTCCTTTGAGGCATTGTCGATCTGTGTTGTCTTCAACTCCACGAACTTCATGCCGAAGCGGGTATCTGGCTTATCAGAGCCGTAATACTTCATTGCATCAGCCCATGTCATGCGTGGGAGTGTTGGGATATCAATATTGAGGATTGTCTTGAAGAGGTGACGGCTCATGCCCTCAAACATCTGGAGGATATCCTCCTGCTCTACGAAAGACATCTCACAGTCAATCTGTGTAAACTCTGGCTGACGGTCAGCACGGAGGTCCTCGTCACGGAAGCACTTACAGATCTGGAAGTAGCGGTCAATACCTGCCACCATAGAGAGCTGCTTCAATGTCTGAGGAGACTGAGGAAGTGCATAGAACTGCCCAGGATTCATACGTGAAGGTACAACAAAGTCACGTGCGCCCTCAGGAGTTGAGTTTACGAGAATTGGAGTCTCAATCTCAAGGAATCCCTGCTGATCGAGATAGCGACGAACCTCAAATGCAAACTTATGACGAAGCTCAAGGTTCTTGCGAACGCATGAACGACGGAGATCGAGATAACGATACTTCATGCGGATATCATCACCGCCATCGCTCTCGTCCTCAATAGTAAATGGAGGCACGTCAGATGTATTAAGGATATTGAGTTCGTTTACGATAATCTCAATATCACCGGTTGGTATGTTCTTGTTCTTTGAATAGCGCTCAGCAACAACACCTGTTGCCTGAATGACGAACTCACGTCCAAGCTTAGCAGCCTTCTGACGGAGATCCTCAGCAGCATCCTCATTGAATGCAAGCTGTGTGATGCCATAACGATCACGAAGATCTACAAAGGTAAGCGCACCAAGGTTATGTATGCTCTGTACCCATCCGGCGAGAGTTACAGTCTCGCCAACATTGGAGATACGAAGTTCTCCACAAGTCTTTGTTCTGTACATCGTTTTTTAAAAAAACAAAACGGCCTCTCCCCCCGCCCTCCCCCGTAGGGAGGGAGCCGGAGTGCGACAGGCGTTTAATTATTCTTTATTCATTTATTAACTATTCATTTAATTAGGTATGCCCCTTCCGGCTCCCTCCCTACGGGGGAGGGCGGGGGGAGAGGCCGCCATTGGGTTAGGCTTTATAATTCCACTACCCCATATTCTGCAAGCTGCTTTACGAGAGTCTCAACGTCCTTGCGGGCAGTCTCGAAATCGACCTCATACTCTTCTGTAACAGCCTTTGCCACATCATCAATGGTATCTTTTCCTGCAAGCATCTGATTCCAGATGAATACGGAAGTCTCGTTGAATGCAATGACATGTGAGAAATCAATGTTCTTCTCACCCATTGCCACCATCATGTGTTCGCCACAAACGGAACGAACCTCAAATCCTTCGTTTATTTTCATAACTTTTCTACTTTACTCTTTAATCTTTACTCATTCTACTCTCCTACACCAACCCATTCCTTACCTTCATCGGGAGCCTTCTCCATATTGCGAGAAGCCATCTCCTTATCGGGCGCACCTGCATCCAGAATTTGGAATAGCGCTGGAACTTCTTACCGTCAACATAGTCAGGAGTCTTACTGCCCTTGCGCAGGAAAGCCTTGGCAAATACCTTTACATTCTCGTGTCTTATCACAGGGTCAGGAGTGAGGTTGCCATCACCAAGCATCTGCACATGCTTATCATCAAGACGGAAGATACGATGCAGGGCATAACGTCCGGGAGACAACTCCGCAAGGACTATATCCCCTACCTTCAATGGGCGGTCTATCTTACAGAGTATCGCAAGGTCGCGACCATCCTCAAGGAACGGGCGCATACTAAAACCACGAAGCGGTATCGTCACATCGTGCCCTTCATTTACCAATGCGATTACTTCCGGAAGGAACTCCGCATTGTTCATGTATTTTACCTTTTCTTCCACGTACTACCTTACTCTTTACACTATCTACTTTACACTATCTACTTTACCCCAGACTTCATCCCGGTTGAAGCAACAACTGCAGAATCCCTATCAGGAAGACAATGCAAGTTATATACAGGCGTTGTCTCTATCATCTTTGTCACCGTATCGCCATTGCAACGGTAAATTCTTTCATCCCATTTCATTGTAGAACATGCAGGGAGAAGGGTGATAAAGGCATCAATCGGGCGCAGACGCTCCAGACTATTGCTTTCCGCACGCTTTATCAGGGCTATACCTCCAAGTGGAGCCTTTATGTTGCGATAGCACGGAGTCTTTCCACTCCAAGGACTGCCATAGATATATGCCTTGCCGTCAATGATACGCACAACGGGATTATCGTCGTTCATCAAGTCTGAGCCAGGAATATATCTCAGCCAGTTACTAACCTGAGTACTCTTTCCCGTACCGCTCTTTGCAGTAAAGGCATATCCCTTGCCTTCATTCCTTACAAGAGAGGCATGAATGAGACATGTATCAAGAGGTGCCGTTGCAAAGGCATAGCACAGCATTATGACGGAGTTAAGTCCGTAGGAACGCATTCCATAGTTGCCTCTCAATGCACATTTGCATACATGGAAAATCTCATCTACAATAAGCAATGCCACCTCATGACCGTCAATATCACGGATGATAAACTGATATCCAGCCTTCTGTTTCTTACCGTCAACATCCTTTTCCACCCGGAACACCTTGGTCATTCCGTTTCCTGTATCTACATCACGGATAAGATAACGCTCATCCTTTTTTACAGGGCGCAGAGAGTCATCAACGGTGATATCCAGTAAAACGGCAGAGCCGTCATCATCAGTCTGGAATGAGACAAACGACGACAGCATCTTCGCATCCTGATAGTCATCAAGGAAGCTGACACGCACCCTATGTTCGGCTATTACATATAGCATTTAACGAGCTGATGCTCCTTTGGGAGACTCTGATTTCTTTTTATCCTCAGTAGGCAGATCCACCTCATCCAATTCACTATATGTAATAGGATTGTATGCGAAATCGTGAACGTAGTTTACCACGAAATGCTTCTTCTGATATTTCTGACGCATCTTGGCGTACTTCTTCTCAAGCTTTGTACGCTTCTGGTTATAGCAAGTAACGGCAGTATAATTGCTTCCTGATGTGGATTTGAAATACTGCTGTAACTGATATGAATAGTTATTGCGTGAATACAAGAAACCGCTTCCTCGTTCTACAGAGGTATTCGGTACTTGCTTGATGTCTGTAAAATATACGGTAGAGTCGATAGCGGAGAAACACACTCCAAACATATACATATCCTTCGGTGCAAAATATTGCTTATTCCTCTGGGCACACACACTGGTACATAAGCTTACCAGCATCAAAAATGTAATAAATATCTTATTCATAAGCCTAACCAAGCCTTCCCAAGGGGGAAGGATGTATTATACATTCTTTCGTCCAAAAGGGAACTTGGTTCTTAATTATAATTGAATTAACGATTAATACTATCAAACACCCCTCCCTTTGGGAGGGATTGGGTGGGCTAACATAGTCAAAGGACGTCTGAGCTTCCTTTCCGCCTTTTTCCTTATCTGACGTACACGTTCACGCTTCAAGCCCATCTCTTCTGCAATCTCCATCATTGTGAGGGCATCGGTTCCAAGACCGTAATACAGGATGATGACCTTGCGTTCACGCTCATTCAAACAGCCTAGACTTCCTGTCAATTCCGTATCTGCAGAAAGGAAAGAGACGCTCTCATCAGCATTCCTATTACTCTTGGCAACAGCCATATCCACACGGGAATTAGTGAAGCCTACCGAGGCTGGAGCATCGTGGATTATATTTCCTTGCTGCTCAATGGCACGCTCAATAGCCTTGCGGATGTCCCATACGGCATACTGTACGAAACGGATTCCCTTCTCAGGCTTCCATTTAACGGCAGCAAGCATCAAGGCGAGATTACCTTCACTTACGAGGTCGTCAAGTGAAAGACCGTTATCCTGATACTGACGGGCAACGCTCACCACAAATCCAAGATTTGCAGTAACCAATCTCTCGAGCGCTTGCTGGTCTCCCTGTGCAATGCGTTCACCGAGCTGTCGCTCTTCCTCATCAGTAAGGCGAAGTTTATTATCGTGACTTGTAGCCATTGAAAACTGATTCTTAAATTAACGGGAAACACGCCTTTCCGCGAATTTCGGTACAAAATTAATATATTTTCATCAAAAAGCATAAGTCTTCGTATTAAAAATACAAAAAACGTGGATATTTTATTTGCGTTATCCGTTTTTCTTTGTAATTTTGTAGCGATTTATCACAACTGATAACCTATTTTGTATAAATAGAAATAATAAACGAAGAATGAAAAAATTCCTTACGACATGCTTGTTGGCCTGTGCCGCCCTTACAGGCGCATACGCCGCAAAAGCCATAACAACGCCATTCCAAGTAACATTGCAGGATGGCAAAACCGTTATGGCACAGATTCATGGTGACGAGCACTTCCATTTTTATACTACCACATCGGGAGAACTCATAATCTTCGAGAACGATACTTGGCGCATGGCTACTGATGCCGACAAGGAACAGCTTACAAAGAAACAGGAAGCCGCAACGGCAAGGCGTAAGGCAAACGAAAAGATAACAGCCATACGACCATTCCCACACGTTGGCACTCCAAAGGCATTGGTTATAATGGTTGACTTCTCCGACCAGAGATTCCAATACACGAAGAATGACATCAACAAGCTCCTGAACGGAACTGGATATGATACAAGCTCAGGCTATCACGGCTATGGTTCTGCTGCACAGTATTTCAACGATTGCAGTAACGGTAAGTTCCGTCCTAAGTTCGACATCGTAGGTCCTTATCACCTTTCAAAGAGCTATACAGTATATGGCAAGGGCAATGATGATACCAGCTCCTTTCTAAAAGATGTCTGCACGATAGCAAATAACGACGTGGACTTTACCCAGTATGATTCCGACAATGACGGATATGTAGATCTTGTATATATTATCTATGCAGGATACAGTGCCCAATGGGGTGATCAAAAGAACCCTAACGCTATCTGGCCAAAGTCAGGCATAGGCGACTATGGCACATACGACGGAAAGCATGTGTATCGTTATGGAGTGAACAACGAGCTTGCCTTCTACCCTTCTGTATGGCAGGACATGAAGGTTGACGAAGCCACCTTCAAACCATATCTCTCAGGCATAGGCGTATTTCTTCATGAAATGAGCCATACCATGGGACTTCCTGATTTCTACCCTACAGTCACTTGGTCCGACATCAGCAAATACGACAATCAGAGTATGGAGGAATGGGATCTTATGGATGGTGGCGAGAACTCATACTACGGTTTCTACCCTACCCCATACACAGCATGGGAACGTGAGCTTATGGGATGGACGGAAAAGATGGACACCCTCAAGAATCCTGCCAACGTAACCCTCACACCACTTGCAAACGGTGGTAAGGGATTGCGTGTGATGAACGACAACGATGCCACTGGCAATGAATACTACATTCTTGAAAGCATCACAAACAAGGGATGGTATGCCAAGATGCCAGGCACAGGAATGCTTGTCACCCATATCAATTATGATGCCAGTTCATTCGCCAATTTCAATGGTCCAAACAATACGGCAGGCAAACCAAAAATAACGGTTATCCCTGCTAACGGAACCATCTACTCCTCTTATCATTACAAGGAAGGCATAGATGCCCAGTACGCAATGACTCAGAAGGAAGTAAAGAACAACTGGGCGGGAAACACATATCCAGGAACCAGCAAAGTGACATCTCTTACCAACTGGAAACCATTCAAGGGTACGATGTCGAAGGATATCACAAACATTGTGCAGAAGTCAAACGGAGATGTGACATTCGCATTCATGGGTGGTATTCCTGTTCTTTCATTCGCAAAAACGGAAATGACATGCGACGGAAAGACAGCCATCACCAACACTCTCAACATACAATATCCGAGAACAGACGGCAAGACCACCTACAAGAGTAGTAATACGGCTATTGCCACCGTTGATGCCAACGGTAAGGTAACGGGCGTGGATGACGGTACAGCCACCATTACCGCTACTTATACATATAGTGGCGGTACTAAAACTGCAACCTACAAGGTTACCGTCAAGTTCCCTGTTCCTACCCTCGCCTTCGCAAAGAGCGAGATAAAGACAGATGCAAAGAGCACCGTGACAAATGCCCTCAATATCACCAACGGATATACCGACGGCAAGACGACCTACAAGAGCAGTAACACAGCCGTTGCAACTGTTGATGCTAATGGCAAGGTAAAGGGCATTTCCAACGGAACAGCAACAATTACCGCTACCTATACCTACCGAAACGGCAAGAAGAAGGTAACAGCAACCTACAAGGTTACCGTTGCTATTCCTACCATCACATTAGCAAGCAGCACAATAAAGATGGACGGAAAGACTACCGCTACCAACAAGGTCACTATCAAAAACGAGTGGACCGACGGTAAGCTGAGCTACAAGAGCAGTAATACCAACGTTGCGACAATTGACAGCAAGGGCGTTATTACCGCCAAGAACAATGGTACAGCAACAATCACGGTTACATATACCTACAACAACGGAAATACCATATCCAAGACCTTCACCGTCACCGTTGCAATACCTACTGACATCACAGAGATAACAGCTAACAACGAAGACGAGAACAGTAGCATATACACTCTCGACGGCAAATATGTAGGTAAATCCAAGGAAACTCTTCCAAGCGGAATATACATTCAAAACGGAAAGAAGTTTACGAAATAGACGGCCTCCCCCCCCGCTTTGCACATACTCTGATGTTATTAACATCAGACTTCCCTCCGTAGGGAGGGAGCCGGAAGGCAATTACAATATAATTCAAGAGCATTCTCCAAGCGAGGATGCTCTTTTTCGTGAGAATATTTGGAGAAATCAGATATTTTGCTTACTTTTGCAGACAAAACAACTTGAATTATGAGAACAGCAACATTTAGCGATTTCAGTTCAAATATAAAGAACTACTTCAATTCCGTAATAGACAATTGCGACTCTATTATTGTTAATCGTAATAGCGACGAAGCAGCTGTATTGTTGTCTCTTGATGAGTACAACTCTCTCATGGAGACATTATATCTTATGTCTTCCCGTGATACTATGGCAGATATTCGCAAAGCCGAGCAAGACATTAAAGAAGGCAAAGGAATAGAAGTAAATCTTGACGAACTATGAGATTAATCTTTTCTCCTTTGGCACTTGAGCAATGGAACGATTAGAAACGCACAAACCCACAAGTAGCGAAACGCATCAAGAAACTACTTGAGGATATATGCGCACATCCATTTACAGGTATAAGCCTGAGCCTCTAAAGTTTGATCTTGCAGGAAAATGGTCTAGAAGAATCAATAGCGAACATAGAATTATCTACAAGGTATCTGATGGAATGATAGAAATTGATGTATTATCAATGAAATATCACTATCCTAAGAAATAGCAGACTTCAATGATGCGAATATAGGCATACGAGATACATACCAAGAGCATTCTCCAAGCGAGGATGCTCTTTTTCGTGAGAATATTTGGAGAAATCAGATATTTTAATTATTTTTGCACACAAGAAAGTAATAAACTATATATATTAACCACTTAAACATTATATAACAAGAAACAGAAAGTACATTTTAGAATAAACTCAGACGAGCGGTAACGCTTTCCCCATGCTGATGATAGTCTCAGACATTCTCAGCAAATAGTTAAACACTTATTTATTAACTTGGGTGAGCAACTACTGATTCTCTCGAAAACAAAATATAACATAGAGCTTTTGCTCTTGTTCTCTCCTTATTGAACACGACCAATTTTCAATGTACGTGAGAACAAGGTATGCGAAAAGTTCCATGTCCTGTATAGGACGTGGACTTAACCGTATATACTTGTCTACGTATAAAGGTTTCTTGGTCGTGACCTAATAAGGAGGACGAGGATTTCGGAAGGTCTGCGCCCTTTTTATTTTGTCTAAACATGAAAAAATCCACACTTATTACATTGATTTTTTTTATGCTAACAACAAGTGTGAGGATTACAAATGCACAAAGATTTGAGACTCACATAGTGTATCTTGATAATAATGGGATTGGTACACAAACTGTAAAGGTAAAACCAGCGAAATTATTCACGGTTAAGAAAAGCAATCGCATATTATGGGCCACACACCAAATAGCTAAAGGTGAGGTGACTTTTAGTGCAAAAGCTAATTCTACAAAGATGAATCGAAGTTGTGATTTTATTCTTATTGATAATAGAGGGAAACCTGTAGATACATTAAAAGTTATTCAGACTAATAATGTCTTTAAAACGACTGTCAAAAAAATTACCAATAAATCAAAGAGTGCATCCGCTGTCGCATTTAAGAGTAACTCTTCACGTAATTCGTATGGCGGACAATGTGCAGCCACAACCAAGAAAGGAAACAGATGTTCTCGTAAGGCAGAATCAGGGAGTATATATTGTTGGCAACATAGATAGAAGAATATGAATTTATGAATTAATATAGGTTTATTTCATGTCTGGAAGTGATTTAATATTAAATAATTAATTATGGAAAAGAATACTGAAACCAATCCACAAAAAGTAACGTGGAAAAAGACAAAAATCGGTTGTCTTGCACTTATTGTTTTGATGTTTGTCGGAATGTGCACTGCAAATTCGGTAGAAGATAATTCGACAACTTCTGATACGTCTAATTCTTTAATGTCGGAAGAAGATGTGCCTACAAATGCATTCAACAAAATTACACCGAGTGATATCTACTTGAACTATGAGGAAATCGGTTTTGAAACAAGTGACAGTTATAATCCAGAAGCTGGATATTTGTGGACATCTACAAGAAGTAATACGGGAATTAAGGAAACGGTAACTGTTTACTCTAGAAGTACTGATTATGTAGAAAATGCGCAGGTGACGGTTCAACTTGATCCTATGCTAAAAAAGCCTGAAGCGGCATACTATTCTTTTAGGCTTATGGCAAGAATTCCTTTTGAGGGTAATTCCGATGAGAAAAGTAAGGAACTACAGCATTGGATTGGTAATAACATTAATAATGATAAGGCAGAAACCACTTGTGGTGACGTAAAATTTACTATACATGCACCTACCCAATGGGTAAGAATGTTGACCGTAGAGAAAAATCGTTAGTTGTTTCTTTATCTAACTAATGATTGTAACATTGTCATTTCATAAACATTTCGTGTCTTGAAAAAAAGAATTTTCACATAACTCGTCAACTCGTCACCCTCAACGCTGCAAGTTATTGTGGCTCTTATCATTACAGCGGTGATTCATTTCAAAACACTCGTCACCCACTCATCACCCAGAGCCTCGTATCTTGTTGATAATATGGGATATAGAAGGTTGATTCACTCGTCACCCACTCGTCACCTTTTTTAGGGTGACGAGTGAATTGGCTATGCAACTCTTTCTATATCAACATGATATACCACTTAATAGTGATGAGTGGGTGACGAGTGAAACAAAATGAATCACCGCTGCAACTCATTGGCATATAAAACCTTACAACGCTATGGGTGACGAGTCGCAGAGTTATGTAAAAATTCTTTTTTTTAATGTTAATTCTACTTTGCCTTTACTGCAAGTCCCAAGTAATTCCCTTGCAAATCCCATGTAAGTCCCATTTTCCTCCCATTCTAGGGAACGGACTTACAACGGACTTATAACGGACTTGGAACGGACCTAGAAGGTAGAACGAAGGATGAACAGAATAGGAAAAACAAAAAAGAAAAACTCTACACCTTCATGAATTATAATAATCATTTCTATGGTGTAGAGTTTTCTGCTAATTATCGTTTCTTTCCTTTTCCGAAGATGTCGGAATGGGTTCCTGTATTTGTCATAAGAAGCACGAGTTCCGTATCATTCTGTTCCCATACAAGAAGCCAGTCAGGCTTGATATGGCATTCCCAGCAACCTACATAGTCGCCGGATAGTTTATGAGGGTGGTAGGTGGCTGGAAGCGTTCCTGTCTCAGCAAGCAGAACCATTGCCTCTTTGATAAGCCGCATATCATAGCCACGTTTTTCACAACGCTTCAAGTCCTTTACGAAGCGCTTTGAAGGTTTGATTGCATACTTCATACGTTAATGCCCAAATCCTTAAACATTGCATCAACAGAATCGTATGACTTCAATCTGCCATGCTTCATGTCTTCGTGCGCCTCCTCGATTGCCTTCATAGTTTTGTCATTAAGATACTCGCCAGTCTCAGGATCGTAGAGGCGTGGCTTTTCAACCTGACTCTCCTCACCTGCCATAGTATATGTCCAGCCCATCTTCTTTATCATCTTCTTGAAGAAGCTAACATCACTATCGGGAATATTAATGGTAATTGCTGTCATAAAACATTGTTTTTGTTATTTCGATGCAAATTTAGTTAAAAATTTCGATATGACGAATAAAAAAGGAGGAAAAATATAGAGATCCTACAAAAACGCCTTGCAATGCTTATTTAACGGACTATATTATGTTCTATTCATTTATATTACTGTCCGATAAACCTCTGTAACTTACCTTCCATCAAGAAATTGAATCTTGGTAAGCATATGAATAATACAAAAACAATAAAAACCCCTTAATGTCTTAGAGTCTCGTTCCTCGCCTCTTGCTGCTATGCGTATTTCTTTTTTCTGGTAAGCCCTTG
>OMXX01000039.1 GCA_900315105.1 uncultured Prevotellaceae bacterium | reverse complement strand
ATGCAACATCGAAACATCTTGGAGCCATCATTGCAAATGCGGGGTCAAAGCCCAGTGAACTGTCCGGATTCGGATGTTAAGGAGTGGGGGCAGAACATAATTTACTGTCTTATGACGAATGAGTAAGCGGCCTTATTCCACTTCCTTGATGTTGTTAACGAGTGCAAAGATAATAATTAATATTGAATATACAATGAGTAAGAAACTATATTATAGCACATGTGCTATCCTTACACCGAATATTGGAATAACAATAGATGATATCCTCTCTGTCAAGGGTGAACAGGATGAAGTTTATTGGTGTTATTGCCATAAAGCGCTTTCAGCATGTCAAGGAAACCTAAATGGTTGCCCAAGTATATGTAATTTTTGTCATTCAATGTATAAGAGATATGCTAAAAAGTATGGCAAAGGTGTTCATATGATATCGATTGATAAAAAAGATTTTGTTCACGAATCCCATTTCTGGCATTTTGAAAACGTGGATCAGGTTAAGGCAATCAAATATCGGGGTGTATATATTGGATATGGTATTTTGTCACTATACCTGTCATATACAAGAGATCTTGATATTAAGAATCTCGAAGGATTTGTGAAGTATTTTACGCCCATTATTGGTGAATTGTGTGATTATGTAGATTATGTTTATGATTTATTGGGGCGAATCAAACCAGACGAGATTATTTCATTTAATGGTCGCTTGTTTGATAATCGTCTTTTTTATGATATAGCAAATGCTTTAGGTATTAAATATACAGCATTGGAGGTTGTGTTTAGTAATGGGGAGCGTGGAAAACCTTTAAAGAGAGTGAGATTCGAAGGAGGGCTGCCACATTCTATAAAATTGAACACCCAAATGATGAATGATTTGTGGGAGCATTCGCCTTTATCAGAGAAAGAAAAGACTGATATTGCAACCTCTTTTTATGTTAAACGACGTGGCGGCAAATATGACTTGGATAAAGTCTATATTTCAGACCAAAAGCAAGGCGTCTTGCCAGAAGGTTTTGATCCCAATCAAAGGAATATAGCTATTTTCAATTCCTCAGAAGATGAATTTACTGCTATTGGAGGAGAGTGGGAAGAAACAATCTTTTCATCACAATACGAGGCCGTCGATTATATTTTACAGCGTTCATCGCCTGATATTCATTATTATTTGCGTATTCATCCACATTTGAAAGGTGTAAAATACCAGGCCCACATGGAATTATACACTTTATCAAAATATAAAAACTTGACTATTATCCCTCCTGAGAGTGAAGTAAGCACCTATGATCTGATGGACGCATGCGAGAAAGTGGTGACCTTTGGCTCAACAATGGGGGTTGAGTCTGCTTTCTGGGGGAAACCGTCAATTTTGTTAAGAAGATCCATGTATGAGAATCTAGATATATGCTATCAGGCCTCACGAAAGGAGGAGGTAATGCCACTTCTGGAAGCCCAATTAGATCCCAAGCCCCAGTTGGGGGCGCTGAAGTTTGCATATTATATACTTGACAGAGAGTATGGGATCGAGAAAAGTAATATTGCTATTGACATTGAGGAAAAGACCTTTCTTGGTCGAACCTTCCAGTTTACGCCTTATTTTAAAATCTGGGGTTCTCAGTTATTTTATCAGATAGCTTATTTTTATCATTGTATATTGATGCCAAGGTATAATAAAGGAGTTTTAAGATTCCCTGATAAGTGTATTTAAATATGATATTTCATTGTGCTGACTATCTTTTTGATAGAAAAATTAAATTCCTTCTCATATTTACGATATGTGTTGTGTAAGATAGAACCTGTAGTAATATATTGCAATATGCTAATATGAAATACAAAGTAATTTGTCTTAGAACTAACTCTGACATCCGCGGAGCATTGACATCGGTTGAAGGATTGCAAGATATCCCTATTGATATTAAGCGTATTTTTTATATGCACCATGTTACGGAAGACAGAGGAGGGCATGCACATAAAGATACAGATCAAGTTGTCATTCCCGTTTCTGGTACTTTCAAAATTAGATTGTTTGATGGTAAAGAAAGTATGGTGTTTGAGATGTGCGACTGTACAAAGGCCTTGTATATACCGAGGCTAACATTCACAGATCTTTATGATTTTTCTCCAGACGCTGTTTGCCTGGTTCTCGCAAATACCCATTATGATATGGGTAGGTCTCTACGCTCAAAGGAAGAATATATTTCTTATCTTAACGAGATGAATCTGTTATGAATAGTATAATTAATCAGAAAAGTTTTTTTGCTTCTTCTCTGACGAGATATAATAAGTTCCAGAGTTTTCGCACTTTCCATGACTGGTTAAATAAGTGTTGCCGTCCTGATGAATTCAGAGTGGAGCTGGTTCCTCTTGATATGATGGAAAATTGGGGATTGGATAAAGATGGTGTGCGTATCTCACATGATTCTGGAAAGTTCTTTCATATTGAGGGAATCCATGTGAAGACAAATTTTGGTGGAGAATTAGAGTGGGATCAACCTATTATTAATCAGCCAGAAATAGGATTCTTAGGTTTTATTACAAGAGTATATGACGGGATTCGTTATTTCCTCGTACAGGCAAAGATGGAACCAGGTAATATCAATACCCTTCAAATTTCTCCTTCCCTCCAAGCCACTAAAAGTAATTTCACTCAAGTACATAAAGGGAAACGTCCAACTTTCTTGGAATTCTTTAATGGCGAGAGGAAGGTAAAGATACTGTCGGATCATCTTCAGACAGAACAGGGCGGTAGATTCTATCAGAAGCGTAATCGTAATATCGTTATTGAGATTGATGAGGATATAGAGTTGCCAGATGAGTTCTGTTGGTTGACACTTGGCGAACTGAAAGCCTTGTTACGAGAGGATAATGTTTTGAACATGGATACTCGATCTGTACTTTCTACTATACCTTTGATAGAGGATGAGGTCATTAATCATCTGCAGCCTTTCGATTTATTTGATTTAAGGGCAACTATTTCTCATAATGGCGAAAAATTTCTAAAGTCTTTTGTTAGCAAGGATAGTGTTAATACCATTGACGATCTTCTGTCCTGGTATACGAAGCAGAAAACGCAGTGGGAGATTGAAGTTAAAAAGAAACCGCTTTGCCAACTTGAAGGATGGAAGATTAATAAGATGGCGGTTGAAAGTACAGATCGATATTTCTCTGTAATTGGCGTAAAGGTGACAGCAGGTACACGCGAGGTGACTCATTGGATGCAGCCATTGTTGAAAGACTCAAATATTGGACTGCTTGCATTTATTTGTCAGGAAATTAATGGTGTACTTCATTTCATGGTACAAGCGAAAGTGGAGCCTGGTAATCTGGACATCATCGAACTTTCTCCTTCGGTTTCATGCTCGAATTATGAATATAGAAAGAATAATGGTAACAAACCGATTATGTTTGATGCCGTGTTTGATAATCAATCTACGGTCATGTATGATGCACTCCAATCAGAGGAGGGAGGAAGATTCTATCAGATTCAGAATCGCAATATGATTGTTGAGATTCCTGAGAGTGTTTATATTGAACTTCCCTATAATTATACATGGATGACATTGGCGCAGATGAAGGAATTTATGCGCTATGGTATGTTTAACATTGAGGCACGAAGTTTGATTTCAGCTATCAGTTTCATTGATTAATCCTGCAGATTATTATGTCATCAATATTATTTTTAGGTTATTCAAATCTTGTTAAAGGTAGGATACTTCCTATTCTTTCGAAAGCAGGACTAACCGAGGTGTCGATAGCTAAGTATGGAGGTCAGCCATGGGATGATGATTATCAGAAATGCGATTTGCCTGTGATTTGCTATGACAACTATGAGGAAGGACTTGCTAACTTCAAAGGTGATTTGGTTTATATTTCTACAGTAAATAGTACACATGTAGAGTATGCCAAGAAATCATTGGAAGCTGGTTTTAATACAATCGTAGACAAACCCGCTACTATGACTTATCAGGAGGCGAAGGATTTGATAGAACTTGCAAAATCAAGAGGCTTGTTCATTGGAGAGTCAACAGTCTATTTGATGCACCCCCAAATGCAGTGCTTGAAGGATATTTTTGCCCAGAATGAAGATGTTCCCAAACTTCTGACCGTTCATTTCTCGATGCCTCCTTTTATGCCTGAGAATTTTCGTTATAATAAATCATTAGGCGGCGGTGCTATTATGGATACAGCACCATACGCTGTTTCTATTGGTCGCTATTTTTTTGATTTGAAACCAGAGAAGGTGGAATGTGTTGTGTCAGAACGAGATCAGAATGGCCTTGATATAGAATATAGTCTGATGATGTCATACCCAGATGGTAAGACGATGATTGGCCATTTTGGTTTTAATACAGAGTATATAAATCAAATCCATGTAATGGGTGACAGAACGAATGTATTGTGTAATCGCATTTTTACCATTCCTGATAATATGGAGAATGAGTTGGTTGTTTATCATCTAAATGAGCGCAACATTGTTAAGACACCATTAGGAAATAATTTTGAACTCTATCTGAAAGATGTTTTGAAAATCCTTTCTTCTAGGAATTATGAGCAGTCTTACCAAGCTTTATTATTGGACGCAGATGTAAAACAAATGATTTTCGATACAATATAATATGAGATATTTGCTATGGATAAAATTACAGTATGGGGTTATCTGAAAGAGTATGCACAGACAAAAGATGAAATACTAAAGGCTGTCACCGATGTTTTTGAGTCAGGAACATTAATCCTCGGGCAAAAGGGTAAAGACTTTGAATGTGCCTATTCTGATTATATAGGTACAAAGTTTGGTGTCGGTTGTGATAATGGTACCAATGCTATATGGCTGGCTTTGAAAGCACTTGGTATAGGAACTGGAGATGAGGTTATTACTGTTTCCAATACTGCCATACCAACAGTATCGGCTATTGTGACAGCTGGAGCTATTCCTGTATTTGTTGATATCAATCCGGAGACCTACCTGATGGATGTAACAAAGTTGGAAACTACTATCACTCCAAAGACCAAGGCCATTCTTCCTGTACATCTGTTTGGTCAGTGTGTTGATATGGATCCCCTGTTAGTTATAGCCAAGAAACACAATTTATTAGTTGTTGAGGATTGTGCGCAAGGACAGGGAGCAGAGTATCATGGAAAGAAAGCCGGTAGCATGGGAAATGCATCAACTACTTCATTCTATCCCACTAAGATTCTTGGAGGTTATGGTGATGGTGGCATGATCAATACCAATAACGAAGAGGTTGATCACAAACTGCGTCGCCTGCGTTTCTATGGTGCAGAGAAGACATATTATGCCATCGAACATGGTTATAATTCTCGCTTGGATGAGGTGCATGCATCTATTCTTTTGACTAAGTTGCCAAAGATTGAACAGTATATTGCACGTCGTCGCGAGATTGCTACAATGTATAACGAGTTATTGGCAGATACTAGTCTAATACTGCCTAAGGAGGCTGATTATGGTCGTCATGCGTATTATCTTTATGTAGTACGTCATCCACGTCGTGATGAAATCATGGAAAAACTTCGTGAGAAAAATATTTTTGTAAATATCAGTTATCCTTGGCCGATCCACACCATGTCGGGTTATGAGTATTTAGGATGGAAAGATGGTTCGCTGCCTGAGACCGAGGCTGCCGCTAAAGAAATTTTCTCATTACCAATGTATCCTTCTTTGACCAACGAAGAAGTTATGAGGGTGTCAAAAGTGCTTCATAATATATTGAAATGAGAATAAGATACTTTGACATAGCGAAAGGAATAGGTATGGTTTTAGTTGTACTAAGTCATACATGCCCTATGGGAATAGGAATACAGGGCTTCTGTGAATCGTTTCACATGCCCATGTTTTTCTTTATCTCAGGCTATTTCTTTTCTCTTGATAAGTATTCATTAAAAGACTTCTTTAAAAGAAGATTCCTGCAATTAGTATTACCTCTTGTATCCTTTAGCATCCTTGTAGGAACGCTTAACTCTTTCAGTCAGACTTGTTTTAAAATTTCAAACTATATACTGCCAGATACCTTATGGTTTTTGTGGGTCTTGTTTGTTGTTGAACTACTGTTCATGTATTTGATGAGGGCTTATGGTGGTATTATTTCTTACTGTATTATTGCTTTGACGGTTTATGTGTCTAGCAAATTGGTTGATTTCCATTTTGATGATCCATTGTATTTGCAGGCTTCAGGTAATGCTTTGCTATTTTACTCGTTGGGAAATCTTTTTGCAATTAAAGGACTTCCAACGTTAATACCTTCGAGGCGTGACAAATCTCTGTTTTATAGATATGTTGCTATATGGGGGGGGGTATTTTTTGATTTTTATAATGTCATTTGTAGGATTAATTACCACTGAGATTAGTAATAATATAATGTCTCCAACTATCCCTGCGTTAATAGTTGCAATAATTGGTATTTTATTGACTATTTCCCTTTCAGATATTATTGATGCGTATACAACGAAAATAGGAAATTTGGTCAAGGGGATTCTTGATTGGATAGGAAAGCATACCATTGTCATAATGGCTTTACATTTAGCATGCTGGCGTATGTGTGTTCATCTTCAACTAAGTTCTCATTTTGTTCTTTCATTTGTATTGTCACAAATAATAATGTGGGGTATATGTGCTTCATGTGCATTCATTTTTGATAAAAAATATTTTCGTTTTTTTGTGGGAAAAATAAATGTTTAATGTTCTTATGGTATCACAGGATTTTTATGTTAGTATTCATTGCTTGACTTGTAATCAAGCGGCGTATGTTGAAGATGCCATGAATGGCTTTTCTAAGCAAAATACAACTTTTCCGTATATTGCTTTCATTGTTGATGATGCCTCTACAGATGGTGAACAAGAGGTAATAAAGAATTATTTGAAATGTAATTTTGATAAAACAGAGTTATCTGGTTATAGAGAGTGGGAGACTGATGAGGCTTCTTTTATATATGCTCACCATAAAAAGAATAAACAATGTTGTTTTTTGGCTATTCTTCTAAAAACAAATTACTTCTTTCAAAAGAAAGATAAAGAACATTTTTATGAGGAATGGGAGAAGAATGTTAAATATGTTGCATTCTGCGATGGGGATGATTTTTGGACAGATCCGTTGAAGTTGGAAAAACAGGTTAAGGCGATGCAATCACATCCAGAGTGCTCATTTTGTGTTAGTGATTATACTGAATATATTCAAAATGAATCAAAATTAGTTGAGCATCATTTCCCCATTGAATTTGGTGGACAGTCTGAGCTTGTTCTTGATATGCAGTACTACTTAACTGGTCCTTTTTTTACAAAAGATTTAACTGCGATGTGGGCGAGAGCAGCTTTAGCTTCTTCAAAATTCTTTCAATATGATATACAGTCTGACATGACTATGTTTTATGCGCTGTTTACTCAAGGAAAAGGTCTTTTAATGAAAGAGGTCTTTGGTTGTTATAGACTTCAGGACGGAGGTATCTATTCAGGTAAAGATAGAACCCCGTTCCTTAATGACTTCTTTTCAAACATATATAGTATTTGTCGAGAAGAGAAAACTCGTACCGCTCAACAATTTGTTTACAACTTTGTTGCCCCCTATGCTTTATCCGAACTAATCAGACAGAAAGGATTATTTGTAAGGAATTGCTTCAAATATCTTGGTTTTTATGGCGTGAAGTTAATCTTTTATAAAATTCCACAGCTCATAGTAACAATATTGTTAGGTAAAATTGGAATTAAGGTGAAGCCTGATTATTTACGGGTATAATGAATATTGATAGTATTCTCACTTGTCGTAACATTGATTCTAGCTTCTTTTGGCAGATTGTCTTTGAATGGGAAGACATCTTTGCTAAAGAGATGGGAATCCCGCTGTGGAATGAACCTACCATAGCAAGGAATCCTCATGCTTTTCGCCTGCCGATATTGGGTGATTTAGTGACTTTGGGAAAAGGTAATATGTTCCGTTATGACTTGAGTTCTGGTAATTATGACTTTTGGAATACAAAACGGGTTATCCCCTGTATCATAGATTTTATCACGAATAAGGAAAGGTTACCAGAATTTGAGTATGCCTACAGGAAGCATAAACTGGTTTTGATCTCAAGTTTGGAGGCTTATTCTATGCTCAAAGAGATAGGTACTAAATTGAATATTGCTCATCTTCCATTGTCCTTATCGGATAAATACAGAATTACTGCTTCAACCAAGATTGAAAAGAAATATGACCTTGTGCTGATGGGCAGGCAGAATCCTGTTTTGATGGATTTCGTTCGCAATTATGCTAGGAAGCATTCGGATTTTGTGTATGTTTATAAACCTGAATCTGAAAAAGGATTTAAATACTATACGACAAGAGGGGAAGTCGTTGGTGACATCCTCAGTAGGGAACAGTATATGCAGTTGACACGGCAGGCTCGATGCTCATTATATAGTACGCAGTGCGTGGATGGTGGACCATCGTGGCGAAATGGCTATAATCAGGTAACGCCCCGTTTCCTGGAAATGATTGCTTCTGGCTGTCATGTTATTGCCAGATACAAAGAAAACCCCGATACAGACTTCTATGAGATTATTCAGTTTGCTCCAATGTGTGATAGCTACTCCGATTTCGAGCGACAGATGGATCAAGCAAGAAGTGAAAATGTGGATATGGCAAAGCATGCCAAATACATGGAGAAGCATTATACTTCGGTAAGAGTTGGTCAATTGCGGGAGATTTTAAAAACAATTGAATAATGAAGAAAGTTGCAGTAATTGGTGCTGGTATCTCAGGATTAACAGTTGCCCAGTTACTAAAGGATAGATATCCAGTCGTAGTTTACGAAAAAGACACCCAGCCTGGTGGCCTGATTAAATGTAAACGAGTAGAAGGAAGTCTATTCCATACTTGTGGCGGACATGTGTTTAATTCCAAATTTTCCCATGTGTTGGATTGGTTTTGGAGTCGGTTTTACCAAGAACGAGATTTTGTAAAAGCTGACAGGAATTCTTCTGTCATCATGTCTGATGGTCAGTATGTGCCTTATCCTATTGAAAACCATGTATATATGTTGACTGACGACATTGTAAAAGGTGTTGTGAACGACATTATAACTATGACCAAGCAGGAGGATAAAGAAATCTCCAATTTTGAGGAGTTCTTGGTGAGACGCTTTGGCAAAACATTATATGATATCTACTTCGAGCCCTATAACAAGAAAATCTGGCGTCGTTCACTGTGTGATGTGCCTATTTCGTGGCTTGAAGGGAAGTTGCCGATGCCTACTGTTGAAGAGATTATTTATAATAATTTTAAACAGGTGAAGGAAAAGAAGTTCGTACATAGCACTTTCTGGTATGAGAAAGAAAACGGCTCACAGTTTATTGCGGATAGTCTGGCTGAAGGCTTGGATGTCAGATACTCAGCTGATATTGATGCGTTGAGCTATGAGAATGGCAAGTGGCAGGTCGGATATGATGGGGAGGAATATGACATAGTCGTATTCTGTGGCAACATTAAATCACTTCCACATACGATAAAAGGTATCTCTTTGGGGCAATTCAATTCTCAGATAGAAGGCTTGGAATCACATGGAACCACATCTGTATTCTGTAAAATAGATAAGAACCCTTATAGCTGGCTTTATTTGCCGAGTGAGGAATATGAAGCTCATCGTATTATTTGTACGGGGAATTTCTCTCCAACTAATAATGCCAATGAGGATGTGATGACAGGTACGGTGGAGTTTACAGATGCTATTTCTGAAGCCGATATTAAGAAGAATCTGGAAAAAATGCCGCTCCATCCACAGTATATCTGTCATCAGTATAATCCATATACTTACCCCATCCAAGATGCTCATACCAGGGAAATGATTTCAGAATTGAAAAGAGAACTTTCATCTCATAATTTCTTCTTCACAGGACGTTTTGCTGACTGGGAGTATTATAATATGGATGTGGCTATGGATGCGGCGATGAAGACCTGTTCCAAATTTCAATAAGATGGAATTGAAGAAAAAGATCTTTTTCCTTCTCTATTCAATGAATGTAGGTGGCGTAGAGAAGTCACTTATCAATTTGTTGTTAGTTCTCCCCCGTGAGAAATATGATATACATATAGGACTTGTTCGTCAAGAAGGTGGCTTGTTGCCGTATCTTCCATCAGATGTTACGATTCATCATATATCTGATATCCAAGAGCATTGGGATGAATTGAAAAATCCGCCTCTTCAGAGCATTAAGTCCTATATCCAGACAGGTAGACTCATAAAGGGTATTTCTGCTTTGATAGTCTATTTGATTTGTAAAATTCAAGGCAGTTTCATGGGGTGGACACAATATGTCTTAAAAGATACCAAGGGACTAGAAGAAACTTTTGATCTGGCAGTTGCTTATGCTGGGCCAACATCAGATATAGATTATTATATTTGCAATAAGATAAAGTCAAAGAAGAAGATTGGATGGATACATTTTGATGTTTCAAAATTTTGGATAGACAGAAATATGGTTCGGCAGCTGTATGGGCAGTATGAACGAATCTTTGTTGTATCTGAAACAGGCAAGGCTATTTTTGATCAAATATTTCCGCAGTTTAAGGATAAGACAGAGGTATTCCATAATATTGTATCACCGTTACAGATTAGGGAACTGGCGACATTAGGTGAATCCTTTCAGGATGATTTCAAAGGTAAACGAATTCTTACCGTGGGTCGAATATCTCCTGAAAAGGGACAATTCGAAGCTATTCAGGCTCTGAAAACTTTGAAAGAGAAAGGCTACGATATACGTTGGTATTTTATTGGCGAAGGAAATGATTTGGAACATTGTAAGAATGAAGTTGATAGATTAGGATTATCAGAAGATGTGGTTTTCTTTGGAACCAAAACAAATCCTTATGCTTATATGCAGGATTGTGACATCTATATGCAACCTTCACGTCATGAAGGATTCTGTATTACGTTAGCCGAGGCTTTGTGTTTCGGAAATCCTATTGTAGCAACTGATTTTACAGGTGCTCGTGAACAATTAAAGGAACGTGAAAATGGTTTCGTCGTAGGGATGAGTACTTGGGATATTGTAGAAGGAATAGAAAAGGGATTGACGGCCTCCCCAATTTTAAATCTTCGAGATGTTAAAAACACAGATATAGAAAAGTTCTTGTCTCTTGTATAATTATGAAAAGAAAAGTGCTTTTTGTTATAGAGTCTTTGGCTGGCGGGGGAGCAGAGAAGGTCCTTTCTGTGCTTATAAAGCACTTTGATTACAACAAGTACGAAGTAACGGTATGTCCTATTGTAAATGAGGGCATATATTGTGAGGATGTTAGAAAGCAAGTTACACATTATAAGCCAATCATCTCTTATAAAGGTTCTTCATTAAGTCGATTGTGGAACAGAATTAAGTATAAACTAGTATATTCGTATTTACCATTAAGTTGGGTATATAAATGGTTTGTCCCTCAAGGACATGATGTTGAAATTGCTTTTTGTGAGGGATTTTTGACAAAATTATTATCTCATGCTAATTCCAAGGCAAAAAAGATTGCCTGGGTTCATACTGATTTGAAGGATAATCCTTGGCCAATTAAGTTGGGAATATATAAAGATATAGATGAAGAAAAACGGGCTTATTCTGTATTAAATAAGATCGTTTGTGTATCACAATCAGCTTATCAATCTTTTTGCGATCTATATGGATTTGAGGATAAGACCATCACGATTTATAACCCTATAGACGTTAATGATATTTGCTCAAAAGTTGGACATAAGAAGTGCGAAGAAGGGGCTGTAAGATTGATAAGTGTTGGAAGGCTAGTTCCTCAAAAGGGTTTTGATCGTTTGTTGAAAGTGGTAAAGCGTCTGCATGATAATGGATATCTTGTCGATTTGTTGATTCTTGGCGAAGGAGCCGATCGTGAAACCTTAGAAAGGTTGGTTGAAAGTCATGAGATGCAATCTTATGTATCCCTTCCTGGTTTTTTAAAGAACCCCTATCAAGAAATGAGTGAGTCTGATTTGTTTGTCTGTTCTTCTCGTGCAGAAGGATTCAGTCTTGTGATTGCTGAAGCCATGGTGTTAGGAATCCCTGTAGTCAGCACCTATTGCTCTGGTCCCAATGAACTGTTGCAAGAAGGTAAGTTTGGTATGTTGGTTGAGAATTCGGAGGAAGGTTTATATGCTGGTTTAGTAAACGCTCTAAATAATATGGAAATAATGAGAGATTATGCAAAAGTTGCACGAGGACGAATGCGCGACTTAATTCCTTCTCAAGTAGTTAATAAAATAGAGTCATTGATGGATGATTAGAAAACGAATATTCATATCCATGCATTATTTAGAGCTAGGTGGGGCAGAGATGAGCCTTATCGGGTTGCTGCAGGCGTTGGATTATTCTAAATACGATATTGACCTGTTTCTTCATCGCCATCAAGGAGAATTGATACAGTTTATTCCTAAGGAGGTAAATCTATTGCCTGAGAGCCCCGCTTATGCATGCATTGAGAGCCCAATTACTGAGGCTCTGCATAGGGGGCTGTTTGGTATTGCGTGGGGCCGGTTGAAGGCAAAGTGGAGAGCAAGGAAATATATGCCCAAAGACCCTTCCAAACCGCAATATGCTATTTTCCAGTATGTTGCTCAAGAAATAGAACCTCATTTGCCTTCATTGGAGAAATACGGTGAATATGACATAGCCATTAGTTTCCTACAACCACACAATTATGTACTGAGTAAGGTAAGTGCAAAGAAAAAAGCATGTTGGATACATACCGATTATACTAAGGTAGAGTTTGATGTTGAGGCAGAGTCGCCTGTTTGGGGGGCGTATGATCATATTGTGAGTATTTCGCCTGACGTGACGAAAACATTTCTGAAAGTGTTTCCTTCGTTGAAAGATAAGATTGTGGAGATTGAGAATGTCCTTTCTCCTGAATTTGTTCGCAGGAGAGCAAAGGAAATGGATGTGACCGTGGAGATGCCTAAAAAGGATGGGAGGATTAATATCCTTTCTGTAGGTCGTTTTACAGACGCCAAAAATTACGATAATGTGCCAGATATTTGCCGACGGATTCGGGAAAATGGTATTGACTTGTATTGGTATATCATCGGTTTCGGAGATGAATCATTGATTCGCCAAAAGATACAAGAGACTGGCATGGAAGATTATGTCATCATCTTAGGTAAACGCGCCAATCCTTATCCTTATATCAAGGCTTGTGATATTTATGCCCAGCCTTCGAGATACGAAGGAAAATCTGTGACTGTGCGTGAGGCACAAATGCTATGTAAGCCTGTTGTCGTAACGAATTATCCGACTGCCAAAAGTCAAATTAATGATGGAGTTGATGGCGTTATTGTGCCAATGGATAATGAAGGCTGTGCTATGGGAATGGCTGATCTTATCAGAAATATGGAACTACAAAAGTTAATCATAGATTATTTGCAAATTCATGATTATGGAAATGATGATGAAGTTGAGAAGATCGCTTTGCTTCTAAAATGAAAAATCGCGTTTTCTATCTTGATATCATTCGTATTTTAGCATGTATAATGATTATTGCCATGCATGCTCCCATCCCCAATACCGGGTTAGATTCTTATGTTCTATCTTCGATAAGCATGCTAACAGCTCCTGGGATTGGATTATTTGTGATGGTGAGTGGCGCATTGTTACTTCCAATTAGAATTCCAACAAAGCAATTTCTTCATAGGCGATTAAGAAAGATTGTAGGACCTATATTATTTTGGACACTTGTGTCTATGATAATATATGTACCAAAAGATGTCATTCTCAGTTCACATATTTGGAGTGGGCTGCTTTCAATACCAATTCAGGCGCAGTTTTCTCCTATTTTATGGTTTATGTATATGCTTGCAGGGCTTTATCTGTTGGCGCCGATTTTGTCTGCATGGTTGAGGAGTGCAACAAAGAGAGAGTGCAGATTCTATCTTTGTTTATGGCTTATTACTTTGTGCTATCCTCTTGTTAGAAGCGTCCTTATTGTAAATGAAAGTTATTCTGGCGTTTTTTATTATTTTAGTGGATACGTAGGCTATTTCCTTTTGGGATATTATATAAGTATGTATGTGAAAACGGAAAGCATTTGGAGAAGTTTCTTGTTTTTTTTGATACCAATAACTCTTGCTACATTATTGAAGATTCTGAAAATGCAAGTGCCTTTTTATGATGTGTTCTGGTATCTTAGTGCCTTTACAGTAATGATGTGTGCGGCATGGTTCTTATTAGCAAAACGTATTAGAATAGTTTATGATGAGACCGTTGGATGGCATAAAATTGTAGCTTTAGTTAGTAATTGTTGTTTTGGCATATATCTCGTTCATCTTTTTATCATGCGATCTATCATATGGAAATGGACATGGCTGTATGATATGGGCATCATGCAGATTATGTTGGTAACACTTATGACTTTCATAGGTAGTTTTGTGGTGACATGGCTAATCAGTTTTCTGCCTGGAGCGCAGTATATTATTGGTTTTAAACAGAAAAGATGATTCCTAAGGTTATACATTATTGTTGGTTTGGACGGAATCCCCTGCCTACTTCTGCGCAGAAGTGCATTGCCAGTTGGCGGAGATATCTACCTGACTATGAGATTAAGGAATGGAATGAGGATAATTTTGATGTGAATATCATTCCCTATACTCAGCAAGCATATGATGTTAAAAAATATGCTTTTGTGAGTGATTATGCCAGATTTTGGATTCTTTTTCACTATGGAGGATTATATTTTGATACAGATGTGGAGGTGATAAAACCACTCGATGATATCATTAAACGTGGTGCCTTTATGGGTATAGAGCAAAGTGCTTCATGGGAAGGAAAACCAATGGTAGCTCCTGGGCTGGGATTAGGTGTGGAGGCTGGGCATCCATTCTACGAAAGAATGCTTCAAATATATACCAATCAGGAGTATCGAAAATCGGACGGATCATTTGATAATGCTACGGTTGTTTCATACACTACTCGCGAACTCTACAACCATGGGATGGCATCGTCTGATAATCTTCAGGAAGTAGATGGAATTTGGATCTATCCATCAGATTACTTCTGTCCGATGGATTCCACTACGGGCATAACAACAATAACTGAGAGGACTGTTTCAATCCATCATTATGATTGTTCATGGATGGACCATCGTTCACTTAGTTTTAGACTACATCGGATAAAAAACTTTATCTTTAGACTGATTGGGCAGGACAACGCTCGTTCTATTAATCGTTTATTGCATAGAAGATCATTATGTTAGAATTCGCACCATATTATTTCCATGTATATTGGCTCATAGTTGTAATAATGACAATGGCCATGTTCAGCAGTATGGAATCAAAACAGCATTACGCTGTGATCAATCAGAGATTTAATTATCAGCCTATTGTTTTGTTTTGTTTGTTCTACATTTTGTTTTTTGGTTTCAGACCAGTGTCGACATTTTTTGGAGATACCGTTGTTTACAATGCTTCTTATAATGTTATGCAGAATTATGGGGTATATCATATACATGAATATAACGATGGTTCTGTAGATGTGTCAGAAAGTGCGGGTAAAGATTGGTTATTTTATACGGTGATGTTTCTATGTGCTCAGTTAATGAGTGTAAACTTCTTCTTTGCTATTGTGATGTTTTTTTACATTACGATGATGTATTTAGGTTGCCGTAAATTCGACTATAGGCATGGGGCGGCGCTAATGCTTTTCAGTATAGGTGCATTTTCTTTTTATGGATATTCTGTCAATGGCCTTCGTAATGGTCTGGCTTGTAGCTTTTTGATATATGCGTTGGCACGATTTTGCAAAGGAGAGAAACTATGGCCAGCTGTTCTGACATTTTTAGCTTTAGGCTGTCATAAATCAGTTGCATTGCCAATTGCTTGTACTATTTTTACATATTATGTTAGAAAACCGAGATATATGTATATATCATGGGTAGGCTCAATTTTCCTTAGCTTGGTAATTGGCGGGTATTTGTCAAATCTACTTACAGTGCTTGGCTTTGATGACCGTTTGGCTGCAAATTTACAAAGCGGAGCAGATGTGGCGGATTCATGGGGCGTGGAAATGGAGAGCCGCTTTCGATGGGATTTTTTGATTTATAGCTCTATGCCAATCATATTAGGGTGGTACACTATATTCAAACGAAAGTTATTTAATAATACATATCTGATTTTGCTTGGTACTTATATGTATGCAAATGCATTCTGGGTTGTTTTAATTAGAAGCCTGTTCTCAAATCGTTTTGCTTATTTATCTTGGTTCCTTTATCCAATAGTTTTAGCATATCCTCTCTTAAATTTTCCTGTTTTTAAAAAACAGCATAGTAGAAAGGTCGCATGGATTTTGTTAGTTCATTTTGCCTTAACAACATTCCTATTACGGAGCTATTTCTAATTTCAGATATTATAATGAATAGAACCTTAACAATATTCACGCCAGCCTATAATCGTGCACATACGATTGGTCGTACTTATGAAAGTCTTTGCCGTCAGACTTGCAAGGATTTTGAATGGTTGATTATAGATGATGGATCTTCTGACAATACTCATGAACTAGTGGAGGGGTGGATAAGGGATAATAAGATTCCCATTCGCTATATTTATCAGGAAAACCAAGGCATGCATGGCGCTCATAATACGGCCTATAAGAATATTCATACAGAACTGAATACCTGTATTGACTCGGATGACTGGATGCCGGATGATGCCGTTGATAAGATCGTCAACACATGGAAGAAAGATGGGAATCCGAGTTTGTCTGGACTTGTTGGCCTTGATATCATTGAAGACGGTTCCGTTATTGGAACTAAATTTCCTGAAGACCGGAAAACTATCAAAGTTGGAAAGTTTTACGAAGAAGGTGGTAAAGGCGATAAGAAACTGGTCTATAGAACTGAAATCATAAATAGTACTCCTGAATATCCGATTTTTGAAGGTGAGCGTTATTTCGGGTTAGCATACAAATATCTTTTAGTTGAAGAAAAGTATGAGATGTTGGCTTTAAATCATCCATTGGTCGTAGTAGAATATCAACAAGATGGTTCAAGTTACAGTATGTATCGCCAATATTGGAATAATCCAAATGGATGGATGTTCTATCGTAAATTCGAGATGTCGCATACTTCCTTATTTTTTAGAAAACTCAAACTGAGTATTCATTATGTATCTTCATGCATTAGGGCTAATCGTATTTGGGATCTTCTTGATAATTCACAGCCTTTTTTAACATTGATGCTTCTCCCTGTTGGTATTGCCTTCTATTATTATACAAGGTATAAAGTAACAGAAAATCAAAGAATGGATTTTAATAAGAAGATTAATAAATGATACCGAAGAAAATTCATTATTGTTGGTTCGGGCGTGGTCAGATGCCAGAATTGGCTTTAAGGTGTTTGGAATCTTGGAAGAAATTTTGTCCAGATTACGAGATAAAAGAGTGGAATGAGGATAATTTCGATTTGGAGATGTATCCTTATGCTCGAGAAGCATACGAAAACTGTAAATTTGCTTTCGTAACAGATGTTGTTAGAATGTATGTCTTATACCATGAAGGCGGTATTTACATGGATACTGATGTTGAGGTGCTAAAGCCATTGGATTGTTTTTTGGACAATCCTGCCTTTGCGGGGTTTGAGGATGACGTATTTGTGGGTACAGCTATTATTGCCAGTGAGAAAAAAGGTAAATGGGTAAAAGATAATTTGGATTACTATGTTGACAAGCACTTTGTGAAAGATAATGGTGACATGGATTTTACAACTAATGTTGAGACCATTTTGAACTATTTGTTGCCATTAGGACTGATACAAAATGATACATATCAGGTATTTTCGGAAATTGTTACAATCTACCCAAAGGAATATTTCTGTCCAAAGTCCAAGTCTGACAATAAGATTTACTTGACAGATAACACATATACAATTCATCATTTTGCAGCCTCTTGGACATCACCTACGCATAGGTTCCTACGGAAACTTGTGATTTTCATCGGTGGGTATCGCTTGAAGAATTTTATGTCATATTTAAAAAAGAAATTGAAGTGGTGAATAATACCCCAAATTCACAAATAATTAAAGATTCAATAACTGCTTTGCGCTTCCCCCTTATAGTAGCTATTGTTTTTATTCACACATTCATAGTTGGGCAACCCAATATAGATGGGAAAATTAATGTGGAACACGGGCAATATCCAACTTATGATTTCCTAGATCATATTGTCAGATTATGCCTTGCTGAGATTGCAGTACCTCTTTTTTTTTGTTATATCAGGTTTCTTGTTTTTCTATCAGTGTGATTTCAATAAAGAAACATATTATAATAAACTAAGAAAACGAATCCATACTTTATTAATCCCTTATTTAATTTGGAATACGCTATACCTTTTCTTTGTCATGATAGTACAGCAAATACAACCTTCGTCAACCAGTTTGGGCAGGAAGTTGGTCGTAGATTATTCTTTTATAGATATATTAGACTCTTATTGGCATTTTGATGGAGTAATACGTGGCTACGACCCTATTTGCGGACCTTTATGGTTTATTAGAGATCTGATGATAGTCAATTTATTCTCTCCTATAGTATATTTTTGTATAAGAAATAAAAGGATTGTATTCTTGTTCTTGTTAGGTGTTCTGTATATATGTGGTATAAATCTATTAACACCTGGGTTATCATCAACGGCATTTTTCTTCTATTCTTTAGGAGCATGGGCAAGCGTGAATTGCTTGGAGATTGATTTGTCTGGAAGGATAGGGGGGCGCATAATGGTTATATGTGCCCTTCTCCTTATTTCAGATATGACTATATGGAGGATAGGTGATCAGAACAGTTATTTACACCGGTTTTTTATAGTATCAGGTGTATTTTCTTTCATCTCATTTGCTATGAGGATAGTTCGTAGATGGGGGGCAGGAATAACCATTCGTTATTTGGCAGGATGTTCTTTTTTTATATATTTAAGCCATATGTATGTCACACCATTTCTGAACAAGTGTTGGATACTTGTTCTTTCTCCTGCCAATGAAATAACTGCATCTATAGCGCTGTTTACAATACCTCTTATCACGTGCCTGATATGTATAGGAGTTTATTCTGTAATGAAAAGATGCTTTCCTAAAATGACAACGATTTTGGTTGGTGGACGTTTGTGATAGCTGATGTAAGTATATGAGAAAGCATAAGATTATCCGTGCCTGTACAGTCCCGATGTCGGTGATATTTGTGACGGGGATGCTGCCTGAGCTTCAAAAGCGGTACGAGGTTGTGTTGCTGTCTTCGCCTGGACATGAACTGGATGAGGCCGAGGAGAAATACGGGGTTCGGGGAATACGTGTCCCGATGGAACGGCATATTTCTTTGGGACATGATTTGGTTTCTTTGTGTCGGTTGTTGTATGTGTTCCTGAGGGAGAAGCCTATGATGGTGCATTCGATGACTCCCAAAGCAGGATTGTTGTGCATGATAGCTGCTTGGCTGACGAGAGTTCCTATAAGGGTGCATACGTTTACTGGACTTGTTTTCCCGACAGCGACGGGACTCAAGCGGAAGATACTGATGCTGACAGATAGCCTTACATGTGCTTGTGCAACCCATGTGATTCCAGAGGGAGAAGGTGTGAAGAATGACCTTCTCAAGAATGGGATTACAAAGAAACCTATAAAAGTGCTGGGATATGGAAATGTTCGTGGCATTGATATGGTACGATTTGATCGCCGGCCTGAGGTGATGGCTTTGGCACAGGAAATCAGAAAGGTGGATGTTTTTACGTTTGTTTTCGTAGGTCGAATTGTGCGGGATAAAGGAATCAACGAGTTGTGTCAGGCGATGGAAATGCTGTCTGGTATTGCCCCTGTCAGATTGTTGCTGATTGGCCCCTATGAAGATGATTTAGATCCAATATCACAGTCATCTAAAGATATTATTGAGAATAACCCATCTATCAAATATTTTGGATCCAGATATGGAGATGAAATGTTGGCCTGTTATGCCGCAGCTGATTGTTTTGTGTTCCCCAGTTATCGCGAAGGGTTCCCTAATACGGTGATAGAAGCTGGAGCGATGGGATTGCCATGCGTTGTGACGGATATTAACGGTTCACGGGAAATTATCGTTCAGGGAGAGAATGGTGTTATCGTGCCTCCGAAGGATGCGGATGCTTTATATAAAGCCATGTTAGATATGATTCGAAATAAGCCTGCACGAGAGCGAATGGTTGCAAATGCCAGGAAGATGATTGCATCCCGTTTTGAACAAGGTTTTGTTAGGAGGTGCCTGTTGGATTTTTATGATGAAATCTTGGAGCCTGTTACATGCAAGTGTAATTAGAACCAGGGTAGCGTGTTATTTAATTCCTTCAACTTCTTATTTTTCTTGCCAATCGTATTTGTGTTGTATTGGCATGTGTTCCAGCGAAATTTGCGTTGGCAGAATCTGTTTGTGGTTGTTGCAAGCTATGTATTCTATGGTTGGTGGGATTGGCGCTTTCTGCTGCTTATCGTGTTTACAAGTCTATGCAGTTATGGAAGTGTCTTATTGATAGACCATTGTTTCCAAAGAGATGAACAAATAACTGCCAAATGGTGGGCTGGCTTGAATATTATAGTGAACCTGTTGGTGCTTGGCATATTCAAGTACTTCAACTTCTTTGCAGACAGCTTTCAGACGGTTATGGCTGGTATAGGAATGACAATTGATGCACCATCATTGCATGTAATACTGCCAGTGGGTATTAGTTTCTATACTTTCCAGGCTTTAAGCTATACCATTGATGTCTATCGCCGGCAATTGCCTGCAACACGTGATATTGTAGCATTCTTTGCGTTTATTAGTTTCTAATGAATGACTTGCGACACAATTAATTATATAGAGAATTGAAGGAGCGAGTACAATATATTGATATGGCCAAAGGCTTTGCGATGATAACAATCGTAATGCTTCATATTTCTATGAGCAATTTAAAAGGAGAATCTGCTTCGACGATTAATTTCTTTAATCATAGTTTTAATACGCGACTATTTTTCTTCTTGAGTGGCATGGTCGTAGCCTTGGGGGGGGGCAGATTTCTCTAACTTGAAAAATGCTTGGAATTTTGGAATAAAAAAGGCGAAATCATTATTGTTGCCTTTCATGGTATGGAGTGTCTTCATCATGCCATATATTTATGAACGTTCAGACATATACGATTTCCTTGAGATCTTGATAGCCCCATTCATACCTCCGTATCATGGCTATTGGTTCTTGTTATATTTGTTTGTTATACAGATGCTGTTCTTATGCATAAAGATTATGTCTTCTCGACTATCGGCTTTTGTTCGAAGTGATTTTTTGAGGGAGGTCTTAGTGGCTGTGCCATTTTCACTGCTATTATTCCCAATCTATGAATACGTACTGATATTCCTATTGGGCTATTTCTTATTTCGTTATGGAAGAAAGCTCTTGTTTGGCGATATTGTTATGGCTATCTCATTTTGCTTATTTATTGTACTATTTACTTTGTATAGGGAAAGTGAAGGCCGTAATATGTTATTGCCAATAAGGCTTATTATGGCTTTATCCGCAATAGCTTTTGTTGTGGGAATTATGAGAAAATTGGATGAATTTTGCGAATCTCGTAATAAATTCTGTAAGTTGTTGTGTTTCATCGGGCGTCACTCCTTGGAAATATACTTGCTACATTATTATTTTGCGTGGATTTGTAAGGATATGTACATATCTGTCGCTTCTATACATGCTATTCCCCTCTATGTTATGGTATTTGCTGTAGCATTACTAATATGTGTGCTGTCCAGTTATATTGCAGATGGGATGAAGAAAATTCCTTATGTGTCATTTTTCCTCTTTGGTGGTCATTAAGTTTTTGAAGGTATGAGACGTCTAACAATCTTTACGCCGACTTATAACAGAGCTTATATCTTGCCAAAGTTGTATGATAGTCTGTGCAAGCAGACTTGTAATGACTTCGAATGGCTGGTTGTTGATGATGGCTCAACTGATCATACAAAAGAACTGGTTGAGGGATGGATTAATGAAAAAAAGATTCTAATTCGTTACGTCTGTCAAGAGAACGGTGGGAAAATGAGGGCGTATAATAATGCTGTATCTTTGACTGAGACAGAACTTTTTGTATGTATTGACTCAGATGACCAATTGGCAAGTGAACTCGTAGTGAAAGATAGTTTGACTTTCTGGGATGAACATAAAAATGATTGTTTAAAGAAGGAAATTGCTGGTATGGTGTCTTTACGTAGTTCTTCTCGGGCAGAACAAAGTATGACGACTTTATCACATGGCAGCCTCCATGATATATGTTCCAACTATAAGGGGGAAACAACGATAATCCTGTTAACAGAAATCTTGCGTCATTATCCATATCCAAGTTTTGAAGGTGAGAATTTTATCACAGATGTGTATATCTATGATAGAATGGATGAAGATTACTGTTTCTTATTTCATCCTTATATTTCTCAAAAATGTGATTACCATAAGGATGGCTATACCATGAGCTATAGACGTCTGTTACTCAAAAACCCTCGTGGACACCGTGAATATCATGCTCAACGAATCAGACTTCATAAAGAGGGTGTAATGAAAAGCATGATTTGCTATATAGCTTTATCCTTATTTATCAAGGATCATACAATGTTGTCCGAATCTCCGAATAAAGGATTAACCATACTGCTTTATCCCTTTGGATGCTTGAAATATTTGTATGACCGTTATATGTTGAAAAATGGAAAGTAGTATTCCTCTGATTGTGTCATCGTGTGACAAATGCAGTGATTTGTGGCAACCATTCTTTTATCTAATTAAAAAGAATTGGCCAGACTTTGACAGAAAAGTATATCTGTGTACAGATTCGATGACTTTTGCTTATGAGGAATTTGATATAGCTTGCCCTCTTAAGATGCCGTCAGGAAGTACATGGTCTGAAAACTTGATGGCCTTACTGAAAGGTATCGGTGAGGACCATGTGCTGTTGATGTTGGAAGATTTTTGGTTGAAAGAAAAGGTTGATGAGACACAACTACATCAATGTGAAGAGATCTTGAAGAGCGACCCAACTATTGGTTTTATCTGTTTGATTCGCCAATTAGATTCATCATTAGAAAATCCTATATCAGAGAAGTATCCCAATTTGATAGAATATGGGCGACATACTCCCTATAGAGTGACGACTCAGGCAGGACTATGGCGGCGAGATTATTTGTTAAGTTTACTACGAAAGCACGAATCGGCCTGGTGGTTTGAAATGTTTGGCAGTAAAAGGAGCAAGAGGTCAGAATATCATTCTTATGTAGTGGAGAAATCGGTTTTCTCTTATGATGATGGTGGTGTTCTTTTTCGTGGTTGTTATGTTGAAGAGTATATCAAATTCTTTAAGGACGATAAAAATATAAGTATCAATTCTAAACGCAGAACTGATAGTAAAGAGATTCTAATGGCTGAGGTGAAAGATAAATCTTTTCTTCAAAAAATGAATCCTCTATATATCTATCATTATTGTCTGTCACTATTTGAGAGATGAAAGGCGACGCACATAAGAGCTTGTTGTGGAGTGGTGTCCAACAATTTGTGGTGTTTGGCATTCAATTTGGAGTGGGTGTTTTATTGGCACGCCTACTTAATCCGTATGATTTTGGAGTGATCGCCATGCAGGGTGTTTTTTTTGCCATCTCAAGTGCTTTTATTGATTGTGGTTTAGAAGGGGCATTGATTCAGAAGAAAGAGTGTACAAAGGCGGATGCAAATTCCGCTTTTATTTATTCTGTATCTATTAGTGTGGCATTATATGTATTGTTGTTTTTGGCAGCCCCGATTATTGAGGATTTTTATCATACCCCTAATTTGGGAAAAGTAATCCGTATATCAGCGTTGGTATTGATGATTAACGCAGTTGGTATCGTTCCACGTTCATTGTTACAACGACAGTTGAGATTTAAGGAGTTAGCCGTGGCTTCCACTACCATTCAATTCGTTGCAGGATTCGTAGCTGTTATGATGGCTTATCATGGATATGCTTATTGGGCTTTGGTTGGTCAGACATTATTGGCTGCTAGCTTGATGGCTGTGGCTTATTATGTATATACTCGCTGGTGGCCTAGTCTTCAGTTTTCTTTAGAGTCGTTCCGACAATTGATAACCTTTGGATTACCTATGTTGCTTACTGCTTTAGTGCATTCGATATACAATAATCTATATTCCTTGGTTATTGGTAAACGATATGATGCACGACAGCTTGGCCTCTATAATCGTGCAGAGAATTATTCTTGTTATGTAGCTTATAGTTTGAGTGATATGAGTATGCGAGCTCTGTATCCGATTTTGTCAAGAGTGCAAGATGATTTGGAACAGTTGAAAGTCGCGGTCCTTCGCATCTTGCATGTTTCTGCATTTGTAGTAGTACCTATCAATATTTTCTTATTAATAAAAGCAGAGGATGTTATTCGCATCCTGTTGACTAACAAATGGTTGGAAATGGCACCGCTAATGCAAGTCATGTGTATATCGAGTATGGCGTATGTTGTAGCGAATCTGCATTCTAATTTGTTTAAAGCGATAGGTCGTACTCAGATATTGTTTATCTGTGAGTTGACTAAGAAAATATTAGGTATTTTAATCCTTCTGCTTACTTTTCAGTATGGTCTGATGGTGATGGTATGGGGCCTTTTGATTTATGCGGTGCTGAATATCTTGGTTAGTTCCTATTTTGTATATCGCTTTATTGGTATTACGCTTTTTGAACAAGGGCAGGAGGTCGGACTGGTTGTCTTGAATGCGTTGATTCCAATTGTTGTGTGTTTACTGGTAGGGATTTGGTTTGATCAGCTTTATGTTCGTTTTGCATTATCATTTATCTCATACTTCGCAATTTATACCATCTTGGCTTGGATTGAAAAAGATAAGGCGATAGATTTTTTTAAAGGATATATTGAAAAATGACAGACTCTATAAAAACTTTCTATAGTGATATAATAAACAAGAAACGTTTCTGGGTCCCGTTGCTTTTCTTTGCATTAGTTGGGTATAGTTTTTCTATCTACAATAAAACGGTAGGTGTAGATGATCTAATGTGGGATTATTACAAAAACTATATGTTATCGGGAAGATGGGGAATGATTGTATGGATTAGATTAACAGGCTTATTTTATTCGAGTCCGTTTACAGATCGTTTCCTAGCCCTTGTTTTATACGTCATTGCCTCCATTTTATTATGTTATTTATTCTTTTCGGTTGATAAATTCAAAAATATACTCGCTTTTACAATTACGGCATCAGCATTTGTCACATACCCGTTAATCAATGAAATATGGGAATATACAGGTGCTGATTATATGGTGGCAGGAAATCTTTGTTTGGTTACACATGCTGCTATTGTAATAAAGAGTGATTTGTCTGTCAGAAAGAAATTAGCTTATGCCTCAGCATTGCTAATTATACCCATGTCAAGCTATGAGTCGGCCATTTTCTATTATATTACATTGGTCTGTGTTGTCATCTTCTATGAACAATGGATATGCAAGGATTATACATTAACGATAAAGACTTGGGCAAAACAAATCATTTCGTATTTGATCCCTCTTCTGATTGCTTTTATTATCAGGTTCGCAGTGTCTTTCTGCATTAACTCTATTTTTAATCTGGAGTATCATGGGGGGGGAGCAACGGGTACCACGTGGATTAGGGAAAGTTTCGTGTATGTCCTGAAGAATATGATTGGATTTATCATATTTGATTATGGTATTATGGGATTGGTGTATCTTCCTATTACTATTTTCTTACTTTCGCTTATTTTATTTACGGTTTGTATCTTGTTCAAAAAAGGAAATCGGATGACATGTGTACTTCTGGGGGGGGCGATTCTCGTTTCTCTTTTTGTCCAGTCTATCATACAAGGTTATGATCAGCCATATAGGACTTCGCAAGTATTTACATTATTTGTTGCATTCTCTTTTTATCTTACTATTATTTCTATATCGTCTACTATATGGCGAAGATGTCTTTATGTTGCTTTGTTTGGCATATGCTGGCATCAAGCCGTTTATATGAATAGACTTTTGGGGTTGAATAATCTGCGTTCAGATAACGAATTGGCCGTTATCCGTCAGATAGGATACCGTTTAGTATCAGAGTTTGAAAAGAAACCTGTGGTGTTCGTAAGTCCATATAAAGTAAGCGACTGGATTAGCAGACAAGTTTCTGTGGATGAATCTACTTGGAATGGCCGTCTCTTTTATAGAGTATATGATAATTTCATGATGCAGTTTGATCAACCTTTTATGAATTATCAAAGAAGTTGTACACAACTAAAACGCCCTTTTAAATATGTTGGTACAAATGTAAATAGTATGACTATACAATGGCATAATCTTCATCAACTATTTAGCTATTGCGGCTATGATATAGAGGGTATTCCTGATAATCTCTTATCAGATCCTTTGAAATATGAAGAATACCAAATAAAACAGAAAGAAGCAACTATAATCGCTAGGGAAATGAAAATTTCCCCTTACCAGATATATGATCATGGTGATTATTTGATTGTGAATTTGGGAGGTGATTTATATTGATATTTTTATGGTAGAAATACAATTCTATGCAAATAATGTGGTCTCGGGCATTCCTGTTAGTATTCTTTGGGGACTTCTGGGGCTATTTGTTGTGGGATTGTTGGTGCTGATGTGGAGGAAAGGATTCTGGCGAGGGTTGCGATATGGGGCTATGCTCTTATTGGCCGAATGGATGCTTCTTGTGCTGTGTGCGATTGTTTTCTTTCGGGAGACTAGTGCGGAGAGGGGCTATAATCTGATGCCATTCTGGAGTTATTGGGACTATGGGGAGCATAGTTATTTTATGGAGATGTTTGGAGAGAACATCCTGAATGTGCTCCTGTTTGTGCCTATTGGCTTCTTGGCAGGCTGCGGGCTGCGAGGGATAACCTTCAAGAAAGTTTTGTGTCTTGGTGGAGGACTCTCGGTATTTATCGAATTGCTTCAGTTTTTCTTTAAGAAAGGCTTTTGTGAGACCGATGATGTTATTCACAATGTGTTAGGGTGTATGATTGGATACGGGCTTGTGAAATTAATAAAAAAAAATTGTGTTTGATTATCTCATTGTTGGATCTGGTTTGTTTGGATCCACTTTTGCCTACCGTGCTAAGCAGCTGGGTAAAAGATGCTTTGTCATAGATAAACGTCCTCATCTGGGTGGAAATGTTTATTGTGAGAACATTGAGGGTATCAACGTCCATAAGTATGGCGCTCATATCTTCCATACCAATAATAAAAAGGTTTGGGACTTTGTGAATTCAATCGTTGAATTCAACCGCTATACCAATTCTCCTATTGTAAACTATAAAGGCAAACAATACAATTTGCCTTTTAATATGAACACTTTTTATCAGATGTGGGGTGTACTCACACCAGAGGAAGCCAAGGCCAAAATAGAAGAACAGAAGGCTGATGCTGTTGCAGCAATGAGGGCTGCTGGTGTTTCCGAACCAAGGAATCTGGAAGAACAGGCTTTGACGCTCATAGGAAAAGATATCTATGAGGCTTTAATCAAGGGCTATACAGAAAAGCAATGGGGGAGAAAATGTACAGAGCTTCCCGCATTTATCATCAAACGCTTGCCTGTCCGTTTCGTTCATGATAATAACTATTTCAATGATAAGTATCAGGGCATACCTGTTGGAGGGTACAACAAGTTAATAAACGGTCTTCTTGAAGGTGTAGAAACAAAAGTTGATACGGATTTCTTTGAGAATCGAGCGTATTGGGAAGGTATTGCTGATAAGATTGTCTATACTGGTCCGATTGACGAATACTTTGACTATTGCTTAGGCAAACTGGAGTGGCGCACCGTATCTTTTGAAGAAGAGATATTGGACACTCCAAACTATCAGGGTAATGCCGTAATGAACTATACGGAAGCAGAGATTCCTTATACTCGAATCATTGAACATAAGCACTTTGAGATGTTTGGTGATGAGGTATATGCCTGCCCTAAGACAGTTATAAGCAGGGAATATTCTACAGAGTATAAAGAAGGTATGGAGCCTTATTATACCGTTAATGACGAAAGCAATAATGCATTAGCGGATCAATATCGTGAATTAGCCGCCCAAGAGAAAAACGCGATATTTGGTGGCCGCTTGGCTGAGTATAAGTATTACGATATGGCCCCCATCGTGGAGAAGGTATTAAATATGGAAATGTAATGATGCAGATTGTTAAGACTTTATATAAGAAATTTCACCATCTGGTTCTTTATGGGATCATCGGCTCTTTTTCATCAGGATTAGACTTTCTGATTTACACCTTACTTGTTCAACTTGTAGGGCTTCAATATCTTGTGGCCAATTGTATCAGTGTGGTAGCAGGAATCTCTACTAGTTTTTATCTGAATCGTAACTACAATTTCAAAGTCAAGGATCATACAAAACGTAGATTCTCCATTTTTCTTACTGTTGGATTATGTGGTTTGGTAATGAGTAATCTGATTCTTTATTTATGCATTGATAACTTGGGAATGGATAAACTTACATCGAAGCTATTGTCTATTTTACTGGTAGTGTTCTTCCAATTCCTTGTTAACAAGTACTTAACTTTTAAACCCACAAATAATGAGTAAAATTTTTATTGTGATGCCAGCCTATAATGAGGCCGATAATATTGAGGAGACAATCCAACAGTGGTATCCGATAGTGGAAAAGTTGTCACTGGGGGGGGTAGATCCTAAACTAATAATAGCAAATGATGGAAGTAAAGACAATACTTTTGCCATCATGAAGGGACTCAAGGGGAAATATCCACTTCTCGAGCCATTGGACAAGCCCAATTCTGGTCATGGCGCAACAGTTCTTTATCTTTATCGCTATGCTATAGAAAATAGTGCAGATTATGTGTTTCAGACAGATAGTGATGGGCAGACAAATCCAGAAGAGTTCTGGCAGATGTGGGATCATCGTAATGAATATGATATTCAAATAGGTAATCGTGTTGAGAGGCAAGATGGAGGCAGTCGTATATTTGTTGCAAAAACATTGCGTTTAATTGTTTGGTTGATATTCCACGAATGGATAAAGGATGCAAATACACCATTTCGACTCATGAAAGCAAATAAATTGCATAAAGTGTTAGCGGTTATTCCTAAAGATTTCTTTCTTTGTAATGTTGCCATATCTGCTATTGCAAAAAAATGGAATTATAAAATAGGATGGTACAATATTTCATTTGCCCCTCGACGAGGTGGGAAAAATTATATTAATATGAGGCGAATCTTGAAGATAGGCTTGTTAGCATTGTTAGAACTCAACAGATTAAGTCGTAAATTATAATATGAAGCAAGCGATATCTTCAAAATATGCATATGCCATTATTATATTAATGGCTATTTTGTTTGTTACGTTTCTTTCATCAACCAGTCCGTTCTATAGTCATTGGTATCCAGTAGATTCTACTATTTATCAGATAATTGGAAAAGGTTGGACTGAGGGGAAAATACCTTACGTTGATTTGTGGGATCAAAAAGGACCATATCTGTATTTTATCAATGCCGCAGGTTACTGGTTTACAGGAAATAAAGTAGGACTGTATTTGATAGAGATATTACATTATCTATTTGTTTTTTTCTTGCTATATGTGTTGTTTAGAAGGAAATGCTCTGTGAAAATTTCGTTGTTCTTACTACTCATAACGGCTGCTCATATGTCTCAATTGTTAGAAGGTGGTAATAATATAGAATTGTACGTTCTTCCTTTATTAATTTATGCTTTTACACGTATCTGGGATTGGGCAGAGAAATATGCAGAAAAGGGCGTTGTAGATCATCCAGTTGTTTGGTCATTTTCCTATGGTTTAATTCTGTCGATAAGTATGTTAACAAGGCTGACAAATGCTGTCGGTATTTGCATAGCTGTGGCTATTATATTTGTTATATTATGCTTTAAGAGAAGATGGCATGCTATTATATTGAATGGGATTTCATTTCTTGCAGGTTTCCTGGTTCTGGCTTTGCCATTTTGGATATACTTTTACGTTCACGATGGGTTATATGAGATGATTTTTGCTTCTATTCTTTACAATATTGAATATCTGGGTAATACGCAACCAACCCTTCTAACACCTTTTTTGACTCCATATGTTCTTATTTCCCAAATTCTTGCTTATATTGGGACTTATGGCTTATTCCTTGTCTCATCGATATTATGCTTCATAGATAAGCAAAAGATCAAATTTCATCTGATTTGGTCTATTATCGGTGGTCTAACAATGTTCTATTTTCTGAATACATTTATGTATGGTCATTATGCATATATTGCAGTTCCATATTTCGCTATACTTATGCTTGAATTCAAAAGAATGGTATCAGTTTATAGAGATAATAATAAGATAGTGTCATCGTCTCTGATAACTCTAGGGGTGTTTTTTTGTACCTTGTTGGTATTAAACGGTGGATACCAGATGTTCCAGTCTGTAAATGTTGATTATAATGTAGAAAACGAATTAGAGGGGGGCGGAGATATTATTAATCATATTCCAGAAGCAGAGAGAGATGACTTGGTAGTATGGCAGGGCAGTTCTTCTATATATCTTCACAATATGATAACTCCTCCTTGCCGATTTTTTGTATTACAAGAGTGGTATCCCAAATTTTCAAGAAAGATACGGCCAATGATTTATCATGCTTTTGAAGAGAAAAAACCCAAGTATATTTTGATAAGTTCGCAATCAAAAGATGTTTTTATTTACAATTTTGTGAGGAGTAATTATTGCCAAATGTATTGCAATGAAATCGGGAAACTTTATGTACGAAAAAACTGATGATTGCTTATTTTTGTGAGACGGATGATGTCATTCACAATGTTTTAGGGTGTTTGATTGGATATGGTTTGTGGCGCGTATGTTGTATCAGATTGCACACATAGTAAGAGATAAACTGGGTTGGCTGTGGAATCTCATTGAGAAGTTGAATGCTTGGTTGTTCTCGATGAGGTATGGGCGGAGATTGCGGGCTTTCTGCTTTAGTGAGGTTCCTGAGGGGTATGAATTGGTGCCTTTGAAGGATGTTCCGACCGAGAAGATGGTCGATTTCTTTGAGCATCAACCTGAAGAGGCCTTTACCTATTTCCGACCGCATGCGTTTGATGCGAGGAGCATCCAGCGGTTACAGAAGAATCGGGCTTTTCTGGCATATGTGCTGATGGATCCCTCGAATGAGAAGATCGTCGGGTATTGTTTTAATCGCTGTTTCTTCCATGGACAGGGCTTTCGTGGCAGGATGGTGGATATCGATTATCGCGGCAAGGGCTTGGGGACTGCTATGAACAAACTGCTGAATGAGGTCGGGTTTGGCATCGGACTTCGTCTGTTTGAAACGGTGTCCAAGGATAATGTGGCGTCTTATCGCTCTGCCCTCTCTGCCAGTGATGTGAAGGTGGTGAAGGAGATGCCTAACAATGAGTTGTATCTGGAAATTATCCATGATTAAGAAGTGGTTGTTTGACAGGATGATGGCGGCGATCGGTCTGCTGGTGTTATGGCCTGTGTTCGCGATTGTGGCGATATTGATTAAGGTGAAGATGCCTGGCGGACCTGTGCTGTTTGTGCAGAAGCGCGTGGGGAAGGGGGGCAAGTTGTTTGACTGTCATAAGTTCCGTACGATGACGGTGAAGCACGATGGTTCGACGGTATCTGTGGCTGGGGATCGCCGGATTACGCCCCTTGGTGCCAAGTTGCGTCATTATAAGCTAGATGAACTGCCGGGACTTTTGGATGTGCTGATTGGTAATATGAGTTTTGTGGGGCCACGACCTGATGTGCCTGGGTATGCGGATCTGTTGCAAGGGGATGATCGGGATGTGTTGAAGCTGCGTCCTGGTATCACAGGGCCGGCTACTCTGAAGTATCGGTTGGAGGATGAGATGCTGGCGAATGTGCGAAATCTGATGCTTGAAAGTAAATATCTTCCCAAAGCGCAGATTTCTGCGATGTCGGATCAAGAACTGGCCATTTGGTATAATGATCATGTGATTTACCCCGATAAAGTCCGTTTGAACTGCTATTATTATCGACATTATTCCTTCGCCAAGGATATTCAGATGATAGTCTGTACGGTCTTAGGGCGAAAGATGATGTATGCTGACGAGATAATTTGATTTAGTGCTGGGGCTTGACCTCAGCACTAAATTTTTATAGAGAAAAGAGAAAAATTTGAATAAATATTTGGTTGTTTGTGGTTTTTGGTGTACCTTTGCAGCCAAATTACGAATAGAATGCAGAAAAGGATTCATCTGTGCTTGGCTCATATGAGTGAGACGGGTATGGAGCAAAAATATATTCAAGAGGCTTTTGATACGAAGTGGGTGGTACCACTGGGC
>OMXX01000007.1 GCA_900315105.1 uncultured Prevotellaceae bacterium | reverse complement strand
TCGTTTCTTTCGTGCATTTCGTGTTCGTAAAAAGAAAACCTCTGTATCTCTGCGGCTCTGCGTTTGAAATATATTGCTTTCGCCATCTAAAAAAACAGGGAAAAACCAATAAAAACAGATAAAAACAAGATGTTTTCTTTTGTATTCTTTTGTTTTAATTGGTTTTTCTAAATGGCGAAAGCAACTAGTTATTAACTAAACGCAAAGGCGCTAAGGCGCAAAAATTTTATCTGAACACGGAAAAATACAGAATAAACGAATAAAAAAACAGGATAAAACCAATAAAAACATATAAAAACAAAATGTTTTACTTTGTGTTCTTTTGTTTTAATTGGTTTTTCTAAATGGCGAAAGCAACTCATTATTAATACCTTACTATTTGCTTTCTTACATCACATCATCCTCGTTGTCCATCTCATCCTCGTAAATCTCCATTTTCTTCGTAGGATCATTACTGCCGATGAGTAGATGCTTGTTGTGATGTATCTCTATCTGCCGCATAGCGGGCTTAATGTATTCTTTCTTTTCCATAATGATTTAATATTATAAAAAGACCCTTTCCCCGCTTCCCCTGCGTAGGGGAAGAGCCGATTCGCGAAAGGAAGTCCCCCTATGCAGGGGGATTTAGAGGGTCTTTTACTTGATTACAATTTTCTTCTTCCCATTAACATAAATTCCTGGCTGTGAAGGCTTGCCGCTGAGACGAGTGCCGTCGAGAGAGAACCAGTCATTCTGCAGGTTGCTGTCAGAAGACACGGACTTTATGCCTGTTGCCCCGATGGCAAAGACAATAGTAAGGCTCTGAGCCTTAGCCCCATTGCTCGTGTTGAGCGGAAGGAAAGCCTTGCCTGCCGGAACATATTCGCCTGTGTATTTGTGGAAACCGAAGCCTGCCGATGTGTTGCCCATTGTGTAAATCGCATTAACGCTGAAATATTCCATAAAATCGCTGCGCAGTAAACGGCCGCTGATACCGCACAGGTCATTGTCATTTGTGTCGCTGCTGCTTGTGTTTGTGAGAGTCATAACTGGATTGCCTGATGATTTCAGTATTACCGCAGTTTCTCTATTTACAATCTTGTCTTCCACTTCCGTCAGCACGAGCGATGAGCCATCCACAGTTGCTTTATACACCGTTGTATTCTCATCAGCCTGGAAGTTGTTATAGCTGTTGCTGTAGAATGTAGTCCATTTATCCTCGTTTACATTGCTTGCCGTCAGGTTCATTGTCACAGTAGCAGGTGTGTCCTTAAAGGCATTTGCGTCAAACCACGGATTGCTATTGAGATTAACCGATGTAAGTTCTCCACAATCGGCAAAAGCGAAATTTCCAATGCTCGTCACGCTGTTAGGGATGGTTATAGACTCAAGGCTGCTACAACCATAAAATGCGTAACTACCAATGCTCGTCACGCTGTTAGGAATAATTGTATTCTTGCATCCAAGAATTAAAGTGTTGGATTTAGTTTTTATAATAGCATTACAATTGTCTCTGCTATCATAATATGTATTTCCTTCTTCTACTGTTATTGAAGTAAGACCTGAACAACGCGAGAAAGCATTGCTTTCAATGCTCGTCACGCTGTTAGGGATGGTGACAGATTGAAGATCGTAACAGTCCCCAAATGCTTTATCACCAATGCTCGTCACAGAATATTCTGTACCATTTATTATAGCAGTGGCAGGGATGTCCAAGACTCCTGTGGGTTTATTTACTTCATACCCTGAAACCTTTGCTTGTTTTAAGTTTTCAGAGGTGATAGTGTATGTCAATTTATATAGATTAGGCGAATCATCCCATAACGCATAAAGCGTAAGATTGCCAGATAATTTTACAATATTGTTAGCTTCATATTGTATGTATCCTGTAGGTGTTTCTGACCATCCACAGAATGTATGCCCTTCACGGGTAGGCACATCACTTTGCATTAGAGTATAGGTGGGACTATAGCTTAAGACCAGAATCTCTTCGGAAGCTCCGCCCTCATAGTTGTCATCCAGAGTTAGCGTATAAGGATTATCATCCCACACAGCATAAAGCGTCAAATTGCCAGTTAATTCTACCGGGTCACCAGTTTTATATTCTACTTTCCCTGTCGGTGATGTTGACCAACCTTCAAATATATAACCTTCACGGGTAGGTTCATCATATGATGTTAACGTATAGGTGGTGGTAGGTTCAGAAATATCAACTTCAACCGTTGCTAAGCGCTCCTCTCCCGGATAGTTTGGGTTAAGGTAGAGATAGTATTTTGTTGGTGGGAAAAACTGTGCCCAAGCGCTTGCCGTAGTCAGCAGCATGACGAGCAGAGTAATAGCCACTCTTCGGATGGATAAGAGACTGACGTGTGAGACCTTGCTCTCTGTCAGAAAAGATAAAGTCGTTCTTTTCATTTTTATTTATTTGTGAAATATTTATATTTTAGTTATTCTGTTAAGTATTAGGGGATTATTGTGCAGAAGACGTGTGGCACATCCCCACACGGATGCAAAAATATACAAAAAAAATGATATTGGCAAAAAAACGGGGGGAAAATTGTTTGCTGAACACGGAAAACACGGAATAGACGAAAAAACTTCCGTTTCTTTCGTGAGTTTCGTGTTCGTAAAAACGCACTTTGCAAGTTCGTTTCACCTCCGTTGTTCCTCCTATGTAAATACCATATAAATACCATATAAATACCATATAAATACCATTAAGATACCATTAAAATACCATAGTTAATGGTAATATTATGGTATTATTATGGTAATATAATGGTATTATAATGGTATTATCATCGGGCGTAGTTCGGATTATCAGCGTTGGTATAGCTATGGAAAAGCGTCGTAAGAGCTGAGCGACAGGCTGATTAACGTTAGTTCGAATAAAAAAAGGAAACGGATTTATCTGAAGCAAATCGCGGATATATTACTGTGCCAGCTATCAGAAAAATCAGATAAATCCGTTTCCCTTATCATTTCGGTATATGTGTGATTAAAGGAGCGCTGTAAGTGCGACACCTAAAAACATAGATAAATACAATAGGTGTCGGTCCTACAGACCTCATCCCCCATATATTGGCAAATATAACAGCCCTAACGGACTGCCCTTTTAGGTATCGCTCCTTTAGAGCTCTTTCAACTACATGATATTCAATAATATACAAGTAGACGAATTCATCGAACTCACGTTAAAATTAACAATAAATCAGTTTCCTTTATTTCGTAGAACTATCGTTAATTAATTGTTTGCGGAATCAAGCCAAAATGTTATTTTTTATAAATTTTTTTGGTTGTGTGTGGAAGAGTGTGTAATTTTGCACTCGGATATGAAATACGCAATCATTGCAGCCGGTGAAGGCTCCAGATTGGCTGAGGAAGGAATCTCTGCTCCAAAGCCTTTGGTCAAGGTGGGAGGACAATGTCTTGTTGACCGATTAATCCGTGTGTTTCTTGATAATGAGGCAGATGAGATAATCGTGATATGCAACGACCTCACCCCGCTTGTGGATGAGCATCTCACAAGGATTGAGCGTGATGGATTTGATGGTAAGAAGATTCCGCTTCGGCATATAGTCAGGACAACACCAAGCTCCATGCATAGTTTCTACGAGTTGAGTAAGTTCCTTTCGGACTCTCCCTTCGTACTTACCACGGTTGATACTATCTTCCGTGAGGAGGAGTTCTCGGCATACGTCAAGGCTTTCAAGGCTTCGCTTGCCAATGGCTCGGCTGACGGAATGATGGGCGTAACGGACTATGTGGATGATGAGAAGCCGCTGTATGTGGCCCCCTCTCCCGTCCCCCCGAGGGGGGAGGCCGGAAGGCGAATGGATTTTCCGCTTATCGAGAATTTCCTTGATGAAGATAAAGAAAGGAAATGCCCATATATCTCTGCCGGCATCTATGGTTTGACACCCAAGGCGATAGACACCCTCAACCGCTGTATGGCGGAGGGAAAGAGCCGAATGCGTAATTTCCAACGCGGACTAATAGAGGATGGGCTTCAGCTTATGGCTTTCCCCTTCTCCAAGGTTCTCGATATTGACCATGCAGGTGATATTGAGAAGGCGGAGAAGTTCATAAAAGAATAGGCGGCCTCTCCCCCCGCCCTACAGCCCCTTTCCTGCCCTTCGGGCACCCTTTGACTTTCCTCTTCGAGCCGTCGATCTCTTCGACATTCCCCGTAAAGGGGCAAGGGGGATGTTAGTATTTCTAATCATGGGCGCTTAATAATACAGTTTATGTGTCGAATGGCTAATAGCGATAAAAATGTAACTTCCCCCTTGCCCCTTACGGGGAAAGGGTGCCCGAAGGGCAGGAAAGGGGCTGTATGGCGGGGGGAGAGGCCTTTTCTCTTTCTCTTCCGCGCTCGCCGTTTCTCTCCCAACTCTGTGGAGAATGACAGGCTGATTCTTGAGAGTGTTGTTCGCGAGATGGAGGCTAAGGGTAATGAAGTGAGGATGATGACTGAAGAGGAAGTCCTTACGCTAAAAACCTTGCCAGAGGCGGATGTGATATTCTGCATGGCTCGAAGCAATGAGGCTCTGGAGATAATAGAACGCTCGAAGGCACGTATCATTAATGAGCCAGAAGGAATAAGGATATGCGGTAACAGACAGGCTCTTACCGATATAATGAGGAGACTGGAGATTCCTCTTCCTCCAGAAAATGGAGATAACGGCATCTGGCTAAAGAGAGGCATAGGAACGGCAGAGGTTGCGGAAGATACCGTATTCTGCTCTTCGGAAGAGGAAGTGTCAGAAGCTATGCGGAGGTTTGCTGCTCGTGGCATAACGGAGGTTTGCCGACAGGCACACGTGGTGGGTGATCTGGTGAAGTTCTATGGTGTAGCCAATACGGATTTCTTCTATCATTTCTATCCAACGGACTCAGGCCGCAGCAAGTTCGGTAGCGAGGAGCATAACGGAAAGGCTCATCATTATCCGTTCTCCGCAGAGGAGATGAAGAAGACGGTTGACCGCCTTGCCACTACAATAGGCGTTATCGTCTATGGTGGTGATGCTATAGTAAAGGCTGACGGCTCGTTTGTGATAATAGATTTCAACGACTGGCCAACGTTCTCGCCTTGTAGGGAGGAGGCGGCAAGAAAAATAGCGACCCTCCCCATCTGACACATACTCCGATATTATCAACATCGGACTTCCCCAAGGAAGGGGTAAATAGGTTACGTGAGTTCGACGACTTGCTTTAGCTTGATGAGCCTTGCGAATAATTAATCGTAAATTCTTATCCCGAATAATTCGAATATTCGAAAAAATCGGGATAGAGAAATAATAATTCGTGGAAAATTCGTGAGTATTAATGGTAATTATTCGCAAGGCTCATCAAGCTTCGCAAGTCATGTAGCTCCACGCTGTGGTTAAGGCAGCTTGCTGCCATTCAAAGAATTCGTCGAACTGACGTTAGGTTAGTGAATAAAATATGATAAGTCAAGAAGAAAATAAGATAAGCAATCAAGAGAATATAGAACCATTCTTGGAGGAAAGAAAATCTTCAAGCAAAGGTGACTCTTCTTCTCCCTCCCTCGGGAGGGCTGGGGTGGGGTCTTTCTTGGATTTGCTTCACAGCACGTATAAGTCATACGATACGGAAGAGAATATAGACATATATTTCACTCGTCCGATAGGCTTGTTCTTCGCGCTTATCTGGAAGAAACTGGGTGTGCATCCAAATGCCATAACCGTTCTGTCGTTCTTTCTCGGAGCGGCTGCGGGATGGTGTTTCTACCATACATCCTTGGAATGGAATATCTATGGTGTGCTGTTCCTGATGTTCGCTAATTTCTGCGACTCTACCGATGGGCAGTTGGCTCGTATGACAGGCAAGAAGACCATAACGGGCAGAATGCTTGACGGCTTTGCCTCAGACATCTGGTTCTTCTGCGTGTATGTGGCAATCTGTTTCCGTCTTATGCCTGAGAATATTCCGGGGACAGAAGTGAAGTGGGGCTTATGGATATGGGCTTTGTGCGCCCTTGCAGGTCTTTGGGCACATACCATACAATGTCGCTATTCCGACTATTACCGCAATATCCACCTGTTCTTCCTTCTTGGCAAGGAGGGTTCGGAACTCGACTCATACGCTTCACAGAAAGCAATAGCCGACAGATATCGTGCGGAAAAGAACTGGGTAGGAGTACTCTTCTTTGCCAACTATGCAAAATATTGTCGTGCTCAGGAGAAGGGAACGCCCGAGTTTCAGAAACTGAAGGCCGTACTTACCGAGCGATATGGCGGAATTGATAAGGTGCCGCAGGAGTTTAGGGATGAGTTCAGAAGAAGGAGCTTCCCTTTGATGAAATACACCAATTTCCTCACCCACAACTGGCGCGCAATAATGCTCTTCATAGGATGCCTGACAAATCATCCGTGGATATATCCGCTCTTCGAGGTAACGGTAATGGCAGCTGCCTGTGCCTATATGAGAAGGACTCACGAGAATATGTGTAAGGAGTTGGCAAGATGATAAAAGCGATACTTTTCGACTATGGTGCCACGCTCGACACATTCGGGCAGCATTGGGGTATGGTTATATGGCATGCCTATGAGCATCTTGCCATTCCCGTGACAGAGGCACAATATCGTGAGGCATACGTCTATGGCGAGCGCACGCTTGGAAGTAAGGAGATAATCCGACAGACAGATACCTTTCTCACGACTCTCAAGGTGAAGATAGACCTTCAGTTTGATTACCTTCGAGATTCCGGGGCTTGGTTGCCTGAGTGTGATGAACGTGCAGAGAAGCATGATGCCCTTGTGGAATATCTGTATTCGGGACTTCAAGGGAATATGGAACATACACGTTCGGTTCTCTCACAGTTGCAAGAAAGGGGAATCCAAATGGCACTTGTGAGCAATTTCTACGGAAACGTGGAGACTGTGCTTGAGGAGATGCAACTTCGGGATTTCTTCTGCGATGTGATAGAATCTGCACAGGTCGGGATACGTAAGCCAGATCCTCGTCTCTATGCCCTTGGGGTGGAGGCTTTAAGAAAGAAACAACTTCCAGGGCATCTGGATGAATCGGACATACTCGTTGTAGGAGACAGTATTCAGAAAGATATCATTCCTGCCAAGAGCCTCGGCTGCAAGACCGCTTGGTTCAAGGGCGAGGGATGGAAGAAAGAACCCGTTGATGAGACGATTCCTGATTTCGTGATTACGGATTTACTGGAATTGCCTGTTTAGGGGTTCGTTTTAATTGTTAATTATTAATTGTTAATTGTTAATCGTTAATTGTTTAGATATTTAAATACCATATTACTGCTATTCCTCTTCTGTCTGTCGGCTAATGCGCAGATGGAAGGAACCGTTAAGAAGCGCACAGGCGACTCTCTGTTTGCCGATGTGAATCTTAAGGGGGTGGAGGTGAAGGCTAAGAAGAAAAGGTACTCTCGCAAGAACAATCCTGCCGTTGAGCTGATGAAGCGCGTTATTGCGGCAAAGAAACAGAATAAGCTCACCAACAAGCCATACTACCAGTATCAGAACTATGAGAAGATGACGATATCGCTCAATGGTGTTACTGGTGAGATGCTTGACTCTGGTCTTATAGGCCGTACTCCTTGGCTGAGGAATCAGGTGGAATATAGTCCGTTGAGCGGTCAGCTCATCCTCCCGTTCATGCTTGACGAGAAGGTGACGAAGGTGATGTATCGCAAGGATCCTGAGAAACAGCGAACCCTTGTGATAGGTGAGCGTTCGGAAGGTATCAATCAGATATTCGAGACAGGTAATATCTTCAACGCCTTGTCTGCCGATGCGTTCTGCGAGGTGGATATCTACGATAACAGCATACGACTTCTTCGCCGTACTATGACATCGCCTATTGCTGATGATGCCATAGGTTTCTATCGCTATTACATATTGGACACCGTGAAGGTGGAACGTGATTCTTGCTATCATGTGTTCTTTACTCCGAACAACCCGCAGGACTTCGGTTTCAACGGAGATATGTATATTCTCAAGGATTCTTCACTTCATGTAAGGAAGGTGTCGCTCTCTATCCCTAAATCATCTGGAATCAACTTCGTGGAGGGATTGCAGATAAATCAGGAATTCGAGCTTCTGTCAACGGGCGACTGGGTACTAACCGTCAACGACCTCATAGTGGCGTTGCGCGTGAATCAGTCTATGGCTCACGGACTTATGGTGAAGACCTCGACACGAAGCAACTATTCATTTGAGCCGATAGACGATAAACTCCTCTCTGGTGTCGGAGAACTTCGTAAGGATGCTAATGCCGAGATACAGGATGAGCAGTTCTGGAGGGAAAACCGTAAGGTTGACCTCACCACTTCGGAGAGGAATATGGGAAAGTTCGTGAAGGATGCCCAGAGTATGAAGGGCTTCAACTGGATAATGTTCTTCATACGTCCGGTTGTAGAGAACTTTGTGGAGACAGGCTTTAATGGCAAGCCTTCAAAGTTTGATATCGGACCGGTCAATACCATTATCTCGCATAACTTCATTGACGGCTATCGTGTGCGTCTGTCGGGACTCACCACGGCTAATCTCAACCGGCACCTCTTCCTCTCTGGATATGTGGCTCGCGGTTTCAACACAAAGCGAAACTACTATAAGGGAGAACTGACATATTCGTTCAATCCGAAGAAATACATCCCGATGGAGTTTCCTCGCAGAACCATCATGTTTCATTCCTCATACGATGTAATGTCGCCTTCGGATAAGTTCCTCGTAAACGATAAGGATAACGTGTTCACGGCATTCAAATGGGCGAAGGTTGATAAGATGATGTTCTATCATCGCCATAAACTGGAGTTCGAATATGAGGAAGAGTGGGGCTTGCGTTTGCTTGCCAATATCAAGGTGGAAAAGAATGAGGGGGCTGGCAACCTGCATTTCCGTACTCTCGCGGAGCCTGACAAAGAAATATCCTTGCGAACCACGGAGATGCGCTTTGAGGTGGAATATGCCCCTGGCCGTACGTTCATAAATACGAAGCAGAACCGTATTCCGAACAATAACGATGCTCCTGTTTTCAAGTTGTCGCATACGCTCGGAATGAAGGGAATCCTCGGTGGCGACTATAACTATAATGTGACGGAGGCAAGCATCTACAAGCGTTTCTGGCTGAACTCATGGGGAAAGTTGAACTGTAATCTCAAGGGTGGCGTGCAATGGTCTCAGGCGCCTTATCCTCTGTTGATGATGCCGGCTGCCAATCTCTCCTATATCGTTCAGAAAGGATGTTTCAACCTTGTGAATAACATGGAGTTTCTTAACGACCGCTATGCTTCGGCTGATATAGAGTGGGATTTGGCAGGAAAGATATTCAACCGTGTGCCTCTGCTCAAGAAATTGAAGTGGCGTGAGGTTGTCGGCTTCAAGACTCTCTGGGGTGGAATATCCGACAAGAACAATCCATTTCTTGTGAAGAATCAGAATTCTGCTTTGCTGATGGAATTCCCTGAAGGTTGTACGGTTATGAACCCTAACCGTCCTTATGCCGAATTCTCTGTCGGTATATATAATATCTTCAAGTTCTTCCGCGTTCAGTATGTACGCAGACTCAACTATCTCGACCTCCCCACAGCCAATAAGGATGGCTTCAGGGTTATGTTTGAAATGACATTCTAGGCCCACCCCCCTCAACCCTTCAAGGGGGAGTAGATACATTCTTCAAATCAAAAAAACAGCAAATAATAATTAAATAACCCTTCCTTTAAGGGATTTATACTATAAAACATCCTTCCCTTTGGGAAGGCTTGGTTAGGCTTATGATAATCCTCGCAGACCGCCAAGACATCACACGTGCCGGACTTCAGTATATCATTAATGATATGTTCCCCGGTGTGGAGATGCATTATTCAGAAGACAAGGTATCGCTCATAGAGCGCCTTAAGCAGTCGAATTTCCGTCCCTCACATGAGGCGGTAGTGATACTCGACTATACCCATTTCGATTTTGTGGGTGAGGCTGAGCTGTATATCCTTGCCTCACGATTCCCATATTCTCGTTGGATACTGTTTTCCGAAGATCTTAGTGCCGATTTTGTTGGGAGAATAGTTGCGACGAGTCCACAGTTTAGTATTCTGCTAAAGGAATCGCCTATGAGTGAGATTCGTGAGTGCATCAGGTATGCAGCGAGTGATAAGCGATATATTTGCCAACAGGCAGCTTCGCTCTTGGTGGCATCCAAACAGCAGACTAACCCGTATGCAGGTCTGTTAACAAAGACCGAGACTGAGATTCTGAGGGATATAGCCCTTGGACTCACCACAAAAGACATAGCAGAGAAACGCTTCTCTTCCTTTCACACGGTTAATACCCATAGGAAGAACATCTTCCGTAAACTATCTGTAAATAATGTTCACGAGGCTACCCGCTACGCCCTTCGTGCCGGTATAGTTGATGAGGCAGAGTATTATATTTAAAAAAAGAAAAGAACGGCCTCTCCCCCCGCCCTCCCCCGTAGGGAGGGAGCCGGAAGTCGATGGGAGAAGTCAAGGAAGGGTTGAATTAAAAAGAAATTGAATGTCTAATAAGGAGAAAGAGTTAACTTCTTGTGCGAATCGGCTCCCTCCCTACGGGGGAGGGCGGGGGGAGAGGCCGCTTTTGCGCTCCTTCAACCGCGCCTGCGTTTCTTACCATCTCCTTTCAGATGGTGACCGCATCCTTATTGCGCTTTCTGGTGGCAAGGATTCGCTAATGCTTGCCCGACTGATGGCTCAGCGTTCTCGTATCTATAAACCGAAGATAACGGTTGAGGCTGCCCATGTTATTATGGATAACATTCCATACGAGACAGACCGCACGTATCTTCAGAACTTTTGTGATGAGCTTGGTATCAGATTGCATATTCTCCATTCCCGTTTTGATGAGAGTACCGATCCACGAAAGACACGCTGTTTCCTATGTGCTTGGAATCGCCGAAAGACGCTCTTTGAATATGCCGTAGCCAACGGTTTTAATAAGATAGCTCTTGGGCATCATAATGATGATATCATCATAACCTATCTGATGAATATCACTTTTGAAGGCTCTGCCCATACCATGCCCCCTATACTTCAATTAGAGCATTATCCTTTGCAAATCATCCGTCCTATGTGTCTTGTGCATGAAGATGATATCCGTGAGATAGCAGAAGAACTTGGCTTTCAAAAGCAGAAAACCGTCTGTCCATACGAGGAAGAAACAAATAGAAAGACCATGGCAGATGTCTTCCGTCATCTTCAGGAAATAAACCCAGAGGCACGATACTCTCTTTCACGGGTCGCTTTGCCAAAACTTTGATTTTCCCTGAAACCTCCAAACAAATCAAGTAAAATGTGAAAACAGACAGAGAATAAGCCAAAATGCAAGTATCTGACATAGCTGAAACTCTTATGCTGTTCTTATGTTGCTCTTATTTGAAATGGGAGTTACATGGGATTTGCATAGGAGTTACATAGGACTTGTTGCGAACGTGCAATAGGCATATTCAAGATAAAAAAGTCCCCCTATGCAGGGGGATTTAGAGGGTCTAGAAATCCCATACCGCCAAGGAATTCACGAAGAATTTATGGAGGTGTGGGTAAGAGAGAGTTATTGAGTTTAAACGTCTTTGATACCTTACCTGATTACGAAGCAATTATGGGTATAATATATTCGGTTAAACCTACAATACTACGACGATCCATCATACATTATCAATAATGTTTACTAATGTACCGTTCAAATAATATATCAAGCGTTTTTTCTGCTGTTAATTTAATATTATTACGTTCTCCGTATTCCTTAATATTACGAAATATCATTGGAAACGTGATATAAAATATTGGTATCTGCAGATTTATGTATCCTTTCTCTTTGAAAATTTCTGATATAGACTCTTTTTGTAAAAGTATTTCTTGGCATTTAGGACTATAGCCTGTAAATGAACAGGGAAATACGAATTCAGCACTACTATTTATTAGGATATTTCTAATATTATCACCATTTTCAGATAAAAAAGAATTGGATCTCTTAAATGTCCTATATTTATCGAATTCCAAAATCAAGCCTGATGTATCTACACGACATAAAATTAATGCCTGCCCATTCTGCTGTGCCCATTTAATTAAACTATCAGCAGGATAATGATTTTTCAATGTTTTTAATAACATAATAGAATTATCCAATGCGGCATTTTCTGACAATGTAATTTTTGTTTGAGCAGAAACGACATTAGAAAACATAAAACATATTAATATGTTTATATATCTAAAAAAAAACTGGATAGTCATATTCTATTTATTATATGTTAAATTAATTACATTTATTAAATTCTGTGGTTTACAAGTTGTCGCTTGATGATAATTTATGTTGCCTATATTATGTTGTTTATTGAATGATGCATATTGATTAGCACTAGATTGATATTCCTCAAGAAATCTCGGAGAAGATGCTGCTGCTGGTGATATATACTCAAATTGACCAGAATATTTACCTAAAGCTATTCCTTCACTCCATGCTTGCATACCCTGATATAAATCTGCTGTCTGTCCCGTTGCTGCAATACAAAAAGTTTTTGCTTCAAACTCACGATTGAATTCGCCTGTATAATTTGCGCTGTTATCATTTTGATATGCATGAAAGAACTCTTCCATAATAGCAAGCCCAGATAAAGTTCCATTCATTCCTTTATCCCTATCTAAATATATGTTACCACCTTTGTTATCTGCACCAACAACAAATTGACCATCCACAAAGTCGCCTGTCGATCCTGTTCTTTTGTCGAAAGAGACCTGAAATGTAGCATCAGAGTTCTGAAGAGCTTCATAAACAGTCTGCATCATTTCATAACTGCATATACCATTAATAAATTGATTATATGAATTTAATTCTTCATCAGACATTTGACTAGTATCAATTTTTCTTCCATCTGGATCAATAAACTTCACAGGATTATTCGCACAATACGCATACGGACTAACATTATAGTACTTCTCGCAGAGTGGATCAATCCTATCCCATCTTGCGAGAATAGGGTCATGCTGACGAGCGCCATAGTCATAGGTGTTAAGACCATGCATCAGGTCAAGCTCCTTGCCGTTGTACTTATATGCTTGGAGGCTCGGATTTAGAGTAGCTGACGCATCAGCATAAGGTGCACCGAACGGATAGTAGTTCGTCACCTGAGTCACAGTTCCACTTGCCTCCACCACCTCGCGGTTGTTCCCGAGATGATAGTCGCTAGTGGTAGAATGCAGAGGAACAGAAATCATCTGCATTGCATGATTAACCCTGTATGTTCGGATATTGCTCATATCGAGGGCAAAAATACTAAAAGTTTTTCAAATCATGCAACTTTTCCAAAGAAAAAGTGAAAATTGCATAGTAATCACGACTTGAAAATAGCGGACGTCAGCCCCTAAAGGCTGGTGCGCGTTTCTAATTCTCAAGGCGTAATTAAGCAATTCCCTCCTTAAAACTCCGAGGATACTCCATCGATTGTCCATCAGTAGTCCATCGATCCTCCATCGAAACGATGGACCGTCGATGGAGTATCGATGGAGTATCGATGGAGCATCTACGGTGGAAAAGCGGTAAAACAGCGGAATTTCTTACAAGGAATTCCCATGTTCTTGGGGTGAAAAATCAAGAAAGAGAGAAAAGAAAAATCCCACACCACCAAGGAATTCGCAAGGAATTGATGAAGGTGTGGGAATGAAATGTTTATTTTTTGCGAGTAAAAACTAGAAAGAAAAAACAGAAAAGTGGAATCAATTTCTTTTGTCTAAAAGCAAACTGAGAGAATCAAGATAATCAGTATGCATCTGAACATATCGTACCCTATTAAACTCAATTTTCATTAAACCACTACTATTTAGCTCCGTATCATATGAATCTAAAATTAGTGACTTTGAATTTACTTTTTTTATTTTTCCAACATACAATACGTCTTCACGATGTAAACAGATTGCTACTAATATATTATTCTTTTTTAGGAAAGAATAAAGCAATTTATCTTCATCTAAGACATTTAAATCTATCCACGCCAAGGAATCATTGGGACTGTTTTTTATTGTCAAGATCTTATATAGTAGCGTGTCTTCTTTTAGTTTACTATTGTCGACAATGTATTTTTTGTTCGTAAATTGAAAACCATCTAATACATAATCAACAACATTTACTCTCATTAAAGACCAATGTGTGCCATTGCCTAATAAGATTCCCGTTATAAGTTCTTTAAAATGTCTGATTTTTATTTCTGCTAATTCCATTTTTTTATGAATATATTATTACTTGTATCTTCTGCGCCTTGCATTTCCTTTTTCATTCCCTTTATCTTTTGCTTTTCTCGATTGTCCACTTTCGTGTTTGTTTTTTGATGAAGGGCGAGCATTCTTCTTATGTTCTGCTTCTGTTGAATTATATCCATTGTTTGACTTACTTTTCTAAAGAACATGCAACAATTTACTAGACAACATATGGAATAATCACAATAAATAGCATAATAATATTTTTTGAACCCAAACCATAAAGAAACCTCCGGCAGGACACAGTATGATTCCAATTAGCCATATAGACCAATCTGGAATATATTTATTAAAATTACTATTTCTATATCTACGAAATAATTCTATTCTATTTTTCCTTTGATTGTATTTCTTATATCTAAGCACGAAATAGGTTACTATTGAAATACAATACAGGATAACAAATAAATATATTAATAAATTATGTTGTAGAAATATGATTTTTATTAGGTTTAATGGTATAAAACCTGTTATACAGATGAAAACAAGACTTATATAAAGAGCAGCATTAAAATATGCTCCATATGAACCTTCTTTTTCAACATACTGTTTGAAAGCTCGATAAAAAAAATAATCGAAAATATTATGGTTCATAATACTCTATTTTAAACTATCTTCTATATGTTCTGCAATAGATTTGTCGGTGATTTCTTCATAAACCGTATCAACTAATTTCCCGTTAGTCATGACAAGGCTGCCGCCGAGGAGATAGTCGGTGGAGTTGGCATGTTGAATCACGAATGGTTTCTGTTCACTATGTATTGTTCCGTATGTTCTAGCATTGCTCATTTCAATGGCAAAAGTAAACAAAAAAACTAATACGACAAAGAAAATTAGGGAAAAGTTTTGGAGTGGTTTTATATAAAGGAAAAATCCACTACATTCTGGTTTTACTTAAGTCCGTTTCACCTCCGTTATAAAACCGTTGTAAGTCCGTAGATGCTCCATCGAAGGGAGCGAACCTAAAGCGAAGGCAGAGCGAAGGCACAACGGAGGGAGAACGAAGGCACGACCGCCCTTTGACAATTGAAAATTTTACCTCAGAAAAAACTTTTGCGCACTAATCCTACATTCCTACATTACCATCCTATATAACACCCACGAACATAGAGCGTTATAAGGATTTTAAATATGCGCCAAACCTACACTAATCCTACACTAAACCTACACTAATCATGCCTGTCAAGGCATGAAATTAATAATGAGTAATGAATAATGAATAATTTGAATAGTATCGTAAGCGTTCAAGTCAAACTAAATTATACATTATCAATTATTAATTATCAATTAACCTGAATTTCTGAAAAATTCAGGTTTTAGTGTAGGTTTAGTGTAGGTTTAGTGTAGGATTAGACAATATTTGAAATCGCTGCAAGCTTTTGTGCGTCAATAGTTTATGATGCCTATCAATGTAGGAATGTAGGATTAGTGCGAAAAAGTTTTTTTCGGATGATTATCCTATCATACTGCTTGCGAGCGTATGTGATTTGTTTACGTATGGATCATCAGTAATACTCATGAGCGATTCTGAAGCCTGACTGATAGTAGAAAAGCATTTCTTCCAAGAAAGGCTCGTGTCGCAAGGAAGACCGGCAATACGCTTCCGATAGTCCATCATAGCAATGGTAATGGAATAGAGTTCGGCACTTGGAAGATTACGTTGCTGTTCGGCTGTCCTGATTGTAGAGTCAATAGACTGCAGAATCTGGGTTGTTGAGTTACCCGTCATAGCTACCTTCATGTGGGAATTGACCTCGTTGAACTCATTGCGAAGACGGCACATAAGCTCACGATAGCTGTGATACGTTTTGTCGTACCTGTTCATAGAATAATAGAATTTGTGTGTCCGTAGTCCCGCAGACATCAGTTTGACATAAATAACAGGCAGGTCTTCTGACTCGTCCTCATGCAGGCTCGTCTTCCCAGATAATAATCCAGTGACGTGTTTGAACCCTCTTCCCACTCTCCCTTGCATAGGAAGAGAGCCGATTCGCGAAAGGAAGTCCCCCTAAGCAGGGGGATTTAGAGGGTCGTTTTGATTGCCTGTATGTTTTGTATAGGCTTACAGCATCGGGTAATGTCTCAGATTCACACTGTGTTCCCGTCTTAGTCCTGATAATCCGTTTATCAGGAAACCTGTTATCGTGAAGATAAAGGTCTAAGGAGGTAAAGGTCAAAGGCTTTATAACCTCAGGCCTTAGTCTTTTGACCTTAGACTTTATCATGTGCAAAGATAATGTAAATATTCTGTATTTACAAATATTTAGACGTTTTTTCTTGTGATATAGTCATTTAATATGTAGAATTGTAAAGTCCAGTATTCAAGTTGAAAGTAAATCTAACTCAAAAAACAGCCTGTAATCTCACGATTACAAGCTGCTATAGAATTACTTAAGATAACAAAAAACTGATTTGTTAGTTGAGCTATAACTGTTAAACCAAAATCTATATCGTAAATAAAAAGAGAACTGTCTATTTGTCTTCTGTTCCGTTGAGATTGTAGCTTTTGCCATCAACATGGATGTTGATACGGCCGTTGTCGATAATCTTCTTGACGGAACTCTTTGCCACCATACTGTTGATGCTGTTCATACAAGTGGCGATTTCCGCATAGTCGTAGCGCTCAACACTATCGAGAATCCATTGGCCTTTGTTCCAAACGTAGGATTCTATGCTCGTGTTCCTGCCGTTTTCATCGTAGGAATACTCTGTTTTGTAGTTGTTCTCGTTTCTGCCCAGAGCATCATAAATGAAGGTGGTCTCTGCCTTCAGATTACCATTATCATCATATTCATAGCTTGTTCTTGGACCATATACAGAACTATCCTCATTACCATTCTTTATAGCCCACGTCTGACGGAGTTTGTCTTTCCCCAAATCGTTGTAGCCAACCAACGATTTGGAAATAAGCACGAAGTTGCCACTCTTGTATGTGTAGAAGGTGGAGAAGTCGCCGTTGCTTGAAATACAATGCACGTCCTTAAACCTCATTTCCCACTTGACTCCCGTCCAGTCATAGCTATATTCCGTATATCCTAACTCGTTATATTCAAGTTCGGTTTTTGAATTGGGAATCCATGTGCCGTTGTTCCATTGATAGGAACACTCACCTGCCAACGAGCCGTCAGAATTATATGAATACTGGTTTTTGCTGTAAACGTTCCATTTACCATTCTCCATCTTGTGGGCAACAACGGACTGTATCTTGCCCTCAGAGGTATAGGTATAGTATCTTTTCGTGGTGCCAGCAAGTTCATCGTTTGAGAAATCTGTCTCCTCAATCTGATTTCCGTTGGCATCATACTTGAACTCATACGAGTCTGTCAAGTTTCCTTCGCTGTCGTATATGGTCATATGGGATGGCTGCGCATTGTTCTGTGCAGTTGCGGTATTAGTCATTGCTACCAAAATGGCTATTAGATTCAAGATCTTTTTCATGTCGGTTAGTGTTAAAATATTAGAGGTTAGAGGTTTTGCTTGCAAATATAAATATAAATTTTAAAAAAACCAAGAAAAATCTAAAAAAATGCAAAAAAATATTGTATGATGCTACATATTCGCAAAATAATTCCATCGCATTTCCCTTTTCTGTTCTTTCCTTTTGGCATTACGGATAATTAATATTACTTTTGCATATAGAAAACCAAAATAATTATGGATAGTCTTACAGCACAAAAGCGTCATGATAATATGGCGGCAATACGGTCGAAAGACACGAAGCCTGAGTTGATTGTGCGACGAGGGCTGTGGAAACGTGGATTCAGATACCGACTGAATCACAAGAGGTTGCCTGGACATCCAGACCTTGTGCTGAGAAAGTACAGGACATGCATCTTCGTGAATGGATGCTTTTGGCATGGGCATCACGTTGATTTACAATTTGACGATGTAGAATTTACAATTGAGAATTCGGCTTGTTGTAAGATACCAAAGACAAACCGTGAGTTCTGGGTATCGAAGATAAAACGTAATAAGGAACGGGACAAAGAAGAGCAAAGGCTTTTGGCTGATATGGGATGGCATTGCATTACCGTGTGGGAATGTGAACTGAAACCTCAGAAACGTGAGGAAACACTAGATTCCATAGCTTTCACACTAAACCATATTTGGATGCAAGATCATGGGGTAAAGGCCAAAAACTACAAGCCCTATCCACATAAAGAGACAAGGGAGTCGCAGGCAATGGTGGCAGAAGATGGGGTAGATTAGAACTTTACCGTGAGTTTTCCGAGAATCTGACGACCTTTTCTTGGCACACCGTCAGCAAGTAAAGAGCCAATCTTGTAGTCGTTGTTGGTGATGTTGTGGGCTGTGATGTCGATATCAAGATATTTCCATTCATAGCCTATGCCGAGGCTTATGATGCTTTGAGGCTTCACTTCCTCAATGCTGCTCACTGTCTGTTGCGTTATTGACGACTGGATAATATCAGCCTTCTGGTAGTAGGTTGTTGACTGGGCGCTGATTGTGCTGCGCAACCATATCTTTCCTCCGTCGAAGAACCCTTTTCCTTTGCCGTGGTATGGTGAGCCTGCAACAATGAGATTACCCATGAGCTGTGGTACACCGTAAGGATTGTTTTTATGCACGGTATATCCTTCTGACTTAATGAACTGCTGCCAAGTGAGGTTTGCGTTGAAGAACAAGTTGTCTGTTGTATATTGTACGGCTCCTTCCAAGCCTGCCTGTGTTACCTTCGCGGAGTTCTGGAAGAGGTGGTCGCCTCCTAAGCCTATGGTCACAAGGTCTTCAAGCTTGTTGCGGTAGAAACTGATTTCCGCAGATATTGGCGTGCCTTGATTATGATAGGTACCGCATATCTGGAAAGAGTGCATGATTTCAGGGTTCATATTTGTGCCTCCGCTGAACATCTTCACCCTACATGCTCGATAGAGATATGGGGCATCAACGAAACTGTGGTTGTAGGATGCACGTAGTGAGATTGCCCTCCTTAGCTTGTAGATTATTGATAGACGTGGAGAGAAGTGGTTGAGGCTGGCATCATTGATGCGTAATTTGTGGTCAAAGCGTAGTCCGGCATTGACGATAATCTTGCGTGAGAAGAAATGCTTCAACTGCATGTATGCGGAATAGATGTTCTCTGTTCCGTCAGTGAAAACATCACCGCTTGACACCATCTGCTGTGCGGAGTAGTTGCCTCCAAGATAGAGAACTCCGTCGGTGAGGGCGAAATGCTCGTACTGACATCCTACTACGGCATTGCCATGACCTATGGAGCTATTGTATTTTGCAAGTAACTGAGCCTGTCCTCCCATGGTGAAGTTCTCCCATTCAAGTACCTGAAATACTCCAGATGTCTTGACGTAAGAGGCTAGAGTTGAAGGGTTAGAGGCTAGAGTTGAAGGGTTAGAGGCTAGAGTTGAGGGAGTAGAGGTCGCTCCTTCTTGAAGTTTCTGTAATATGCTTGCACCAACGTAGAAGTCGATGGAATCGCCCATTACGTTGTAGAAACTTGTATGTTCCATTGAAAGATAGCCAGAGGCCTGTATGTTGAAATTCCCGAAAGAATGGGAGTAGTTAATGTTGAGGTGATGGTTGGTGCGAGTGGCACCCGGACCATTACTCTTTATGTTGGCGTAGCGGTTGTAGTTGAAGTTCTGGACAGCCTCGTATGATGGTTCTGTGTTTAGAGTTGAGAGGTTAGAACTTTCGTTCAGGTTTGGTATTTGCTTTGTTGCAGGAATCTGAAGGATATTGATATACGGGGTCTGCTTTGAGCGTTGTGAGTGGAAGGTAAGGGAGAAGTCGAGCCAGCGCCCCTTGACACCTATGTCGTAGGAAGGACGACGGTTGAAGGCATGGGCATAGACGGTGCTCTGCGGTTTGAGACCTGCATGATTGTTCGGGGTATAGGCTTCGTTATCATAGGTGTATTTGAATCCGTCGGTTGCCTGTACGTTACCCCAACCGAGGATATCCACGGCATTGTTACCTCCACCTATGGTGAAAGAAGTTCCGTATGTATTCTGAGTGCCGGCCATAACACCTATTCGACCGCCATTGAGCACAGCTCCCTTGTGGGTGATGATGTTCACTACGGCGGTGAGAGCCACGTTTCCGTAGAGTGATGACGCAGGACCACGGAGTACCTCTATCTGTCGGATCTTGTCAAGGGAGTTGCGATAGTCGGGAGCCTCTGCATTGGTTGAAGATCCGTTGAGACGGTGACCATCTTGAAGGAAGAGAATCTTATCTTGAGTGATGCCCGTTATACCGTGCATCGCTATGTTTGATTCTATTCCCTCTGCTATGGACATTCCCGGCACATAGAGACAGAGCAGTTCCTGAATGGTCTGGGCACCAGAGTATTTGATCATGGACTCGGTGATGAGTGTGACAGGAACAGGCGATTCCTCAATAGACTCCGTTTGTCGTGATGCCGTGGTGATGCCAGCCTCCTGTTGCTTGCGTTCGTTTATCATGTCGATGAAGCGCTGTGGGTCGCTTATGGCAGGGGTGAAATATGGGTTATAGGCAAGTAGTTTGTCAACATAGGCTCCTGCGCCCGGTATATCACCTTTCTCTAAAAGGGAGAGTGCCATGAGGCGGTAGGCACTCGTCTTGAGCATACCACTACCCGTGCTAATGACCTTGCGTGAGTATGCTTCACAACTGTCAAGACGCCCGATCTGGAAGTAGCGATATGCCGTAGCGTATTGTTGCATAGTCTCAGAGGACTGCGCAAAAGATGAAAGGGGTAGAAGAGTTAAAAATAAAAAGACCCACCCCCTTACCCCTCCCATAAAGAGAGGGGTGTAGTTACCCTTTTCTCGCTGTGGAGATTTAGGAAAACTCGTTTGTATGTATTGTTTTTTATCTTTCATTATTAATGAGTATTACTATCTACTCCCCTCCTTTTATGGGAGGGGTAAGGGGGGGGTCTTTTATTATCCTTTTACAGGAATAGTGAACGTGAATGTTGTTCCTTCATTTTGCTTTGTGTAGATGTCGATACTGCCATGATGCTCGTTTACAATGATATCGTGGGTGATGATCATGCCGAGACCCGTGCCCTTGCCTATCGGTTTGGTAGTGAAGGTTTCGTGGAACAGTCGGCTACGAACATCATCGGTCATACCGCAACCGTTGTCACATATACTAATGATGAGGTTACCGTTATCCACCTTTGCCTCTATGCTGATAGTTGGTTTGTAGTCCTCACCTTCGTTGGCTGCTTTCTCGGTCACGGCATAACATGCATTATTGACTACGTTGAGGACGGCACGGCTGAGGTCTTGTGGAACTACCATGACGCATGGCATACCCTCCTGATAGTTCTCGCAGATGGATATGTTGAACGATTTGTCGTTTGCCCTCTGGGCATGGTATGCAAGCCACACGTATTCGTGCAGTAGGTGGGGGATGTCGGTTGGGATGCATTCTCCCTCCTTTCCGCGCGATATGAGCAGTATGCCCTGAATGATGCTTACGGCACGTTCTCCATGCTCACGTATCTTTTGCATGTTGACGGTGAGGTTGGAGGTTATATCATCGAGTTCGGCTGCAGCGTCCTCGGGAATGTTTTCCCGTACGTCATCTACTGTGGCTTTCATGTCGGCAAGGAGTTGCTCTGACATCTTCGAGAAGTTGATGACAAAGTTCAGAGGGTTTTGTATCTCATGCGCGATACCTGCGCTGAGCATTCCCAGAGAGGCAAGCTTCTGCTGATTGAGAAGAAGACGGTCTAAATCCTCTTTTGAGTTGATTGATGAGGGTTTAGGGGTGGGTGTTTTTGAGTTGCTCATAGTGTTATTGTGAATTGGCAGTATTCATCCTGTTGGGATTCTACTGAGATTTTACCATGATGATCGTTTATTATATTACGTACAAGATAGAGTCCTACACCGGCAGCCTCGCCTGTAGGCTTGGTGGTGAAGAACGGGTCGAATACTTTGCTGATGATGTTTTCTCCGATGCCCATGCCGTTGTCACGGATTACGATTCCGATACCTTCCTCCGGGAGGCTTAGCACTATTTCTGGAACATAGTTAGGTGTGCTGAGTTTTGCTTTCTTAACGACAGAGTATATACTGTTGCTGAACAATGCTATGAGGGCGTTCTTTATTGATACAGCATCGATATTGACAGGCAACTGCTGGTTTGGCATATCGCATATTATGCTTATTCCGTACTCTGCTATTTCAGCCTTGTGGTATTCGGATATGACTTTCACCGTCTGTTGGCAGAGGGAAATGAGGTCGTGCTCTGTCATAGTGCCTATATGACTGTTGAGCATTGCCTCCATAGCGCGCAGGGTTCGTGTGGTACTGATACCGTGATCCTCAATCTTCTTCAGGTTGGTCTTCATCATCTGTATGATGTCGGCACAGTCCTCGTAATTGTCCTGTGACATATGATCTTTCTCATCTTCAATGTCTTCCATGAGGTCTTGCGCAAGACCGGAAGTGAGCTTTGAGAAGTTGTTGATGTAGTTGATTGGGTTCAGGATTCGGTCGATGAGTCCCTGCGTGAGCTTACCTACCGCAGCGGTACGTTCCATACGCACGAGGTCATCCTGTGTTCGCTTCAGGTCAGAGGTACGCTCTGCCACCAATGTCTCAAGCTTTATCTTCTCGGCTTTCAGACGTCGTGTGCGATGCTGTAAGAACCTTTGTACTATTGCCACGAGGATGAGTAGGTATATAATGAAAGCCCACCATTGCAGATAGAAAGGCGTGGCTACCGACCAGTGTAGGGTACTGATTTCCGATACTCGTCCGAACATGTCGCGTGCCTGAATGTCGATTCTGCTGCTTCCATAGTCGAGGTTATTGATCTCCACTTCGTTGTGGTCGCTCCACAGACTCCATCTTCCACCGTTGATGCGATAGCGGTATTCGGTAGGGCAGATAATGGAGGAGTATGGAGTGGAGAATGTAACATTTAGCTGATTGCAGGATGACGGTAGCATGATGTCTTCCACGTCGGAGTATGGTTTCATGTCTCTTGGCGAATAACCACCCCACATCACAGAGTCGCCCATTGCTATCACTTGACGGATATACGGTCTTGCGCATGGTTGCTGCTTGATCTCTTTCACCATCCTTGTGTCAAGTACTATTACACCGAAGTCACCACCAACCCACATCTTTCCGTCTTCGGAGGCGTAGAGGCAGTTGAGGGCACGCTTTGTGAATGGGTACATCCATAAGGGCAAATCAGATTTTGAGTGTTGGTTGTCGCTGGCTCTAAGATTGCGTCCTTCCGGGTCGGTTTGCCATAGTGTGCCCGACGGATCTGTATATCTCAGCTTCGGTGCCTTTACGTCTGCATTCTGGCGTATGCACTTGTCGGAAACCTTTATTCCGCTATCGCTGTCGGAGAATGAAAGTTCCCATAGTTCGCCAAAGATACTCTCCACGGTGAACTTCCCTTTAGCATGCTGTATCTTCGTCACCTTTTCCAAAGGTAGAACCATCGTCTTTTGTCCATATTTGGAAACGTAATATACTCCATCGACTTCACCTGTGACATAGCCGCCTTGTTTTTTGTCGTGGCATACAGAGAAGGTGTTGTAGCCTGTTATATGTCGTATGGTACTTGGGGTGATGAGGTACAGACCTTGTGATGTGGCTGCAAGCATCTCTGCATCTGAGATGCGTGTAAGCTGCCAACAGGCAAGGTCGATGTCTTCCACCAAGTGTATTCTGTTACCATCAAGGCGGTACAGTCCCTTCATCGTGCCTATGTAGTATGTTCCTGCAAGCTGACAGATGCAGTTTACCTCGCCTTTCAGTCCCTCTCTTTCCCCAATCTGTCCGTATGGAGAGAGCGCATCAACGGCAAAGATACCGTTATCGGTAGCGCCCCATAACATATTTGTGCGATTGGAGACAATGTGGTTGATAGCATTGGATATAAGACCGTCGGTCTCGGAAAGAGGTGCAAAGGCATAGCGACTGTTACCGAAGTCAATGCCGTATGTGTAGCTGTAGCGCAGCTTTATGTCGAGCGGCATCTTCAACAGGCTCACCGAGTCGGGAGATGAGAGATTAGTGTTTGGAGTTGAGGGGTTAGAGCTTTCGTTTTGGTCTTTGTCATCTTTTATAAATCGAAGACTCTCATTCACAACCTCATACGTCTTGCCTGCGGTGGTATGCACATACACCTTGTCTTTCTCAATCTTGATGTCATCGACTTCAGAGAGTGCACCCTTGTCTGCGTCGGAAACAATTGCGTGGATCTGTATGCGTCCCTGATTGTCGGATTTGAGATAGCCGAACACGTTATATCCGCCTATCCATATACGTCCATTGTTTCCTCGTGCCAATCGCGTCACACGACTGATGCCCGGGGTATGGATTTTTCTCCATGTGGCACCGTCGTAATAGAGTAGTCCCTCGAAATTGGCAACGAATACTGTGCCATAGTCATCGCACGTGATATCGTAGTTACGATTGTGCGCCATGTATTCCTTTGATGAGAAATTGCGGAAGAAAGGCACACCTCTCCCGTCTGCCTTTATCTCAGAAAGAGGCAAAAGACAAAAGACAAGAGGCAAAAGACCTTTGACTTTAGACTTTAGACTTTTGGCTTTTATCATTTCCCACCTCCTTTCATGAATGTGCGGTAAGGCACGGATTCACCGATATAGTAGTTCCACTCATCCCGTGTGAACTCACGGCGTAGCAATGACTGTGTGGAAATAGCATTCTTGGCTACTGATGTACAGAAGCGGTTCATGTTTCCTGCCTCATTGCCTATCCATATCATCTGCGAGTCGTTGTCAACGACAAACGACAGAGGCCATGAGTCGAAGCGGAACTCAATAGACTCTGCAATTGATGTCGCGGTGGCAAACGACCAGAAACGCATGGTATGGTCATAGCTAGTGGAGACAACGGAACGGTTGACTGCCTTTATCGAAGTAATGGCACCTGTATGACCGATCATTGTGCTTGTCACATGTCCGTTCTTGTCTGTGACATATATAGTACCCGACTCCGTTCCGAGCAGGTTACTGCCGTTCTGCTTGTCATGGAAGAATGCCGTTACGTTATCCTTTACCTCTTTGAGGTCAGAGCGCTTATACCGACTCGATTTTGTGGAAGATGTCGTGTAGTGCAGACCGTTAACCCCGAAGACGTGTAGGATACCGTTCTCTTCTTCATAACCAAGAGTGAGAAGTCCTGGGTTGAGGTCTATGATATCCTTGATTGCCATCAGTTGGGCATTTATCCATACAAGGGAGTTGTCGTTCATCGCTACAAGCAAATTCTTTCCGATGGTACAGATACCCTTCCATACTCCAGGTCCGATCCTTATCGTGCCCAACACATTCATACGGGGATTGCGTGCACCGCTGAACTCCATGACAACGACCAAACCGTCGGATGTCATGGCTGCTATCTTGTTATCGGAAAGCATAGCCATGCTTCGGAAAGGAGCATTCTCAATATTGAATTGCCAACGCTCTCGTGCATCGTTGCATAGTATTACTTCTCCATAGTCAGTTATGCCTAGAACCCAGCGTGCACCGTCTATCTTGATGATATCCACGCTTCTCACATTACCTTTGAGTCCCGTGTACATCTTCTCTGTGGAATTGGAAGAATAGAGAAGAGCCTTATATACGTTATCGGAGTTCTCTTGGCCGCCATACTGCTTGGTATAGTGCCATGAGGCATAAGAAAGGAGTCGTGAAATATCCGTTGCCACACTTCCCTTGGCGAGGGCAGACTGTGCAAGAGAATTGCCCATAGAGAGATAGAACAGCGTATCGGCCTTGGCACGGGCCTTTTCCGCTTCCATCATATTCTTTGTGGCAAGCTCCTTCTGATCCACAGCCATGATACGCATCTGGTCAGCCTGTTCTGCTGCCTGCATGGCTTTCTTCTGGGCCTGTTGTGCAAATCCTCTCTCTATCTCTGCCTTGCCGCGCTCCATATCAGCTATACGCGACTGTCTCACAGCCTCTTCACGCTGTTTGTCTGAGATGTCCTTCTGCTGAAAGGCTATGTCCTCCATCTGCTCGCTTACGCGCTGTGTCACCTTTGCCTGAAGCTCTTTCTTCTGGAGGTCGGATATCTGTTCCTGAAGTTCGGCTGTCTTTGCCTCGTATGCCTGATCACACACAAGGTAGGTTACACCGCAACTGATTGCTGCGACGCCAACTAAAGCTCCGTACTTTCGCCAGAGCAATAGCATCCTCTTTCGTGTGTTAGCAGAATTATTCATAAATTATCCCTATGGGGGAGAGATCTTTTTTTTACTTTCTCTTTATCGCCATTATCGTGATGTCGTCACTCTGATCTGCACCATTGGCATGAGCGTTAACGGCATTGTCGATAGCAGAGGTGACCTCTTGGGCGGTATTGCCTCTCAGCGTTGCAAGCAAGGATTCAAGCCGTCCTTCTCCATATAGGTTGTTGTTCAGGTCACAAGCCTCCGTCACACCATCGGTGAATGTTACGAGCATATCGCCCTTTTCCATTTTCAGGGTGCTCTCCTGATATGGGAATCCCTCTGTAACTCCCATGCATATATTATTGGAATGGGGCAGTACATCCACATTGCCGTTGGCTTTGATGATATATGGTGGATTATGTCCTGCATTTACATATCGCATCTCGCCTGTGCTTATGCAATACACACCATAGAAGACGGTTACGAACATTGAGTCAAAACTCTCCCTTGACAGCATATCATTTGATTCTGATACTGTGGTAACGGGTGTCAGACTCCTTGTTCCCGTGAAGCGAAGCAACGTATAGCTCATGGTCATAAACAAGGCGGCTGGTACACCCTTGCCCGATACGTCAGCTATCACGAAACCTATATGGTCATCGTCTATGCGGAAAAAATCATAGAAGTCGCCTCCCACATCCTTTGCAGGTTTTATCGTGGCATGGATATCTACTTCTGAAGCCACATCGGGGAAAGGAGGGAACTTGTTAGGCAGAATAGCCGACTGTACCTCGGCAGCAAGACTGAGGTCTGCCTTTAGATCCACCAACTGTCCATGCTCTTTCTGCGACTGTTTTACAAACTCAATCTCTTCACGTGCCTTCTCTATGGTGCGCTCCAAGTCCTCAAGGTCGATAGGCTTTGTGGCAAAATCGAAGGCACCATTGTTCATGGCTTGACGTATGTTGCTCATTTCGCCGTAGGCACTTACCATAACCACCTTCAGGGCAGGGTTGTTGCGATCCTTGATTTTCTTGAGAAGCGTGAGTCCGTCCATCTCCGGCATGTTGATGTCGGAGAGAACTATATCTATATCTGGATGTTGCAGAAGCATCTGCATGGCTTCTACACCGTTGTGCGCAAAGTAAAACTCATATTCACCCTTGCGAATCTTTCTGCGGAAATACTGGGTTAGCAGGAGCTCCAGGTCAAGCTCATCATCCACGCTTAGAATTTTTATCATAGAAATAGGATAAGATTATAATTGTTTGTCTAAGGTCAAAAGACTAAGGTCTATAGTTTCAAGTCTAAGGTCAGAGGACTAAGGTTGAAGGCTTTCAGACCTTATTCCTTGGTCTTTAGGCCTTAGACCTTATATGAGTGCAAAGATAGCAAAAGTATGTGAATATACCAAATAAATGTCGGGAAAAAAGAAAAAATATTGTAACTTTGTAGGCAAATAGTAAATTGTAGATATAAAAAACAGTAAATCGTAAATACTAAAATAGTAAATAGAATTGATTGACCGCTGCTATATTGAGATAACCAATGTATGCAACCTGAGTTGCGATTTCTGTCCTAAGCATAACAGGGCTGAAAGACGTATGACTGCACAGGAATTTGACCTTGTCACAGATCGACTTCGTGGTAGGGCTATCTTCCTGTATTTCCATCTGATGGGCGAGCCTATGCTTCATCCTCTCCTGCCTGATTTCATCCGTATGGCGCGTGAAAAAGGTTTCAATACCGTACTTACTTCCAACGGCACTTTGCCAGTCAAGGCTATGCGTCTTCTGTCTTCTCTTCCCCACAAGGTGCAGCTATCATTACATTCCCACGAAAGTAATGGCAAGGGCATACTTGCAGAATATATAGATAAGGTGATGCAATTCGCAATTCCTGCGGCTGAACAAGGCACTTGTGTTGTGCTGAGGCTTTGGAATCAAGGTGGACGCGAGAGTGAAAACGAACAGGTTATGCAACTTCTGGAGAAATACGTGCAAAAACCTTGGCATGAGCGTCCTGACGGCTATCGTCTATGTGATAATCTGTATCTCGAGTTTGATAGGAAGTTTGAGTGGCCTAAAGTCCTGCCCCCTACCAACTCCCCCGAGGGGGAGGGATTTTTAGATAGTATAGATCCCTTAAATGATGTTTTTGAACAAAAAGAGGTGACTAAAAACTCTCCCCCTCGGGGGAGTAGGAGGGGGGCTGAGATATTCTGCAAGGCTCTCCACAAGCAGATTGGTGTTCTTTCTGATGGAAGTTTGGTGCCTTGCTGTATGGATCATAATGGTGATATAAAGCTTGGAAATCTCTTTACTCAGTCGCTTGATGAGATTCTCGACTCACCACGTGCCAAGGCTATGATTGAAGGTTTCCGTCATCATAGAGCTACGGAACTGCTTTGTCGGAATTGCGAGTCGGGCAACGTCCGTAATAGTTTCCGAGGAAAACCGAAGAGTTAAGACAAGTACAAATTGTTAATAAGGCTAATATACATCTCGTTTGTATATTAGCCTTTTTTTGCGTGTTGCATTCATTTTTATAGGGTTGATAGTGGCTTGAAGTGTTGCAAATGAGGTATTGGCGATGTAAATCGTTGTAGTTTTTAAATATCTGAAAAATAGAGAGTTATAAATAAAATAGACGAAAAATCACGTTGCAACACCCTCTGAAAATAAATGAAAAAATCCTTGTAAGAGAAAAATCTTCTCCATAACTTTGCTCTCAGAAAATCGAAGAACGTGCGCCAGCCTTTGATAGCTGACACGCACTTTTTCTTTCAAGCGAAGATATTCTTTGCTCTCAGAAAACGGAATTATTAACCCTTAAAAACTATTGAATTATGACACAGATTGATCTTATTTCAAATGAATGGTCAGACCTTTTGTTTGAGAACCGTAACAAAGAGTATGGAGCTTATGTTCTCCGTCAGCAGACAAGCACACGTAATATAATTTCAATCATCGCTGTGCTGATTCTTTTTGCTATCGTTATGGCTGTCATGGTTGCAAAGAATGCCTATGATGACTATAAGGCAAGCCACATTCGCCATGAGGATGTAGTTATACTAACGAACCTTACGAATCAAAAACCTGAGCCTAAGGCTGAGCGTGTCGAGCCTATTAGGGAGGAGAAAATTGAGAAAATAGTAGAAAAAGTAAAGAGTTCTATCAAGTTTGTTGCCCCTATAATTAAGAAGGATAGTGAGGTAAATCCAGATGAAGAAATGAAAACTCAGGATGAAATCATGAGTTCTAAGGTTGCGGTAGGCTTTGCTAACGTAATAGGAAATGACGAGTCTGCTGATGTCCTCAAATGGAAGGATGCTATTGTGAATGAACCTGTAAAGCCAAAGGAAGAAGAAAATAAGGTGTTCGAGGTAGTTGAACAAATGCCTTCTTTCCCTGGAGGTACGACTGCTTTGATGCAATATCTGAGCAAAAACACCAAATATCCTCCTGTGGCTGAGGAGAATGGCATTCAGGGACGCGTTGTCTGCTCTTTCGTTATAGAGCGTGACGGTAGCGTTAGTGATGTACGTATAATTAAAAGTGTTGATCCTTCACTTGACAAGGAAGCTATTCGCGTGGTTTCTTCTATGCCTAAGTGGATTCCAGGCAGACAGAATGGTCAGATGGTACGTGTGAAATATAACCTTCCTGTCACTTTCAGACTACAATGATCTGCCCAAGTGAGGCCGTTGTTCTTCCGCTCTTCCTCCGTAGATACTCCATCGATGCTCCATCGATGGTCCATCGTTTCGATGGAGTATCGATGGACTAACGATGGAGCTATGATGGACTAACCTCGGAAAAGAAACAAGGGATGTCGGGAAAAACTTTTTGGGTTTTTCTTTGGGGAAATGGGAATTTTTGTTTACTTTTGCCCTCACTATAAAATTAATGAGAAAATTCATAGGCATATTCATCACAATGTTTGTCATCGCCTTCCTGACTTGCTGTAAGAATCGGGAGGGTGATGATTCTGCCGTTTATGAGCAGAGAGAGTTTCTTCTGACAAATATTTTCAAGGATACCCTGAAGAGATATGTCGTTTTGACTCCGCAGTTTGCCGATAGCCTTCTTGATGCAGCCGTAGGGACAAAGAACAGGGATGCTATATGTGTGGCTATCAACGCCGTTATTGATTCCCGTGATTCTGCTTCTACTGAAAAGGCGATTCTTGCGGCTATGAAGAAGTATTATAAGGTGACGGATGCAAAGGACAAGCGTCCGTCGCTGAAGACTATTCTGGCGAGTATGGCGGCTAAATATGCCTCTAAGGGTGATACGGCAAGGGCAAGGAAATTCCTTACGGCTGCTATGAAGGATACTATTCCCGGAAAGGAAAAGGTGATGTCGCATCTCGATGACAGATGCAAGAAACTAACAGTTTCCTTGTTGAATGAAGGGCAGATGCTTACTGCTACAAAGATTTATCACCATAATCTTGTGGCGTGTGACTCTATGAGATATACTATCGGAAAGAAACATCTGGAAGATGCAACGAAGATGAGGTCAAGTCTTGCAAATGTACTTATTATTGTCGTTATCGTAGTTGCTATCATCTGTTTGGTCGTTTATCTTGTAAGGGCAAAGCAACAAGACAAAGAGTATGTGTATGAGAGCGTTACGTCAAGGTTACAAGATTCAATAGACGAGTATCAGCAGATGCTTGATGATCTTCAGACGACTAATTCTGATAACAAGCGCGAGACGGATATGCTTCGTAGGCAGATAGACAGTATTCAGGAGCGTTTGATGGAGAGAATGCAGAGGGGTAGGGCTTTATATTTGTCCTTGACAGAAGGAAATCCTATGCCTTATGACCTCAAGGATGCAGATTCATATCTTATTGATTATGTGATGCTTTTTTATCCAGTAAAGTATAGGCAATGGACGGAACAATACGATAAACTTACCCCAAGAGCCTTTACATACCTTATATTATGTGATATGGGGCATAGCGATACAAAGATTCAGAAGATACTGAGTATTAGCGCTTCGAGTGTACGTTCTATTAAATCTCGCCTAAACGCAAAGAAAAAGTAATTAAAAATGAAAGTTTTCGTTGTCTATTGTCATCCGTCAGAAGATTCCTTTACCCGACATGTTCGTGATTCCTTCTTGAAGGGAATTGCGGATTCCGGTCATGAGTATGAGTTGTCGGATTTGTATCGTATGGGTTTCCGCACGGATATGTCTGAGGGTGAGTATCTTCGTGATTCCAACTATAACACATCGCCCCAGTTGGCTGATGATGTATTGGCTGAGCAGGCGAAGATAAATGCCGCAGATGCGATTGCCTTCATATATCCAGTCTTTTGGACGGAGGCTCCGGCTAAGTTGGTGGGGTGGTTCGATCGTGTGTGGTCGTATGGGTTTGCATACGGAGACAAGACAATGAAGATGCTTGACAAGGCTTTGTTTATGTGTACGTCGGGGCATGATTTCATTACCTTAGAGCAATTCGGGTTCTTGGAAAGCATGAAGAACGTGATGCTTGGGGATAGACTTGCCAAACGGGTTGGGAAAAGCGATTTCGTGGTCTTCGATGGTATGTCCAAGGAAAAGAAATCACGTCATGATAACTGGGAAAAGCATTTGGAAACGGCTTATAGTAAGGGCTTTACTCTGTTTGAGAATCCAAGGGGCGGTTTCTCTCTGGATGGCCGGTATTTTGTTGCTGTAGAGAATTCTGAGTCAGGCGAGGTGTCGGAACAGACAGTATTTGCCTATCATCAGAAGGATAATGCCATATGGGCAGAATATTCCGGTGGCAGTATCGTGAAGGGTTTTCTAATAGGTACAATGGATGATAATCGTTGTTTGAGTTTCTCATATCAGCATTTGAACATTAATGGAGAGTTAAAGTCTGGTTCGTGTCATTCTCGTCCTTGTGAGGAAAATGGTAAACTGCGGTTTTATGAGGAATGGCAATGGGCTTCCGGCGAAGCTGGAACATCGGTTATAGAGGAATTGTAATTTGTGCTTGTTCTATTATTACTACTTAACTTTAAATAAATGAAGCGGTTATATTATCTTGACACATTGAAGGTGATGTTGACCATATTGGTGGTTTTTCATCATGCGGCTGAGGCATATTCTCCTTATTCAGCATGGGTATATAAGCCGAGCAATAAGGATGAGATGATGCCTTTGATATGGCATTTCAACTCTGTTAATGCGGCTTTCTTCATGGGATTGTTCTTCTTTATTGCTGGATATTTCGTGCCTCGCAGTTATGATAAACAAGGTGTATGGGTGTTTGTGAAGAAGAAACTTCTTCGACTTGGTATACCAGTTGTGCTTGTCACGGCTTTGCTTACCTATGCTACAGGACAGTTAGAGGTCGGGCATTTGTGGTATGTGGAGAGTCTTTTGCTATTCTGCCTTATCTATGCACTTGTAAGGAGATTTGTTTCGCCTGTACAGATAAATAGCAACGTTTCGCTTTGGGGATTGTTGGCTGTGGCTCTCGTAATGGGAGTTGGCGGGTATTTCATCCGACAAGTAAGCCCGCAGGATAACTGGATATGGGTATTAGGCTTTATTCATATAGAACCAGCACATTATCTGCAATACGTTATTATGTTTGTGTTGGGTGTCCTTGCCTATCGTGGACAATGGCTAACGGAGATAAAGAACCGTACAGGTGCTATATCTCTATTGATAGGTTCGGCCTTGGCTATAGGCGACTATGTTCGTAATGATGGAGAGTGGAATAACTTTGTTTATCAATGGTTTGGAATTTATGAGTCCTTGCTCTGCGTGTTCTTCAGCGTGGGGTTGCTTTGGCTATTCCGTGAGTTTGTAAATGGTACTAATGCCTTCCAGAACTGGTGCTCACAACAGGCCTATGGTGCTTATATCGTCCATTTGTTTGTACTTCTTGCCGTTCAGAATGCTACCGATGGAATAATGCTCCCTGGTATTGTCAAATTCCTTATTATTGGTAGTGTGGCAAGCGTAATTTCCTTCATTGTCACATATCTGCTCAGATTAATACCGGGGGTGAAGAAAATATTATAAAACTCTAACCCCTACCTTTTCCCGAGCGGGAAAAGGTAGGGGTTTGGCTTGTTTGTCTTTTATTTCTTCTTTTTAGTTGTTGTAGTCTTCTTCTTGGTCGTTGTCGTTTTCTTCTTTGCCGTTGTTGTGGTGGTAGTTGCAGGCTTGTAGTATTTCATAGCTTCTGGAATTACTTGCTGAAGAGCTGCAATTCGTTTGGCGTCACTTGGGTGATCGCTGAAGATTTCACTTTGGTTAGAGGTTGAAAGAGAAGCCATACGTTGCCAGAATTCAACAGCCTTGTTAGGGTCGTAACCAGCCATTGCAGCAAAGACAAGTCCGATGCGGTCAGCCTCCGTCTCGTTGTCGCGACTGTATTTCAGGTTGGCAAAGTTAAAACCTATTTGTGATGCCATATCGGCAATAGAAGCAGCAGAGCCAGATACACCAGCCATTCCGAGAAGTGCACCGCCAATCTGTGCGGCTTGTTGCTGGCGTGCCTGCTTTGACATCTGTTCTGCAGAGTGCTTTGCCACAGCATGTGCTATCTCATGACCGAGGACGATGGCAAGTCCTGCTTCGTCCTGTGTTACAGGCAGGATGCCCTCATACACCACTATCTTACCTCCAGGCATACAGAAAGCATTTACCTCGTCGCTTTTTACGAGATTAAACTCCCATTCGTAGTATTGCAGGTCGTTGGCAGCACCATTCTCTCTGAGGTATGATTCAACAGCCTTTGCGAGTTTCTCACCAACTCGTTTCACCAATGCTGTCTTTGTTGCATCTTTTGAAAGGGTTGATTTCTGGATTACCTCACTATACTGCTGCTTGCTGAGACTGAGGATTTGTCCGTCATCATACAGGAGAGTATGTTTTCTTCCTGTAATAGGAACTGTAGATGTGGTGCCGCATGACACGAGCATAAGTGCTGCTACAGCACCGAGAAATGCTTTCTTGATATTCATAACTAATATGTTTTATTTGGATATTTTGCGGCAAAATTACTAAAAATATTTAAATTCATATTGCATTGATATGAAAAACCTCTTTTTTTAACAATGATTATACGTTTGTGTGTGATAACAATTCGCCACTTTGGAAAGTTTGTCCTTTTACGGTTGTTCTAAAAATATTGTCATTAATTCGGTATAAGTGTAAAAATGCCTTTTATACCTTCTTAATGCTTGTTTTTGTACGTTCAAATGCGATTTTGGGGCCTTGTAATAGGTTTTTGTGGAACAAACAAAAAAGTTGGCGTAACGTGCTATATAGTGAAATGTAACGGTGATATAGCAAAAAGTTACGTCTTTTTTTTATAATATTAAGAAATTTAATTACTTTTGCAGAAGAAAGAAGAATGGACGGAATTGTGCAGTCCTCCAAACATCTAATCTAAACTAAAGACGCATGTCATACGCTTAGGTTTAACCGCTACCCGAGTTTTTCTAAAAAAGACTTTTCTCGGATGCTTGGAAAGATTGGTTAATCCGACTGACCAGAAACTCAGTTTGCAAGGCTCAACGGCTCTGTGGCTTTTTCTGGAAACATGAATTTAGGAATCAAAATCATGGAGAAACTCAGGCGGTTTTCTTTTTATTCCAAAAGCAGTTGACTGTAAGATACCCTGGTACAACCTAAATCTTTGCAAAGCTTAAGAAGCTGCGCAAATATCTAAAACTGAAATAAACAAAATAAATAATAACCTAAATCCAAAAAATGACCAAAAAACGGAAAGAGATCTTAGGTCTTGCTATACGCAGGATGTTGTCAAAGACATCGGTTGCTGTGTTGCTTATGATGGTCCTAGCTGTTCCTGCGTTTGCTCAGGAACTTGTCAAGGGTACCGTCGTTGACAACAATGGTGATGCTGTCATTGGCGCAACAGTCGTCCAGAAGGGCGACAAGCAGAATGCAACCATTACTGATCTTGATGGTAACTTCTCTTTGAAAATGCCAGGAGGTAAGGGAACTGTTGTAATTTCTTACGTGGGCATGAAAGAAAAGGAAGTAAAGGTTGCTTCTGACAAGCCTACTAAGGTGACTATGGATGATGACGATTCCCAGCTTGAGGAACTTGTCGTTGTCGGTTACGGCCAGCAGAAGAAGACATCGGTAGTTGGTGCAATCACGCAGACAACGGGTGAAGTCCTTGAGCGTGCTGCAGGTATCGGTAGCGTGGGTGCAGCCCTTACAGGTAATCTTCCTGGTGTTGCAACTATTGCCTCAACAGGTCAGCCTGGTGAGGAAGACCCTCGTATATATATACGTGGTGCGGCTGCATGGAACACGGATGCGCAGCCTCTTATTCTTGTAGATGGTGTCGAGCGTGAGATTAGGGCGGTTGATATCACATCAATTGCTACGATCTCTGTATTGAAGGATGCATCTGCTACTGCCATGTATGGTGTAAAAGGTGCGAATGGTGTAATCCTTATTACTACAAAGCGTGGTGTTGAGGGTAAGGCAAGAATCGATGTCGGCTTTAACGCTACATTGAAGGCTGTGTCAAAGCTCCCACGCAAGTATGATTCATACGATGGCTATATGCTACGCAATCAGGCTATAGAACATGAACTTGCTTTGGGCGGTGATGCTTCATGGGCATACTATCGTCCGCAGACATTCATCAATAACTTCCGTAATCAGGATCATAAAGTAAAGCCGAACTATGATGCCAATGGTGTATATCTTGGTGACTATAGTCAGGCAGAACGCTATCCTAACGTGGATTGGCAGGAAGAGATGTTCAAGGATTTCGCATTGTCGTATAATACCAACCTCAATATCTCTGGTGGTATTAAATATGTAAAGTATTTCGTGGCATTCGATTTCCAGAACGAGGGCGATATGACAAAGATATGGGATAATCATCAGGGTTACGAGGGTGGTTATACATACAATCGTCTGAATGTGCGTTCAAACCTTGACTTCCAAATTACAAAGAGTACCATGTTCAAGGTGAGCCTTGCCGGTTCAAATGCTCAGCAAAAGACTCCGCGTTATTACTATGGTAATGAGGGTGAGTTCTTCCAGCAGCAGAAGTGGGCTGGTGCATATGGTATGGCTCCAAATCTATTCCCCGTTCAGTTCTCAGACGGGTCATGGGGCTACTACCCTCTTGTATCGAATATCGCTAACTCTCCAATGGATGTTGCAAATGCGGGTTATGTGCTGAGAACCAAGACACGCGTCTTTACTGATTTCCTTCTTGAACAGAACCTTGATTTCATAACAAAGGGACTTGTTGCCCGTGGCACTATATCGTGGGACAATTCGTTTAACGAGGAAAATCGTGGTATTTCTGACCTGCACCAGCCCAAGAGAGCCTATATGCTCCCTGAGAACGGTCAGCTCCTCTATGAAACGCAGATTAATTCGAATACTGGTTTCGACTTCTATGAAAGTCGTGACTGGTCATCTTCGGCAGGCAATATGGATGCCCCGTTCCGTTCTACAGAGATGTCGCTTCAACTTTTCTGGGCTCGTCAGTTTGGTGACCATAACGTGTCACTCATGGGCAACTGGAAACGTCGTATCGATGCCTTGGGCAGGGAACTAGAGAATCGTCGTGAGGACTGGGTGTATCGTGCTACATACGACTATAAGAGTAAGTATTTCTTTGAGACTAATGGTGCTTATAATGGTTCGCAGAGGTTCTCACCGAAACATCGCTTCGGTTTCTTTGCTTCTGGTGCTCTCGGATGGATGATGTCTGAGGAGAAATTCATGAAGTGGCTAACGGATAAGAGAATTCTTGATATGTTTAAGATTCGAGGTTCTGTGGGTGAAATCGGTGACGATAGTTCTGGTAGGCGTTTCGCATATATGCCAACTTGGTCTGTGATTGATAGTGATGCAGAAGCTGCGGGTGTTCAGAACTATCCTCTGGCTATTGATGGCACAAGAAGTCCATTCACCTCATATTTCGAGGAAGGCATAGCTACTGATATATATTGGGCTACGGTGCGAAAGATAAACCTTGGTTTTGACTATGCTGTGCTTGACGGTATGTTTAAAGGTAGTTTTGACTACTTCCGTGATGATCGATACGATATCTTTATTGAAGGACGTAACCGTTCTTTGCCTTCATATTTTGGTGCGTATAGTAATCCTGATATTAATAAAGGTAAGATAAAGAACTATGGCTTCGAGCTTGAGGTTCGTTTTAATAAGGTGTTGGCGAATGGTATGCGTTTCTGGGCAAATACCAACTATACATACGCACATAACGATATTATAATTAAGGACGACCCTGCATTGATTCCAAACTATCGCAAGGCTGCAGGATATTCACAGGGACAGCAGGTCACATATATTGACAATGGATTTATTGGTACATACGACGAACTGTATAGTACGGCTTGGCGCGCTTCTAACGATGATCAGGTGCTCATTGGTGACCATTACATTGTGGATTTTAATGGTGACGGTAAGGTGACAGTTGACGATCAGGCACCATACGGCTATACAGAGACACCAGAACACACCTACAATGCTACAATCGGTTGGGAGTGGAAAGGCTGGAGTATGTTTGTGCAGATATATGGAGCTACAGGCGTTACGCGAAATGTAGGTTTGACATCATTCAATAATAAGCTTCTTACTGTATATGATAATGGTACGTGGTGGAATCCTGTAGATCGTGACGGAAAGGTGGTGGTGCCACGCTTCAACACGCAGGTGTCATACAATGAAGGTACGCAGTATCTTTACGATGGCTCGTATTTCCGAGTTAAAAATGCTGAGGTTGCCTATACATGGACTAAGGGCTGGATAAAGAAGATAGGTTTCTCAAGCCTGAAGGTTTATCTCAATGGTAATAACCTCTTCCTTATCACGAAGATGCCTGATGACCGTGAGAGTAACTATGGATTCAGTGGCGGCGGTGGTGCCTACCCAACAGCCAGGCGTTATAACTTAGGTTTTAAGCTTTATATGTAATCGTAGGAATTGAGTGTTTAGAGTTTAGTGTTTAGTGAATTCGAAATAAAATGAAATATAATAAATACATAAAAGCCCTATTGTGCGGTTCGCTCTTCCTTATTGTCGGCACGTTTAGCTTCACATCCTGTAGTGAGTGGCTCGATAAGGATCCTGATGCAATCGTACCTGAGGATGAGGCATTCAAGAACTTTCGCAATTTTCAGGGATTTATAGAAGAAATTTATAACAGGGTTCCTGATAAGGAGAAGGTAAACTATTGTACTGCATGGAATCTTGGTGACGATGCAGTTCATAATCCGGAAGGCTATGCCCACATGGATCATCAGGTTGACCTTGGCAATTATCGTGACTGGTGGACAAACACCCAGTGCTGGCTTAATGGCGACAGAAGCTCACTTTGGAAGAATTCATGGTATTGTATTCGTAAGTGTAATCTGGGCATCTCAAAGATAAAGACACTTGTAGGCTCAGACGAGGAGCGCGACCTCTTGCTCGGACAGATGTACTTCTTCCGTGCATGGTGGCATTTCGAGCTTATGTGTTACTTTGGCGGTCTTCCATACGTTAAGCATGCATACGAGTCAGAATCAATACCTGAGCTTCCACGCCTTTCCTTCCAGGAATGTGCAGATAGTTGTGCAGAGGACTTTGAGAAGGCTGCAAGTCTTCTTCCTATGGACTGGGACGAGACTCTTGCTGGTCAATATACCTCTGGCAAGAACGATCTCCGTATCAATAAGATCATGGCTCTCTGCTATCTTGGCAAGTGCTATCTCTGGGCTGGTTCACCTCTTATGAAGGAGCTAAAGAATGGTGATGCTGCACAACTCTTAGGTGCAAGTGCCAATGGCAAGACATACGACTATGATGTGGAGTATTGCAGAAAAGCAGCTGAGACATTTGGCAAGGTCCTTAATATGGTTCGTAGAGGGCAGACTCGCTATAAGCTTGCCGAGTTCAAGTATACTAACATATATGATCACGAGCGTGATCCTGATGCGGAGACCTGCTATTCGGACATATTCTATACAGTAAAGCAGAGTTGGAATATGCCTGGAACTACAGAGGCAATCTTCCGTGGTATGTATCCTGGCGCTAACTCTGCAAACTGGAATTGTGCAAAGATATTCGGTCCAAAGGTTGCTGGTCTTGTAGAGCATGACAATATCATCCACCATCCGACGGCAAACCTCATCGACCAGTACGGCATGTCAAATGGTCAGCCGATATATATAGTAAAGAATGGTGTCTATGTATTGAATCCTGAGTCTGGTTGGGATCCAACTCATCCTTACAAGAATCGTGATCCGCGTTTCTATCACGATATAGTATTTGACGGTTTTCGCTATGTTCTTCAGACTGAAGGCCTTAATGAGAAGCAGAAACCACTCGACTATTGCTCACTCTATACCGATGGAGCAATGCGTGCCGTGGATAATGGAAGCAGTACTGGATATTTCATCCAGAAACTCGTACCTCACCAATGTAATATAGGTGACAAATGGTATGACTGGGATTGGAATTTTCAATCCTATATCCCTTATCTTCGTCTTGCCGATGTCTATCTTATGTATGCGGAGGCGCAGGGTGTAGTTGATGGTCCGAACTCAACGGCAACCACTTGTAATCTAACAGCCGTTGATGCAATAAATGCGCTTCGTGATCGTGTGAACTCCCTCGATTATCCAATGGAGCATGTGCAGCCTAATTTCCTTGACACGAAGGAGCACTTCCTTGATGAGGTGCGTCGTGAGCGTGCCGTTGAGCTTGCTTTTGAAGGCTTCCGTTGGTGTGACCTTCAGCGTTGGCTTCTCCTTACGGAACCTCCTTACACGATGAAGTATTCTCATGAGTTTGAGCGTATGGAAAAAGACGACTGGTATTTTGATGCGAAATCTCGCGAGCCAAAGCACGATCCGAAGGACGCTGAGGTTGCGAACTTCCGTAAGAAGGAATTAATCACCCGTCATTTTGATTCAAAGCACTATTGGTTCCCACTTCCTGATAATGATATTTACTTGTATAAGGATTTCCCACAGAATCCGGGCTGGTAAAGGCAAAGCAATTAAAATTGCTAATGGATAATTGATAATTGAAAATTGACAATTTTATGAAAGATATAAAAACAAATATATTTCTCCTTGCCTTGCTTGCAGCTTCACCTCTGGCGGTCAATGCCCAGATAGCTGATGCTGCTGATACCATCACGGCAAAAAAGAAAGTTCATGTTGCTTTCCGCGACAAGGATGCAGATCAGCTTCTTGGTGGCATTTCCTATATTGACATGGAAGAGCTGCAGAAGAAAAATCATACAAAAACCAGTCTTGAGGATATGTATGGTCTTATCGGTGGCTGGAACGGGCACAACCTCTGGGGAATGGATAATGATCGTCTTGACACTAATGACGATGGTGACCTTCCGCTTGTTATTATTGACGGAGTGAAGCGCCCTTCAAACAATGTACTCCCTTCTGAGATAGAGCAGATAACCTTCCTCAAGAGTGCACAGGCTGTTGTGCTCTATGGTGCTAAGGCTGCAAAGGGTGCTATTCTCATCACAACCAAGCGCGGCAAGGTTGACGGTCTTCAGATTACAGCCAACGCAAATACTGGTTGGCATGTGGCAAAGGCTTTCCCTGAGTATCTTGGTTCTGCGGAGTATATGACGCTATACAACGAGGCAAGTATGAACGATGGTTATGTTCCAAGATATAGTCAGCAGGATATCTATAACCATGCTTCGGGGATTAATCCATACCGTTATCCAAATATAAACTACTATTCAGACGAGTATGTTCGTAAGGCGTACAACCGTTCTGAGGGTACGCTTGAGGTTGAGGGCGGTGGTACTCGTGCGCATTACTACACTAATATAAACTACTATCGCTTTGAGGACCTGTTAAATTTCGGACCTGCAAAGGATAACTACACTGACCGTTTCAGTGTGCGTGGTAACGTTGATATCGTTGTAAACCGTATGGTAAAGGGTTTTGCTAATGTAAGTGCCACATTCTATAATGAAAATAGGAATAAGGGAGACTTTTGGGGAGAGGCTGCTACTATGCGCCCGAATTACCCTGAAAACGCAGCTCCGTTGATTCCTATTGATATGGTTGACCCAAATGCTTCCAAGGCTCTTGCCATACTTGACAAGTCTATCAACTTCCTCGATGGGAAGTATTTTCCTGGTGGAACGAAAATCACTCAGACAAATGCTATTGCAGATTGTTATTTTGGTGGTAAGACAACGGCAACAACCCGTCAGTTCCAGTTTGATGCCGGCATAATCTATGATATGGACAAGTTCTTGAAGGGGTTATCATTCAAGACGCAGTTTGCTATTGATTATGCTTCTAATTATAATCTTTCGTATGATAACGAGTATGCAGTGTTTATTCCGACATGGAGTAACTATAACGGAGAGGATGCTATAGTGGCACTTACCCAGCAAAACGATGAAATCGTGACAGGTCGTATGGGGATGTCAGATTCTTCATATCGCCAGACGATAACCTGGAATGGTCATTTTGATTATGATCATACATTTGACGGTAAGCATCATTTTACAGGTATGCTGCTTGCAAATATGTTTACCACTACATCCAGTGGGGAATATCATCGCTATGCGAATGCGAACTTAGGTCTGCAGGCTGGTTATGACTATATGGGACGTTACTTTGCTGATTTCTCTATGGCTGCAGTACATTCTGCACGCCTTCCAAAAGGGAATCGCGAAGCGGTATCTCCTTCATTCACTATAGGTTGGAATATTTCCAAGGAAGGTTTCATGAAGAATGCCAAAGGTGTTGACAATCTGTTACTCAGTGCATCTTATAGTAACCTGAGTGAGGATGCGGATGTGTATATGGGATCCAACTCCAACAACTATCAGTACTTTTATATCTACGATGCATTGTGGAAAACTGCCGATGGTAGTTTCGCTTGGAATGAAGGAGTTAGGACACAGCGTACCTATTCCACAGCAGGTAATAACCCTATTCTCGACTTTATTCATCGTAAGGAATTCTCAGTAAGCGTTCGAGGTTCGTTCCTTAACAAACTTATTACCACTGACATTTCGTTCTTTAATACAGATATGTCAGGCTATATCATTCAGAATCCAACAACATTCCCTTCACACTTGCAGAATGGTCTTTCTGGTAGTACTTTTAAGTCTGCAATCAATAATGATATCCAAAACCGCAAGGGTATAGACTTTAGTATTACTGCTCAGAAACAGTTCGGACAGGTTCATGCTACTCTTGGTGTCGTTGGTACATACCTCTATACTAAATACTCCAAGTATGATGAAATCGTAGAGGAGGATTACCAGAGGATGGAGGGTAGTCCTGTCGATGGACTTTGGGGCTACAATTGTGTCGGCTTCTACACTGATGATGATTTTGACATATCCATAACTCAAGACGGTATGTTGAAGTACGATTTGAAGAATGGACTGGCAGTTCCTTCTATTGGTGGTACAATCCGCCCAGGTGACTTGAAGTATGAGGATATGAATCACGATAATATCATAAACAACAAGGATATGATATGTCTTGGAAAGAATGGTACATTCGGAGCTCCATTCAGTATGGGAGTAAACGTTACTCTCAAATACAAGGGGTTTACTCTCTTCATGCTTGGTGATGCCCAGATTGGTGCAAGCGGAATGAAGAACGCCAGTTCATACTACTATATGTCTGGAGCAGATAAGTATTCTGTAAATGCTTATGGTCGTTGGACACCGGAGACTGCGGAGACCGCAACACATCCGCGTCTAACAACGAAGTCTTCGCCTCACAATGCCGCAGCATCAAGTTTCTGGTTTTATCGTAAAAACTATTTTAAGCTTGATAAGGTTCAACTTACCTACGACTTTCCTGAGAAAATGTTGAAAGGTAAGATTGTAAATGCTCTCTCTGTATATCTTAGCGGAAGTAACCTCTTTATATTCTCGCCGAATCACTGGCTGATGGAGACAAGCGTTGGTTATGCGCCTCAGACCCGTTTCTATAATCTCGGTGTCAAGGTAACCCTCTAATTCTAATTGACAATTGAAAATTGAAAATTATGAAGATAAGAAACATTATATTTTATTTCATCGGCATCCTTGGTGTCTGCTCATGTGATGATATGTTTGAACCTGCAATTGAGAACTATCGTACGGAGGATGCCATGTATGAAGAGTCTAAGTATGCGCATGGTCTGCTGATGTATGGATATGACCGTCTTCCTTATATAAAAACGACTCAGACGGATGTGGCAACTGATGATGCTACAACCAATGTATTTAGCGATGCTTACTATAATATGGCAACTGGAGCATGGAGTTCGAACAACGATCCAATGACACAATGGAACAATTGTAAGGATGGCATTCAGTATGTGAACCTCTTCCTGACAAAGGTGGATAAGGTGAAGTGGGCTCCAAGTGCAGTTTCAAAGCAGAGGATGTTTACAGACCGTTTGAAAGGTGAAGCTTTTGCGCTTCGTGCTCTCTTTTATTATTACCTTCTTCAGGCTCATGGAGGCTATGCAGAAGATAACGTGCTTTATGGTGTGCCGTTGCTAACTAAGCCAGAAGATGCAAGTTCTGATTTCAATCAGCCACGTGCGACCTTTGCTGCATGTGTCAAGCAGATTTTTGCAGATTGTGACAGTGCTGTGGCTCTTCTTCCTCAAGATTATGCGGATATAAAGACAACTGGGGATATTCCAGCAAAGTATGTTAGTGTCGGAGCACAGGTAACAGGTTATAATCTTGTGTTTGGTGAAAAAGCGAAAGGACTTATATCTGGCAAGATCGCTGAAGCTATCAAGGCTCAGGCTGCCCTTCTCGCTGCAAGTCCTGCTTTCCGCGAGCAGAGCGGTGTGACTTCTGCAGAGGCTGCAACCTTTTGTGCCAATGTTTTAAAGCGTATTGGAGGCTTGGAGGGTTTTGATATGACTGGTAGCACGTGGTATAAGAACAAGAAAATGCTTGAGCCGAGTGCTGCATCTGAAATGCCAGAGATTCTTTGGCGTGAAGACCGTTCAAAGGATACAAATCAGGAGAAGGACAACTTCCCTCCATCTATTTATGGCGCTGGTCGTGTAAATCCTTCGCAGAATCTTGTTGATGCATTCCCTATGCGTAGCGGTAGGCCTATAACAGATCCGAATTCCGGTTACGACCCACAGAATCCTTACGCTAACCGTGACCCGCGTCTTAGCGATAACATTGTGTATAACGATACGCAATTTGGCGCTGGTGGTAATATTGTCATAACAGGTTTATATTCGGATGATAATAACGGAAATGTAGACAATCTTAATGCTAACACACTTTCTACTCGTACGGGCTATTATATGAAGAAGCTTCTCCGCAGCGATGTAAGTGCGTCCAAAGGTCTTAGTCAGCAGCAGCATATATATCCTCGTATTCGCTATACAGAGATATTCCTTGCATATGCAGAGGCAGCTAACGATGCATGGGGACCGAAGAATGATCCTACTGGCATTGGATTTACTGCATATGACGTTATAAAGAAGATCCGTGAACGTGCAGGACTTGGTACTGATTTCATGGGAGCAAAACTTCCTGAGGGTGACGCATATCTTGAAGAGTGCGCTAATGATCAGTCAAGAATGACAGACCTTATCCGTAATGAGCGTCGTATCGAGCTTTGTTTTGAGAACAAGCGATTCTGGGATCTCCGCCGTTGGTTATTGCCAATCAACGAACCTATTAGAGGTATGATGATTGAACGCAATGCGGAAACGGGAGTACTCACATACACCATTATTCCGGTGGAAGATCGTAAGTTTGACAACTCTTTCCAGTGTTACGGACCTATTCCTAAGAGTGAAGTGTTGAAGTGGAGTAATCTCAAACAGAACAGAGGTTGGGAATTACATTGATTGAAACAGATATAATTATTATGAAACTGAAGAAATATATATATGGTGTAGCTATGGGAACAATGGCTCTCACATATAGCTCATGCTATAATGCTGATCATGAGTTCCCTGACTATGAAGGAGGTACGACTGCCTACTTCGCATATCAGTTCCCGGTACGTACACTCGTGCTTGGTAACGATATCTATGACAATTCCCTTGACAACGCGCACAAGTGCCAGATATGGTCAACGATGGGCGGTGCATACGGAGGTCGTGACGCGTATGCGGATATTGTCGTTGATGAGTCACTTTGCGACAACCTCTATTTTGTTGATGAAGGTGGAAATCCGGCAGCTCCTGTGCTTCCTATGCCTTCTTCATACTACAACCTTTTGTCCAATGTCATACCCTATAATGGTGATTTACGCGGTTATGTAGAGGTGCAGTTCACAGATGCATTCTTCAACGATGAAAAGGCTGTGGAGAATACATACGTCATTCCACTTGTGATGACAGGTGTAAGAGGCATTGACAATATGCTCACGGGAACACCGCTTGAAGGCCTGTCCCCTTCTCGTACCGATACAGAGAACTGGGGCGTTCTTGCAAAGGACTATGTGCTTTACTGCGTGAAGTACATGAACCCTTGGCAGGGAAAGTATATCCGTCGTGGTGTTGACAATGTGAAAGAAAAATACAATACCAGGCAAGTTGTCCGACATGATTTCTCGCTTGTGAACTCAGACCTCGAACATCTTAAGGAGAATCCTGTTAATGCAAATGACGAGGTATGTGGTATCACTACAAAGAATATGACACAGGCCATCTTCCCTGTATCATTCAAGACTTCTGGTGCATCATTGTCTTGTAATCTCATCCTGACATTCGACGGAAATAAATGTACTATATCCACCGATGATGAGAATGTAACTGCCACTGGCTCTGGTGAGTTCATCGCCAAGGGAACGGAGATGCCTGAATACAAGGACTTCCAGTGGGGAAGTAACAATGGCGTGCCAGTACAGCGTGACATCCTTCGTTTGACATACGATGTGAACTTCAGTAAAAGAAATGTTCAGGTTTCAACAAACGATACCCTTGTTGTTCAGACACGTGAGTCAAACAAACGAGTGTTCTTTACGCCAAAATATGTTAAACAATAATAGGAGGCTAGGAATATGAAAAAGATTTATAGAAACGGTCTCTTTATGTTGGTGGCAGGTGTATTTTCTGCTTCGTGTGCCAACTACGACATAACGGATGATTTCACCGCTCAGCCTGATCCAAATTATCAGGAACCATATAAGGATTATGCTCCTGTGAAGACGTATATTGACAGAAGCAAATATGCCAATATGTCTCTCGGTGCGACTCTAAGGGTGGCTGAGTTCAACAAACAGGAACTTGCCCATGCGGCTGCCGTGACAAACTTTGACAATCTCGCTTTCGGTTCCACTCTTATGTCTGGTTCTATAATCAATGAAAAGGGTGTGATGAACTTCCTTGACATGAAGGATCTTCTTGACCATGTTGAGGAGATTGGTGGTGAAGTATTCGGTAGTCCTATTGCTGCAAATACAAATCAGGCAGATGGATGGCTGAACACACTTACTGCTCCTATAGAAATTGATGTAGATATTATAAAGGATAAGGAGGTTGATTTCACCACAATGGATGAGTACACATGTACTTATGAAAAAGAAAGAGCAACCAGACCTGCTACCGCTCCGGAAATTGTGAAGAATTATGATGCTAATGGAAATGCTCTTAAGTGTTCCGCATATACAAAGTATAATATTGTGGAGGACTTTGATGTGGATCCGTTAGGGTCTTATACCATTACTTTGTATGTTTTTACAGAAAGACCCAATTCAATTCTTTGTACTTTTGCTGACAGTATAGTCAAAGAAAAAGCAAAGGATACAAATGGCAAATATTTCCCTCTTAATGTCGGTGAATGGACAAAAGTCGTAGTAGAGGCGAAACCTTCAAAGAATGCAACTGCAGGCTATTTTAAGATTGGTGGCATTGTGAATGGCGCTATCTATATCAAAAATGTATCTGTTGTTCACACTCCTGATAATCACCGTCCACAAACTGCACAGGAGAAGAATGATACTCTTAACTATGCTTTTAACGCATGGTGTGATGGTCTGATGAAGATTAATAAAGGCCGTATAACGTCATTCGACCTTATTGACGAACCAATTGATGTACAAGCAACTCTTGAGAACGGATATTATGATCTCAAACACTCAGGAACAGGTTTCTTTTGGCAAGACGTCTTCGGTAGTGAAAACTATGCTCCGGCAGTTTCAAGGGTGGCAAGCGAGGCATACCAAAAGTATGAGGGCGATGTCTCTAAGTTAAGGTTCTTTATCAGTGAATCCGGACTTGATGAACAGAAGAAGTTTGAGAGTCTCAAATACTGGATGGCTCTTTGGGACGGGAAAGGTGCAAAGATTGACGGTATCAATGCAAAGTTGGATCTCATATATAGTGAGGATGGTACCAAGCAGGCTGCAAATGAGGCATCTCTTAATAAGCTTCTTGATAACCTCGCTTCAACTGGCAAGATGGTTCGTCTTTCAAACTTCGACATCAAGTATCAGGATGCCTCTGGTGCAAATGTTACGGCAAAGAAAATAACGGACGAACAGCGTCAGAGGTTGGCTGATTATTATGGTTATGTCATAAAGAGTTATATGACCAAGATTCCTCAAGACAAGCAAGCAGGTATATGTAAGGGTAATATGGAGGATACATCAGACCCTGTCGGTTTGTGGACTGTTGAGGGCAAGGACTGGGTTCGCAATGCCACTTACAAGTCATTCTGCGATGCTCTTAGTGGAAAATAAACTGCAGAAAATAGGGAATATCGTATAATTTTTTTACGATATTCCCCCCAAAATATAAGTTTTTGTGCATTATTGCCTAATAATTATAAAAATATATCTGTTTTTTGTTGTTATTTTCAAAAATAAAGATTATATTTGCAGTCAGAAATCTGTAATATTATCTCGCAACCCATAGTTAGAGGTGAATAGCGGATAATTTTCTTACGTATATTATATCAATAATTTTATCTATTTCTATTATTAATCTAAATTATTTCTATTATGAGGAAATTATTTACACTTGTTGCTCTTCTGGCAATGGTCCTGGGAGCAAATTCTAAAACGGTCGTTGATACAGAGTTTAGCTACTCTGATGTTAGCGATTGGACTGAGAAAGGTGGATGGGCAAGTGATGATGCTAAGGCACGTCTCTCCATCGATGATGGATGTCTCTATTACCATAGTGAAGAGGCTGTAGATCCATTCTATAATGTACAGTTCCAAGCTTTCGGTGTTAAAAGTTTAAATCCTGATGCAGAGTACACCATCGAATTTAGAATCAAGGGTTCTGTTGCACAAAACATTCGTGCCTTTTTCTCAGGTTCTGATGCTCCTGGTGAGTTCGCTCTCACAACAGATTGGCAGACGCTGACATTTAAGTGTCATGATAATCCAAGTGCACAGTACTTTGCTAGTAGCGGTATGGTACTCTTCCAGTGTGGTGACTATGTAGGCGACTGGTGGATTTCAAATGTTAAGATCACTCATGAGGAAGAAGACGGACTTGTTGAAGACTGGGAGGAACTTCTTACCAATGGTAATGCAGAGAAAGCATGGGCTGATCCAACGGTAAAATTCGATGATCAGGACAAGAACTTCACTATCTGTGCATGGGGCAAGGTGAAGAATGAGAATAAGAATGCAAACGGCGGTTGGGATCCATTCCCTGCTACAATCGAGGAAGAAAAGGGTAATACTTCTAACCATGTATTCGTTGTTCATGCTGCAGATGCTGATTCTGATGAAGGTTGGGCATGGGACAACCAGTTCTGGATTGAGGGTCCAAAGGCTATGAAGGCTGGTAGAAAGTATAGGGTTAGTTTCCGTTACAAGGCTTCACAAGAGATAAAGTGCCAAACTCAGATTCACTATCAGAATCCATCATCTTTTAAAACAGGTACAGGCTTAGGTGATATTTCATTCACTGAGGATTGGCAGACTTATGAAAATGAATTCATTGCTAACAATGAGCATGCTGATGGTTGGTCATTTGCATTCAATCTTAATTCAGATAAACAAAATGCAACAGACTTCTATTTCGACGATCTCTCTTGGCAGGAAGTAAAGCTTCAGGAAGGCTTCTTTATTGCTATTTGTGATGCAGGATCACCAGACTATAACGGTGTCGTACCGTTTAAGCAGGATGGTGATGACTATACAATTACTGTAGGTACTGAGGATGCTCCTGTTTCAGAAATTATGATTTCTACCGTTTATGGTACTCCTTCTGCATTCAAGGGCGGTGCTATCAAAACTGACAACTTAGACTTTGTTGGAACTGATAATTTCGTAACATATAAGGAGGCAAATGCTGGTACTATCAAGCTTCCTGGTAAGGGCGTATGGGAAATTGTTATCATGGGAGATCTAAGGCAGATAAACATCAAACTTGTTAGTGGTAAGATGTATCCAAAGATCGAACCTAACCCAACAAATATTGTTGTAAAGGGTCAGGAAAGAGACGACCTTGCTGATGGTGTAAAACAGGATGGTACCCCTGATATTAAGGAAGAAGAAGGTGGTACAGGTCAGACATGGGATAACCAGTTCTTCATTATTGCTAACCGTACACTTAAAGCTGGTGAGAGTACTGTTCTCAAGTTTAAGTATAAGGCTTCTACAGAGGCTAAGACCACTACACAGTGCCATGAGCGCCCAGGTAACTACATCCACTACTCTGCTATCGGTGATGTGAACTTCACTACTGATTGGCAGGAATTCAACAAGACATTTGTTGTTCCTAATGAGTGTAATGGTGAAGCTGCTGGTAAGAATGAAGAAACTGGTGAAGTAACATTCTATAAGAACTTCCAGTCTATCGCATTCAACATGGCTGAAATCAAGGAGGCTTGTGATTATGAGATTAAGGACGTAGTTTGGATGCTTGAGGACGGTTCTGAGTCTCTTATCGATCAGACTGGTGCAAAGAACTTCAATGTTAAGGAAGGTGCTGGTACAACTCCATATATCTTCGGTACAGATCACGAGACAGCTATCAGCAATGTTGTTGTAGCTAAGAAGAACAACTCTACTGTTAAGTTCAACCTCGCTGGCCAGCGTGTATCTAACGACTATAAGGGTATAGTTGTTGACGGCAATGGTAGCAAGTATCTTGCTAAGTAAGAAATTCTCATCTCTCTTGTAGTATAGAGAGTGTATTATAAACTATCGTGCGTCACATCTGATGTGGCGCACGATTTTTTTGTTGAACTCACGTCTCTCCTGATTAAGGAAGAGATGAGACTCAGAAAGCCATGATACCATCTAAGCTCTTTTCGGGAATAAGAGCTACATAAGAGTTACATAAGAGCAGCATAAGAGGAACAAAGTCTTTCTTTCCATGTTTTTTCTTTATCTCGACTTGCTTTGGCTTTCCCTTCGGCCGCCGACCTCTTCGACGTTCAGAGCTAATTTTTCGCAAGGCTCAACAAGCTACGCAAGTCGTCGAACTCACGTTAATATATGAGTATATGAAATTCTTCGTACTCGCGTTAATGTTATATATTGCAATGTGGAGTTTGCAATTTTGTGCTCAAAAAAAAGAGTTTTGTAAAAACTCGTCACTCATCACCCGTAACGTTGTAAGTTGTTGTAACGTTGGTTGTTACAGCGTTGATTCACCCTATACCACTCGTCACCCGACTCATCACCCAAAGCCTTGTATCTTGTTGAGGATGTGAATATTACGCACTCGATTTGCCCTTGCTCTACTCGTCACCCTGAAAAAGGTGACGAGTGATTTGTCCTTTCAACTGATTCTATATCAATATGATATGCAATTTTAGGGTGATGAGTGGGTGACGAGTGAGTTGGAATGAATCACCGCCATAATTCTTTGACACATAAATCATTATAGAGCTACGGGTGACGAGTGGACGAGTAATGTGGAAATTTTGTTTTTCTTACTGTAAAGGTGAGCGATAATATCCAAAGGCGATTATGCCTCCGTTGATCATTCGCTAATCCTCCGTTCTTCTTTCGTTTCTAATCCGCTTCTCCTCCGTTCCTTGGAATAGGAGGAAAATGGGACTTGCATGGGATTTACAACGGACTTGCAACGGACTTACTACGGAGGTGTCTTATTCGTGTTTTTGCAGGGGGGGGGAGGATTGGATATTAAACAAAAAAAGAAACCATACCCAGTTTCAAACAACTAAGTATGGCTTATTTCCCCTTTTTGTTGTGACATTGTTATATATCTGTCACTTTCATAAATCTTACACTTATTTCCGAGTGCAAAGTTAATACATAATATTATTCTGTGCAAATTTAAAGATAACAAAAATATTGCGTTTCCGAAGATGCAACGATTTTTACAATTCCGCAATAACCTAACCGATACATTGTACGTTGTTTTTGCTATATTTACAAATATGCACTATTGCCGAAACTGTTTTTTGTGTGCTTTTTTGCTGTTTTTTGAGTTTTTTCTTCTTTTTTTGACTTGTTGACTTGATATATATCAAGAATGTAGGTTGTACACTAAATATAATAAAGTATTGTTCGTTTTTGTGAATTTAATTGCTTAACTTTGCAAAAAATGGGATTTGTCATATGGCGATGTGAAGTAACTAAATTCCTAAATTTATATAATACATTTATTTCCAACATCTAAATTTTATTTATTATGGAAAAAGCATTCTATCTTAGAATGATTATTACTATGGTAATAACCATGGGTTTAGCGTCTGTAGGTATGGCTGAAGAGCCGAGTACATGTAACGTGGATGGCACCGCATATTTCGTATGGAATATCGATGGCAATGGAACGCTTCACGTAGTTCCATTGGAGGCTTCAACCTCTCATTTTGACAAATCTCCTTTCTACAAGTACAGAAAGCAGATTAAGAATGTGATAATAGAAGATGATTTTTATTGCGACGAAGGTTTTGCTGTCATAGGCGACAATCTGTTCAAAGGCCTTGACAAAGTGGAAAGCATTCGTTTTTCAGATAAAGTACGCGTAATTGGTGAGAGCGCATTTGAGGGATGTACAGCCCTCAAGGAGATAATAATCCCTTCAACAGTTGAAAGTATCGGCAGAAACGCTCTAAAAGGCTGTTCAAGCCTTGTGTCTGTGTCTCTTCCATTCCTTGGCTACAATGGCGCTATATGGGTTGATCAGACAGACAGGAATGACCTTTCGTGGATATTCGGGACAAGCACAGGCAAGGAATACTATAATGTATCTCACATGATTGGCCGTAAGACCATGAAATTCTCACTTCCTATCAGTCTCAAGTCTTTGGCTGTAAACGGTGGAGTTCTGTGTAGTGATGCGTTTGACGATTGTAGCAGTCTTGAGAATATCAGTATTGGTATTTCAACCAAGTCTGTGCCTTCAGCTCTCGTTGCAGGTCATTATGGAGATTCACAATTATTTTAAATTAGGTATGTAATACCCACTTTAGACACAAGTTTTATCATATTCAGTAAAAGTCAATCCCCCATTTGGCTCTATTGCAGCGGCAGTGGAGTGGGGGATTTTTACTGTTGTTTAGAAAAAAAAGCATTTGATACCACTTATCGCCATATAGGCGTAGATTATTTTCCTTAGGATAGGTAGTGATATTCTCTTGAAAACATAGCTCCCGAGTATTGTACCTGCTATTACTCCGAGTATTCCGAGACAATAGCCGGTAAGAACGGTTGTGGTCAGAAATCCGTAATAGGCACGGTAAATGGTCATCATTATATTGCCTATAAGAAAGTAGGTCTGTGCTACGGCCATGTATTCTTCCTTGGTTTCTGTTGTCTCAACAAAGTATAGGACAGCCGGAGGCCCTTGCATTCCGAACAACCCGCCCATAATTCCAGAGAGGGTGCCCAATATCGTTTGTGTAAACCTGTTAGGCTTGATATGCACCTTTCCTGCAAATAAGGAGAACCATAGGCTCGCTATGATAAGTATGATGCCGAGAAGAATCTTCAGCAAACCGTCTCCTGCCTGGCTGACGAAGTGGACGGCGAAGAAAGATGTTATGAGAAAGACAATCAGAAGATACCAGAGTTTATCCCATCTTATATGTTTCCAATGAGTAATGACTATGTAAAGACACATGCTCATGGCGCATAATCCGGAAAGAGTAGTGGCTTCACCATACGAAGGCATGAGATATGGGAGGACTGTCATGATGAAGATGCCGAATCCGAAACCGGAAACTCGTTGCACAAATGAAGCGCCTATACACATCAACACCAAGAATATCGTTGTTTCTTGCATTTTTTTCGAGTGAAAAGTGTTCTATTTCAAAAATTATTCTGCAAAGTTAAGTTTTTTGGCATAAAAACTTTTCTTTTTTAAAGAAATTTATTATTTTTGCAAAAATAATTCATGAAAAGAAATAGAATGACTAATTTCCATCTACATATGAACAAGTCGTTATTAACTGCGATACTGATGCTCGTAGGAATCAATGTTTGGGCACAGCGCAGTATAATAAACCTGAAAAAATGGGAATTTACTCGTAGCCAGACCTATTGGTATCCGGTCACGGTTCCACATGACTGGGCTATATCAAGACCGTTTGATAAGAAAAATGACCTTCAGGTGGTTACGATTGAGCAGAATGGAGAAAAGACTCCAACGGAGAAGAGTGGTCGTACAGGTGCCCTTCCGTGGATGGGAAAAGGATACTATCGCACTAAATTCACTATTGACAAGGATAAATTTGCAAAGATGGGACGTTGCGTCATCGAGTTTGACGGTGCGATGGCAGAGCCTACAGTGTATATAAACGGACAGAAGGCGGGTTACTGGCCATACGGTTATAATGCTTTCCGACTTGATATTACAAAGCTTGTGAAGGCTGGCGAGAATGATGTGAATGTAGAGTTGCAAAACCTTGAAGAGAGTAGCCGCTGGTATCCGGGTGCGGGAATCTACCGTCCTGTGAAAGTAGAGATCTTGCCTGAAGTTGCAATAGACCCTTGGGGAACGAGTATTCGTACAACCGGATTCGGCAAGGGTGTGAACAACTATGGAGATACAAAGCCTCTGGCTATGGTGGAGTATGAGACACAGCTTAAACCTGCTTCCGAGGCTGCACAGAAACAGTACGATGATATGGCATTCGTTGTGGAGGTTTTGAATGCAGAAGGCAATTTTGAGGCAGGCAGTCACTATGATGTTCCTGCTGATGGGCATATCAAGACTACTATCACCGTGTCTAATCCGCAGCTATGGTCGCCAGAAACACCATATCTGTATAAGGTGCGTGCCCGTCTTTTCCGCAAGGGAAAGCTTGTGGATGAGACTTTCACAAATCTTGGTATCAGAACCATAGAAGTAGGCAAGGATGGCTTCAAACTCAATGGAAATGCTCGCAAGATACAGGGCGTGTGTTTGCATCATGACCTTGGACCGCTTGGAACAGCCGTTAACAAAGCTGCATTGATACGTCAGGTGAAACTGATGAAGGATATGGGTTGCGATGCTATTCGTACTGCCCATAATATGCCGTCTCAGATGCAGATGGATGTCTGCGACTCGCTTGGTATGATGGTGATGGCTGAAAGCTTCGATGAATGGATGTATCCTAAGTGCAAGAATGGCTATTCACGCTTCTTCAAGGAATGGGCAGAGAAAGACCTTACAAATCTTCTGCTCGGGCATCGTAATCATCCTTGTATCGTTATGTGGAGTATCGGAAATGAGATTCCTGAACAGACCGACTCTAAGGTGGGTGTGGAATGGTCGAAGAGGCTTCAGGATCTATGCCATAAACTTGATCCGACCCGTTCAGTCACTCAGGGACTTGACCGTGTAGATGCGGCTATCAAGAGTAAAGTTGCGGCAACGATGGATGTCGTAGGACTCAACTATCGTACACATCGTTATCAGTATGCGTATGACCAAACTCCACAGAAGTTTGTGCTTGGCACAGAGACTGGCTCTACAGTTAGTTCGCGCGGTGTGTATAAGTTTCCTTTCAAGACATCGAACTATGCTATATATGATGATGGACAATGCTCAAGTTACGATAATGAATGGTGCCCTTGGAGTAACCTTCCTGATGTAGATTTCGAGAATATGGAGGATCTTCCTTGGACGATAGGACAATTCGTATGGACTGGTATTGACTATCTCGGAGAACCTACACCTTACGATGAATATTGGCCAAGCCGTTCATCATACTTCGGAATCTGTGATCTTGCTGGTCTTCCAAAGGACAGATATTACCTTTATCGTTCTGTATGGAATAAAAAAGAGCATACATTCCACGTTCTTCCACATTGGACATGGGGTAAGGAACGAATTGGACAAAGTGTTCCTGTTATGGTCTATACGGATTATGAGGAAGCTGAGCTTTTCATAAATGGTAAGTCACAGGGCAGGAAAAAGAAGAACCATTTCGTCAACTGTGATGAGAGTGGTAATCAGATTACAGGTCAGAGTCAGACAAATCCTAACGGTGACAGATGGGATGCAAGGTATGATACCTCCAATGCACCGAACATGGACCGTTTCCGTCTCCGCTGGTATCCGAAGTATGAGCCTGGTGAACTGAAGGTGGTGGCATACGATGAATCGGGCGCTGTTGCTGCAGAGAAGGTTATTCGTACCGCTGGTTATACATCTCAGTTGTTGCTTGAGCCTGATGTGAAGACCATCAAGGCTGATGGAGAGGATTTAAGCTACATTACGGTGAGCATGCTTGATAAGGACGGTAATCTATGTCCAGATGCGGATGACGAGATTCTTGTCGCTATTAAGGGTGAGGGGCGTTTCCTTGCCATCTGTAACGGCGATGCCACTTCTACGGAAATGTTTGTAGAGCCTCACATGAAGCTCTTCCACGGAAAACTTGTTGTGACCATACAGAGCACAGAGAAACCTGGTGATATTACCATTACCGTTACTCGTCCTTCTGGTACCTTCAAGAATGATAAGGGCAAGAAGTTCACAAAGAGTCTGATAGAGAACAGCATAACGATTAAGTCTGTGAATTAGTATCTTAGATATTCAAGAACAGCGCTAATTATTCCGATTTGGAAATGATTAGCGCTGTTTCGCATTTTATTATTGGTGTCTGGTAAAAACAAAAACCAGAAAAAAACTTTATGCTCTCAAAAAGTTACTCCGAATTATTCATAGTCCTACCCAATAGAGCATATCCTGATGGTGGTACTATGTTTGAAATTAGGTACGCTTACACTAAAATCCTTATTGTTACCTGTTACTTGTTACTATAGGGGTAGAACTGCAGTTATACCTCCGCTATGCCTTCGCTATGCCTTCGCTTTAGGTTCGCTCCAATCGATGGAGCATCAACGGACTTACAACGGACTTACAACGGACCTACAACCGATCTGCATCGGAAGGGAGTTGAAAGAAAGTTCTAGCAAGGCTCAACAAGCAAAAATAAGTTCTCTATCTTACCAATCTTTTACCAAGAGAAAGGCTCGTTTACGCGAATATATTATTTGGAAAACAAATTAGCAATAAATTTTATCAGTAAATTAATTTAACGTGAGTTCGACGACTTGCTTCAACTTGATGAGCATCAGCGAATAATTCAAGACTGTGAGGGCTGAACGTCGAAGAGGTCGGCGGCCGAAGGGAAAGCCAAAGCCCGACACCTAATAGGGCAGTCCGTAAGGGCTGTTATTCTGTATATGTGTGATTAAAGGAGCGCTGTAAGTGCGACACCTAAAAACATAGATAAATACAATAGGTGTCGGTCCTACAGACCTCATCCCCCAAATATCGGCAAATATAACAGCCCTAACGGACTGCCCTTTTAGGTACCGCTCCTTCAGAGCTCTTTCAACTGCGTGATATTCAATAATTTACTTTCTGAGGCGTAAGCCTGGTTTCTTTTGGGAGCGAAATCTCGCTCGGTAACAAGTAACAGGTAACAATAAGGATTTTAGTGCATGGCCAAGAAATTTACTAAATCTTTCTAAGGAGTTTATATACCTTATTATATATACAAATATTAAATATAGGCAGCAGTTTACACTATTTTTCTTATTGTTACCCGTTACCCGTTACCGACATGTTTTCTGGGAAATGTCTTTTCCTGATTTTGGTTTACAGTTTTTAGTTGTTATTATACTGCATTCGTTGACATCATACTTGAAAGGTTGTCGGTTTCCCGGAATGGTTTACACAATCCTGATTTCGTTAACATCATACTTGAAAGGCTAGCTTACGCGAACATATTATTTGGAAAGTAAATTAGCAATAAATTTTATCAGGATTCAGCTTGCCGCCTGAGCTTTGCGAAGAAATTAATTTACAGGTTTGATTTGCTGATAATTTACTTTCTACATCAGGGATGCAAGCCCGGTTTCTTTTGGGAGCGAAATCATGCTCGGTAACAAGTAACAGGTAACAATAAGGAAATTAGTGCATGTATAGCTTATGAAAAATGCACGACAGATTCTATTGGGGCATAATATTAGCCCTCCGGTCTTATGACCGAAGGGCTTAAAATATTTAATATGAATTAATTCTATTGTTTCTTACGTATTACTGAAGCTCTGCAACCTGCTTAGCCATCGCATTCTCAGGATCGATTTCGAGAAGCTTGTTTGCAAATTCCTTTGCCTTTGCTATGTCCTCGTTAACCTTTACGAAGTAAACCATGTTATAGCTAAGAGCCTGCTTGAGCTGAGCGAGATCAGAAGCGTCCTTGCTGTCAAGACCATTGATAATCTCGATGAGCTGATCGAAGTGTGGCTTTGCTACACCTGCCTTATCCTCTGGGTCAAGAATGAAGGCGAGCTTAGCGCGCTGTGCTGTTACACTCTGCTTGAATGCAGGGAATTGCTCTGCAATCTCAGCGAATACCTTATCAGCCTTTTCAACTGCTTCCTGCTTCTGTTCTGGGGTAGCACTCTCCTCGAGAGCCATAGAACGGTAAAGGAGAGCAAGACCATTCTTGATGTTAGCAGTCATTTTGCCCTGATTGCCCTTAACATACTTATCGTAGTATTCGAGAGCCTTTGGATAGTCGCTCATTGACTTGTAAACGTCAGAGAGGTTCTTATATACGCTTATTCTCTGCTCCATGTCGAAGGTGCGGGTGTTAACGACTTTCTCAAAGGCTTGGATTGCTTCGTCGTTTCTCTTGAGCTTCTGAAGAGCTGTACCATAGTTGATATAGTCGAGCGCATTGTATTTGATATCGTCAGAAGAATTGAAGAGACGCTCGCCATACTTGACTGCATCCTCGTACTTCTCAAGGTTTACGTTGTTCAAGAGAGAGAGACGATTGAGGGAGCCATAGCGTGGGAACTTGTTGTTACCGAAGCTTGAAACCTTCAAAGACTCATCATACTTCTGCTTGAGGAAGAGAGTACTTGCATAGTCAGCAAGTTGGTAGTCCTCCATCTTGTCAAGGTTTACCTTTGAGTAGTATTCTATTGCAGCATCTGCTCTGCCTGCCTTTGACTGAATCTCAGCAGCAATAAGGTCAACAGGATAAGAAGGGTCAATAGAACGGAGCTGCTCAAGCTTTGCGATAGAACCGTCTGGGTCTGCCTTTGCGTTAACCTGAGCATAGCGACGATAACCTTCTGGATCTTGTGGATCCATGGTATTTGCATTCTCAAACCAACTTGAAGCTGCACCACCGTCGTCCTTCATTACACAGATGTCACCCTTGAGTACATAGCCTGCTGCACAGTTCTTGTTTGCCTTGATAGCAAGGTCAGCGTACTTGTCGGCATTGTCAAATTCCTTTGCATTGAGATATGCGCGACCGATACCTGCAATAGCCTTTGCATCCTTCTTTACTGTTTTGAATACTGCAGTAACCTGCTTGTCTTTATCTTCAGCTCCAGACTTAATAATCTTTGTTGCCTGTTCTATTGCTGAAGTTGCATCCTGAGCCATAGTTGGAACACTGATGACTGTCATCATTGCTCCGATGATAATGTATTTAGCTGTTTTCATAATTTGCAAATTTTACTCTTGTCTTTATTTATTTACCGTCTTGTTTGGGTTATCTATTAATTTGACGTATTATAATTGATTTTGTTGCATCAGTTTACGGATTTTAACCAAATACGTCCGTTTTTTTATTTTCTTAAAAGGAATTTGAGCAAAAAGTAATAATTCCTTATATATTATCCTGACTTTAATTGACCTTTACCTCTCTTATGGCGATATTTCCATATGCAGGAAGCAGACCAGCCTTGAAGAGAATCAACTGTCCTTTCTGGGAGATTATGAACTGTGCGAAACCATGTGGAAGTCCATATCTGCCACGTTCATCATTCAGAAGTGCATAAAGTCTGCGGATGAATGGGTATTTGTCGTTGTAGATATAGCCTTGATATGGCTTATATGAGTTCTTCCATGTTGCCGGTGCATGTTTTGAAACGAGCATTACTCGGATATTGCGGTTGAATGTGAGGTTTGTCGTGTCACGCTTGTCGTTTAGCCAGTTGCTGCCTATAATTCCGATAGCGTTTGGATGTTCCTCAACATACTTTATCACGTCAGCTGTTTTCTTTGTTGCGAAAGCATTAGGAGTTGTGATAGGCTTTCCACCGAGGATTGAGTCCTCTACGTAGTGTACTGTGCTTGATGTCTTGTTGTCGAATGCCACTACAATTTCTCCGCGTGAAGCGCTTGCTGGATATATGTCTTTCCAGTTAAGAGCCTCACCTGTAAGGATTCTCTTTACATCATCCACGCAGATGCATGAGTCTGTATTATTCTTGTTGGCTATTATGGCAAGTGCATCATAACCAATATGTATTGTCATAGGGAAGCGTTGACGCGCCTTCAGATTGTCATATTCGCTTTTCTTGAAATCACGTGTTGTGAACATCATGAGAAGCTTGTCTTTAAGAAGAAGGTTCATTCCTTCTGACTCGCTCATGTATTTCGGAGTTACATGAGCATCTTTATAGGTATGATGGAAAACCTCCATCTCTTCATCGATGATTGGCATAAAACTCTCATCAGCACCGAATGTTATCTTTCCGGTGGCGTATGTATCTGTGCGCGCATTTGGGTCCTTCTTTTTTTCTTTACAAGAGGACAGCATGCCGAATGTGAGCATAGATGCTATGAAGATTACGAGTGTTGATGCAATTGATTTCATTGTTCGGGTTAATAATGAATTTTTTGAAATTGTCTTGGCTGTAGTGAAGGTGTCAGATATGGCACCTTATATGATAAAATTGAGCTCCCTCCTCTACGGGAGAGTGAGAGAGCTCAAAGTTTAATGTATCGTATTCTGCGGAAATCCACAGAAAACATTCAAGTATTACTGGAGACGGAATGTTACAGGGAGTGTGTACTTTACACGTACAGACTGACCATTCTGCTTACCAGGAATCCACTTAGGCATTGCGCTAACCACGCGAACAGCCTCCTTGTCGAGAGATGGGTCAACAGACTTTGCAACTCGGACGTCAGTTACACTACCGTCACGCTCTACAACGAATGTACATACTACACGACCCTGGATACCGTTTTCCTCTGCTACTGGTGGGTACTTGATAGCCTTTCTGAGGTAATCCATAAGAGCATTCATACCGCCTGGGAAAGAAGGCATCTGTTCTACTACGTCGAACACCTTGTTCTCTTCTTCCTTTGGCTTAACTGGCTCTGTAATGAGCTGCTCCTTAGCCTTGAGCACTTCACCAGACTCATCGTTACCGATAACGTTAGCGAAACCTACGGCTACCTTAGAGTTCATGATTTCGTCCTGAGACTTCATCTCGTCCTCTGGGTTTACCTCATTATCCTTCTTGATCACAGGTGCGGTGAACTTGATAGAGCTCTTTACCTTCTCTACAACCTGCTCAACCTTCTCCTGCTTGATGATCTCCTTACGCTCAACCTTAGCTTCCTTCTTCTGCTCTTGAAGAGCAGTAAGCTCAGTTACCTGAGTCTGTGCCATGTGTGCCTTCTGATACTCATTATAAGCATTCATAGCAACCATGTATGCCATTACGAGAGCGAAGAGGATAAGTACGATGATAATTGATTTGATGTTACGCGCTGTAGTCTGACGACGAAGAACATAAGCACCGTACTCTTTGTTACGGTTCTCGAACATTAAGTCCGACCACCTATTGTCAATAAGATCTATTTGTGACATTTTCTTTTCCTTTCTTAAGTTAAAGTTACTAATAGATTACTCCTTGACACCGGCAGCTTCGAGAAGCTTCTTATCGTTGTCGTTAATCTTATCAATTACATACTTAGATACAGAGCAAATCTGCATCTCGTCAAGAGCATCAATAAGGTTGAGATAATTTGAGTTATCTGTAGCCTTGATGATGATGGTCATTGTCTCGATTTTTCCACTTTCAAGCTCACCCTTCTTGATTGCCTTGAGCCTTTCATCGTACTGAGCCTGAGTCATTGTTGGGTTCTTCACCTTGAATTCATCAAGCTTAGCCTTTGCAGTCATTACATCAAGAATAGGCTGAGTGCCGTCCTCTGTAACGTGACCAATGAGTGCCTTGCGGATGCCGTCCTTACCCCATGTAGTCTTCTTCAGACAAGTAGGATCTTCTGGCTTGATCTGACCTTCTACATAGTAGATCTGATTATCTGCTCCAAGGAACATTGTGATAGTATAAGACTCCTTTGTAACAGTCTTCTCGGCATCATCAACATTATCGTTGGTAGGCATACTCAATTCCATTGTCTGAGGCTTAGCCAAAGTGGTACAGAGCATGAAGAAGGTGATCAACAGCATCATCATATCCACCATAGGGGTGAAGTCTACTCGAGTCTGCTGTTTTTTCTGTCTACTTTTCTTTACTTTTGCCATGGCTTAATCCTCCTGTGATTTGAGCGAAGTGATCAGGTAGTAACGGTTCTCGTTAATATCCTGAAGCTCCGACATTACACGCTTGATGATTTTATAAGGAGTATCCTTGTCGGCCTTGATAGCAACCTTGATGTCAGAATTGGCATTCTTTGCTGCCTTAACCCACATCTGGAACTCACTCTTTCCACCATCAATACTATCCAATGGAATACCAAGTTCTTTCAAGCCCTCACGGCGCTGGCTTTCCTCCATGTTGAGGAACTTCTCAATAACATTCATTGGAGCACCGAACATTGGATCTGACTTGAAATTAGCCAACTGCTGTTTTGTCAATGTGATACCGAACTGATCGGTAACGTCCATTGCAGCGTCACCCAGGTTGAACTGGTTATCCATACTCATGAACACCTTGCCTTCCTTATCGACAAGAATGTTCAGCACATCCTTCTCAGGCACCTTAATCTCGGCAATAGACTGTGGCTCAACAACCTTCACTGGCTCTGGCTTTGTAAAAGTAGAGGTCAGCATGAAGAAACAGAGCAACAGCACCATCACGTCTGACATAGGCGTCATATCGATCCAGATGTCTTGTTTCTTAAGTTTTACTTTACCCATAGTGATAAATGTTTTAAAGGGTTAGTAAAAACTTAAGCCTCGTCGTGGTTTGCCTCGTATGTCTGAGCAATAGTGTAACCAACCTCGTCGAGAGCGTATGTGAGCTTGTCGATACGGTTAGAGTAGAAGTTGTAAGAGATTACAGCGAGCCATGATGTCAAGATACCGAGAGCGGTATTGATAAGGGCCTCAGAAATACCAGTTGACAAAGCAACAGAGTCACCACCACCACCAGATGCAAGAGCAGCGAATGACTTGATCATACCGGTTACAGTACCGAACAGAGCGGTAAGAGTACCAAGTGTTACGAGAGTAGCAAGGATAGGCATGTTCATCTGAAGAGTTGGCATCTCGAGCTGAACTGCTTCCTCGTGAGCCTGCTGGATCTTAGAGATCTTCTGAGCCTTCTTTACACCCTGAAGAGCCTCAACTTCCTTGTAAGCCTTGAGAGAAGCGCCAACAACGTTAGCGATTGTACCGCGCTGCTTGTCGCAGAGGTTCTGAGCCTCAACGAAATCGTTCTTTGCGAGAGCTGCCTTGATTGCGATAACGAACTTTGTAGTTGCCATCTTACCGAAAGCTGTCTTCTGAGCGAAGAAACGCTCGATAGAAAGACAAAGCACTGTGAGCATCAATGTGATCAGCACTGGTACAACAATACCACCTTTGTAGATAGTACCTGCAATGTTACCATTGAGAACCTCACCATCTGGGTCACCGCCTACGAAGTTATCAGGTGCACCGAGAACAAACTTGTAGATACATACTGCAACAACGAACATTGCTGCGATGATCCAAAACGCATTACGAACGCCCTGGAAGCCAGAAGACTTCTTTGGGGCTGGCTTTTGTGTAGCTGCCATAATTTTTTTTAGTTTAAGTTGTTAAATAAAATTTTGAGTTAATGAATTTTTCTTTCTGATTTACGGTTAAAGAGTTCTTAAGTTTGAACATAATTGAATGCCGATATAAGGCTTTCCTCCCGTTTCCGAACGCAAAGATACAAATTAAAATTGAACTTCACTTATGATTAAGAACTTTTAACACTATTTTTTTTAATGCAAACGTGAAAGGCAGTCTTTGATACGTCGCATTGCCTCACGGATATTGTCATCGCTTGTGGCATAGCTCATGCGGAAACATTCTGGGTCGCCGAATGCGTCTCCGCCTACTGTAGCAACGTGTCCAACCTCAAGGAGGTACATAGCGAGATCCGTTGAATTATTTATTGTACGCTCACCGTCTGTCTTGCCGTAGAAACTTGTACACTTAGGGAAGAGATAGAATGCACCCTGTGGTACGTTTACCTCCAAGCCTGGGATGTCCTTGGCAAGTTCTACGATGAGGTCGCGACGACGCTCGAATGCCACACGCATCTCCTCTACGCAGTTCTGAGAGAGAACATATGCAGCCTCTGCAGCCTTCTGGCTTACTGAGCAAGGGCCTGATGTGTATTGTCCCTGAAGCTTGTTACAGCCTTTGACAATCCACTCTGGTGCAGCCATGTATCCTATACGCCATCCTGTCATGGCATAAGCCTTACTTACACCATTTATAATAATGGTCTGTTCCTTCATGCCTGGGAACTGTGCAATGCTCTCGTGCTTGCCAACGTAGTTGATGTGCTCGTAGATCTCGTCTGCGAGAACATAAACCTCCGGGTGCTTCTTGAGCACGTCGGCAAGTCCCTTGAGCTCTTCCTTTGAATATACGCTACCTGTAGGGTTGCTTGGAGAGCAGAGGATAAGCATGCGTGTCTTTGGGGTGATTGCAGCCTCGAGCTGTGCAGGAGTAATCTTGAAGTCCTGTTCGAAGCCTGCTGGAATATGAACCGGTGTACCACCTGCGAGAAGAGCCATCTGTGGATAGCTAACCCAGTAAGGTGCAGGTATGATAACCTCGTCGCCATCGTCAACAAGCGCCATGACTGCGTTGCATACAGCCTGCTTGGCACCATTGCTGACAAGAATTTCTGAAACTGAATAGTCGAGACCGTTTTCGCGCTTGAGTTTCTCAACTACTGCTTTGCGAAGGTCTGGATAACCAGGTACTGGAGAGTAGCGTGACCAGTTATCGTCAACGGCCTTCTTTGCTGCTTCCTTGATGTGGTCTGGAGTGTTGAAATCTGGTTCGCCAACACTCATGTTGATTACGTCAATGCCCTGAGCTTTCATCTCGCTGCTCTTCTGAGACATGGCAAGTGTAGCTGATGGAGCAAGTCTGTTAAGACGGTTTGATAAATGTACCATGTATGATTTCTGAAAAGTTTATTGGCTGCAAAGGTACGAATTTTCTTTCGTTTTATGAAATTATTAACGCTTTTTTTAACGTTTTGTTACCCAAATACGCTATTTTGGTAATAAAATTACTATCTATTACACCTATTTATATCTATTGGGCGGCCATTTTGCCGATTCTATCCACTATTTTCTCGTTTGTTATTCGTATCTTGCGCAAATCGGTCAAAAGGCGGAGGCGGAATCTCCACATTCGCAGGTAGAGGAAAATCCCGACTGGCAGTATTATAGCAGCCGTGATGTTCATCCACTTACGCTCGAATGGACGTGTGTGGGCTTTCTCCGATACTATCGGGTATTGGTTGAGATATGCCATGATAAACCTGTCCCGGGTATTGGAAAGATCCTCGATAATCTCCTCCAACTCGGCACTTATCCTTTCTATCTCGTGGTCTGGCTGATAGCGGAAGAATACGTTGATGACATTCGGCATTCGCATGAGATGATGACCGTATGCGTATGCACGAACCTGATGCGACATGACGGAGAGACGGTCGGCATCCCTTCGGTAATCAGGATCGTTGATGATAACCTCCTTGCTTGCCACGTTTCGCTTGAGGCGAAGTCCGAGAAGTCGTATAAACGCATTACGGTATGCGTCCATGTTGAATACCATGGAGTCTTTGTTTGCCTTGTAGGTCACGAACGATGCCAGAGGTATGAGAACGGCAGGTGCCATTCCCTTACCGAGCCATATAGGCCATGCTCCTATTCTTGCCATTCGGAATCCCGTATTGTCAAGAATATAGAATACGATGAATACAAGTACCGAGATAATGACTGGCACGCCGAGTCCTCCCTTCCTGATAATAGCTCCCAATGGCGCTCCGATAAAGAAGAATATAAGGCATGTGATTGATAGCGTGAACTTATTCACCGCCTCAAGCCAATGCTTGCGTATAGTCTGGTCGCCGTCGCTGGTTATTGATTCTCGCCAGCTAAGTTCCGATGTAAGCATCTGTACCCTGCCCAATGCGTGTTGTAGGGCATCTCGTTTATCCGAAGGCTTCAGTCTTGCCACAATGGTGTCAAACGAGTATGTGCTTTGCTGGCCTTTCTTTACGGCTGCGAGGGAGTCGGTCTTGTTTGTTTGGCTTGGAGATGTATAGGAGTACATCCTGTCGAGATCCATTCGAGTGACTTTTCCTATACTGTCATAGACATGGTTTAGGGAATCAACTGCAACGAAGATTTGTTTCAGGCTCTTTGCCTGTGGTTTGCCTGCGAAGTTTGACTCGTCGGCAAGGTCAAGGTCGCCATTGAAGTCAAGGACTATCTTCTTGCTGATAAATGACTCCCTTCTATATGGCACTCCTGCATTACCCGCAAATTCCTGTGAGCGCATGTTCTCAAACCACTCACCACTGTATAGTGAGAGGAGAAGGTGCTGCTTGTCGGCTGTGGATTGCAGTCTGCCGGAATCGGCAAGTATAATGGCTGCATCCTCGAATGAGTTTGTCATTCGGTATATCATCACGCCATAGAGCATGCCCGTTTCAAGGTCTTTCTTCTGCACGTACAGGTTACATTGAGGTATTCCGTCGTAGAAAATACCTTCTGGAATCTCCAGTTCCGGAGACTTCTGCTTCATGGACACGAGCAGTTGGGTGAGCTTCTTTGTAGAGTTCGGACCTATGTTATTCTGGAAATAGAACGAGGCTACCGTAATGAGACCGGTGATGAAAATAAGCGGGCGTAATGTCTGTATCAGCGATATTCCAGCCGCCTTGATAGCTGTCAACTCGCTGTTCTCGCCTATGTTGCCCATTGTGATGAGCGATGCAAGGAGAATGGCAAGAGGAAGGGCTTGTGGAATAAGCATAAGTCCCATGTACCAAAAGAACTGGGCAAGTACTTCCATTGACAGTCCCTTGCCTATAACCTCATCGACATATCGCCACAGAAACTGCATCATCAGCACAAAGAGGCTGATGAAGAACGTTCCAGCGAAAAGCAGCAAGAACTGCTTCGTGATGTATATGTCGAGTTTCTTGATCCTGTACATTTTCGTAATTGCGGTGCAAAATTAGTATAAAAAATTAAGATTACCAAACAATTACGTACAATATCTTTTCTGTGTTTCTCACTTATTCACAAAGTTTATCGTTTGTTAGTCTCTTTTTCCACATGCTCCTGTATCTTCTTAGACGTGGCACCTCGTGATGTGTAGTTTGGAGAATGGCACTCTCTGTCTTTCTCGTTTCTCCCTTGTCCCTCCAAGGATACTCCATCGATACTCCATCGATTGTCCATCAATCCTCCATCGAAACGATGGACCATCGATGGAGTATCGATGGAGTATCGATGGAGCATCTACGGAGGAAGAGCGGTGTCAATACCTTGTATTTGCCCTTTAGCAAAGAGACTTGGGATAAAAGAAAAAGGCCAGATTCTTGGCTCTATGCGCAAAAATCTGACCTTCGTCATATTCTATTTGTGTCGGTTGGCTCTCTGTTCGCGATATTTTGCCTTCTGTTTGGCAGAACCCGAACCGTGAGCTCCAGTTATGTATTTCTTTTTCTTTGCCTTGGTCTTGACCTTCCCGTCATCCTGCTTTGGCTTGGTGCCTCCGCGGGAGAATGAGATGCCGTTGACCAGGATGTCTTCAAAGTCGTTCATAAGCCTAACCAAGCCTTCCCAAAGGGAAGGATGTTTTATAGTATTTGTCCCTATGTGGGAGATGTTTGTAATTTTATTTGTTGCTATTCCAATGATTAGAAGGACTAATCACTCCCCCTGGATGGGGGATGGCGGAGGGACTGGGTGGGCTTTTTAGTGATGGAACAACCTCACGCCGGTGAATGCCATTGTGATGCCGTACTTGTCGCAAGTCTCGATGACATTGTCGTCACGAACAGAACCACCTGCCTGTGCGATGAACTCAACGCCTGACTTGTGAGCGCGCTCGATGTTGTCGCCGAATGGGAAGAATGCATCTGAACCGAGAGCAACCTTTGTGTTCTGTGCAATCCAAGCCTTCTTCTCCTCACGTGTCAGAGGCTCTGGCTTCTCTGAGAAGAAGTTCTGCCATACGCCCTCTGCGAGTACGTCCTCATAGTCGTCAGAGATATATACATCGATGGTGTTGTCGCGATCTGCACGACGGATACCCTCCTTGAATGGGAGGTTCATAACCTTTGGACACTGGCGCAACCACCAGATATCTGCCTTGTTGCCTGCAAGACGAGTACAATGGATACGGCTCTGCTGACCAGCACCGATACCGATAGCCTGACCGTCCTTAACGTAGCATACAGAGTTTGACTGAGTATATTTCAGAGTGATGAGGGCAATCATAAGATCGCGCTTTGCCTCGTCGCTGAAAGTCTTGCTCTTTGTAGGGATGTTCTCGAAGAGAGCAGGATCGTTGAGCTTGATCTCGTTTCTGCCCTGCTCAAAGGTAATTCCGAAACATTGCTTAGTCTCGATTGGAGCTGGCTTGTAATTTGGATCAATCTTGATTACGTTATATGTACCCTTACGCTTGTCGCGAAGAATCTGGAGAGCCTCTTCTGTATAGTCAGGAGCAATGACACCATCACTTACCTCACGCTTGATAAGAGTAGCAACAGCAGCATCACAAGTGTCAGAAAGGGCGATGAAGTCACCATAGCTTGACATACGGTCAGCACCACGGGCACGTGCATAGGCACAAGCGATAGGAGAGAGAGGAATCTTCACGTCGTCAACGAAATAGATCTTCTTCAGAGTGTCTGACAAAGGAAGACCTACGGCAGCTCCAGCAGGGCTTACGTGCTTGAAGCTTGCAGCGGCACAGAGACCTGTAGCCTCCTTCAGCTCCTTGACAAGCTGCCAAGAGTTGAGCGCGTCAAGGAAGTTGATGTATCCTGGACGTCCGTTAAGAACTTCGATAGGCAGTTCGCCTTCGGTGATGAAGATACGAGACGGCTTCTGATTTGGGTTACAGCCGTACTTGAGAGCTAGTTCTTTCATTTTTGTTTTAAAATTATTGCCCCTCACCTGCCCTTTGGGCATCCTCTCCCCAAGGGGCGAGGGGAATATTAGTAATAAACCCTCATATGCGATTGTGGGTAACTTCTTCCTCGCCCCTTGGGGAGAGGATGCCCAAAGGGCAGGTGAGGGGCCTTCTTTAATTCTTAGCCAATTCCTTTTGCAGATCCTCCCATGTCTGGAATCCTGCAAGCAAGGCAATACGGTCGCGTGCTTCCTTTGAGGGATGCTCATATTTCTTTATGATATCCCATGCCTTGTGGAGATCAATTTTGAGATGTTTCATTTGCAAGGAAAATTAAAAAAAAGACCCACACAGCGTGAGTCTTTTTTATTTTCAGTGTGCACAAATTACTTTGTAACAACACGCTTTTCAGCGATACGTGCCTTCTTACCTGTAAGGTTGCGGAGGTAGTAGAGCTTAGCGCGACGTACCTTACCGTGCTTGTTCACCTCGATTGACTCGATAGCAGGAGACTCGATTGGGAAGATACGCTCTACACCAATTGTACCTGACATCTTACGAACTGTGAAACGCTTCTTGTCACCGTGACCAGAGATCTTGATGACTACACCACGATAGAGCTGGATACGCTCCTTTGAACCCTCGATAATTTTGTAAGCGACAGTGATAGTGTCACCTGGCTTGAACTCAGGGAACTGCTTGCCGGTTGCAAATGCTTCTTCAGCAACTTTGATCAAATCCATTTTGTTGAATTGTTTTGTTAAATTGTTGTATCGTTCTAGCGCAACATAGTGGGTAACACTTCTCCCTCACCATCGGTTACGCAGGAAAGCGGGTGCAAAATTACTGATTTTCCTTCGAGTAACCAAACTTTTTGTGACTTTTTTCTCAATTTCCTTTTATAATTAACTAAAAAAGAGTATTTTTGTATCGGTTTTTCTAATTTCACTCATAATTATATGAAAAGGTATTTGGGATTTTTGCTGCTTGCTTATGCAATAGCTCTTGGCTTTGTCTCCTGTTCCTCGCATCACTATTCTGTGCAGTCGGTTGACTATCAGCGAGTGACGATGGATTCTCTTTTCGACGTTGTTCCTGATGCTGAAACAGCGAACTTCCTTGCGCCTTTCAAAGCCAGTGTTGATAGTATCATGTCTCCTGTCGTGGGACGTGTGGCTTGCGATATGGATGCTGACCGTCCGGAAAGCAAACTTTCCAACCTTCTTGCCGACATCCTCATTTGGGCAGGAAAGGACTTTGACGAGAAACCTGTTTTCTCTGTATATAACATGGGGGGAATTCGAGCATCATTCGAAAAAGGAGATGTGACCATCGGGGATGTGATTGAAGTTGCCCCTTTTGAGAACAAAATCTGTTTCATGACGATGAAAGGCTCTCAGGTTATAACTTTATTCGAACAGATTGCTGCCCGAGGAGGTGAGGGCGTGAGCCATTCCGTGAAGGCTGTCATTAGCAAGGACGGGAAACTGAAAAGTCTGAAGATTAATGGTGAGGATATCAATCCTGACGCTGAGTATAGAATTGCTACTATTGACTATCTTGCAGAAGGAAATGACGGTATGCCTGCTTTTACGCTTGGAACTAATCGTAAGATGCTAACCGATAAGAGTAATAATCTCCGTTTCATAATCATGGATTATTTACGTGAAGAAACGAAGCAGGGACGTGTTGTTGATGCCGAGATTGAAGGTAGGATAACAGTAGAGTAGGGAGGTGAGCTAATGAGAAAGATATTTTTCCTTTTACTTTTTGTCGCACTTAATGCTTTTGCGCAAAAGGATATCGTGGTACTTCATTCCAACGACTGCCATTCGCAGATATTCCCATTCAGCAAGAATCTTGCTGATAAGAAAAAGGCGAATCTTGGTGGATTTACCCGTCGTGTGGCATATGTCAAGCAGCAACGTAAGCTCAATCCGAATCTGTTGCTCTTCGATTGCGGAGATTTCTCTCAAGGCTCTCCTTATTATAGTATGTTCAAAGGGGATGTGGAGATCGGACTTATGAACATTATGGGATATGATGCTGCCACAATCGGGAATCATGAGTTTGATTTCGGACTTGACAATATGGCGCGTATCTTCAAGATGGCGAAGTTTCCTATCGTGTGTGCTAATTATGATTTTTCGGGAACTGTTCTTGAAGGGATAGTAAAACCATATACCATCATAAAACGTAATGGTGTCAAGATAGGGGTGTTTGGCCTCTCTCCTAAACTTGAAGGACTTGTTGTTCGTGAGAATTATGGCAATATCAAGTATCTTGATCCTATCGCCGTTACAAGGGATGTTGTCAAGACTCTCCGCGAAAAGGAGAAATGCGATCTTGTCATCTGTCTTTCGCATCTTGGTTGGAAAACAGGCGATGAAGAACCTTCTGATGAACGTTTCGTGCCTCAAACTGAGGGCATTGACCTTGTTCTTGGCGGACATACCCATACCTATCTCAATCCTGCAAAGATGGTGGAGAATGCCTCAGGAAAGAAAGTTCCTGTCAGTCAGAATGGAAAAAGCGGAATCTATCTTTCCCGTTTTGACATTCATTTGAAATAGCGAGAGTCTGCACAAACTCCTATGTTCTTCCCATCATCCTCCTATGATCCTCCTAACCAAAGTCGGTGCAAAGTCGGTGCAAAGTCGGTGATAATACCATTCAGGATAAGAGCTTCACCGAGTTTGGTTAGGAGGCAGAAGGGGGGAGCATAGGAGGAAGAACAGACCTAAAGCATAGAAAAATCCCCTTCTCTCAGCACTAAAGACAAAGAGGCTAAAGACCGAGAGAGGGGGAGGTTAGAGAGGATTTGGAATGAATAGTGAGGGTGTGTCAAATTGAGGTGTCCTCCCTATCACGAGAGATGGCGTTCCGAGCATCAAATTCTCAACGAACATCAAGAGAATAAACAAAATAGTCAGGCCATTGTATTTTAGATAATTGAAAAGTTCCTTAGGCGCCCTTGTATTCAAGCATTAATTCCCTTTTTTCTTTCGGTATAAAATATCAAAAGGAAACGACTTCTGTGGTTCTGATTGTTTGTACATAATCACGATACTATCCCCAAGTTTCAATTTTCTCCACTGCACAAATTCACCGTTACGAGTCCATATTTCAGCTTTGTTACGATGACCATGATAAATACTGCCATTAACATCATATTGATATTCAAAATAGCGACCACCTTTTACAGAATATATGTCATTGACAAAGGCTGTATCCCTCACACCTTCACTCATTACATCAGACTCTTCCCATGATTTATAAGTACGTCCAATTATATAAAAAAAGATTATCACGAGTGGTATCAGCCAAGACGATTTCTTTTTCATACATTATTCGTTTATTTTTGAACTCTCAAATTATCAACAGGTAGAACATCTCCCTTTGTTCCATATATACTATTTGTTTGTCCTCTATACAAAAAGGAACTAATTAAGAAATTAACAAGATTATCGAAGCTTTGACCGACGTAGCCACCTGTTGTAGAATTTGCATATGTGTCAACTGATAAAGTAAAAGTCTTTGCGGAATTTGATCCAACAACTTCTTTGACTTTTTTTAGTTGCGTTCTGGTTTGTTTTGTCATAGCTCTACCGTATCCAGGACTAAGATCCGTTGTCAGTGCATCACTAACTGATGTTCGAGTTTTCTCGGCAAGCCCAGAACTATTAGGCATCTTAAGATCTACTAAAGCTTCTCCTACTCCTTTCCCTCCGCCAACAATTTTCACTCCTTCATTTGCAGAGACATCAACGCTGGCATCTGCATAATCAGCAACACCTGAAATTATCGATCCTTTTGATTTACTTCCCATGAAAGCGGTTGTCATACTATTTCCAACACTTGTTAAATCAATATTACCTACGGCTTCACCGAGTGATTCATTTTTTGATGTTATTTCACATGTAACCTGACCACCTGCATCTGCAAAACCGGCAACAACCGCTCTTTCACAAGCTCCAGCAACTTTTTTTATTGCATTACCTGTATATTTAATAATTTCAATAAACGGATTACCAACCACCCTTCCATCAGGATCTACTAACATTACTGGATTGTTCAGGCAATAATTATACGGACTTGTGCTATAATACTTCTCGCACAACGGATCCTTCCTATCCCATCTTCCTGTGACGGGATTATGCTGACGAGCACCATAGTCGTATGTGTTAAAACCATGCATCAGGTCAAGTTCCTTGCCGTTGTACTTGTATGGCTGGACGTCCACACCCTTTGATGGCATAGTATTACGCATAGGCATGATGAGTTATAGGCTAAAGTTTGCTAATTGCGTTCAAAGGTAAGCAAATTTTCTCATACGACAAAATCATATTTCGTTTTTCTTGCATCATCACTAAAATTTCCTTCCACAATGCTTCCCCTTCAGGTCCGTTGTAAGTCCGTTGTAAGTCCGTTCCTATATTGGGACAAAAAGCAAAGGCATGATGGAGGTAAGTAAATAAAAAAAGGAGTCTTACCTCCTCTTTTTCTTGGTTATTGTGGTACTTTTCTTTTTAGTTGTTGTTGGTTGGGTTTTCTTAACTTCAGAGGATTTTGTGCTATTGACTGTGCTTTTATCCTCTTTTATGAGATTCTGCGCTATTTCCTTTGTGTCATTCCTTTGTTGCTTTGTCCAAACAGCATTGTAGTCATCGTTATCTGTTACGCTTTCATGCTCCTCAAAGTCAATCTCAGGGAGGGATTCTGGATCCAATGCGTATGGTACACCCTTGTCTGGATACACACTAACCTCTACAGCTACAACGCCTTTGGTTATCATGCCAAGTTGCTCGGCAGCTGCGTATGTGAGATCGATAATCCTACCTTTTTTATATGGTCCCCTGTCAACAACTGTTACTATGACCTCTTTGTCGTTTGTCAGGTTTCTCACAAGAAGCTTTGTGCCGAAAGGATGTGTGCGGTGTGCACAAACAAGCGAGTCGTTATGCAAGAGAATGCCGCTACTTGTCCTTGCTCCTGTCGCTCTTTTGGAGTAGTACGAGGCTTTGCCTCTCTGCTGTGCGTTAGCGCATAGCAAAGTGGTAACTAATAAGCTAATTATGATTGCTAATTGTCTCGTCTTTTTATTCTTTAGGTAGCAGTTCCAGAATGCGGATTATCCTGATAATCAGTCATTCAATAAATCACTCGGGGGACAAAAATAAGCATTTTTGGTCAAATGACCAAAAATAAAAAGTTAAAACTTTTAAAAATCGATGTTTTGTCCTTGATAATCAGTGAATTCTCTCCAATTTTACACCAATATCTGATATTCCAGGGAGGATATCGCGCTTCATGGCATGACGTATAGTTATATGGATTGAGTCATTTTCCATGAAGTGCTCTTGGCATACTGGAACTGTGTATTGATAGTAGGATATGCCGTTGCCTGTGAATCGTCCTTCCTTGCTTGTGACATCAAAGCATATTGTGTCGGTTTTGCTTTGCAGTCTTGGGTATATATCCTGATCCATAATCAGATAAAGCTTACGGAAAGGGTATGCTCCATTGAGTCGCAGAGCCACTGTTATCTTGTGTTCTCCTCCTTTTTTTAGAGGTTGCACATCGTATCTTAGAGTGTCGTTCTTTTCCCATCCGTCGATAGGCGTATGTGCGTAATGATAATAAGGTGTGTTTGTATCGCATGAGGTAAATCCCATTACGATACAAACACAATATAGGGTGTATAGAAATAGCTTTCGCATTATCCTTTTACTCTAATCTTTCTACCTTACTCTTTACACTTTATTCGCAAGCTCATCAGCTTCGCAGTTCCTCTTTACTCTATCTACTTTCCTCTTTTACTCCTTATGATGGTGATGCTGTTGGTGATTGCCGTTTGGCTTGTTCTGCTGTTCAGCGTTTACTTTGCCTTGGTCGTTGTTTGCACCTTTGTTATCACCATGATTCTTGTTCTTCTTCTTTTTCTTCTTCTTTGCCTTGTCGAAGCGGGCAATGTCGGCATCAGCGAGAAGGTCCTTCGGCCTCTGAGGCTCTTTGCCTGTACCGTCGGATGTGAGCTGTACAGGCTTTTCTCCACGCTTGTTCATCTCGATAATCTCCACAGCACGTTCTGCTGGGATTGTCTCAAGGTTAGCAGCAAGGCGTTTGTCGGTAGAGTAGGTGACGATACCGGCAATGATATCCTGCTTGAAGAGGTAGTAGTCGCTATCGGCTGTTTGGAGAACAGTATCCTTAGGAGGCATCTTCTTGCCAGCCTCCATATAACAGTCAACCTCATAGTTGAGACAGCATTTCAGTTTCGCGCACATACCTGCGAGCTTCTGAGGATTGAGAGATATATCCTGTAGGCGTGCCGCTGTTGTTGAAACGCTTGAGAAATTCTTCATCCATGTAGCACAGCAAAGCTCTCGTCCGCAAGGACCTGTACCTCCAATACGACCAGCCTCCTGACGTGCACCTATCTGTTTCATCTCAATGCGTACATGGAATGTGTTTGCCAAGACCTTGATGAGCTGTCGGAAGTCCACGCGCTCGTCGGCTATGTAGTAGAAGATGGCCTTATTGCCGTCGCCCTGATATTCCACATCGCCTATTTTCATGTTCAAACCTAGTTCGTTGGCTATCTGTCGGCTCTGAATCATAGTGGAGTGTTCGCGTGCCTTTGCCTCCTCATACTTCTCCATGTCAGTATCGCGTGCAAAGCGATATACGCGCTTTATGTCGTCAGCCGACTTGAGGTTTGCCTTCTTTACCTGCATGATGGCGAGACGTCCGGTAAGAGTAACAACGCCGATGTCATGACCGGGAGATGCTTCAACAGCAACCCAGTCACCTTTCTTCAGGTCAAGTCTGTTGATGTTGTGATAGTATGCTTTGCGTGTATTTTTAAACTGTACCTCTACAAGGTCAGTACTCTCATTGTTGCCGGAGATATCAGCAAGCCAGTCGTACACGTTGAGCTGATGGTCTGAACGTGAACAACTTTTCCGGCACAGACCGCGTCCACAGCCTGTTGCGAGAGTAAATGTCATATCTTTATAATCCATTTATAATATTGTTTTTGGCTCCTCATCTGCCCTACGGGAATCCTCTGACACATACTCCGATGTTATCAACATCGGACTTCCCCAAGGGGCGAGGTTCAAGTTACATTTTATTGCTTGTGAGGGATTCCCAAGAGGGATTTTTACTAATTTCTTCCTCGCCCCTTGGGGAGAGGGTGTCCGAAGGACGGGTGAGGGGCAGTTACTTCTGCTTATGAATAAATACTGCCATCTTCATTGTCAGGTCGAAGAACTGAATCTTTGGATTGGCATTCTGGCCGATGTCGCGAATCACTCTCTGGAAGAGCTCGTACATGCCGATAATGTTATTCTCGTTAATGAAAGGAGCAAACTTTCGGGCAAAGTTCTCTTCTTCTTCAGTCATATATGTGATTGATGGCTGATGGAAGTTATACATGAAGTATTCGCGTGTGAGTCTTTGGAAGGCTTCGAGCATACGGAGCTGTTTCTCACGTCCTAAAGTGGCGCATTGCTCTGACCATTTCTTCAGGTCGTTCACCTTGCGTGTGTATGCCAATCGCATGAGCATTACATACAGATCGAAGAACAGCGCCTCTTCGTTGCCCGGCTCAAGGATTGATGTCGCTTTGAGCCAGTTACCACCTGCTATGCGTGCCGTTCTGACGGCATCGTTCTGGTTAAGTCCGCGTTTGTTCATCAAAGCGTCGATGATATCCTCTTGTGCTATCGGCTTGACATCGAAGCGCTGAACACGACTTCTTATTGTCTCTAACAACTGCTCAGGATGGTTGCTTACCATGATGAATAGTGACTCTGCCGGTGGTTCCTCAATGAGTTTCAGCATCTTGTTTGCACACTCGATATTCATCTTCTCGGGCAGCCAGATAATCGCGATTTTCTTGCCACCTTGATTTGATTTCATTAGGAAGAGGCGGGTTAGACGGTCGCTCTCGGCTACGGGAATGGCGCTCTGCTGATTCTCTACTTTTATGTTTTTGAGCCAAGTGGGCAGGTCGAAATATGCACCGTTGCTCCTTAGCATCTCAAGCCATTCTGCCATGTAGTCGTCGGAATCAAACTTCTTATCGCTTGATGCACCTTTCGGACGGATGATTGGAAATGCGAAGTGCAGGTCTGGATGCTGGAAAATGTTGAGCATATTCCAAGCCTGTTCATTTGTTCCGAGCAGATGACTTGCCAAGGCGATTGCAAGAGCCATTTTGCCTGATCCCTGTGGACCACAAAGCATAATAGCATGTGGCAGGCGGTTGTTGTCTGCCAGATTGCGTAGGCGCTCCGCCATCTCACGCTGTCCTATGATGTCCTCGAACTTCAATTCCTCTTAACGCTAATCCCTAAACTCAGAATATCATTCGCAATGATTCCAGCCTTGTGCCTTTAGCTCGAACTCCTGTCCGTCGCGTGTGACGAGCTGACAGCCAAGCTCAGGCTTCGTGATATGTCCGATGACACGGATGCCCTCAAGGCTCTTCACTTTCTCATAGTCGCCAATAGAGCATGTGAAGAGCAGTTCATAGTCCTCACCGCCATTCAATGCACAGGTGGTGAGGTTCATGTTCATCTCCTCTGCCATAACGGCGGTCTGGTAGTCGATAGGTATTTCCTTCTCAAAAAGTCGGCAACCTGTGTTGCTGTTCTTGCAGATATGCATTATCTCGGAAGAAAGACCGTCGGAAATGTCAATCATGCTCGTTGGACGTATGCCTGCCTCGCGTAGCTGCTTCAACACATCACCACGAGCCTCTGGCTGAAGCTGGCGTTCAAGAAGATACTCCTTGCCGGCAAACTCAGGAGCAAACTCGATGTTTGATGTGTCCTTACCCTTCTGCTGAGCTTCCTTCAACTGCTGGTAATAAACGGTTTTCTCACGCTCGAGAACCTGTAATCCGCAATATGCTGCTCCTAGATCGCCTGACACGCATATAAGGTCTGTGTCCTTTGCACCTGAACGGTATATCACATCCTCCTTGGCAGCATCACCCATAACGGTGATAGAAATAGCGAGTCCTGTGAGGGATGATGTCGTATCACCTCCTACAATATCCACATTCCATTTGTTGCATGCCATTCTTAGTCCTGCATAGAAGTCTTCAAGGTCCTCTACGCTGAAACGCTTCGAGAGGGCGATGCTCACTGCCATTTGGCGAGGGGTGCCTCCCATGGCGAAGATGTCGGATATGTTCACCATAGCCGACTTATAGCCAAGGTGTTTCATATCCACGTATGTAAGGTCGAAGTGCACGCCTTCCATCAGCATATCGGTAGAGACGAGCGAAACGCTGTCCTTGAAATCCTTGCTGTGGTCAATCACGGCACAATCGTCACCCACACCCTTGAGTGTGGATGCATTCTTTATCTCTATGTCTTTTGTGAGATGGTCAATAAGACCGAACTCACCGAGTTTGTTTATTTCCATATATAAAAATCTAAAAAGCACCAGCCCCTCACCCGTTCTACGGACACCCTCTCCCCAAGGGGCGAGGGGGAAGTTTGTATTTCTAATCATGCACCCTTCCTTTAGCGTTTTAATGTGACTTTTCCCTCGCCCCTTGGGGAGAGGGTGTCCGTAGGACGGGTGAGGGGCTGTTGACTTGTTTTAAAACCTAATCTTCATCGGCTTACTTGCCTGACTGTCGTTGTTGTCCGGCAGTCGGATCGGCTTCTCCTTTGATTCCGTAGGTTTCTTTGCCTCCTGTATCTTGCGGTTCTTCTCCTTTGTGAGGGTACTGTTCTTTGAGTTCTTCTGAACGTAGCTTAGGATCACCTCGTCGAACTTCTCCTGCTGGTCGAGCATAACTTGCACCTCAACAGGCAGGGTGTAGATGTTGTTCTTCACATCTTCTGATAGTCCTTCGATGCTCTCCAGTCTTGTGGCATCCTTCTCCGTCGTGATGATGAGGCGTGGAGTCTGCATCATCGCAAAGGTGTTGTTTATCTTCTCCACGTCATCCGCATTGAACTGATGATGGTCGCTGTATTCCAGGGAAATGATGTTCTTGGAGTAGGGGGCGAGGTCCTCAACCATCTGTTCGGGTGATGCTATGCCTGTGACGAGCAGGATGTGCTCATCGGGCTTTATGTCATCGAGAGGACGCGTACTTTCATTGAAGATTGCTTTCAGGTTGCCATATTGAAGACATGTGAAGTATAGCTGCTGGTAAGGGAAGAGGTTCAGCGCTCTTGTGAGTACTCGGAATGACATTGGCTTCAAGTCTTTCGGGCACTTGGTTACTATCACGATGTCGGCTCTTGTCTTGCCTTCCTTCGGTTCGCGCAGACGACCGGCAGGCAGCAGCTTGTCATAGATGATAAGGCGATGATAATCCACAAGAAGTATATTGATTCCCGGCTTTACGTATCGGTGCTGATAGGCATCATCAAGCAGGATGACATCCGTATCCTTTGTGGCTTCATCTGTGGTGATGCGTTCAATGCCGTTGCATCTGTTGCGATCCACGGCAATGCTCACGTCCTTGAACTTACGATGCATCTGATAAGGTTCATCACCGATTTCCCTCATTGTGGAATTTTCATCAGCGAGGATGAACCCCTTGGACTTACGCTTATAGCCACGCGACAATACTGCCACGCGGTATTTGTTATGGAGCAGTCGGATGAGGTATTCAACGTGTGGGGTCTTGCCTGAGCCACCCACGGTAATATTACCGACGGATATGACAGGCACGTCAAAGGAACGGCTCTTCAGGATTCCAAGATCGAAGAGCGTGTTTCTTATTCCAACTCCCAAACCGTAAAACCATGAGAATGGGAGTAGCCACTCGTTTATTTTGATAAAATCGCCTTCCAAGACTGCGGTTGAATTAATATATTCTGAAATTATCCATCATCCTTGCCTGAACAGGACTCTGATTGCGTAGCGTCTTCATAAGCATGAAAGGCTCATAGTATTCGCCAAGCACATCCCTGAACTGTGCGTCGAGGTAGTTGCCGCCACCTGTTGCATTCTTCAAGAGGTTCTCCGTCCATTTCTCAGCAGCAGGATAGGTGCCGGTGTAATAGTCGTTATCCTTAATCTTGGCAAACTTAGCAGCCATGTCGATAGCATCCTTGAGGCTTCCAAGCTGGTCAACAAGCTTGATGCCGATAGCATCCTTGCCAAGCCATACGTGTCCCTGTGCAATCTTTTCCACATCCTCAACCTTGAGGTGACGGCCGTCAGCCACACGCTTGCGGAAGAGTGAGTAACCACGGTCTATGTAGCCTTGCAGAATCGTAAGCTCCTCGCCAGAGAATGGACGTGCCATTGGGGCGAGCGTCATCGTTGAGTTCTTGTTGGTCTTCACCTCGTCATACTTGAAGCCGAGCTTGTTGGTCATGAGGTTGCTGATGTCGGGAAGTGCGCCGAAGATACCGATGCTGCCTGTGAGCGTTGTTGGCTCAGCCACAATCCATGTAGCTCCGCACGACATGTAGTAGCCGCCTGATGCAGCCATACCGCCCATTGAGATTACTACAGGCTTTACCTTCTTCAGCTCCACAATCTGATGCCACATCTGCTCTGAAGCGTATGCGTCGCCACCGCCTGAGTTGATACGGATTACAACAGCCTTGACGTTATCGTCCTTGGCGAGTTTTTCAATGTCCTTGCACACATCATTGCCGACGATTGAAGAACCGCCGCCCATTATAATGCCCTCCGCAGGCTCCTGTACGATGTTGCCCTCACAGAAGTAAACGGCAATCTCGTTGTCGCTTGAAGCTGACTCATGCTTTGCCTGAAGCATCTGTGTCACGCTTACCTGCGAAATATCGTCGCCATCGTCAATCTTCAGAAGTTTCTTCACCTCACCCTTCACTTGGTCGGTGTAGAGGGTACCGTCGATGAGCTTGTTCTTCTTCAAAGTCTCTGTGCTTGCGAAATCCATAACCTGATCAGCGTATGCGTTGAGAGAGTCAACGCTTATCTTCCTGCTCTCGGCGATACCCTTGAGCATGTGGTTCCAGATGCCGGAAATGTATGCCGTTACCTGTTCGCGGTTGGCTGCGCTCATGTGGTCCTCGGTGTAGGTCTCGGTAGCACTCTTATACTGACCAACCTTCACCACCTGAATCTTGATGCCAAGTTTTGCGAGGAAGTCACGCATATACTGTGGCTGAGAGGCCATACCGTGGAATGCGAGCATACCCTGTGGGTTTGTCCATACCTTGTCGGCAACGCTGCTGATATAGTAGCTGCCCTGTGAATACTGGTCAGCGTATGCTACGATGAACTTCTTCGAAGTCTTGAAATCCTTGAGCGCATCGCGCAAAGCCGTTACGGTAGCCGGTTCAGCAGAAATCTGCCCGGCTTCTATGTATATGCCCTTGACATTGTCGTTCTCCTTAGCACGCTTTATAGCCTCCACGAGGTTGTAAAGTCCCTGAGTCTCAGCATTATCACCGAGAAGAGTAGTCAATGGGTTACCTTCATCATTGGAGCGATCCGTAATCTCTCCTTTGAGCTTAATGACAAGTACCGAGTTATCGTCAATAGTTGTTGCCTGACTACCAGAAGCCACCATACCTACGATGCTCATAAGCATCAAAATACATGTGATGATACCGAAAATGAATATGCCTACTACTGTGGCAAGGGTATGCTTAATGAAATCTTTCACTGTGCTTATTTTGTTGAATTTTCTATATTAATAATGTAAATTGACTGCAAAGATACAAAAAATATTGATAATTTGCAAGGATAACGGCAAAAATGCTATGAAAACAAGAAAAAAAGGATAATGACATTCGTAATTGCCATACTCTGACGATGTTATGAAGATATTAATTTTTCATAAAAAATCTCATAGTTAATCCGTCTTTTCTGCGGAATTGCCCCTATGTACCTACTTCGCAGATTAGCTGCTCCTCATAACCAAATTCGATGATAATGCCATTATATTACCATAATACAAAAAAGCAGCCATAAAGACTGCTTATTTTGGGTAGTACGATTAAGCCTTGCCCATCGACATGCATTCTCACATGGTTAGTCATTTCTGACGTTGCAAAGATAGAAATATTATTTCTAATCTCCAAATTTTAATCGTTAAATCTGTGGCAAATGCGCAAAATATAGACTGCATCTTTGCAGAATTGGCAAAAAAGGTGCAAAGAGAGGTACAAATCAACCTCCCTCGCAAGGTCGGCATCATAGCGTAGATCCACTTCGCCGTCAACTTTAGGCAAGGTGGTACCAAATCCAATGATAATACCATTATAATACCATAATATTACCATAATAATACCATAATATTACCATTACTAATGGTATTTTAATGGTATTTTAATGGTATTTATATGGTATTTACATAGGAGCTGAAACGGACGTGATTCGTTAGAAAATCCAAGTGTCGGGGAAATTTCGTTTTCGTACAATCTTTTTTCGTGATGGCAAAATGAAATTTTCGAGATATCAAAATAATGACTATTTTTGCAACGTTTTAAACATAATAACTGAACACTAAACAGAAAAAATATAACGTATATGAGAGGTTTTATTGGAGAAATGCTGGGGACTTTCATCCTCACATTGTTTGGTTGCAGTAGTGTGGCCGTAGCTGTGCTCTTCGGAGAGTATAACAGTATTTTCCAGATTGGCTTGGTATGGGGTGTTGGCGTGACATTGGCAATATTCCTTACCCGCAACATCTGCTGTGCACATCTTAATCCAGCCGTGTCGGTGGCTATGGTGGTGGCTGGCCGTATGAAGGCCAAGCAGCTGCCAAGTTATCTGTCGGCTCAGTTCGTTGGAGCTATCCTTGCGGGTATTATGCTTTATGTGCTTTTCTGCCCGTCGATAGCGCAATATGAGCTTGTGCATAATATTGCGAGAGGTACGGCTGGTTCTGTTGATACAGCACGTATGTTTGGCGAGTTCTATCCGAATCCTGGTGATTCTATAGCTACGGTATCTCTGCCTTTGGCTATGCTTGCGGAGGGATTTGGTACTATGCTGCTCGCTCTCTTCATCTTTGCTTTGACAGAAGACTGTAATGTAGGGCGCCCTTCTTCTGATTTGCAGCCGTTGTTCATCGGCCTTACCGTATCAAGCATAATCTTCTTTGTAGCTCCGCTCACTCAGGCAGGACTGAATCCGGCTCGCGATTTCGGCCCTCGTATCGTGGCTTATCTTTGTGGATGGGGTAGTGCTGCTATGCCTGATGAGGTTGGCGGTTGGTTCTGGGTCTATATTTTCGCTCCTATCTTGGGAGGAACTGTTGCTGCGCTTCTGTTCAAGTATATTCTTGAGCCTATCAACAAAAAGAAGAACTGCCAATGCGGATGTAATAAATAATTGAAAATTTAATGTACTATTTAACTATGTACTATTTGCTATTTTCCGCAAATCACAAATAGTAAATGCCTGTGGATAAAAGAAATAGTAAATAAATAGTAAATAGTTAAATAGTAAATAGTAAAAAGTAAATATAAAAAATGGATAAACAGACAAGATTGATAATTACCGGCGGTTTCTTGGGAGCCGGTAAGACCACACTTATATGGGATGTGGCACAGAGACTTATGGCAAAAGGCTTGCGAGTAGGATTGATTACAAATGATCAGGCTCCGGAACTTGTTGACAGCCGTTTGCTAAAACAGGCAAACTTGCAGGTTCAGGAGGTGGCAGGAAGTTGTTTCTGCTGTAATTTCGACGGTTTTACGGATGCTATTAAGAAGCTCCGCAAGGAGGTTGAGGCTGATGTTATTCTTGCAGAGCCGGTGGGCAGTTGTGCAGATCTTACAGCAACGATTATACGTCCGATGAAGAAATATCTTGATACGGAAGTGCTCGTATCGCCTCTTACTGTTCTTTCTGATCCTATGCGACTGAGGTCTATCATCTATGGCGGTGACGGAGGCCTTCATGAGGATGCTGCCTATATCTATCGTAAACAGTTGGAGGAGAGTGAGATAATTCTTATAACAAAGACCGACCTGTTGAGCGAATCTGAGCTTGAGAAATTGAAAAAGGATACGCAGACCTGTTTCCCGCATACCGCAGTTATGACGGCAAGTACACAGAACGGTATTGGCATTGTGGAGTGGTTGGAAGAGGTTGGTCATCGACTGGGTAGCGGAAAGAAGATTCTCGATATCAATTACGACAAATATGCTCATGGAGAGGCTGTGTTGGGATGGCTTAACGGAACTGTGACAGTATCAAGTCGTACTCCTGCTTTTTGGGATACGCTTCTTAAGGATATTATGAATGGTATTGCAAAGGTTGTGAAGAATGAGAAACTGCGCGTTGGCCATATCAAGGTTATTGCCGAGAATGGTGCACAATATGCCGTTGGTAATATTACGGGCGATGCTTCTACCTTGCAGTTGCGTGGTTCTGCTGGCACAAGCGAGAATCTGAAACTCATAGTTAATGCTCGTGTAGAAACATCTCCGGAACATCTTAATGATATTGTGAAGGATGTTATCGCCTCTGCTATTGGAGATAAATATGATAATGAGATCCTTGCTTGGAGATTCCTTCAGCCGGGAAGACCAAATCCGACACACAGGATTGTGTAGGAAACAGCTACTCCCCCAACTCTTTCCCGCTTGATTGGAAGAGTTGAGGGAGTTTTTTCCGCAGATTTTATCCGGGCTTGATTGTTGAAAAGTGCTATTTCAGAACAAAGACAGCGAATGTCTTTGCGGGCACTTCTGTGTCGAGTATAGAGCCGGCAACCTCAATGTTCTTCTCGACAGGTTGGATAGCGTCAGATCTCTGGATGGAGTTCTCTTCTATCGGGTTGTCGGAGTGTAGGGTTATGACCTTACCACTTGTGAGAGCCTTGATGCCCTTGAGGTTGAGCCTGATGCTCTGAGCCTTGTCGCTGATGTTTGCAACCTTGACGTAGATCTCGCCAGTAGGCTTATTGATAACAGCTGAGGCTGACAGACCGTTCTGGTCGCTGTCACCAGCAACAACTTTATTGTTCATGGTGAGTGGAAGAACGTTGGTGCCTTTGTAGTGGGCATAGAGATATTGTACCCAGTATGAGCAGGTCTTGAAAGAGTTGAGATTGTCGTACCAGATGGCATCAGGACGCCATTGCCAGCCTTCCACGTGGGCAAAGAGAGGGGCGTAGGTAGCCATGTGAACGACATCCGCATTACGCTCATATCCGGTCATGAAGGCTGCCTCGAGAAGAGCTGCGTTGAAATGGTTCCATTTCTTGCCTTTCCCGTGACAGGCATACTCTCCGGCAAATACCTTCGGAGCGCCTTTTGAACGGTCGTATTTGTCATAGCGGTGACGGTTGATAGAGTCGGTGAACCATTGCTCATTACGATAGAAATGCTCATCGTAAAGGTCAACCTTCAGTTCTTTCATCTTCGGCTGGAGCATATCGAATTTCCAACCCTCAGAGTCGGGACCTGTTGTTCCTATGTATTTGATTTCCGGGTGCTTTGCCTTGAGAACATCAAGGAACTTTTTCAGACGGGATGTGAATGCCGGATTGTCCTTGTAGTCCCATTGCTCATTTCCGATACCCATATATTTAAGGTTGAAAGGCTCTGGATGCCCCATATCCGCACGTACCTTGCCCCAAGTGGTGCTTGCATCGCCATTGGCGAACTCGATCAGGTCGAGAGCGTCCTGAATGTATGGATCAAGATCGTCGAGAGCTACGTATTGGTCGCTTTTCTCTGGATTCTGATACTGGCAAGCCATACCGCAGTTGAGGACAGGGAGGGCATCACATCCGAAGTCTTCGCAGAGCTGGAAGAACTCGAAGAAACCAAGTCCGTAGCTCTGGAAGTAGTTGGGGTAATAGCGGTTAGTGAAGGTGTAGTGCCAGCGGTTCTCGTTAAGAGGACGGTTCTCCACAGGTCCTATGGTATTCTTCCATTGATAGCGTGTGGCGAGGTCTGTACCCTCGACGATACATCCGCCAGGGAAACGGAAGATGCCCGGCTTCATGTCGTTAAGGGCTTGCGCAAGATCCTTACGCATTCCGTTCTCGCGACCTTTCCAAGTATCAACAGGGAAGAGGCTGACGTGTTCAAGGTCGGTTATGACCTTGCTGTCGCCCCATACGCGTAGGTGAGCTTTTTCGAATGTCTTCTTTGGCTTGAGGATAAGAGAGTATTTCTTCCATTCCTTGCCGCTGATGTCAATTCCTCCGTTACCTAACTTCTGGTCATCGGTCATAGTTGCATTATCCACGAGGTCAACCCAGATCTTTGCTTTTCCTCCTTCTGGACAACGAGCCCATACGGTAAAGCGATACTCGTGATCCTTCTTCACACCCATGCCGAAGAAACCGTGATTCTCAATCATGGTGTGCTTGTCGTTGATGCCTGTAGGGGTGAGGCGAACGTAATGAGGGTTCTTGTTGAATGGACCGTCATCCTTAATACTGACCTTGCCAGAGATGTCCCAGCAAGCAAAGTTGTTGGGGTACTCGAATGAACGGTTTGCCACCATCTCGGCATAGAGGCCTCCGTCAGCGGCAAAGTTGATGTCCTCGAAAAAAATACCATACATAGTGCTTTGGATAGCAGCACCTGGTTTCTTTGCCTGAATAATCATCTCGTTGCTCTGGGCAAAAGAACCAAGGGAGCTGACAATAGCGAGTGATGTCAGGAATAGCTTTCTCTTCATAATATTGTTTTTGATATAATTTAGAGCTAGTTGTAATGATTTAAGTTGTAAACTTTCTGCAAATATAGTAATAAATTACCAAATATCGTGCCGTTTCTCAAAAAAATATCTTGGAAAATTTGTTGATGTTGAAAAATAATTGTATTTTTGCCCCGAAAATACTGACTGACCGAACTAAAAAAATGAATGAAATGAAACTCTGGATATTATCTTTTTTGTCATGGATGCTATTGCCTTCGGCTTTGTCTGCACAGACAAAACTGTCGTCTTCGCAGCTTCAGAACATGCAGAAGGCAAAGACATATAGTAATGTGTCGGTTCATGATCCGTCTGTTGTCTATAATCCCTCAGACACACACTATTATATAGTAGGTTCGCATATGGGAGTTGCCAAGTCAAAGGATTTGGTCAACTGGACGGCAATAAATACAGGTAAGGAACATTCTGCTTTCCTGAATCAAAGTTACAAGACCGCATTTTCTTCCAGTCCTACCCATGAGGTTCGGGTGAAGCGAGGCTCTGATATCGTCATCGAGACATTGGGCTCTTTTGATGCCGGAGCCTATTGCTCAATCTATTCGTCAAATGCTGCCGAGTGGATAGCTGGTGATATGTGGGCTCCTGACATTATATATAATGTGGAGATGAAGAAATGGTGCATGTATCTTTCGCTGAACGGAGATAACTGGGCATCGGTTATCGTTCTTCTTACTGCGGATAGTCCGGCTGGTCCTTTCAAATATGAGGCTCCGGTTGTGTTCGGAGGTTTCAATAATGTTTCTTACTCAGGCAAGAAGGTGGATGTTGCCAAGACCGATATGAAAATCGTGACGGGCTCGGAAGCGATTCCTGCTCGCTTCTCAAGTGCTGGTAGCAAGTGGGGAACATACTATCCTAACTGCATAGATCCTTGTGTCTTCTATGATGAAGAAGGTGAGCTTTGGCTTGCCTACGGCTCATGGTCAGGGGGAATCTTTATGTTGAAGCTCGATAAGAATACAGGACTTCGTGACTATACCTATACTTATTCGGGAACAACTCTTGACGCCAATGCCACTTCCGACCAGTATTTTGGAAAGAAAATAGCCGGAGGGTATTATGTCTCAGGTGAGGGACCTTATATAAAATATATAGGCGGTTATTATTATCTTTTCATGAGTTATGGTGGCTATGCGCCTGATGGGGGATATGAGATGCGCGTGTTCCGTTCTTCATCTCCAACCGGACCTTATAAGGATGCATTAGGAAATTTTGCGATATTTAACAATTATCAGCTAAACTTTGGACCCAATGCCACGTCAAACAGAGGAATGAAACTTCTTGGCGCTTTTAACAACTGGGGAACAATGACTGTTGGAGAGTGCGCGGAAGGGCATAATTCGGCTTGTGTGGATGCTGATGGAAATGCATTTGTCGTATATCATACAAAGTTTAACAACGGTACTGTTCATCATCAAGTTCGTGTACGTCAGTTATTTCAGAACGAATATGGTTGGCTTGTCGCTTCTCCTTTCAGATATACAGCAATGAAAACGACTCAGGCTCAGATAGAGACGGGACGTCTTTACTCAAATGAGGTCGTTGCTGGAACCTACCAGTTGCTGATTCATCCGTATAAGTTGAACCATAAGAGTTATGCAGAGGCTACTCCAATTTCAATAGTGCTTTCAGAAGGTGGAAAGATTTCAGGAGACAAAACGGGAACTTGGGAGTTTACTCAAGAGGGGAAATCCTTTATTAAGTTGACAATCTCGGGCGTCGCATATTATGGTGTTATAGCAGAGCAAAACATAGATGGGTTTACGGATATGCCTGCTTTGTGTATTAGCTGTGTTAGTAATGCCGGTGTTCCGCTTTGGGCATACAAGTATGCTCCGAAGTCTGCAATCGTTAATGCATATAATATACTAAAACAATATTTGTCGGGTACACTTTCTGAGGATGCTCCAATCCTGCAAGACGTGGATGTGAAATTTGAGTGTTATGAGGATTTCGACAAGACGATACCTTCCAGTACATTGACGTCGGATGGTAAATATACACCGACAACGGATGGCTCGAGCAAATACGTCTGGTACACGGCTTCGGCAGGAGAATATTACTATTCAAGTGGCGTTTATCACCCGAAAACAACCATAGGAACATCTTCTTGTATAAAGTGTGTGGAAGTGAATGACTATGAGGGTGTTAAGAGTAAAAGGAAATACAATGTCAATGGCTGTATTGTTGGGCAAAAGAACAACGGCGTTGTAATCGTTGATGGCAAAAAAGTCCTATGGAGGTAGTCTCCATTCACATGGTGATTTTTGCATGTTGAGAGAACGCTCTAATGCAAGTCCGATGTAAGTCCGTTCCAGGTCCGTTGTAAGTCCGTTCTGAATCCCTTTCCCAAAGTTGGACGTTGAAGGGAGCAAAAGAGGCTTTAAACATGACTTTCTACGAAAGAGTATCGGCAATATTGCTGTTTTGAGTTTTTTGTAAAAGTTAATAGATATGTTAAAAAAAATATAAAAGTTGAGAATTTGTTTGCATATTCAATTAAAAATATTTAACTTTGCAGTCAGTTTTAGGGTCTTCATACTGATTTTATTATTGGGGTCGCCCGTAACTGCTACAATTTCAATTGGTTAGGAGATATAAGTTGAAGAAAGAATGCTCCTATGTGTGGTAGACATGTTTGGGGTTAAAAAATGTTATATATTAAAGTTTTGATTAAAACAGTGAATTTAAAAGGGCTGAAATATTGCGTGCTGCTTATGATGCTAGTTTCGTCTTCATGTGTTTTCGCACAGAAGAAGATGGCTGATGATCATAAGCTCGATTCGCTTTCTATTAGCGATCGTATTTCCCTTCGTACAAATGGTGTGGACTGGATGATGCTGTTGGCAAACTTCGGCGTTGAGTTTGACCTTGGCAAATATAACTGGAGTCGTAATGCCATTGGACTTAATGTTAGGGCTAACTGGAATACTAAGCATACCTATAATCCGGGTGTTGTGTATAATCTGTTCGAGGTCCGCGGAGAGTTCCGCAATTATTGGCATACTCGAAAGACTACCAACGATCTGGGTCCGCATCGTCATACTTATGAGAAAATCCTCTCTGGTCGTCGTCGTCGTCCAAAGCATCCTCGTACTACTTGGTATCGTGGAGGCTATTTGGCGTATGATGACTATTCTTTCCTTTTCGGTAAGGAGGGAATTCAGGGACAGGCATACACCTTGGGTTTCCAGTATGGTGTGATTCGTCCTCTTTATATATTCCAGAGCGGAAAGAGCGTTGACCTTGATTTCGGTTTCAGCGCAGGTTTCTGTCTTACGGACTATGAGAAGTTTACCCATGACAGTCAGACTTCAAGCTATACAACTATTCCTGGTTCCAAGACTGGCTTGAAGATTGTGCCATTCCCCATCTTGACCGAGGCTCGCGTCGGTCTTGTATATCGTGTGGGTAATAAGGCTAATATATACACAAAGTATCGTTGGAGATACGATGTTGACTTGAAGTATCAGGAAAAGGTGCTCGCAGAACTCGACTATCGTGCTGAATTGCGTAAGCGTGATATGGAGTATCTGAAGATTTTCCGTTTCTATCAGAATAAGTATGACTCTCTCCTTATTATAAATATGAGGAATCATGAGAGTATTATTGACCAGAAACTTGCTGATACACGAGATATGAAGCGTAAGGCTGACAAGGCTCGTGAGGAGCAGGCTCGTAAGATTCAAGAGCAGGCACGTGAGCAGCAGCGTCTGGAGCGTATCAAGGCTGCAGAGGAGAAGGCTAAGGAAGATAGTATTGCCCTCGTAGATAAGGCTAATGCCCGTAAGGTTGAGGAACAGGTTCGTCAGCAGATTGAGGCAGATAAGCTGAAGGAGGCTGAAGAGCGCAAGCTTGAGAAGGCTCTTGATGCAGAGGAGAAGGCTCTCTTGAAGCAGCAGGCTGCAGAGGAGAAGGCTATGGAGAAGCAGATGGCCGAAGAAAACAGAAAGTACGAGAATGAGAAGCGTAAGCGTATGAATGAGGCTTATGCAGAACAGAGGAAGTACGATGCAGAACAGAAGGCTCTCCAGAAGGAACGTGATGCTCAGCAGGCTGCTAAGGAAAAGCAGCGTCAAGCCGAGAAGAAGGAGTGGCAGCGCTATCTCGAAAAGCAGGAAAAAGAACAGCAGAAGAAGCGTGAGCAGCAGTTGAAGAAGCAGAACCAGACTCTCAATGGCGGCGTTGACGCTGATGCCCAGGCTGAGGCTGCAAAGGCAGAGCGTGAGGCTAAGAAGAGAGCTCAGGAAGAGGCTAAAGCAAAGGCTAAGGCTGAGAAGGAAGCTGCTAAGGAAGCTGCTAGGGCTGAGAAGGAGGCAAAGAAGAGGGCAGAGGCAGAGGCAAAAGCCGCTGCGAAGGCTGCGAAAAATAACGATTAATCGTGGATAATAAAAATGAATAAGATATCAAGAATTATATTGTCAATAGCTGTGGTTTCTACCTCTTTTGTTTCATGTTCGCAAGTTGATCTGGTTTCAGAAGAAGAACTTGTTGAGCAGAAGAAGGGTACGGCTGTTACGGTGACTCTGTCAGATTGGCCTACTACACGTACTGTGGTTTTTGCTACAAACACAGCCGGTAGTTGTGATACGGTGTTTACTTATGCTTTTGGTAAAGAAAATAAGTTGACTAATATTCCTATGGGAAAGTATAAGTTCTATGCTATAAATAGAAACAATGGCTATGACTATGAGAATTTTGATTTTGAAGCACTTTCAAAGGGAAGTCAATATTATGGCGATGTGATTATTTCATGTAAGACCGCTGAGTATAGCACTTCTGATGAAGGAGTTCAAAAGGCTCTGTCTGGGAAATATGTATCACGCAATGCTGGTGAGGTCTATGCAGATTCTACTATGTTGGTAGAAGTTAAGTTAGGGCAGGAGACACATGCTACTTTTCAAAAACCTTATAAACTTACAACACAATATAAGGTGTCAGGAAGTATTTCGTCAAGTCGTGCAGCCCAGAATGTATATGTGGAAATATGTGACATCATAGGAAAGAAGAAACCAAATGGTGCTGTTGTCGGAGGTAAAAAGGTAAGGTGTGTCCTTCCTATAGGTGGTGTGTCAAAGGATACGAAGAGGGAGTTTGAGCAACTTTTGACAGTACTTGGTGTTTCTAAAACAGGTACTGCAAATATATACGTGCGCTTTAAGGGTGATGATACATCAACAACTCCTGAGATGAAGTCTGTTAGTTACACTGTAGTTGATGGCCAAGATGATGATGGGAAAAAACGTCGTATCATTAAACTTGGAGATATTACATTTTAATTAAGTGAAAAGAATGAAGAAAATACTCTCTATAGTATGTGCTGTTGTTATATCTCTGAGTGCTAAAGCTCAGATGGTAGCTATAAATACAGACCTGGCAATGGATGCTATGATGGCTCCATCACTTGGTATGGAAATCGTCACAGGCAATAAGACATCTTTTGGCGTGAATTTTATCTATGGGTGGAAGGCCTTGGGAAAGAATATCGAGGCAACGGTTATTCAGCCTGAATTCCGTTACTATCTTTCTAATCGACCAGTTCATGGAATCTTCATGGGTATAGGCGCTATAGGTGGACGTTATGATATTGAATGGAAGAACAAGACCTACAGAGGAGATGCTGTTGGTGGTGGCTTGACGTTTGGCTATGTATATAACATTACTCGTCGTCTAAGTCTTGACTTCCATGCTGGTTATGGTGCAATATACTATAACCAAAAGGAGAATTTTGTAAATTCTCGCGATGAGGACGCAAGGGAAAATGGTTTCACTCAGGCAAATGCGAGTGGATACTATCTTCTTCCTACACGAATCGGTATCTCGATCTCCTACGTTTTAAAGTAAGCAATTTATATACAGTTCGCATAATCAATAATAGTCATCTGTCAGTTTAGGTGCAGATATAAGAATGATGAAGAAATTATTTATCCTTTTGACAATGTTGCTTTTTGTCGTAAGTAATTCACTTATGGCACAGAGCGATGAGCCATTTACTGCTAGTGTCAAGGTTCAGTTTAAGACTGGTGATGAGGTTACCACCAAGCAACTTCGTTACGCTCTTTTCAAAACAGCGAAAAAAGCTAATGATGTAAAGGCTATTCTTGAGGCAACTATGCCTGAGATTACAAATGGTACAAATCCTCTTGCTTTTGATGAAGCGGTTACTAAGAATAAGCTGACCTTCAAGAAGTCAAAGGCTAACGGTACTTTCAATGTTCGCGTTTTGTATCCGGGAATGGCATTGCTTGTTACTTCTTTCGATCCTGACGATGACCTTACCTCTGACGGTGCAGACTTCATTGTTATCGAGACTGTTGCTGGTAAGACCGAGTATGTTCACGTTGAAGAGAAGAAGATTGACTTTAAGGGAAATCATACACTTAGCAACGTTGAGGTACAAGGTCAAAGTCGTGATACATTGAGTCTTGTTGCTGCTCCAGCTCTTGATGACGGTATTAATTGTTATATTCCAATTGTAGTACACCTTCCTGCTGGTACGGTTGCAGAGGACTCTCGTCTTATTATTCAGCCTTATGCTGTGGAGTGTGAGACTGGTGATACCGTTGATTTCGTAAAAGGTCTTTGCTATGAGGGTGCTGAATATCATGAGCTTCAGGACCGTCGTATGGGATACAACTATCGTAAGAACGATAAGTTGAAGGATTACTATTCTAGTAACATTATTTTGAATCTCCACAATCGTGTGGATATTGATACCACTGTGGTTTATAGGAAGCGTACCCCAAGTATGGACTACAAATTCCCATATCTTCTTGAGGTTGCAGACTATCATCATATATATTTAGCTGATTGGGCAAGTCAGTCTTCTTGTACAAAGAAGAACTATTATAAGTTCCTTAACTTGGCTGTATCGCAGGCTGATATGGATCTTGATGAATTCGCAACTCAGGCTGATGAGAACTTTGAGACAAAGAATCAGGATATTAAGCTTCGTTTCCAGGTTGGTAAGTCTGTCCTTATTCAGGATGCTCAAAATGATTCTATCAAGGAAACATTCCTTGATGAGTTGAGATCTTATGGTGATCTTCTTATGCAGGTGTCAATCGAGGCTACAGCTTCCCCTGATGGTGGTTTTGAAGCTAACCGTAAGCTTGCTTCTGGTCGTCTTGATGTGGCTTATAACATTCTTCGTAGTGGTCTTGGCAAGGCTGACGTACAGTTCAGCAAGCAGGCTCCAAGAGTATATAGCTGGGACGATGTTGCGAAACAGCTTGATGAAGAAGGAAACAAGGATAAGGCAGACTCTCTTCGTGCTGTAATTCCTTCAGGTGAGGGAAGTATCAGGATTCTTCCATTCTATGATACAAATATTGTACCTATCCTTGAGTCAATGCGTAGAATGCGCTGTACTTACCGTTATGAGCGTAAGCATATCATGAACGGTGCTGAGGTAGCAGCTTTCTATTATGCTCACAAGCAGGATCTTATTGATGGTAAGGCACACCTTTCTGATGGTGACTACTATAACCTCTTTGATGTTATTGAAGACAAAGAGGATCAGGATATCATTACACGTCTTGCATATCGTCAGGTAACTAAAGACTTAGGTTATGAGAATGTGAAGTTTGCAATGTATTGTGCAAACAGAATGGCGATTCTTAAGATGAGAGAAGGTGCTCCGGATCTTGAAATCCTTCGTCCTTTCATTAACACTCGTAGTTCAAGAGTACAGGGAAGACCTACTCGTAATACTGATGTCGCTCAGAAGAATCGTCGTGAAATCCTCATCAACCAGATTCTTAACTATTATATGAAGGATGAGCGTGATAGTGCTCAGAGTTATATGAATTTCTGGTTTGGTAAGGCATCTGAACAGAATGATCCAAAGGTTGCTAAGCTTCGTATGTTTATCAGTTTCAAGGATCGTTTCATGAAGTGTGTGACAAAACAGATGTCTCCATCAGAGACAAACTCATACCTTCAGGAAATGGAAGAGGTTCTTTCTTCTCATAAAGATAATCATGCAGTTTTCTATACAGAGGCTGCTCTTGAGTTGATGACTATTAAACAATTGGGACTTACTCAGCATCATATTGATTCTCTTGTAAATGCAATGGATGATGATAATGCTAAGAAGTGGTATATGAAGGGAATTATGGCTGCTCGTACAGAAGCTTTCAAGAATACGAAGGTTGCTCGTCCGAACTATATTCCTGATTATCTCGCATACTTCCATCATTCTTTCAAGTTGGAGCCAAGTTATAAGTTCTATTACTTTAATGACGGTCAGGTAAGTGATGATCTTCGAAAGATCTACCTTTACAAGAAGAAAGACTATGCGAAGTATGAGCAGCGCTTCAATGATCTTGTTGTTCTTTCTGGAGATGGAAAGTCTGGTGAGAATGAAGAGGACATAACTGTTAGTGGTGATGATGAAGATGACGATGTAGTTGTTAATCTAAATCTTGATCAAACTGCAAATGCTGCGGATCCTAACGCTGGACAGCAGCCTGCGCAGGATAATACAGATAATAATACAGAGGAAGAAGATTAAATCGTCAAATAAATCAGGAGACTATATAATCGCTGATATATAACCAGCTTTTTAAAGAAAATGAATAAGACAAAATATTTCATATCTTTGGCAGTTATGCTTTTGAGTTGCACCGCAGTGAATGCGGTAGCAAAAGCTTCTCTATCCAATAGGGAGGCATATACTGCTGCCAGCGACACAGTTGACATTGATGAGGAGGAATTCATTGCTAATAAGGATGTCTCTAAGTTGAGCAAAATTAACCGTGCTCAGCAGGAAGGACAGATGAATGGTCATGATTATATCATGGAGAATCGTTTCCTTCCTTCTGGTGACACATTCACAAGCAAGAGTTTCTGGGATCATTTCTACTTTATGGGTGGTTTTGGCTTGCAGAGAATCGGTGGCATTGAAGGATATAAATTCAACACAATGGAGAATGCTCATATTGGTGTTGGTAAGAATTTTACTCCATTGAGTAGTGCTCGTTTCTATATCAATTTGGAAAATGCCTTGCGTTTCCAATCTGGAAATACGTCAAGGAACTATATGGTTAATGGTAACATTGACTATATGTACAACTTGTCCACATATTTTGCAGGTTATAATCCGCAGCGTCCTGTTAATATTGGAGCGTTTGGAGGAATTGGTTTTGGCTTCACAAAAACCTCGAATGTGGACTGGGATTGGCTTGCAGATGAGATGAAAGGACTAAAGTTTTCAGTAAATGCTCATTTCGGCCTTTCTATAGGCATCTATGGCGGTCCAAGAAGTTATCTTTCAATTGAACCATACGTAGGTGTTGCTTCTGACCAGATTGATAATTCCATAAAAAGGAATTGGCACAAGTATGACTTGTATTATGGTATTCGTGGTACTTATGCTTACTATCTTCGTGACCATAACAGTCCAGAGGCTTGGAATCGTATTCGTAGCTCATGGCATTATGCTGGTTTGACAGATGTTGAAAAACTCCGTGTTTGGCAGAATCCATATTTCATAGATTTCCAGACTGGTGCTTCATTTGGTCATCGTGGTCATAATACCGCTGTTGCTGTTGGTAAGTGGTTTTCACCTGCTTTTGGTATGCGAATTGGTGCAACAGGTCGTAACGCAGAATATGCAGAAGTTTCCCAAGGTGATGGTTACAGGATGTCAAACCGTTATTCATGGGGTGGACTTCGTGTAGAAGGTATTGTGAATCCTTTTGGCTTCGGTCGCTACTATGATTGGAATTCTCAGTATGGTGCATATCTTGTTGGAGGTTTAAGTATTGGTCGTATTGAAAAATTTAATGGAAGTAATTCTATATATACTTCTAAGTTAGTTAATGTGGAAGCTGGTATCCATGGATGGTATGGTGTAGATAGAGGTGTACAGGTCTTTATTGAACCACATGTTACAAGATATGAAGGTGTCGCTAAGTTGGCAAAACGCTATGCATATGATATTAATGTCGGCTTTACCGTAACGAGTGAGGCTCGTAAGTATCGCGATACATATCTTCCAGAAGAACTTCCTATATATCCAAATGTGGCTTCTCGTCTCACACTTGGTGTAGGTGCAGCTTATCTTCAGCGTCAGCAGACACATTATCCATATCTGAGTGCTCAGAAAAAGTCTATTGTTAGTGGATTTACGTTGTTTGGTGAATATCGTTTCAATCATTATATTTCAACCAGAATTGGTATGGAGTATATTAATTTGTATGATATTACCGGAAATCAAAAGCCTAAGTGGGATGGTGGCTATGCAATCAACCATTCATCTCATATGTCAATGTTCAACATTGGTCCTGTATTCCACCTTGCAAGTCTTATGCGTGGTGTGGATCCTTATCGCAAGTGGGATGTTGATGGTGGTATTGGTTTGACTGCTTCATGGTTGTCAGGTGGAACAGCATCTGTTATTGTTGGAAATCCTGAATACCCTATAACAGAAAGTGACCTTAAACTTGGTGGTAATATCAATCTTCGTTTGAGTTATAGATTCACAAATCAGGCATCTGTTTTCTTCATGCCTACTGCGTATCTTGTTAAGAATGTCAAGTATGGTAGTCCAACACCAAAGATGGGCGGATGGCAGGCTCTTCAGACTTTCAATCTCGGTGTTCAGTATGCACTTGCCCCTGCTAAGCGACTTTCAGCTTTCGAGGATTCTCTTGATCTTGAGCGTTGGCGTGACCCTCTTTTCGTGGAGGCTTCATCAGGTATCTGTATGACTTCTGCTCAGAATCAGGATCCGAATGTTGGTGGTTCACGACTCGGTATAGGTTATGAGAGTAGTGTTTCTGTAGGTAAGTGGTTTGCTCCAGTTGCAGGTTTTAGAGGTACTCTTACACGCCGTTCAACAGAGTGGGGATATTATGAGTGGGGTAGCAATAAAGGAGACCATCCACTTAAGAGCGGAACTGAATTCTTCAATGAGAACTTCCTTGGTGGAAGAGTTGATCTCCTTGTAAATCCAATGGGCTTCTTCAAAGATTTTACTTGGGATGATCCATGGGGAGTCTATGGTTTTGTTGGTATCGGAATGGGACAGAAGCGTATGCATAGATATATGACAGGTGCATATATTGATAAAAAGCCTGTTGACGATAGTTTCGGTATTTTGAAACAGAATATTACAAGTTTGAATTTTGGTGTTCATCCTTGGTACAAACTCAGTGATGATGTGAATGTCTTTATTGAGTATCTTTATACAACAGCTAGTTCAACTAGACCACAGGACCCAGTTTATGAATCATGGGGATTTAATGACAACAATCAGGGACGCCATTCTATAAAGCTTGGTTTTGGCATGAATCTCCGTACAGAGAAGTACCGTGAGATGCGTGATATAAGTGCTATGTACGACTTCAAACCATGGCTTTCATCTCGTCTCCGCTTCGGTATTGGTGGTGGCTTCAATATGTTCCATAGTTATCGTGGCCACACATCAAAGGCTGTTGGTTCCAAGGGCTTCATTAATGGTGGTCAGGGTATGATTTACGGAGAATATCGTTTCGCAGAATACTTTGCAGGTCGTTTGACATATGAGCTCGTAGGTCGAAGTGATATGCAGTCAGCAAGGGTAGTGAATTTGGGACTTCTTTCTGCAAGTTTCAATGCGAACCTTACAACTCTTATGGGTGGATTCCGTCCACGTACTACTGAGTATGATGCATACATTGGTCCTACAGTATATTTCCAGGATGCTAGTAAGGTTTGGCATCTTGACGAAGGTAATCATGCAAAGGAAATCAGTGTTGGATTGCATGCTGGTATTCGTATTTCTCGTAGGCTTGTTGATCGTCTTGCTGCATTCTGCCAACCAACTATATACGTATTGAATCGTGCAGGTCAGCATCACTTCCTTGGCAAGACAACTCTGTTGCAGACTATCAACTTCGGTGTTCATTATACTCTTAGATAAACCTTTAGATGCATAATAGAATGAAATTTTTCAAACATATCATCCTTTCTGTGTTTGTGCTCGGTGCTTTTGCGGCTCCAGCGAATGCACAAACTGATGTAAAGGCACTTACAGGTGCGCTCGCTGAGACTATCAGAGAGTATGCGAACTATGCAGACACACTTGCATATCGTATAGCATTTGCAAACCGTAAGAACCCAACGGTACTTCTTGGTATTGCAGAGGCATACAATATGAATCAGGACTTTGATAAGACAAAGAAGTATGCTATGCAGGCTCTTGAGGTACAGCCGGATTTTGCACCTTCATACGTACTTCTCGGAAGGCATTGTCAGTATAAGTTTGAGCATTATGGTGATTCTGCTTATAGAGATACAGCCATTATCTATTTCAAGAAGGCTATGGAAGTTAACCCTCTTTATCCTGATTCATATGACTATTATGCTGTTATGAAATCAGCTGAGGATCCAGAGGGAGTATTGAGACAGTTCCTCAATCTTCGCGATCAGCGTCCTGACCTTAATATCGGTGGTACAATCGCAGCTCTTCAGGTTAATGTTGCAAGGAAAGCTCCAGAGGATACTCTCGGTATAAGGATGGGGCTTCTTAAGAGAGGTATTACTACTTATGAGGAACAAGGTAATGAGAATCTCTCACTTGATGACCTTTATAAATATTGTAATGCGTTGGATCTTGCTGTTGACTGGTCAAAAGAGTCTGATGTGAAGAATTTCTATCGTGAAAAGATTCTCAGTGTTGCAACCTATGCTCACGAGCAGGAAGTTACTGATCCAAGATTCTTGAGTGTATTGTTGTCTGCTAACTATTCTTTGGAACGTTATCAGGATGCTATAAAGAATGCTAATGAGCTTTTCCAAAGTGCTGATACAGCAAAACTACATTATCGTTATATGCCTTACGACTATCGTTATAAGGGACTTTCTATGTTCTCTTTGGAAAGTATAGATAGCCTTAGTACTGGTAATGTAGGTTTGGATGCTGCTGTTGATGAAATCGAGAAGGGTACGGAAGTAGGTCTCGCTCTTTCTGAAGATATGAGCGTCACGATGCAGCAACGTGAACTTGCTGTTGCTCAGTATAATGCAATGGCAGGTGACGTCACGAAAATCGTTAATGCTTTAATGGCAAAAGGAAAGTATGATCAAGCACTTCATATCCGTCAGTATCAGATGAGTAAGAAGAATGCCAATAATTTGACAATTAATGACTGGGCTGATCAGATTACTGTTCTTCTGAATAAATATAAAAGTGCGACAGATGCTACTGAAAAGAGTATTGCACAGCGTGATCTGCTGAATATGTACGAAAAGGTTGAGAGAGATTTCTCTACCGATCCTCAGGTTTGTAGTATATATTATAACCATGCACTTGTGCTTACTCAGACAGAAGAAAGTCCAAAAACAGGAAATGCTCTTGCGCTCTATACAAAACTATTCAATCTTGAGGCAAGTAATTTAAGTCGTGATAGTAGTGATGAGCAATATATAGCAGTTGCAGCTAACTATCTTGGTATTTATTACTTCTTCAACAATGACTATGAGAATGCTATGAAGTACGCTCTCTATATGATGGACAATGATTTGACGTACGACTCTGGAGATAAGATCTTCAATGCTTGCGCTAAGGCAAAGCCAAAGACCGCAAAGCGTATGCGTGAAGAACATAGACCACTTTAATACAAAATATAAGCGCATCTCTCTTTTTGAGGGATGCGTTTTTATTTTATATTTAGCTCTTGTTGTTTTTATAGACATGATTATTTTGAAGTCACATAAAGAGTCCAGATAATTCGTTATGCCTTCGTTCTTCCAAGGAACCAAACTCGGTGAACCTTCGCTATATGTTCGTTCTAGGAACGGACCTTCACCGAGTTTGGTTCCTTGTATGATGGGAGTTATAACGGACTTACATAGGACTTACTTGGGAGTTATGTAGAAGATACATAGAAGGTACTTATATGCTATGCACATATATTATTTTTCATCATACTTATGTTGAATAGTCAAATTGTAATTGTTGATTTGCATATGATATGAAGGCAAGGACCGCTTCGAATTTGTTAAAAATAATAAAAACAGAAAAGTGGAAATGATAAAAATTTTAGAATATTAGATATTTATTGTACCTTTGCAAAAACCTAAGTTTGACAATATGCAAAAGCAATATCGTAATCTCGCTGAAGACGAAATTAAGAAACTGCAATCAGCAGGTTCTACCGCTTCTAATTGGCAGGATGTCCTTGTGACAACCGACTTTTCCAATTATACTATCACCAATGTAAACTTTACAGGAAAGGTATATCTTTCTTCCGATATAACTCTTGTTGACATCTGTGAACTCGGAACTAGTGGCAAGACCTCTTTTGCTAACGGAACTGAGGTTGGTGTTATGAAAGAAGATGGTGGACTTGAAGTCATTCTTCATGACAATCTTACCAGTATGGAGGCTGCTTTCGAGGTGCAGGAGGCAAATACAAATCCTACGCTTGTCAAGGTTCTTCAGCAGAAAGCATTTGATTATGCCAAGCAGATAGAATCAGACGGAAGTATCATTGAAGAAGGTGCAGTTGTTGAACATTGTCTTCAGTTGACAGATATTCATATAGGTCCTAAGGCTCATGTCATTGGTGCCACTCGACTTGTTGACGTAAGTATCAACTCTTTGCCTGAAGCTCCAAGTGGAGTAGGAGCAAACGTGATAATGGAGCATGTTATCGTTGGTTCAGATAGCCACGTTACTGATGCTGCCCAGCTTGATAATTGCTTTGTAGGACAAGGATGTCATATTGGACGTATGTATTCTGCAACCCAGTCACTCTTCTTTGCAAACTGTCATTTCGAGAATGGTGAGGCATGTGCATATTTTGCCGGTCCTTATAGTGTGAGCCACCATAAGGCAACGTTGATGATTGCATGTATGACAAGTTTCTTCAATGCAGGTTCAGGAAGCAACCAGAGCAACCATTCATATAAGATGGGACCAAACAAGTACGGTCAACTTATTCGTGGTGCAAAGCTTGGCAGCAGCAGTTACGTGTATTGGCCTATGCAGATAGGTGCGTTCAGTACTGTCATTATGCATCATGTAGGGCATCAGGATCTTCGTGATCTTCCATTCTCGCTCATTACAGAGGGTAGGGATGGATATACACATATCATTCCTGCACAGGCTTTCAGAAGCGTGGGTACTCGTCGTGATGCCTTGAAGTGGCCTAAACGTGACAAGCGAACAGAGGGTAAGGCAACACGTCGTGACCTTCTTAACTTCTCGATGCTAAGTCCATATACCATTGCTTCAATTCTCAAGGCAATAGAAGTGCTTACTAAGATGCAGAATGAAGGTGTGATGGAGTATAGGAAATGCATCATCTCTCCAAAGCACATTGACCGTGGTATCGCTCTCTATAATCAGTCGATAAAGATGTATCTTGCACAGGTGCTCAAAGCAAGTGATGGTCTTACTGCATCAGCAGAGGGGACAGGCGAATGGGCAGACTATGGAGGAATGCTCGTGCCAAAGGCTGAGATGATAGCTGCTCTTGAGGCTGGCAAGACCTTCGAAGATGTAGAGCCACTCATTGCACAGTATGAATACAACTGGGCTGCCGCTCATTTCGACCTTTCAGATAGGGCTTCTCTTATTGCCGAAGGCGAGAAGGCTGAAGCGGAATGGAACGCAGCTCTTGACGAGGACGGCGAAAGAGATGTCCAGGTATGCAATATCGAACTTTAAATTACGTTAATAGAACAGGAGTAAATAAAATATACAGTCTGAGGAAACCCCTCCTTTTGCACTTTTTGGTAGCAGGTCTTCAGGCGCTTAACTTAAACAACCAATAACAAGAAAAGTATGCGAGTAATTATTGAACCGAACTACGACAAAATGTCGAAGTGGGCAGCAAACTATGTTGCAAAACGTATCATTGAGGCTAATCCTACTCCGGAAAAGCCATTCAAGTTGGGCTGTCCTACAGGCTCTTCGCCTCTTGGCCTCTACAGAGAGCTCATCAAGCTCTACAAGGCAGGAGAAATCTCTTTCCAGAATGTCATTACATTCAATATGGATGAGTATGTACACCTTCCTGAAGAGCATCCGGAGAGCTACCATTCATTCATGTGGACAAATTTCTTCTCTCATATTGACATCAAGAAAGAGAACGTACACATACTTAATGGAAATGCAAAGGATCTCATAGCAGAGTGCGAGGCTTACGAGGCTGCAATCGAGGCTGCCGGAGGCATCGACCTCTTCATGGGCGGTGTAGGTCCTGACGGTCACCTTGCTTTCAACGAGCCAGGCTCTTCACTCTCTTCAAAGACACGTATCAAGACATTGACAACTGATACAATCATTGCCAACTCACGTTTCTTCGACGGCGACCTCAGTCTTGTACCTACACAGGCACTCACCGTAGGTATCGGCACCGTAATGGCTGCAAAAGAGGTCCTGCTTGTTTGCAACGGTCACCACAAGGCACGTGCCCTCAAGCACATCATCGACGGCTCAGTAAGCCATAAGTGGACAGCTTCAATGCTTCAGATGCATCCACACTCTATCGTGGTATGCGATGAGCCTGCTTGCGATGAGCTTACAGTAGGTACATACAAGTACTATCTCGACAAGGAAAGAGGCAATCTTTAAGAAATAGAACAAACACGAGGGGAACAGGGAGAGAATACACGAAATACCCCTGTACCCTCGTGTTTCCTTTTAGGAATCTAACTAACCTCCGACTAAGATTATAACTGAAACGTAAATTATGACATTGAATAAGACTGTACATCTGTGGGTGATTATGACGATTTTGCTGACATCGGCAACTTTCTCTTACGGACAAAATACAAAGAAAAATAAGAAGAAGATTGAGCTTTGTGGATACGTCATCGATGCTAAGACGAAGGCGGGTCCTGATAGTGTGTTTGTAACTCTCATGCGTGCCGATAGTACTGTTATCGACACTATGACCTGTCACAAGTATGAGAAAAGCCGTTGGAATATGCGTGACCGTACATACTATGAACTCAAGGTGGCTGCCGACTCTGCCCAAGGCAAGTTCATCGTTAAAGCCACCGCTCCCGGATATTACTCCAAAACAGTTGACTATGAAATAAAGAAGGTGGCTCGCAACCGCTGGTTCGAGCTTCCTGTAATATATATGCGCCCAATTAAGGTTGGTGTGCCTGATAGCGTAATGCTCGACGAGGTGGTTATCAAGGCTACAAAAATCAAGATGGTTCAGCATGGTGACACAATAGTCTATAATGCCGATGCCTTCGCGTTGGAAGAAGGCAGTATGCTCGATGCCCTTGTCCGTCAGCTACCGGGTGCAAAGCTCAGTAGTGAAGGTGAGATAACCGTTAATGGCGAGAAGGTAGAGGAGCTTACCCTCAACGGCAAGGACTTCTTCAAGGGCAATAAGAAAGTGATGCTCGAGAATCTTCCAAGCTTTACCGTAAAGAATATACAGGTATATCATAAAAGCTCTGAGAAAAGTAAATGGGCAGGTCGTGAGCAAGAAGAGAAAAAGTTTACAATGGATGTTCAGCTCAAGCGTCAGTACAATAAGGGTTTCCTCGGAAATGTGGAAGTGGCTGGTGGTACGGAAGACCGATACCTTGCACGCCTCTTCGCACTCCGCTATACCGACTGTTCACGTCTTTCCGTATATGCCAATACCAACAACGTGAACGAGAACCGCAAACCGGGACGTGATGGTGAATGGGATCCTGCCAATCAGCCGGAAGGCTCTCGCACCACGCGCAAGGCTGGCATTGACCTTCAGATTACTGAGAAAGAGCAACGTTGGGAAGAGCAGGGTAATGTGGAGTTCTCATGGGATAAATCTATTGATGAGAATACAAACAATTCGGAGCAGTATCTTACCACCGGTAACAGCCTTTCTACCAATTATTCTCGCTCTATGAGCAACCGCATTTCTCATAGCAAGAGCGTTAGGCTCAGCAATATGTTTTACGTAAGAAAGCCTTTCTGGATGTATAACTACACCAATGTTAATTACAATGAGAACAACAGCGACAACGTTTCTCGCAGTATGCTTGCCGACGAGCAATTCAATCGTTGGGGCAATGTGCAGCAGAGCCTTGATTCTGCCTTCTCTATGCAGCTCAATCCTCAGCTTCAGGCACAGCTCATAAACCGTCGTAGGGATACCTCGCTCAGCAACTATACTTCATTCAATGCGAGTCATAACTTGGATGTGGAATTCAAACTCAGTTCCGGTGACTATATCGAGCTAAGTGGCTATGGCAGCTATGAAAATGTGAAGAATAAGAGCTATAGTCTTAATGATGTAAACTACTTCCGCATTCAAGATAGTGATTTATTCCAAAACAAGTACACCACATCTCCGAATCACAGCTATAGGTATAATTTCAATGTAGGATACAATTACAGTGCAAACGAGCATCTTTCATTGAATCTTTCTGTCGGATATTTCCAAGGCTATCGGAGCAATACCCAGCAGTACTACGACCTGCACAATATTGACGATTGGGGCATGGAGTCTATACATCCGTTGGGCGAACTGCCAAGCAACTATGAGCGTGCCAGAGATGAGAAGAACAGCAATCGTACTTCCGACTTGACCAAGACTTATAATGCAAGCTTCACGACAATGTATCAGATTTATAATGATAGTGTGAACTTCTATACATATTTAAGGTTGGCAGGTAGTGGTAACAAGCAGAGATACGACTATTATGGCAGTAAAGATGTACAACACACGCGCAACTATGTGGCTTTTTCTCCACAGGGTTACATCTATTATCGTCAAAACAAGAAGCGTATAGGCTTCAATGCTCGTTATAGTATCAGTAATAGTCAGCCGAACATCTCGAATCTGATTGACGTAACCAACGATTCCGACCCGCTTAACATCCGTCTTGGAAACCCGGACCTCAAGCCTTCTTGGAATGAGGAGTTGTATCTGAATGCTGACAAGCGTTGGGAACATGGTGGTGATACCGTTACTGTGTGGACGAATATTAATGGTAACATCAATGCTACGCAGAATGCTGTTTCGCAAGGCTATACTATGGACAAAACTACGGGTGGACGAACATATAAACCTGTTAATGTGGATGGTAACTGGTCATGGAATGCCGGTTGGGGCTCAGGTATGGACTTCGGTAAAGAGAAATGCTTCAACCTCTATAACAACCTTGGCTATAATTTCTCGCAGAGCGTTGACATGGCTGCTGTGGCAGGACAGACGGATTCACAGCTCAGTAAGGTTCACAACAACATCTGGAGTGACAATCTGTCTCTTACATACCGCTCTGGCGATAGTCTCTCGCTTGGCATCAGCGGTAAGGTGGAGTATCGAAACAGTACATCTGATCAGGCTAACTTCAATGAAATCAATGCCACAAACTTCTCATACGGTTTCAATGGAATGTGGCGTGTGTTCCGCACAGGCATTACTCTTGCTACCGACATAAAGATGTTCTCTCGTCGTGGCTATTCTTCAAGCGACCTCAACACCGATAACCTCGTGTGGAATGCTTCTATCTCCCGTTCATTCATGAAGAAGAAGCTCACCGCTCGTCTGGAGATGTTCGACATCCTTCATCAGTTGACCAATACCAATATCAGCGTCAATGCACAGGGACGATACGAGACCGTAACTAACACCCTTCCTCGCTATGCCATGCTGCATCTGCAATGGAACTTCAACACTATGAAGACTCCGAAGAAGTAATCTCTTAATAACAGGTAGCACTAATTTCCTTATTGTTACCTGTTACTTGTTACCAAGCACTCTTCCCGGTACTTCATCACATCGACAATCCCTCCTTCCTGAAGTCTTTTGGCAGATGGAAGGAGGGATTGTTTTATCTTAAACTCACATTACATAATAGGCACACCGTGAGTGTTCTTCACTTCCTTCATAACGAAGATACTATGAAAATAACCCACGCTCTCTATGTTTCCGAGTTTCGTGCGCATGAATTCCTGATAAGAATCCATGTCGCGCGTCTGAATCTTCAACGTGAAATCATACTCGCCGCTTGTGTTGTAGCATTCCGTTATCTCTTCGATGTTCTGGATAGTCTCCATGAAATCATCCATGAGCAACTGCGAGTGATGTCTGAGGCGCATATTGCAGAGCACCGTTATCCCGTTGCCCGTCTTCTTCGGGTCGAGCACGGCATGATAGCCTTTTATGAACCCCTCGCGCTCCAGTCGTTTCTGCCTGTCGAAGGTAGGCGAAGCTGACAGATTCACCTTTGCCGCAAGTTCTTTTACCGTGAGAGTGGAGTCTTCCTGAAGGATGCGCAATATCTTGCGGTCCGTCTCGTCAAGTTCTTCGTATTTCATACTTTGCCGAATAATATTCTGTTGTTTGTGATTAATTTAGTGCAAAAGTAGTATATTTTTCTGAATGTGCCAAATATTTTTGGTAGGAAGAGAAAAGAGAATTAATTTTGCACTCCGTAAAGGTGAATAAAAATCAATAATTCGTAATTTGATATATTTTTATGGCAAAAGTAATCAATGGTATTCAGGTTCCGCAGAGAGCCGACTTCGTAGGCAGTTTCCTCCGTCCGGAGAATCTTTCAGAAAACACTCGTGATCAACTTGTAAAGGAATTAACAGATAAGCAGAAGGAATTAGGCTATCACGTGATAACCGATGGCGAATTTAACAGGACGTTCTGGCATCTCGACTTCTTCTGGGGCTTTGGCGGCGTGGCTCATGAGCCAGACGGCGATGTGACGTTCAATGGCGAGACGGCTCGTCTTGACAAGGTATATCTCACAGGCAAGCTAACAGCGAAGCCACACCCGTTCATCGAGGCATTCAAGCGTGTGAAGAAGTTTGAGGATGCCCAGAGCGTAGCCAAGCTCACAATCCCTTCTCCTGCTCAGTTCTTCCAGCAACTTACTGTCCCACAGAACTATCTTGGCACACGTGCTATATACAATGACCTTAATGATCTTATCCGCGACATAGCGGCCGTTTATCAGGACTTCATACGCCAGTTCTACGATGCAGGTGGCCGTTTCCTACAGCTCGACGACTGCACATGGGGCGCTGTAGTAGGCGAGGCAGCTGCACAGCGTTATGCGCGTCTTAGTCCTAATCTCGATGATGTCAAGGAACAGTTGCTTCTGGTCAATAATCTTGCGCTTGAAGGTCGTCCTGCTGACTTGCTCGTGGCTTCACATATCTGTCGTGGCAACTACCACTCTACATGGTTCAATAGCGGGGCATACGATTCCGTAGCCGACTGGGTATTTGCCCGCGAGAATGTGGATGTGCTCTATCTGGAGTATGACGACGAGCGTTCTGGCGGTTTCGAGCCTCTGAGCAAGGTGAGTGCCGACAAGCATGTGGTGCTCGGTCTTATCACAACCAAGCGCCCAGAACTTGAGGATAAGCAGCAGATTATCAACCGCATCCGTGAGGCTTCAAAGTACATTCCGCTCGACCGCCTGTCACTCTCACCTCAATGCGGTTTCGCTTCATGCGCTATCGGCAACAAACTCACTCAGGAAGAGCAATGGGCAAAGCTCAAGCTGGTTCGTGAGATTGCGGATGAGGTTTGGAAATAGTCAGAGGGTTCTCCCTCGCTATGCCATGTAGCATCAAGACAATGAACAAGAATTAAACAACCACTTCAGTAAAACGGGTAGCGATAGGGGAGCACTAATTTCCTTATTGTTACCTGTTACTTGTTACTTGTTACTCCTTCATTATGGTAGAGGCTTGTCGTGATAGAGGCAATTACATTGCTTTGACGGATATTTCTTAATCAAATCCATATACATTTTCTCGGCATCTGAAAAATGGAATTCATCAACAATAAGAGTCTGATATTTCTTTTTCGGAGCTTTACTCTCCAATGCCAATGAAGTGTCAAGGAATTGGTGCGCCCATGAATAATCATAGGCCATAACCGCCTTAATAAATCTATTGACTTCACGGGGGGAGTTACCCAACTTTCCTGCAATTATGGCATTTCTAAGTTTTTCAAGTTTCTTCTTGAAGAATGGATGTGGCCAAACTGCAATAGCAGACAACGCACTCTCTATATGACGTTCTTTAAAATTGAAATTCTCCAATTCGGCTGCAATAAATTCCAAATCCTCCGTCTTATGGTATCTTGCCAATGCCATCAGAAGTTCCTCGCATGGCTTTTTTATATATAATTCACGAATACGATTATAATGAGCATCATCAATTGGAGGCATTTCCCTAAGTTTATCCCTTAAGAAGTCATATATTGGAATATCTGGAGTGAACAAAGCGAGAGAGTCATTCATCAAAGAATCTTGAACTGAGATGCAACCTCTACTACGAGCACCGGCAGCATACGTAAGGAACATACTTCCAGCGTGTTCTTTCCAGAAATAGTCACCACCTCCAACATCCAATTTCGCAGTATCCTTATAATTGTCAAGAACCATCTTCTCCAAGCCATTATACCCCCTTGAAGATAATGCTTTAAATGCCGTAACTCTTACAGAAGCACTATGACTCTTGTCATAAACAAGTTCTTTCAACTGTTCATCCGTACAGATGCTATCCAAAAAAGAATTAGGTATCATTAGAAGAATACGCACTATGCTATCTTCATGCTGATACTTACTCAAATCAATCTGTTCAAGTATACTATCAACATTATAATAATAATGCCTATCCTCTCTCAAATAAACACAATTGTGATAATCCAAAATAAACAACGTTTTGTCTAAATTGCTTGGTTCATTACGACAAGCTGTTATCAATAGTAATGATAATAATATTCCAAATAGATTCTTCATTTGTCTTGGGTTTGTTTTCTATCAAGTACAAAAGTAATTAAAATTCATAACACCACCAAACATTCTGACAACAAACGATAGGCAGATGCACTATTTTCCTTATTGTTACCTGTTACTTGTTACCAGGCACTCTTCCCAGTATGTCTTTTCCTGATTTTGGTTTACAGTTTTTAGCTGTTATTATACTGCATTCGTTGATATCATACTTGAAAGGTTGTCGGTTTCCCGGAAAGGTTTAC
>OMXX01000264.1 GCA_900315105.1 uncultured Prevotellaceae bacterium | reverse complement strand
GTAAAGGCCTGCATATTCCAACCACTCTTTCACTTCCCAGTACATCAGAAAGCTGAGATACCACACTCCGAAGTGGCAAAACGCCCATATAATAGCGAGTATAATCATCATTGAGATTATAAGGGCGATAAGACTTACTTTTTCAGTTCTGTTTTCTTCGTTTCTACGCATTATTTTCTTTGTTTGGATTAATAGTACTCCTATGGGGTTTAAGTCCGTAGGAGCAAGGGAAATGGCGTTATTTGTCAGTGTTTACCCACGATGGGAATCCAAACTTCATATAATACTTCAGATACTTATTAGCCGCATCGTTCGCCTCGGTGAAAGCCTCATCGGGGATATGACTACTCACTTTATCCCATTCTGTCTTAAGGTGATCGGGCCATGAATCGTAGTCCATTCTTACAGACTCGTCTTTGCCTTTTGCAAAAACATAGTCCACCTTGAATTGGATGAGCATTTTCTCATATTCACCGAAAATGGCGGTATAAATGTCCTTTGATAAACGCCCTGTCGCCCTCGAAAGAACGTCTACCATTTCATCGACATTTCTTGCGGGATTTCTTTCAAGAAGAATGTCTGCGATTTTATGCGGTGGCATCCGTTGGATTTTCTCATCAGAGATATACTCCATTTCCTTCCGTTCGTCCTCGGTGCAATCAGAGCCAAATTCAGGAGCGTGGGTTGAGGCCCAGAACTCCCTTACTTCGTTCACCGTTTCCTCATCGAGGATTCTGTCAAGCATAATTTCCTTGTAAGTCATAATCTTTTTTTTGTTTGAAATGCGGCTAAGAATGGACAAATCAATGCCCATTCTTATGTATCTTTATTCAAGCTCTATAACGTACCCAGAGACTACTTATCTTCCAAGTAATAGATTTCTCGGTCTGCATCTGAACCATAGAACGGCGTGTCGTCAGCCGCGTTCAATGTACCCCCGTCTGGATTCCCCAACTCGTTGAGTCCTATACGGTAACATTTCTTCATCCTTTCGATCTGCTTCTCGGTCATAAAGGATTTCCAATATTCCTGCCTGTTATCGAACCCCTCTGCGGTGTGGTCTTCGCTTGCAGCGTCCCACTCGGAGATTGGATTTACCAACACCCGTCTGACTGTTGGCTCGTTAGCCCAGTACTCTCTGTTGGTAACATAAATGTACTTTCCGGCGAGTTCTTTGGCTTTTCCGATGGTGAGTACCTTGTATTTTTAATTGTTCAACATATTCGTATTAATCACACCGCAAAGATAAATATAAACAAGCAAACAAACAAGCAAATTAACATTTTTCTTTGTCGGATGTGTATTATTTTTGAGGAATGAGCGATTTCTGCGTCTCTCATTCCATAGGATCAGTCCCAAATCTTGATGACTATCTTCCTTTTGAAAGGATCCCATCCGATTTCAGTCAGTTCATAGTTCTTGTCCTGACAATCTCCATGGACATAGACTCTGGCATTTCCGGCTACTTTCTTGTACTGCTCCAATTTGTCTATGACCTCTTGTACTCTTGTTTTTGCGTTCATAATTGTAGTTTTTTTAGTTTTGTGAATAATTGGCAGGTGGTTATCGTACTACCGAACGCCACCTTGAAAACATTACTCTTTCTTGAACACATTATGCGAAAGCACGTCAAAGATAGCCTCAACGACCACAGGGATCATCATAGCGTCTTTGTACAGCTCTTTCACCGCACCATTGCAGTAAACAACTGCGGCAACAGTTCCCTCTTCTTCTCCGCTACCGAAAGCGTCAATTGTCCAACACTTTTCCTCTTCATGTGTTATCTACCTCTACTACGTTGAACGGAATTTCCTTTTCTTTTCTTGTGTAAATACTCATAGCTTTGTTGTTTTGTTGGTTAATAGAAAGGCAACCGGCATCTGAACCGATTGCCTCAAAGAATTTAGGCCTTTTTGACGAGACTTATACTTTCAGAATCAATGATTGTATCGTACTGCGAATCGGTACAAGGAAGTTTGTGATAATCTATGTCAGCAACTTTCTCGTATTCTCCCGTGCTTAAAAGGTTATCGAATGAGTCGAAACAACACCCTCTTGGCGCAGTGGCAAAGTAGAAAATCTTGTCCTCGTCATTGGGCAGGATAAATACACCAGTTCTCACAAGCTCTTTCAGCGCTTCATTGAACTTGTCAATTGCTTCTTTTTGAGCGTCCGTGAATTTGTAGCATTTTTTCTCTGGGTGAAGAGCCTCGGTAATTATTTCTGTAAGATGGTCGAGTTCACCTGGGATAAACTCCCATCGAGTGTTCTCGTCGTCAAGGTAACGTTTCTTGATGTACTTACTATCAAGACTTTCATGCCCATCCCGCGCAAGTTCAAGACAATAGCCATCGTTGGTTTTCTCTATACCTATGACGTTGTATTGCGCTGTGTCATTGACCTCTGTATAGAGGTTGATAATCGGTGCCTTTGCAGCGTCCTTTGTAAAGAGTAATTTGCCCGTGTTTCTAACAATAACTAACGAGAACCAATCGTCAAGGACTTTCTTGAGTTCGTTAATCTCCTCATACACGATAGCGTCTAACTTCTGTTTGATTGAAATCTGTTCCATTGCGTTATAAATTAAAGTGAATATTTGGATGAGGGTATTCATTCAAAAATACCCTCACAACAGCTATGCGTTGGCAAAGATGATGAATGCCGCAGCAAATGCCGCTACTTCTCTGTCAGAACTGATTATGTCTCCACGGCGATTTGTAACCTTGACAAGGAATGGCTTAAACACTTCGTTTCTGATGATTGAATCTCCTTGCTTTACAAGGGAGCGAAACTCGTCCTCTTCCTCGCTCCATGAGTCATAGAAAGCGTCATAGATATAGGCCATGAGTTTGGTGAACTTTTTGTAACTGAATTTGTCTGACTGAAAGAAAAACATGTTTTGCATAATGCGTTTTAATTTGTTGGTTAATAATGTAGCCGTGAAACATACTACTGTCCCACGGCTTTAAGTTAGACGGAAAGTTTTACTATGTACTCTCTTTTAATTCCATGTTTGCAAAACGTATCAACATAGACTTCTACAAAGAGAATACCATCAACTCCATCCAACAATTTCCTTGCGGAATCCACAGCGCTTTCCTTTGTTGAATAGCTGTGTGTTATCGCATTGTAGATTTTGACGGGGATACCACTCAAACTCTCGCCGACTTTCTCGTCAACGGACAATCCATAAATAGTTCTCATTTGCGTTTTGAATTTGTTGGTTGATAGCAAGTGGATAACTTTCCACAATTATCCACTATAAGAGATTATTAGTTCGCATAATAGATCCCGACATGATAGCCAAATCATATCGGGAATTAGATCAGAACTTAATTCTCCAACCTTCCTGTCTTCCGTATTCGTTTTCTGTGAATACGAACCCGTTGTCCTCGAACCATTTATTGATGTCCTTTCTTAGGTCGAAATCGTAGCTACCTTTTGGTAGCAAAAGCCATTCAACACTGCTACATACGTTATCTTTGTCCCATTTCATAGTGGGAACTCCGTCAGAAGAACGGACGTTGAATCCCGGCCATTCTGAAAACTTGTATTTGGCCACATCTTCGTAGGTAGAAAAGACACCCCTTCTGATCTCATTCGTAACATCCTCAAACGTGTAGTGAGGTGTTGCATACTTCTCTCTGATTTCATCTGCTAATTTCATACTCATATTGCTTTACTTTTAATGATTAAACTTGCACCAAAAGCGGTATCAGAACCGCCTTGGGTTGAGCGGACTAAGCGACCTCTAATTCGCTTTTCTGAATTTCCCAATGATTTTCACTGCCATTCCATGTAAAAGTGTTCTTGTTTTCACCCATAAGGCAATCATCGAACTCTACATCTTTCTTTTCGTTCATAAAGGCGTTGAGGATTTCCAGGTAGAAATTGTTGGCATCTTTTTCAGAAGAGAACAGACGAAAATCGGTATACAAATCGTCTTCGTCTTCACTACGCTCAATCACGCTTACTAAATACACTCTCATTTTACTTTGCTTTTAATGGTGAATAATAGCACCCAAACCGATG
>OMXX01000068.1 GCA_900315105.1 uncultured Prevotellaceae bacterium | reverse complement strand
TTATGAATTAATTTTGTTAATTCAAAAAAATCCTTTACCTTTGCACACAATCTTTTGCAAAGATAGAAAAAGGTATTTAGAAAAATAGCTATTTAATAATAATGAGAAAATATCTATTAACGATGTTTTTATCGTGCTTGACATTACTATCTCAAGCACAAATGAGTGATACCCAGGTGATGCAACAGATTCAGCGAGAGCAGAAGACGGGCGCTTCCCAGTCTCAGATTGCCACTCGTCTGATGCAGAAAGGCGTCACGATGCAGCAACTCCAGCGCGTTCGTTCACAGTATGAAAACCTGAACGGCGGTAAATCGACCCGCTCATCAGGCGCTAATTCTGATGTTTTGGTAGAGGACAGTCGTTTGCGTGACAACAATGGTGCCATTCTGACAGATTCTGCAGGCAATCCCCTCTTTACCCAACAGGTCAAAGCCTCTTCTGCGACTGATGTATCGCGTGAAAAACTGAAGAAGGCAGAACTGGACGACAATACTTACAATGGTAAGATCGTGTTTGGTCGTGATATCTTCAACAAGAAGGCGCTCTCCTTTGAGCCAAACATGAACATCGCCACGCCGACCAGTTATGTCGTAGGCCCTGGTGATAAGGTCTTTATTGATGTCTATGGTGCTTCTCAGAAGTCTGAACAACTCCAGGTCTCTCCTGATGGTACGATCCAGGTCACAGGCTATGGTCCGATTCATATTGCTGGTCTCACGGTGGCTCAGGCCAATGCCCGCATCAAAGAGACCCTCGGTTCTCGTTATAAGAGTTCGGAGATCCGTCTGACGGTTGGTCAGACCCGCACCATCAGTGTGAATATTATGGGTGAGGTTGCTGCCCCAGGTACTTATACCTTGAGTGCTTTTGCAACCGTTTTCCATGCTTTGTATATGGCAGGCGGTGTCAATGGCATCGGTACGTTACGTAACATTAAGGTATTCCGTGGGGGGCGTCAAGTGACGTCGGTCGATCTCTATGACTATATCCTCAATGGCAAACTCACGGGTAATGTCCGTTTGGCAGACAATGATGTCATCATGGTTGGTCCTTTCGACTGTATCGTGGATATCGCAGGTTATGTGAAGCGTCCGATGGCCTATGAGATGAAGAAGAACGAGAGTGTGGCTACCTTGATCAAGTATGCGGGTGGTTTCGCTTCTGGTGCTTACCGCAGGGCCGTCCGTCTGAATCGTGTGGCAGGTGACAGGTATTCTGCCTATAATGTGCCCGAGTTTGAAATGGCTGGTTTCAAGGTTGCTGATGGTGACTCTGTAACCGTCGATTCCATCATGGCCCGTTATGAGAATACAGTGACGGTTGAAGGGGCAGTCTTCCATCCGGGTCATTATGACTTAGGAAGTAACCCCACGGTCCGTGCTCTGGTGGAGAGTGCGGGTGGTGTGACGGAGATTGCCTTCCAAGGTCGTGCCGTCTTGCATCGCATGAAACCCGACCGCACGTGGCGCGTCATTTCTGTGAATCTGGAAGGTGTCCTTAATGGCACCATAGCTGATATTCCCTTGGAGAACGAGGATGTCCTGACCATTGCTGTGCGTCAGGACAAGACGAATCAACGTATCGTCACGATCATGGGTGAGGTCAAGGTGCCTGGCACTTATGACTATGCTGAGAACGAGACCATCGAGGACCTGATTATTCAGGCTGGTGGTCTGACCGATGCGGCTTCGACGGCTCGTGTCGATGTCTCGCGACGGATTATCGACCCGAAGGCGACGACCTATAAAAAGGATATTGCCCAAAACTTCTCTTTCACCCTGAAGGATGGTCTTTTGATTGATGGTGATCGCAGCTTTACGCTCATGCCTTATGATGAGGTGATTGTGCGCAGTAGCCCCGGTTATGTGCCACAACGTAACATCTTGGTGACTGGTGAAGTACTCTATGAAGGTGTTTATACACTGAACAAGAAAAATCTGCGCCTTTCGGATGTCATTGCGATGGCAGGTGGTGTCACTGATCAGGCCTATGTCCGAGGTGCCCGTATCGAACGCCCACTCAATGAAGATGAGAAGTTCCGTTTGGAGCATTTGCTGAAGATGGCACAAGTACAGGGCGGCTCTGGCTTGGATGCCAGTAAGATGGGACAGGATACTGTCTATTATGTAGGTATCGAACTCGACAAGGCTTTGGCAAATCCGGGCAGCGACTATGATGTTGTTCTCCGTGAAGGGGATCGTTTGGTCGTACCTGAATATTCTGGTACTGTTAAGATCAATGGCAACGTGATGCATCCGAACACGGTGGCCTATATGGAAGGCAAACCCTATAAATGGTATATCAACAAGGCAGGTGGCTATGGCAATGGTGCTAAACGTTCTAAGGCCTACATCCTTTATCAGAATGGTCTCGTCTCAAAGGCCAGCAAAGGCAAAGTGGAGCCAGGCTGTGAAATCATCGTGCCCAACAAGACACGCTCAGCCAACCAGAACATAGCGATGATCGCATCGCTCGGTACGTCACTGGCAACGATGGTGACCATGATTGCAACCGTGACGAATTTGATCAAGTCTTTCTAAATTGAACACAGGTATGGAAGATAATCAGAAGAAGATAGCACAAAAGTCTGAGGCGTCCATCGACTTTGGTGCCATTTGGACGGCCATCAAAAAGTATAAGAAGCTTTATTACAAGACATTGGGCATTGCTTTCGTGTTGGCGTTAGTCATAGGCTTCTCGTTGCCGAAAACTTACAAATGTAAGATCTTATTGGCACCTGAAACAGGTGGTGGAAGTAGCAGTTTGGGTGGTCTGGCTTCTCTGGCATCGTCGTTTGGCGTTAATATTGGTTCTGGTTCCCAAGGAGGTGATGCCATTACGCCGAATGTTTATCCGGATTTGATGAAAAGTGTGGACTTTAAGACATCATTATTCCCCATCAAGGTCCAACAAAAGAAAGACAAGAAGACGATGTCTTACTATGATTATCTGAAATATGAATGGCGCGTACCCTGGTGGGAGGATTGTTTTGGCCTGAGAGCCCCTAAACCCCGAAAAGATACATTGGTAAATACCTTTGAACTGACGCCCGAACAGGCGCGCATCGCGGATTTAGCGATTGAAAACGTACAGTGCAAGATTGACAAGAAGACGGGTTTAATCACTATAGAGGTGAAAGCTCAAGATCCTTATGTGGTAGCTCAGTTGGCAGACTCGGTGAGAAACCGTTTGCAAGATTTTATTACAAATTATCGTACTCAAAAAGCGCGTTATGATTTGGATTATGCGCTGAAGTTAAATAAACAGGCCAAGAAAGATTATGAACGTGCCCGTTTACTCTATTCCGAGTATGTGGATGCCAACCAGGAAATCTATCTGCTCTCTGCCATGCAGAAACAAAATGACTTGGAAAATGAGATGCAGCTGCAATATAACAATTATACGGCTACGAGTGCACAAGTACTGGCTGCAAAAGCCAAAGTGCAGGAAACGACGCCTTCTTTTGCGACGATCCAGTCTGCTACAGTCCCATTGGGTCCTTCTAGTCCTAAACGGGATGTCGTTGTATTCGTTTGTCTTTTCTTAGCAGCCTTAGGAACCACCATTTATGCACTTTCCAAAGAGAAGCAGTTGAAGCCGCTTCTCGGACTCTCCTAACATAAAACCATAAAATCTGCTAAATTCAGGCAGATTTTATGGTTTATTAAAAAAAAAAACGTACTTTTGCAGAATAAAAAGGGAATCGATTCCAAAAATAGGACCCTTTTTGGTTAATTTTTCAAATTAAAAGAAGTCTAACGTTTTGGCTATAAGTCTGTTATGCCCGCGCGTTAGTAGTATTTTATTTACCTTAATATTTATGGAAGTCCTTAAAACCATCCTTGATGGGGTCGTTGTGATTGAACCGCGCCTGTTTGAAGATGCGCGAGGTTACTTCTTTGAGTCGTTCTCCCAAAGGGAGTTTGACGAGAAGATCGGAAAGGTTGTCTTTGTCCAGGACAATGAGAGTAAATCATCCTATGGCGTGATGCGCGGATTGCATTTCCAGCGTCCGCCCTTTACCCAGAGCAAGTTGGTGCGCTGTGTCAAAGGCGCAGTCCTGGACGTAGCAGTCGATATCCGAAAAGGGAGTCCGACCTATGGTCAGCATGTAGCCGTGGAACTGACCGAAGAAAACCATCGTCAGATCTTTATCCCCAAAGGTTTTGCCCATGGTTTTGCGGTTTTGTCAGAAACAGCGGTTTTCCAATATAAGTGTGATGAGTTCTATCATCCAGAAGCAGATGGTGGTATCTCTATTTTGGATGATTCTTTAAGGATTTACTGGAAAATCCCGATGGATCAAGCCATCCTTTCAGAGAAGGATACCAAGCACCCCCTGTTAAAGGATTTTGATAGTCCGTTTCAATATTAAGCGATCGCCTTAAATAACAATTCTTCAATGAATAATATTGCCATCATTATTGCAGGCGGCTCTGGCAGCAGAATGGGACAGGACATTCCTAAGCAGTTTATCAATGTTTATGATAAGCCAGTTCTGATCTATACGCTGGAGAGTTTCCAGCGACATCCGTTAATTGATGCCATCGAGGTAGTCTGTATTGACGGGTGGCATGACATCTTATGGGCCTATGCGCACCAGTTCAATATCTCAAAACTGAAATGGGTGGTGTCTGGCGGAAATTCCGGACAGGAGAGTATTCGAAATGGAGTCTATCATCTGGAAGGGAAAGTTCAGGAGGATGCGATAGTGATCATACATGATGGCATCCGCCCGTTGGTAGATGCAGAGGTGTTGACAGATGTCATTAAGACAGCCAGGAAATACGGTAATGGCGTCACGTCCCTACCTTACAATGAGCAGATCTTTATTGTGAACCCGGATGACCCGGCTACCACCAGACAATATATCCCTCGTGAGACCTTACGTCGTGTCTCAACCCCACAGGCATATCGGTTTGATCGATTAGACGCCGCTTATCATGAGGCTTTCGAGAAAGAGATCGGCATCTACGGCTCTTCTTACACGAATACCATGATGGTGGAACTGGGGGAAACGCTTCACTTTGCTGCCGGCTCTGATAAGAATATCAAATTGACAACCCGAGATGATCTGGAGATGTTCAAAGGTTATCTGAAAATGGACAAGGATACTTGGTTAAAATAAAAATTAATCATATGATCCATTCTGTTTTAAGGATATTGGCTGATATCAAGTTGCAACTGTATAAGTATCTCTTCGCTTTGTTTAGAATACAAAGCGATAAAGTGGTTTTTATTAATGAGAGTTATAGTTGTAATCCGAAAGCTATTGCAGAAGAGATCATTCATAAAACCCTACCCTATAGATTGGTTTGGTTATCTGATTATGATATTCCTGATTTGCCTTCGTCGATTTCATATATAAGAAAATCTGGTTTTTGGGGCGCTTTTCATTTAGCGACTGCAAAGGTCATCGTGATGAATAGCAAAGGTGATAAAATCAGATATATTAAGAAGACCGGTCAGTACTTGATTCAAACGTGTCATGGCTCTTTTCCCCTCAAATATGTTGAGGCGGAATGTGTTGACAAACTCCCGCCTGAATATGTAAAGAACAGTATGGCTGATTCAAAATTGACGAATTTGGTCCTCTCTGACGGAAAGTGGACCTCATGCTTTATAAGAAGGGCTTTATGGTACAATGGGGAGATTATGGAAAAAGGCTATCCAAGAAATGATATCTATTTCAAGGCTTCAATCTCAGATATCGTTGAAACAAAGAAAAAGCTGGGAATTGATCACAAGAAAAGAATTGTGATTTACGCCCCGACATTCAGAGATAACGGCGAAATGAGTTGTTATGGCTTGGATGGGGATGCATTGTTACAGCGTCTGAAAGAAAAGACCGGTGAGAGCTGGTGCCTCCTTGTTCGCTCTCATCCAAATCTGTTCGGTAAGGCCCTGCCTTTTGCTTATACAGATGATATCATTGATGTCACTAGGTATGCAGATGCTCAGCAACTGTTTCTTATAGCCGATTTGTTGATAACGGATTATTCATCTATCATGATAGATTTCTTGTTGATGAAAAAACCTGTTTTACTATTTGCAACAGACGAATCGACTTATATCCAACAAAGAGGTATCCGACCAGAGTATTATCAATTACCTTTTCCTCATAGCAAAGATAATGAAGAACTTTTGGAAAACTTGCAAAAGTTGGATATGAAGCATCCATATTCAGATGATTTTATGTTAAATTATGGAAGCAAGGATGATGGACATGCTGCTGAATATGTGGTAGAAAGAATCCTTCTTGAAGCACCATTGACCAAATGAGAAAGTCTGTCTCCGCAACAATCTGGAGTGTACTTGATAGAGTATGGGCTCAGGTTGTTAGTTTTATTATTGGCATTGTCTTAGCTCGCCTGTTGACACCAGAGGATTATGGCCTGGTAGGAATCAGCATGGTGTTTATTGCTTTCTCTGGTGTATTCATTGAGGCCGGCTTTTCAAATGCGCTAATTCGCAAATTAGACAGAACCAATGCCGACTATTCGACCGCCTTTCATTTTAATGCTGCAATGGGGCTTGTCATGTATGGTGTTTTATATGTGCTTGCACCATGGATCGCAGACTATTTTGAAGATAACCAGTTAGTACCGCTAACAAGACTTGTTAGTCTTACAGTTATTTTTAATTCTCTGTGTATTGTACAAAATGCAATTCTTACAGCAGAGTTTAAAATGCGCCAACAAGCTGTTATTAATATTTCAGCACAAATCCCATCGGGATTATTAGCAATCTATCTGGCATATGATGGTTTTGGTATATATGCATTGGCCATTCAGAATGTGTTGTCATCCTTTATTAGGACAAGCCTGTTCTGGTATATAACCAAGTGGATGCCTACATGGGAGTTTAGCAGGGAGTCGATGAGATATCTTTGGGGCTTTGGCTCCAAACTGATAGGTGCGAATTTTATGGGAACAGTTTTCAATGAGATCTATACAATCTTAATAGGAAAATTCGTTAGTAAATCAGATTTAGGTTACTATTCAAAAGGTCGTTCGTTATCCATACAGCCTGAAAATATTTGTAATGGTGTCATACAAAAAGTGGCTTTGCCATTGTTAGCCAATGCACAAAATGATGAAAGCTTATTAAAAGACAAATATCAGGAGTTGACCCAGTTGGTGACATGTGTCATGACCTTAATAAGTGGGGTGCTGATTGTGATTGCCAAACCTTTGATTATTCTTTTGTGGGGAAGCGCATGGGAAGGAGCAGTGATCGCCTTCCAGTTATTGCTACTTGCGAGTATTATTAGCTATGTACAAACATTGAGTTTGGTTCTTCTCCAGATTGTCAACCAGACGGGATATACATTGAAATTGGAGTTCCTCAAAAAACCAATATATCTGATAGTTATCTTCTTATTACTTCATTTTGGCTTAATTGGTTTGTTAATTGCTTATGTCATTAACTCTTTATGGGGAACATTGGTCAACATGTCTGCGCCTCATAAGTATATTGGTTATTCTTTCAGGGCTCAAATCAAGGATATTGCATGGTACATCATCGCATGGACACTTGGCACACTTGTTGTGTGGGGTCTTTCTATGGTGGTTGAGTTCGGTGATTTTGCAAGTATCATTGTGAGGTCTATAGTGATGGTGTCCGTATATCTGGGCGTACTATGGCTTTTAAAAGATGTTATTATTATTAAATATGGTCATAAATTATTGATGACTTTAAAGAATCGTATTTAGGATGAGATTTTTGAAAGAATTTATACTCCGATCATTATTGTTGGGAAAATTGTTTCTGTGTAATTCTTTTTTGCGTCTTTTCTTAAAAAGGCCAAAATATGATAAGAAATATAAGATAAGTATCTGTGGTATTTTTAAGAATGAAGCGCTTTTCCTGAGGGAGTGGATTGAATATCATGAAATGATAGGTGTTGAGCACTTCTATTTATATAACAATAATTCAGAGGATGATTTTTTGAAGATACTTCAACCCTATATAGATAGAGGATTGGTTACGTTAACGGATTGGCCTTATAATCAGGCTCAAATGAAAGCATATAGGCATTTTTACGAAACATACCGTCACGAAACACAATGGGTGTCATTCCTGGATATAGATGAGTTCTTCTGTCCTAAAGTCGATGTCACACTGACAGATTGGCTGCAGAAACATGATAAATATCCTGTAATTCTATTCTATTGGCGGATGTTTGGAACGTCAAACATACTTAAGCACGATTATTCAAAGCTTGTAATAGAACAATTCATTGTATCCTGGAAATATTATGATACATGTGGAAAATGTCTGATAAACACGGATTATGACATTGCGGTGTTTGATGCGGGTACACACCATGATACGACAGTAATTCTGAAACTTTTGGGTGTTACATTTAAAATTTGCCCAGCCAACATATTCGGCCGTTTTGTTAGAGGAGAATTCCATTGGGGGGATCAAAAGAGATGTGATAAAGCAGATATTCAGATTAATCATTATTGGACTAAAGGATGGGATGTGTATAGTAAGAAACGCCAACTTACAGATGTGTTCTTTAAGGAAAACCCCAAGAAGGATCTCGAGTATTTCTACTACCATGAAAATCAAAATGTTTCTGTTGATTATACTATCTTTAGATTTCTCATACGATTAAAATTGAAAATGAATTTGATAAGATGATTCCGTTTAATAAACCCTACTGCTCTGGTCGAGAGCAGAAATATTTAGATGAAGTTTGCCATTCTACAACAATGTCTGGCAATGGTGTATTTACAAAAAAGTGCCAGCATTTTTTTGAAGAGCGATATGGATTTAAGAAATGTCTGTTAGCAACATCAGGCACTGATGCCTTAGAGATGTGTGCTATGCTATGTGAATTAAAGCCCGGCGATGAGGTGATAATACCTTCCTATACCTTTGTTTCTACAGCATTGGCATTCCTCCGCGAAGGCGCAAAGGTGGTATTCGCTGATAGTAGCAGGGAAAAACCTAACTGTGAGGCCAGCGATATAGAACCGCTGATTACTTCGAAAACCAAGGTGATTGCGGTTGTCCATTATGCTGGTGTCGCTTGTGATATGGATGCAATCATGGTTTTGGCTAAGAAACATAATCTGATTGTTGTAGAGGACGCTGCACATAGTATTGATTCATACTATAAAGGAAGGCCACTTGGAAGCATTGGTCATCTTGGAGCGTTCTCATTTCATGAAACAAAGAATATTAGTAGCGGCGAGGGCGGCATGCTTGCCGTGAACGATGATAGATTTATTCGTCGTTCGGAAATTATATGGGAGAAGGGTACTAATCGCGCTGAATTCTATCGTGGCATGGTGAATAAATATGGCTGGTGCGATATGGGAAGCTCGTTCTTGCCGTCGGAATTTAATGCAGCCTATTTGTGGGCGCAGCTCGAACAGCTAGATGATATTCAGAACAAACGTAAGCATATCTGGAAGATGTATGATGATGGATTGCGAGGCAAGATAGACACAGCAGTCAAACTGGTAAATATCCCTGAGTATGCTACGAATAATGCCCATATGTATTATTTGATATGTCCCTCTTTGGATTATCGTACAAAATTGATGAATTATTTGAAGGAGAAAGACATTCAGACGACCTTCCATTATCTTCCGTTGCATTCCAGCGAATACTATAAAGATAAACATGATGGAAGAATGCTGGAAAACTGCGACAGATATGGAGATTGCTTAGTTCGTTTACCCTTGTTTTATGAGCTTGAAGATGAAGAGGTCCAGTACATTATTGAGAGTATTTTGAGTTTTAAATATGAGTAGATATTTGCTATCAATTTGTATCCCAACTAATGGCGTTTCACGTTGGGTTGTACCAAATGTGAGACAAATATATAGTCTGGGTACAGATAATGGTATTTTTGAGGTCGTTGTAGCAGATAATGCTCCTAATGAAGAGATGGATGCTGCTATGGCGGAATTTTCTAAGTATCCCAATTTTAGATATGTTAAGACGAAGGCAGAAGGATTTTATAATATTATAGAGAATTTTGTGCAGGCAAGAGGTGATTTTATGATTAAGATAAATCATCGCTGCCTGATGCAGAAAGGTTCTATTGAGAGAATATATCAGTTGGGATGTGATTATATTGACCGCAAACCATTGATGTTTCTTTCTAATGGTAATCTAGGAGAATTCCAGAAAATGGAGTTTGATTCTTTTGATGGATACTTGCGAAAGTTAACATATTGGTCATCTTTGAGTGAAGGCCTTTTCTTTTGGAAAGAAGATATTCAGGATGTGCCAAATATCAAGTTTGCTCCAATGTCGCCTAATGTATCCCTGATGTTTAATAGCAAAACAAAGAATTTGTTTGTGATTGATGATATTAAATTCGGATCTGCACAAGATTCAACAGGGAAATATGGCTATGACGTTTTTTATACATTTGCAGTTCTTTATCTGGATCTCATAAATCAAGTTAGAATTGAAGGGTATCTATCTCGAGATAGTTTTGTAAAAATCAAAAGAGATTTGGCGAACTGGCTCAGAGGTGTATATTTTGATATGAATGTCTTGGGTAAGAAGGGTAATTATGTGTTGAAAGATATTAAACAGGATTTATCCGTTTATTATACCAAGGATGAATATTATCGGATGGTCGTTGGAGCGTGGTCTCAGCTGCCTGTAATTTTGGTAAAAAGGGGGCTGGCAAAGATATGGAGGTCTATACGTCATAAATGACATTCTAAAACATTTAAAGAAATATGTATATATTTAAATTATGTGCATCTTTTATAATGTGGGTTGTCAGTAAAATCTATCCATATTGTTTAAGTATGCGTCTCCATGAAATTCGTGACTTACTTTATACGTTATGGATTCGAAATTTCATAGGACACGTGGGCTCCCATACTGCTTTTGCAAGAAAATTTTCTATAGTGGGAGGTGATTTTATTACTATTGGAGAACACAATTACTTTGCAGAAGGGTGTATGGTGTCAGCGTGGAATGACTATAATGGTTATAAATTTAATCCCCAGATAGTGATAGGCAATGATTGTCATTTTGGGAAGAATAACCATATTACATGCTGTAATAAGATTGTAATAGGTAATGGCCTTCTGACTGGGATGTATGTTTTGATTTCTGATAATAGTCATGGAGAAATCTGTGCTGAGGAACAGTCTGTTCCTCCATTGGATCGTCAATTAGTTAGTAAAGGGGAAGTGGTTATTGGTAACAATGTTTGGATTGGAGATAAAGTAGCGATATTGGCAGGAGTTCGTATTGGTGATGGCGCAATTATAGGCGCTAACTCTGTGGTAACTAAGGATGTGCCTGCAAATTGTGTTGTTGGTGGTATCCCTGCAAAGGAAATTAAAAACATTGTTTCATAGATGATAAAGTTTTCAGTATTAATACCTGCATACAAAGCAGACTTTCTAAGAGAAGCTATTTGCTCTGTTATTGAGCAAACATATACAAACTTGGAAATAATCATTGTAGATGACTGTTCACCAAATGATTTGCTGTCTATTGTTACTTGTTTCGATGATCCGAGAATACATTTTTACAGGAATGAAAGAAATTGTGGTGCAATAGATGTCGTAGATAATTGGAATAAGTGTTTGTCATATGCTACGGGTGACTATGTCATCTGCATGGGGGATGATGATATGTTATGTGCTAATTGCTTGGAGATTTATGCGAAATTAATTAATGCATATCCTGAAAACTTGGTTTATCATGGTAGAACTGAAATAATAGATGAAAAAGGAAATACATTATCTTTCTTGGAACCAAGGGATGTTTTAGAGTCTATATACGATCATCTTCTTTATAGATGGGAAGGACGTCGTCAGTATATTGGCGATTTTGTTTTTAAAACAGAACCATTAAGGCGTTACGGAGGGTTCTATAAATTACCTTTGGCATGGGCTTCAGATGATATATCTGTAATAAGACAAGCATCCATTCATGGTATAGCTAATACAAACGAGTTCGTTTTTAAATATCGCGAAAATTCACAAACGATATCAACAAGTGGATCAGCAAAAAATAAATTTGATGCAATTTGTAAAGAACATATATGGTATAAAGACTTTCTACAAGATAGGAAATCTGTCGAAGAAAGAGAACTAAAATCTTATAATCTTGTATTAAAGATGCTGGAACCTCATTTTTTGAAAAAGAAGTTAGAGGCTATTGCTGATGATATTGCGGGCTCATATCTTAATTTCGGAAGGTGGTTATATAATGCGAAGAAATATGATCTGAGCTATAAAATGATAATGTATGCATTGATAATGGCCTTTGTGAATAAACAAAAAGATAAACATAAATTGAATAGTTAGGTCGAGTAGTTAGTATGGAGCTATTATATTTAACTGTACCCTCTTATTTTGATTTAGAAATATCATTAATCAGGGATTTATCAAGGTATTGTAAGGTTAAGGTTTTGGTTGTTGTGAGTCCTGAATCTCAAAAAAGTTCAGCCTTTGTCCTTGATAAACTGAAGGATAAAGTGGGCATATATCCATGGAGTTCATATGAAGGCTTGAAAAAATATGCGAATATGATAAATCAGGAGCAGTGGTTCATTGCGAATAATCCTGATAACTCACTCATTTCAGGTTTTCTATTATCAAGAAAGATAAATAGGTGGATTAAAAAAGCAGATTTAGTTCATTGTACTACTGATTGCAAAACGATTCTTTTTTGTCTGCCTGTAGTCTTGTTTAAAAAACATACATTATATACAGTACATGACCCAATACCTCATAATAGAGTATCAATATTTCGGAAGTGCTATATAAATATGGGATATTGGTGTTTTAAAAATTTGTTATTTTTGAGCCAGTCTTATAAAGACCTAATTGAAAAGGAGTTTAAGAGGTACAATATTTTTTATTCAAAACTTGGTGTTTATGATTTCTTGAACTTTTATGAGACGGAAAGATTTGTTAATGAGGATTATATTCTCTTCTTTGGTAGAATTGACAAATATAAAGGTGTTGATATCCTGATTCGAGCTTATCTTAAATCTACTTTACCTAACAGAAACATAAAATTGGTAATAGCTGGTAAGGGAAATATTGATTCTAACAATTCAAAAGATCCTAATGTTATTGTGTTTAATAGATATATTGACAATGGTGAACTTGCTTCACTTATAAAGTATTCTTCTTTTGTGGTATTGCCATACCGGACCGTAACTCAAAGCGGGGTTCTCAAATCTGCCTATGCTTTTGATAAACCTGTCATAGCAACACGAATTGGAGATTTTGCGATGGAAATAAATGATGGAGTAGAAGGTCTTCTTGTAAACCCATCAGATGAAGAAGATTTATGTAAGGGCTTAGATAAAATGATTAATTCTAATCTTGAAGATTTTTCTAAAAGAATTCATGATAAATACTCTACCGCAGGTGAAGAAGGTTGGCAACAAATCGCAAAGCACCTATATTTGGAAACTTATAATTCAATATGTCTCAATTCGTAGTTTGTGAATTGTTTTCTTGAGACTTTATGGTAAGATATTTAATTCGCCTTGATGACGCCTGTTCGACCATGGACTCTGTCAAGTGGCAGAGAATGGAAGATTTGTTGGACACTTATAGGGTTAAGCCAATGGTAGGCATCATCCCTAATTGTCAAGACCCCCAGTTGATGCTGGATGAGTCTGATCCGCATTTCTGGGAGAAAGCTTTTTTGTGGCAGGAGAAGGGGTGGGCAATTGCTATGCATGGCTATGACCATTGTTATATATCATACAAAGGCATGTCGGGGCTCAACCCGATGTGGGAGCGCTCGGAATTTGCAGGGGTTCCTTTGGAGAAACAGCGGGAAAAGATCCGGGATGGCATCCAAATACTCAAAGCAAAAGGCATTCATCCGAAGTTCTTTTTTGCCCCCAGTCATACATTTGATAATAATACACTAATTGCGCTTCGAGAGGAGTCTGACATCCGGATCATCAGTGATACGATTGGGCGTTATCCTTACCAAGATAGTGATTTCTGGTTGATACCCCAGATTGTGGGTCATTGTGTGAAAATGCTTGTTTCCGGAATTTACACGTTCTGTTTTCATCCGAATATGATGGCTGATGCTGCTTTTGAGGAATTGGAAAAGTTCCTTCATTCCTACGCTGATTCCTTTGTTAGTTTTGATCAGATAGATTTATATCAATATGGGAAGAAAGGAATGATAGATAGACTGATATCAAATTCTTTCTTTTTTTATAGGAAGCTAAAAGGATTAAGATGATGAAGGTGCTGCATGTCATTGACTCGATGGATATGGGAGGAGCCCAGAGTCTTATAGCGGAACTGGCGCCAGCCCAGAAAGAGCAAGGTGTGGAAGTTACAGTGCTGCAATTAGTAGATTCTGTTGATCGGACCTTCATTTGCAGATTAGAAGACAATGACATTCCTGTGCTTTCCCTCTCAAAACAAAGATCTGTCAGGAATATATACAATATCTTTGCTTTGATGCCTTATTTAAGGAGGTTCGACGTTGTTCATGTTCATTTGTTCCCTGCTAATTATTGGGTAGCATTGGCAAAGATGTTCAGTTTTAGTAAAACGCCCATTGTTACGACAGAACATTCTACAGACAACAAACGTCGAAAAATAAAGATTTTCAAATATATAGATGCTTCTATTTATAAACAGTATCATGCTATAATTGCGTGCTCTGATAAGGCTAAAGAAACTTTTGAGGAACATTTCAAATCTATTAAATGTCTGTCTATCCCCAATGGGGTAAATATTAGAAAATATAACGAAGCCCAACCATATTCAAAGGGAGAGCTTATTGGAGTGAATGAAGGATGTTTTATCTGTACGATGGTTGCAAGGTTTGTTCCATCAAAACGTCAAGATGTCATCGTAAGAGCTATGGCTCAATTGCCAGATACTTTCCATGCATTATTCGTTGGCGGTACAGAGAATGATGAGGGCTTGATAAAAGTAAGGGACTTGTCAAAGAGTCTTGGAGTAGAGAATAGAATACATTTCTTGTATTTACGTTCGGATGTTCCACGTATCTTGAAAAGTTCGGATGTGATTGTGATGTCTTCGGAATATGAAGGTCTATCGTTGTCTTCAATTGAAGGTATGGCCTGTGGACATCCTTTTGTTGCATCTGATGTGAATGGATTGCGGGAGGTTGTCAATGGAGCCGGTGTTCTTGTGGAATGTGGTGATGTAGAAGCGCTTGCCAACGTCTTGATGGAATTGAAAAATAATACTGGTTATAGAGAAGAGATCATTTGTAAGTGTGAGGAAAGAGCTTCTCAATATGACATCAAGAAAGTAGCTGGGAAATATATACAATTATATAAGGAATTGTTGGCAGAATGAGTTATATTTTAACATCATTATTATTGTTAATGATGATCCGCTCCATCATGTTAAGTGATCAAGGCAGATTCCATCAAATAATATGGCTGGGTTTTTTCTCAAGGCTTTTCTTGTTAGTAGTGACAGTAACAGATATTATCCCCTTGCCAGATGCGCATGAAGATGCAGAGTCTTTCCATGAAATTTCTACGTTAAATCAAGGCTCTTCCATAAGTAGTTGGGATCATCTGACAAATTACACTTATTTTTTATCATGCCTCTATTACTTAACAGATAGTGCAAGATGGTTCGCACAGTTTGTTAATCTTGTCTTTGGTGTATATTTTTTGGTTTATATTCGGAAAATTTTATGTGTTTTAGAGGTAGATACGAATTTAGGGAAGACCATATTGACAGTGGCTGCATTAATGCCTTTCTTTAATATTTATTCTGTAGTACTTATGCGAGAAGCATGGGTAACTTTCTTTATAACATTTTCTTTGTATCATTTTATATGTTGGTATCTTCAACAAGGTAATGGTATCAGACAAGCTGTCTTGACAATTGTAGGGTTGGTATTAGCGATGTGGATGCATGCTGGAGCAATTGGCATCATAATAGGCTATACAATGGCATTTCTTACATATTATCGTAAAGAAAACAAGGTTAGAATCTCTTCGAGTACATATATTGCTCTTTTCCTGTTGGGAATCTTTGTATTGATTCTCTTACTTAATATTGAGGTTTTTGCTCAAAAACTTGCTGTTGATGATTTTGGAGAATATGCGGAGAAAAAGAGTGAAGGTGAAGGTGGAGGAAGTGATTATCTGACATGGTTGGATCTGTCAAGTCCATCAAAATTATTGCTTTTCTCTCCTCTGAAGATGCTCTATTTCTTGTATTCGCCAATAGTCTTAGACTGGCGTGGGTTGAATGATATTGCGGCCTTTCTAATGGATAGTCTGTTTTATATTTTGATATCGTGGTTCGCACTCACTCGGAAAGTCGATAATCCTCAGTATAAATTGCTAAAACGATATTTGGTGATATCCATGGTGATCACGACTTTCCTTTTTGCATTTGGAACTTCAAATACAGGTACTGCAATTAGGCATCGGGCAAAATTGAGCTCCATCATGTTGGCATTATGGGCTTTATCACCATCTAAAAGAAAAACAGAAGACCAATCATATTATCCTATAGGTGAAAATGAAACTCTTGATAATTGTAAATGAGGATAGGTTTTTCTTGTCCCATCGCAAAGAGATTGCTGTAGCCGCCAAACAGGCGGGATGGGATGTGACCATCGTCTGTAAGGATACGGGCCAGCGTCACGATGTGGAGGCGTTGGGATTAAAGATGATAGAACTCCCGATCAACCCGACAGGCACTAATATCCTTCAGGAACTGAAGACATGCTGGTTCCTGTACCGACTGTATCGGCATCACCAGGATGCCATCGTGCACCATGTCGGACTCAAGAATATCCTATGGGGTGGCTTGGCAGCCAATATGGCAGGTGTAAAAGGTGTCGTGAATGCAGTGAGTGGCCTGGGTGTGATGTTTTCTGGTGATTCTTTGTCATCAATGGCAAAGGGTATCATGGCTGTGATGCGCTTTTCAAACCATCGTCAGGGCGTGAAGGTAATCTTCCAGAATCAGGAGGATAAGACCTTGTTCCTGACACATGGTGTCGTGTCGGAGCCACAGACAACTTTCATCAAGGGCTCTGGGGTTGATTTGAAGGTGTTTCAATATGTCCCGGAGCCGTCTTCTGAAACTTTGAAGGTGGTGTTTGCTGCCAGGATGGTAAAGGAGAAAGGCATCCTGGAACTGATTGAAGCGGCGGAAAAACTGCGTCAGGATTTCGAAGGAAAGGTGGAATTCTGGCTCTGTGGCCGTTTGGCGGCTAATGAGGATGCCATTTCCAAGGCGGAACTGGAAGCCCTTTGTGATGGGAAGTATATCAAGTGGCTCGGTTTCTGTGCGAATATGCGGTCTGTCCTGGAACAGTGTCATGTAGTAGCCTTCCCGAGTTTTTATAGAGAGGGAGTACCCAAGTCATTAATTGATGCCTGTGCCGTGGGAAGACCGATTGTGACGACCCATTCTATTGGTTGTAAGGACGTGGTGGATGATGGCGTGAATGGTTTTCTGGTGCCAATCAAGGACAGTGAGATATTAGCCCAGAGGTTACGCATCTTATTTGAAGATAAAGACAGGCGCATCCAAATGGGTAAGGCCTCCCGCGCAAGAGCTGAAAAAGAATTTTCTTTGGAAACCGTCGTCAACAAACATCTGGAAATATACCAGAGCCTAATCTAACAGGTTGTATGAAAGATTCTCAATATCATATTTTTTCGCCGTATCGCGTATGTCCGTTAGGGGCGCATGTGGATCACCAGCATGGATTGGTGACGGGGTTTGCCATTGACAAAGGTGTCGATCTGTGGTTTGACGTTAGTGAGGACAGCAAGGTGATCTTGGATAGTGAGACCTTTGCTGGTCATGTGGAGTTTGATATCGCGATGCCGTCGTTGGTGAAACAGGGCGACTGGGGCGATTATGCACGTGGTGCGAAGTTCGCACTGCAAAAGCGATTCAAACTGAAGAAGGGTATTAAAGGCGTTCTCAGGGGCTCGATTCCTGTGGGCGGCTTGTCTTCAAGTGCGGCGGTCCTGATTGCCTATGTGATGGCTTTTGCCAAGGCGAACAATATTACCTTGGAACCGTTTGAAGTCATGAAAATTGCCAGTGAGGCGGAGCGGGAGTATATCGGTCTGAATAACGGTCTCTTGGATCAGGCTTGTATTGCTTTGGGCAAGAAAGATCACCTGCTGATGTTGGACTGTGAGAGCAATGAGTACCGCCTGATTCCGAGGAATCCTGAAATGCCGTCATTTGAATTGGCTATCTTCTTCAGCGGACTGACCCGTAGTTTGATGAGCAGCGACTATAATCTGCGGGTGGCGGAGTGTAAGACGGCGACGTGGTTGGTACAGGCATATGAGAACATTCCGTTGAAAGAGCAGGGAAAGACGTTTCTGCGCGATGTGAGTGAGTCTATGTTCCGTCGCCATTGTGATAAGATGCCGTCAAGGTTTGCCCGTCGTGCAGAACATTTCTTCGGTGAGCATAAACGGGTCAGGGAAGGCATTACTGCTTGGGAAACGGGTAACCTGGAGTGGTTTGGCAACCTGAGTAAGGAGAGTTGTGAGAGTAGCATCCATAATTATGAGTGTGGCAGTCCGGAGTTGATTGCGATTTATCAAGCCATGTTGACAACGGATGGCATCTATGGCGGCCGCTTCAGTGGTGCTGGTTTCAAAGGGGCTTGCATCGCATTGGTTGATCCTAATAAGAAAGAGACGATCGAGAAAGCGGTCACGGAGAAATATCTGGCGCAGTTCCCACAGTATAAGAACTCGTTCCAAGTGTTTTTCTGTCAATCGGATGACGGTGCGAGGTTTGTCTGAGAAATGAAAAGTGTATGAAGAATATTGTCATTGCTGCAGGATATGCAACCAGACTGGGGGAGTTGACGAGAAACTTCCCGAAACCCTTGCTGAAGATCGGAGAGAAGAGTATTCTGGGGCGGATGTTGGATGACATCGACAAGATCCCGGAGATCGATGAACATATCATCATCTCAAACCATCGCTTTGCAGCGATCTTTGAGAAGTGGCAGCAGGAAGAGGGACGGTGGCAAAAACCCATCACGATTGTGGATGATGGGACGGAGACGAATGATACACGGTTAGGGGCCGTCTGTGACCTGCTGTTTGCCATGGAGAAGCTCCAGATAGATGATGATCTACTTGTGGTGGCAGCAGATAATCTGCTGTTTTTCTCTTTTCAGGCGTTTGTGGATTTTGCCCATGCCAAAGGCACTTCATGTATCATGTGCCATGAACAGCCTTCGGTTGAGAAGTTACAGCGGACGGGGGTGGTGGAGCTTGATGCCGACAGGCGTGTGTTAGGTATGGAGGAGAAACCTCAGGTGCCGAAGAGCCATTGGGCTGTACCTCCGTTCTATATCTATCTCAGAAAAGACCTGGACTTAGTGCGCCATTCGGTGGAACGAGGATGCGGAAAGGATGCACCTGGAAACCTCGCCCATTATATGGTGGAGCATACCACGATGCATGCCTGGCCCATGAGTGGGGGCCGCTTTGACATCGGTTCCTTAGATACCTACTACGAAGCGATCAAACGTTTCGGATGAAGAATAAAGGAAGCCAGCCTATTGGGGCTGGCTTCCTTCGTTTAAAGATCTGATGCAGCGAGCTGGTCGAAATAATCGCGATACTCCTTACATGAGAAACAAGGGCAGGCTTTGTGGACGCCTTCGAGTTCACAGTGCCCCATGATCTCGGCATCGGGGTAGTCTTCCTTGAGGGAGCGCTGCACGCTGTTCCGGGGTGCGGGTATCTTTATCCTCGCCTTTCTCGTCCAAGCCTCCTTCGTAGCAGATGCCAATCGAATGGGCGTTGTAATGGCGGGCGTGCATGCCGATCTCCTCTTCATCACGCGTCTGATAAACCTGGCCGTCCTTCTCAATGTAATAGTGGTAGGCAATCCCTTTCCCGTGGAAGCGGGCATCGTGACACTTCTTGAGCATAGCGACGGTGAAGCGCTGGTTGCTGCGGGTGGCAGAACAATGGATGATGATCAATGAAATTTTCCGTGACATAAGCAAATGTTTGGTTAGAACCAGGTTGTAGTGCAGCTCTGAACGGCGATCGTACCTAAGACGCTCGTGATGACTGTTGCGATGAATTTAAGGACCTTGGCAACATTGGTCCAGTTGACTCTAATCATGTGCTGTTAGTTAAGTTTGACATTCGGTTGTTGAGAATTAGTGCTGGGGACAGACCCCAGCACTAACTGTTTAATCACCGCCGCCGGGCTGGTCGTCTTCAGGATCAGTTGGCGTCGGGATAATCCCGCTACCACCATTGTTCACGGTCCCTGAGTCGGTTCCTGAGCTTGCCGAAGGACCTGTCGAAGGGCTGTTGCTTGCCGAAGGATCGGTCTCTGAGCCTGACTCGCCAGAGTTGGTGGCAGGCGTAATCTTACCATTGATGAAGGTCGCCTTCTTCAGGGTGGCATCGAGGTTCAGACTCTTCGACATCAGTTCACCGGTTGCGCGGGCCTTGAGTTTCACACCATCGATGTTCTTCGAGACGGTGAAGTCTTCCTCTGTAGCGGCGGCGAGTTTGTTCTTGATGCCGAGGCTGAAGATGGCCAGATCGTCGATCTTGACATTCATGCCCTGGAGCAGCAACTCCTTGATACACTGGATCATGTCGGTGAGCAGTCCCTTAATGACGCCCTTGGAGTAGGGGGAGTTGTGGTGACTCATGTGTTCACTCAGTCCATCGAGGTCGATGGTCTCTTCGACCACGTTCTTGGCATACCACTTGCCGTAAGCTTTTGAGCTTGTGATCTTGATCTGTTGTAAAATGTAACGTACCATTAAAATAAATCTAATTTAGTTTTTGTGTTGAGCGCTCGAAAAGGGAGTTTCCCTTTCTGAGTGCAAAATTACAACATCTTTAGAAACCGCTGTCCGACTTTGTCCGATATTCCAAGAATTTTTTTCTTTTTTCTTCCATTTCCCAAGTTTTGATGATGATATCTCGGATGGGGGAGGCTTGGAGGGCGGATTGATCTTGGAGGGCGGGCGGGAGATCGATACAGTAGTCCTCACAGATATACTTGACCGCTTGGGGCGGAAGTTTCTGGGCTTTCGGACTGATCCCCATGGCATCGAGGATATGCCGACGACTGGCGAGGTAACGGCAGAAGGTTCTGGGACTGACATCGGCTAAGCGAGCGAGTTCACTTTTACTGATAAAACGGTTCTTATCGTAATAATTTACCATATAAACAGTACCATTTTCTAAGTTGGAAAATAAATTTTGTAAGTTGATTATTGGAGAGAATCAAGCAGGAAATCGACGAGATCTATGCACCGCTCTTTTTGAGACTCGGTCGCATGGTCTTCGAGTGTAGCGTCGATGGTGATGTCAATGTCATAGCAACGTCTGACGATTTCTGCATAATCCCGAAAGAAGACATAGGTACTCAAGGTCGGGTCGGTGCGAGGGTAGATGGTGACGGTCTGTCCTTCGAGCGGCGCCAGGAGGTCGGGGGAGAGATGACTCGTTGTGGCGTAGGCCATCCAGAGACTTTCGGGGAAGAGTTCGGAGAGGACAATGGCCGAGGCCTCGGACTCTACGATCGAGATCGACTGGGTGCTGGGGCCTAACCCCAGTGCTGGTTTTTGGGTGCTAGGGACTGTCCCTAGGAGGTGGAGACCGAAGAGACAGTGCTGGACGTCCCAGAAATCGAGGATCGGGTCCCGCCGTTTGAGCAGTTCGGAGATCCAGCCCTCGCCGATGTGGGCGTCGAGTGGCGTCATCATGTCGTCGATCATCCAGAAGATGGGTTGACCGGATTTGGTCTTCCCCAAGTGGTAACGTTGTGTAGCGTGATGCATTTGTTCGGTGGTGAGTTTACCGGCGGCGATGAAAGGGTCGAAGCCTTCGAAGTCGTTAACGCGACAGGCGTTGACCATCGCCATGGAAGGCAGCAGGAAGTCCACTTGTTGTTTGATGGTGGCTGCATGCCGTTGGCTGATGGCTTTGAAGGTGTTGCAGAAGACGTCGTCCCATTTCATCGGCTCGCGCGGGTTCGTGTTGATTAAATTATAAATTAAATTAAAATTTAAATTAAGCCCCTAAAAGGGGCTAATTAATTAATAATTAAATAATTAAATTAAAAGGGCAGTTGGTTGTCAACCAACATTATCCAGGTCCGGCCCGTCTCGTCTTGGACCTCCTTACGGATGATGCCTTGGGCGATCGCCTGATCCAGGTAGTAATAGTAGGCCTTGGCATCGATGATGCCACATTTCTTCAGGGCGATGGCCATCACCTCGTTGAAGGGCCGTTGGGTATGTCCCTCCAATGCCGTTGTGAAGAGTTTTCGCAGGTCGATCTCTGGCGCGACATCCTCCAGGGACTGCTTACTCATGAAGCGTCCATGCGTATCACGGGGCTGTTCCTGATAGTTCGTCAGTTCCTCGGGCAGACCCTGCTCGTTGACACGGTAATAAAATTTCCGCTTCATACGCCGTTTTCGGGAGAACGTGTGCGTCACCTTAAAGGTCTCACTCTCGTCGATGGTCTCGCACTGGAACACTTCGAAGGCCTTATTGGTCAGTTCGGTACCGATGGAGCCGCGCATGTTGCGGTCCTGTTCGCTCTTGTTCTGGTGGAGCACACAGACGATGCAACAGTTCTGGTCCTTGGCGAGTGCCATGAGATGTTCCATGATGAGCGTCGCCTGCACCGCGTCGTTGATGTCGGTCATGAGGTCCTTGATGCCGTCGAGGATGACGATGTCGGGCTGGAGCACGCGGATGGCCACATCGACCATCTTCTGGCGCCGGTCGAAACCAAGACCGCGGAGGTTGAAGGCATAGAACCGTGTGTCGTCGAGCGATTCGAGGTCTGCCAGCGGCATGATACGGTCTTTCAGGATCTCCTGCGTGCTCTGCTGACTCTGTTCGGTGTCTATCCAAAGCACCTTCAGCGGCTCTTCGCACAGTCGTTCGAGGGCGAATAGCTGTCTTTTCAGGGCACCCGCCATGAGGATGGACAGAAAGAACGTTTTGCCGCTCTTTGCCTTTCCGCAATCGGCCACGAGTTCGCCGCGATAGAAACAGTTTTCCTCATTCATCCTGAACAGCGGCTGCATGGGGGGCAGTTCCGTTTCGGGCGTGATGCGTTCCAAGAATAGGGCTTCAATCTCCTGTGGGGTGGGTTCTGCCAACATGACAGTCGTGGCGCTCTGTTTCCGTCGCGCCAGACTGCCTTTTACAAGGTCGAAAGCTTCTTCGCTCATTTCTTTCTTCTTGATTTGGGTTTACGGTTGGGCGTGAGCCCATTGGTCTTGCAGAATTCGATGGAAAACTGTCTGAATTCCATGGCGTCTTTGATGAACTCATCCTCTTCTTGAAAAGCTGCTTTAATCGAAACCATTCTCATCCCTTTTGTTGAAGTAATTTCGTAAGGGCTTTTAGGGTTGATCCATTTGCCGTTAATACCACCTACCTTTTCGATGAGTGATGTCAGACCTTTCCAACGCTTGATTTGTTTGAAAAATAATTCCATCAACTCTCTTTCTTCACTCTCCATCAAAGGAGTTCTCATTTTTTTAAATTTCATTTTTTTAATGTTTTTGTTGTTTGTTATTTTGATTGGTTGATTATTACTTATGGGAATTTCCCACGCTAATCGCCTACAAAGATAAACATTTCTCCAAAAACAACGCTGATTCATTATATTAATCAGAATACAAGAAATATTTAACTTTATCAAGCAAAATTTAACAGAAATTTTTGGTAATATCAGAAAAATAGTGTAATTTTGCAGCTATGAATGAATCCATGAACAATCAGACGTTGCTCTATCCGCTGCTGTTTGAACCGAATCTGCATACGGTGGTGTGGGGCGGGGGACAGCTTCGGCCTTATAAAGGACTGACGCCTTCTGACGAACCGATTGGGGAGAGTTGGGAAGTGAGTGCCGTGCCCACCAGTACGAGCATGATCAGCAATGGCAGGTGGCGGGGAAGGGATCTGGTGTCGGTGATCCACGAACAGCCCGAGGCCATCCTGGGCAAAAAGGTGAATGAGATATACCACGGTCAGTTGCCCTTGCTGGTGAAGTTCATCGATGCCAAGAAGGACCTGAGTATCCAGGTACATCCCAACGATGAGATGGCGATGCGCGAACATGGGAAGATGGGCAAGTCGGAGATGTGGTATGTCATCAAGGCCGACGAAGGTGCCCACCTCTATGCGGGTTTCAAACGGGAGGTTCATGTAGGGGAGTACTACCAGCGTATTGCCGACGGCACGATTACGGAGGTGCTCGCCGACCATCAGGTGAAGGCGGGGGATGTGTTTTATCTGCCGGCAGGGCGTGTGCATGCCATCTGCGGCGGCATCCTTTTGGCGGAGGTGCAGCAGTCGTCGGATGTGACGTATCGTATCTTTGACTATAACCGCCCCGGTCTGGACGGCAAACCCCGTGAGTTGCATACGGCACTGGCAGCCAAGGCACTTGATTTCCATGTGGAGCGGAATTATCGGACGGACTATCCTGAACTCGCCAACCGAGCGACGCAGATCATCGACACCCCTTATTTCGATGTCCGTGTGATGGAAGTGTCGAAGCCGTTCCACCGTGACTTGCGGAAATACGACAGTTTTATCATCACGATGTGCATCGAGGGGGATTGTGTGATCCATGTGCGGCGTACGGGTGACGAAATTTTGTTGAAAGAAGGATATAGCACGCTCATTCCAGCGGCGATTGCCGATTTTGATATCCTGCCGCAGCAGGGCAGGACGCGCATTCTGGATGCCTTCATCGACAATATGGACAGGAGCCTCGCCACCATGGTGACGCGCTTCCTGCATCTCTCAGATTAACAATTAGGAGGCGCGTCTCATACTTTTTTCGTGGAAAATTTGGCTGATAGAGAAATAATGCGTACCTTTGCAACGAATTTTGGACGAAGATCTTCAACATGATATATTATTCGATACTATTGCCCCTCCTGTTGGCAATGTCCTTATCGCTCTACATTATCCCGCGCATCTTGGTGGTGAGCGTGAAGAAAGAGTTGTATGATGAGGCCAGACAGGAGCGTCGGGGAAGAAAGAAACGGAACGTGCCCAGGCTGGGTGGTGTTTCGCTTTTCCCTATTCTGGTGATCAGTGTCGGATTGCCGTTGGCCTATACGTTTATGTTGGGCGATTCCTTTGACACCAACGGTGAAACGCAGGCCTATTTCGTGCAGTTCATGATGATGCTGGCAGGCTTGACCACGATGTATCTGGTCGGTGTGATGGACGACCTGGTCGGCGTGTCCCTGCATTCCAAACTGATCATCGAGTTTCTGGCAGCCATGCTGATTCCCCTGTCGGGACTGGGCATCAACGACCTGAACGGCATGTTCGGTGTTTATGAGTTGCCCTCCTGGATAGCGTTCCCGTTGACGGTGGTTGCCGTGATGTATATCACCAACACCATCCCGATGCTCGACGATGTGGACGGTCTGGCAGCCGGTATGTCGATCATTGCCTTCAGTGTGCTGGGCAGCTTATGTTACCAGAGTAAGCAGTATCTCCTGTTGCTGATCTGTGCCTCGATGGTGGGTGTGCTGGCACCGTTTATGTTCCGTAATGTCTTCGGTTGGCGTCTGGGTTGGCGAAAATTGTTCTTCGGCAGCACGGGCGGTCTGACCATCGGCTATCTGTTGAGTTATGTCGTGATCACCCTCGGCCAACTGGGTGGTACGCTGCTGCAGAATGGTGTCGGTATGATCTGTTTCGGAACCCTGATGATACCGATGTTCGATGTGATGCGTGTGGCAATCACCCGCCTGGTGAATGGACGGAACATCTTCCGGGGTGGTGACCGCAACCATATCCACCATCGTCTGATGACGGCGGGGCTCAGTCCCCGTATGGTGCTGCTGGCCCTGCTCCTGATCTCATCGGGCTTTATCAGCCTGAATGTGATTGGTGTCACTCTGGGTGTTGACCTGTCGCTGTTGCTGGTGATCGATGTGTCAGTGTGGCTGGTGATGCAGGTGATAATTATGTACTTTAAGAATAAGGGGGAGAGACGCCATGGATTACGTCGTTGAAGTATTCACGCAGGCCGTCGCCTCGACAGATCCTTGCCGTACCGCATTTTCGGTGTTGGTGCCCCTGATGCTGTCCATCGTGCTCGGTACGCTGTTCGTGCCGAGAGTCCTACTCCTGAGCCGAAAACGTAAACTTTATGATATCCCCGACCAGCGGAAGGTACACAACAGGCCGATTCCCCGTTTAGGCGGTGTGACCTTCTTCCCGGTGCTCTTGATCAGCTTCTGTCTGACCGTAGGCCTGTGGATGCTGTTGGAGCTTTATAGCAATCCGTCACATGTCGATGCGTATTTCCCCCGTTTCATCCTGTTGTCGGTGGGCATGATGGCGCTGTTCCTGACGGGTGTGGCGGACGACCTGATCGGCGTGTCCTACCAGTCGAAATTCCTGGTGCAGTTCCTGGCAGCCGTCTTGTTCCCCGCGTCTGGTCTATGGATTCACGACCTGTCGGGCCTGTTCTGGCTGCATGAGATCCCGGCTTGGCTTGGTATGCCCCTGACGGTCATCCTGGTGGTGTATATCATCAATGCGGTCAATCTGATCGATGGTATCGACGGCCTGGCTTCAGGGCTTTGTTCCATCTCGCTGCTGACCTTAGGGGCCGCCGCAGCCATCAAGGGCCAGTATCTCTTCTGCATGCTCTCTTTTGGCATGTTGGGTGTGCTGCTGCCATTCTGGTTCTATAATGTGTTTGGCAATGCCGACAAAGGCAAGAAGATCTTTATGGGCGACACGGGCAGCCTGACGTTAGGTTATCTGCTGAGTTTCCTGCTGGTCTATATGTCGAGCCTCGCCACGGTCAGCTTCCCGCGTGGTATGCTGCTGATGGGCATCTCGACCATGATGATTCCCCTGATGGATATTCCCCGCGTGATGCTCAAACGCATCCGTGAAGGTCACAACCCCTTTAAACCTGACCGTAACCATATCCATCATAAACTGATGAAAGCAGGCCTGAGTCCGCTGATGACTATGTTTGCTTTGTTGATGATATCCACCGTCCTGGTGGCATTGACGGTCTTGTTGGTGATTCTGGAGTGGGACAAGACGTTGATCTTCTCGATCGATGTGTTGCTGGGTATCATCCTCCATCTGTTGATTGATTATGTGATTGTCAAAAAAGAAAAATAAGATACATGAATAAAATGATTGAAAACGAAATGAACTCTATGGAGTTCCAGGAAGAAGAGGCGCCGTTGTTCGACTTCAAACAACTGTGGATGCTCTTCGTCCTCAACTGGCGCTGGTTCATCGCGTCCGTCGTCGCCTGTGTGATGATTGCGTTTGTCTATCTCTGGTTCCGCCCTAATCCAGTCATTGTGAGCAGTAATATGCAGATTTTGGGCGAATCGAAGCAGGGGGGGGGGAGTGCGGCAGCAGTTTCCAAGGCGTTGGGTGCTCTCCCTGTCAGCTTGGGTAGCTCTGTGAGTACAGGTTCTGAAGGTGTTGAGACTGTGAAGCGCATGCTGACTTCTACGACGTTGATTAAGGATGTGGTGAAAGAGTTAGGTCTTTATGCGGAATACAGTGTAGATAGTTGGGGACGCAACTATGTCCTTTATAAGACCCAACCCATTGTGGTGACGCTCGATCCAGCCCATCTGAAATGGTTTGATGATGAGATGTTGACGGCTTATCATCATATAGACCTCACTATCCACAAAAAAGGTGATGGTTATCACATGACTACGATGGCTGATGGTGCGGAATTGCCTGAGCAGACTTTTAAGTCACTCCCAGCAACGGTCAAGACTGACATCGGTACTTTAACCATTGCTGCTAATCCCCAGCTAAATGCGCAGCAGGCAGCAGCTTATGCTGGCGATTTCAAAATCAACGTTTCTGTGGTACCCCCAAAGGCAATGGCTGCCAGATTGGCTGGTGCGATGGCTGTAGATCCTCCTTTTAAGAATGTGAGCGATGTGGTAGCTATCTCGATTCAGGAAGACAATTATCTCCGTGGTATTGAATTTATTAATTATTTGGTGGATCGTTATAACAAACGTATCAATGACCAAAAGGATGAAGAGGTTCGAAAAAATGAGGAATTTGTTAATGAAAGACTGGCAAAACTTGATATGGAACTTGGCTCTTCAGATGCTGATTGGGAAAACTATAAACGTAGTCATCAGATTCTTGACCCACAGTCGGAGGCTTCTGAGGTTTCTTCCAAGAAAACTGAGTACGAAGAACAACTTTTAGAGATGGATCTTGACCTTAAAATCCATGATTATCAGGCTGATTATATTAATAATCCTGCCAATTTATACAAGATAATTCCGACGGAAACGACCTCAAGTGAAGGAGGAGACGGTAAACAGACGGGTGATCCAAATATAGAACGGCACAATGATTTGGTTAAACAACGCAATGATCTGTTGAAAAGCATGAGTGAAAAAGCACCTCAAATCTTGCTCCTCAACGAGAAAATCCGGGATATTCAGCCGGTTATTAAGACGTCAATGGATCGAAAGCGCGAATCCATGCTCATCAAACGCAATGCAAAAGAACGTGAATATCGTAAAACGATGAGCCGTTTCTCAAGTGCGCCCAGAATAGAACGAGAAAGAAATGACGGATATCGAGCGTCAACGTGAGATAAAGCAAGGTGTTTACATCTCTATGCTTCAGAAGCGTGAGGAGATTGCGGCCGATTTAGCAAGGAGTATGAAAAAGGGCCAGTTGATTGATGATCCTATGATTACTGGTACAGGCCTGACCAAGCCAGAATTCGTATTATTGGGCGGAGCTCTTTTAGGACTTCTGCTTCCGATAGGTGTCTTATTCCTGTTCCAGATGTTGAAGACGAAGATCGATACCAAGAATGAACTGGAAGAGGCTTCCAAGCTGCCGATTCTTAGTGAGGTGTTCCTGACGAACAATGATGATGCTATTCGCACATTAAGGACCAATCTTCTTTATAACTTAAAGGACGATCAGAAAGTCATTATGATGGCATCCCATAACAAAGGCGATGGTAAGACCTATCTCGCTCAACGCCTAGTGGAGAGCCTGACGCAAATCGGGAAGAAAGCTCAGTATCTGAACCTGAATCTCCGTGAAGACCGGGCTAAGGCTGCCCTGGCAGCCGATCTGTTGGCTGGCGCCGATGTGGCTAAACAGATAGAGTCTTTAAAGACAGCCAACGACTATCTCATCTTAGATACCCCCGAAATGAGCAAATACGCAGACGTTTATCAGGTTGCGCAGTTCGCCGATGCCACGATCTTTGTGGTCAAGGCAGAATCGACGGATAAGTCTGCTGTCAAGGCTATCGCTAAGGATGCCCGCATCCCGAACCCCATGCTGGTGCTGAATGCCATCGATATGAGTAAGAAAAAGTATCAATACCTATATAAATAAATTTGCAAAATGAAAAAGTTAACAAATATCTTCCTGCTGTTAATGGTCATCATGCTGACGAGTTGCATGAGCACCAAGAAAGTCACTTACTTTCAGAACCTCGACAATGTCGATTTGTCAAAGACAACTGGTCTTTATGATGCTAAGATCATGCCCAAGGACATTCTCTCTATCACGGTGCATACACTGACACCAGAGGCATCTGAGGCATTCAACTTGAAAGGATCTACTTCTGGCTATCTTGTTGATAACGAAGGGAAAATCGATTTCCCCGTCGTCGGCACGCTTAGCTTAGGTGGCATGACGACCAAAGAGGCAGAGGCTTTGATCAAGTCAAAGATTGTGCCTTATATGTCAGCTTCGGAAAATCCGATTGTACAGGTCCGTATGTCCAATTACAAATATGCGATGTTGGGTGGAATTAAAATGCCTGGTGTCTATACGGCTCCGAATGAGAAGATCAGTATTGTTGAGGCCATCGCCCGTGCCGGCGATCTGGATCTCTATGGTCAGCGTGACAAGATTTTCCTGATCCGTGAGAATGCGCAAGGCCAGCGTGAGTATCATCAGCTGAACATCAATGATGCCGAGATATTTAACTCGCCCTATTACTATCTCCAACAGAATGATATTGTCTATGTAGAACCCAAGAAGGTCCAAGCGCGAAACTCCTTCTTCGCCAGCTCCACCTCCATGTGGCTCTCCCTCTTCGGCATGCTGACCTCCGTTTCCACCTTCATCCTTGCCCTCACCCGCTAACAACGGTGGCTGAGCCCGTCGAAGGGTGAAGTATACGGTGGCTGAGCTCGTCGAAGCCCTGAGCCTGCCGCGCTCGACCAAAGGTCGCTTGCTACCTTCGGGACGCAAGAAGGACTGAATACATAAAAATCTTCCAAATTCCTTGGTAGATTCCTAAATTTATTTTATTTTTGCAAAATAAAGAGGAACCGGTTCCAAAAAACAATATCCTCTTTTGATTAAAGTTGAATTCTAAAATGCTCCTAACACTCTGCAAATAAACTATTTATGCTCGGTGTTGGTATGTTTTTATGATTCTTGTGTTATTATTGTGTGACGTTGGTGCGCTTGTGATAGTTTTGTGTGTGCAGTTTTGTACATCTTAGAACAAGACACAGATTGTGAAACTTGTGTTTAGTCAAAATGATATTCAGTTTGAAACACTTTTTCTTGATGTTGCAGACAATTTGAAGACTTATTTGTGTTTAGAATATACTAATAAGTTTCATAAGAAGGCTTATGACGTTGATAAGTTCAAGTTACAATTGACAGACCCAATTACATATTTCAATATCTAATGAAGATAGTTGCAGATGCTGTTGTCAAAGAATAAGTTACAATAAATATAGAAAGATTGTGAATACTATTACAATTAAGAATTTTAGGAGTATTGTAGATTCTGGCGATGTTCCTATTAATAGAGTGAATATTCTTCTAGGTAAAAATTCTTCCGGAAAGAGTTCTTTTGTCCGACTATTTCCTATGTTGAAACAAACTGTCAATAACAGGATGAGGGGACCTTTGTTGTGGTTTGATGAGTATTATGATCTAGGAAAATTTGACACAGCTCTTAGCAGACATGCTACTGATGACAAACTTATAATGCTTGGGTTTGACATTGAGAGAACAACAACTGAACCAAGTTGCAAAACTGATAATTGTATTGATTGTGCTTATATACATATGAGTCCCAATCTATTTCTAGATGGGATGAAGAAAGTAAAGACTCAAGTGTATATTGACTCACATAAAGATGAAACTTATATAAAGAGAATTGTAGTAGCTTTTAAAAAGCATAAAGTAGAAATCGAAAAAAACAGGGACGTTGAACCTCTTACTATTAGGATTGACAATGAACAGTATTTCGAGGATAGCATGGACTGGTCATATAGGAAGTCGACTTTTCTACCAAGATTATTGTTGATTTCTAACTCGGAAATAGACAAAATACAGGATCAATTAAACAAAATGCTGAAAAGTGTTCCTGAAGTGAATGAGAAATATTTTAATGCATTATATAATATAAAGTCTCTTCATGTTGATGATCTATTACATACTTGGGAAAAGAAATCTGACAATCCCATTTTTTCCATGCTTCTAAAGCATATAGATTCAAAACATGAGGATGCCAAGAAGATTCTTTCATATCTTGTATTGGTAAATTTACAGAAAGCTATCAAGTTTGTTGATGGAATGATTAATTCTTTTTTTGATAATTCCTATTACATTGCACCATACAGATATAATTATGGTCGTTATATGAGGAATAAGGAACTGTCCGTTGAAACAGTTGATCCTATAGGAAAGAATTTGATGGAGTATATTCTTGGAATGTCTGCGGATGAACTCAAGGATTACAAGAGGTTTATGAAAGAATCTTTTGGAGCAGTTTTTACTGTAAAAGGAAAAGACCATAAAAGTATAATGGTAGAAAAAGATGGTGAAAATGACAATCTCGTAGATGTCGGTTCTGGCTTTTCGCAGATACTGCCTGTTGCGACACTGTTATGGGATATTGCGAACAGGAATGGCAGATATTGTGGACTGCCTAATACCGTGACTATTGAACAGCCAGAGATACACTTGCATCCAGCCATGCAGAGAGAATTTGCTGATATGATAGTAAAAGTTATAGGGTTGTCAAAGAAAAAAAACAATAATTTGAATATAATTATCGAGACTCATAGTCCTATTATTTTAAACAGAATAGGTCGTCTGATACGTAGAAGGGAAAGCTATTTTAGCGAGAAAGATATTTCTATTTATTTATTTGATAAAGTGGATGGCGCTACCAAAATTACTCCATCCTCATATAATGAAGATGGACGTATAAGTAATTGGCCGGTTGGTTTTTTGGATTAAGCCTATGTTGTTTGAATTGACAGATGATCTTTGTACTTATCAGTTAGCTGATAAAGCAAAGGTGATAGTTGGAGTTACAAATTTGCTGATTGGGTATTATGAGGGTAATCATTTGCTTGTTATAAGTGATGACTTTTATAATGTCTTTGAATCGGAAATATCAGAAGAAAGGGCAAAACAGGCATTGCACTATCTTTATAGTTATGAGACGTATGATTATCATGTACCAGTGTCGTACAAAATTGTACTGAATGATAATTGTAAGAGAGCAGAACTGCCTATTAGCTATTTTCTACAAACAAAATCAATTCAGCCGATACATGTTTTGGCAGAAAATCCTAACGATGTTGATTTTTATGCAGTTGTTACCAAGATAATTAAGAATGTTGATGAGGATAGACTGGCATATATACCGATGCATGGAAGTGGATACTCTATGGGTTCAGAACTCACCAAACTTCAGAATAGTGAGACTCTTTCCCTTGCTATTGCCGACTCGGACATCAAATATCCTGGCGGGAGTGTTGGTGCTACTGGAGGAGCTGTGCAAACAGCCTATAATCATGGTAAATATGTTAAACTGAAGATTATTAATGTTCATGAGATAGAGAACCTGCTTCCGCCTCGGTTTATATTTGAAAGAAGCAAGGGAGAGGGCAAGTCTATTATGGAAAAGTTTATCAAGTTGAAGCTTTTAGACTTTTTGAGATATTACGATGTGAAGAATGGAATCTCGCTTAATGATATTACAGAACCAGGTTACAACACTTTTGCAAAAGATATATACGAGCATATCTATAATGTCAAAAAGTGTACTTATGATAGGTATGTTAAGCAGTGTAAGAAGAATAATAAGAAAATACATCCAATAATCAAGGATGATCTGATTAAGAAATACCTTAAATTGGACTTTGGAAATCAGAACTCCTACCAGATTTATTTCAAGGGCGAATGGAGAGGAATTGCTGATTATTTTTATCAATATACTTGTAGCAGGGTGAGTGAACCTATACATATATAGATTTCATGTATGAATGAAGATTACGAGCGATTATAACCGACACAATACTATTCGTCAGTAGGCGAGTATGCTCATTATAAGTCTAAATATAAACTATGCTATTCACACGGAGACAGATAGATGAATTGTGGGAGAAAGCTACTCCAGACAGCCTGCGAGATCCGCATATGTATCGCAAAGATTTTGCTGGAGCGTGGATTCGACGAGATAGGTTCGGATACCAGGTTCCTTTTGGGTGGACTGCCAGTAGGGTAAGGCCTTTGATTAAAGGAGGATCCAACGACATGGATAATCTTGTACCTTGCCACTGGCGCAATAAGAGAATGAAGGGAGCTGATTATCCGGAATTCAGAACCATTATAACCTCATCTGGAACACGAAATGTTGCCCAAGTAAAATCATGGAAGGTGGGATAATGGAAACAGGGCGAAGCAATCTTCACCCAAATTATAATCACAAGCCTTTAGTCTTGTTAGCAGGTGCTCTGACTGTAATTGCAACGCTGATGTTTGCAAGCCATCGCTATTATTCTATGGCTAAGGCGATTGATGGCTCATTATGGGGCGAGTTTGGTGATTTCATCGGAGGTGTAGTAGGCACAATAATCGCCTATATAAGTATCAGATTACTTATAGATACTCTGGGAGCACAGAATAAAGCAAATCAGATAGCCAGTGAGACAGCAAAAGACAATGATTATACCTACCGATTACAGCAGTTGAACGATCATTTCCAAATGCTACTCAAACTATATAGAGAAACATTAAGCCAGTTTGGGAAGCCAAACGAAACGAACGGAAAAACAGGACAAGCTTATCTTCACGAAACAATGTTGAAGATGAGGGAAAAAATGCAAAATAGTCAGACAACTTTTGAAAATCGTAATATAGAAGCAATTTCTTTGTTTTTATCATTTTATACTGAACACCGTGATGTCGCATCTGTATATTTCCGCATTATTTATCGTTTATGGGAACTGTTATTTGATACAAAGCTATATCTTCGCGACAAGTTAAGATATGCCAAAATACTCCGTTGCCAGTTTTCTGAGGCCGAATTATTTATGTTGCGCTATAATGCCTACACTTCAAATGGCAAAAAGATGCAGAAATATATAAATCAGTTTAATGTGACAAAACATCTGCCAGAGCTTAGTTTGTTGGAGTTCTCATATTGGCGAGATAGTAAGTTTGATGATGATGCAAGTCGCAACTTATTAATAACATACTTTATAGCCCTCCGTAAAAGCATCAAGTCTAGAATAGTATACCAAGATGAATGTAAGTTAGAGCAAATAGGGGATAACTATGAGATAGAAGATGAAAAAGAAGAAAAAAAATATACGCTTAGAATAAAGAGATTTAATGGCTCTGTAAACGTACATGGAACAATAGCGGCAGTCTTCGACCGCTTATCTATTTTAGAACTTCGCGATTTGATGGATGATTTCATGACAGAACTTTTCGTTTATAGAAGTTTCAAGCAGTACCAAACCTTAGGAAAAAATGTAACCATACACAAATTGCCATTTGATAATAATGCAGAAACGGTAGAAATAATAGTAGAAGGATCAAAGCCTTTGGATTTATACAATAACGTGGATGTTTTTATACTAGACGATAATGACGATGAGAATGATGAATCCAATAAAGATAATCATACGTTTGAAGAGAGTTTATATTAATTATGCCTCTGTTCACTCTTTGAAAATGAAGACAATGACTCTCTGTGTCATATTTTTGTTGCTTTTTGATAATATCTTAAGCATCAGTTTTACCTTGTTTACAAATAGTAAGATAGATACAATAGAACATATGGTTGACAGTAAACCAAAGATCCCTGAGACGTATTTTGTCTCATATAAACGCATGATAGCACACGAATTTTTAAATCATCGAACTCTTCTTTCGGAAATAAGTGACAACTTTAGTCTTATCGAAGAAAGTAATGGTGCTATACCTGTGGCTATTTTATTTACTTCCGCTTTGCTACCATTGTCTTTATTATTGCTAGTAGTATTCTACTTTTTCAAAACCTTATTCATGGAAAGAGATAGTAACATGGAACATGGCGTAAATTTGTTGTTGATATTTTTTTGTCTTTCATTGTGCTGTGGAATTATGTGTTGGATAGCAGCGCAAGTACCATTGCTTTTTGGGGCCTGGATATGGAATTATATACTATTTGCAGTAATAAATATAGGCCTATTTTTCTCGTTACAATTAATTCTACCAGAAATTGAAGAGGATAGAAGTGCGGAATAAGTAAAATTATAAACTGTCAATTCTTAAGACTCGCGAGCTCGAATAAGCGGCAAGTAAGTTGTCAATTTTGTCGTCTTGTGTATGAACTATAAAGAATTTGAAGGAATAGAAAGACATCATGGCTCTTGCTCTATGATGGATAAGATAGTAAAATTGGCGTATCTGAAAGGCAAGAAGCAGCTTGACGATATGGCATATTGATAATTATTGATATAATATCATGCATGGCAAAATGATTGTTTCCAATATCTCAATTTTCGCAATTCTTTGTGCTATCGTCATTTGGAGCTTTTGGGGAGATTTGCAGAATATGGTATCGTGTATTGGGAGCGTTGCTTCTATTCAAGGAGTGGTCATAGGATTATGCGAATTAAAGAAAGTCAAAAACTCAACAGAAGCCGCAATGGCAAAGTTGGGTGAGGTTGCAAGACTATTCTCTTATGCAGATGTAGAAAGACATATAGAAATCTGCTCGTATGTGTCTTTGTGCTTGCAAGATGGTCAGTACGAGGCGGCTGCTATACGGATGACAGATATTAAGAAACAACTAAATGATATAAAGAAATCAGATTTAGTTTTGCATTATTGTCACCAGAATGTACAAGAATTAATACGAAATGTTGGAGTTGATATTGAGGCCCTGCGAGGTAAAAATCATAATGAGACGGGAATTGATCTCAAAATGATTCAAAAGCATATAAATAATGTGTCTACATTTTTACAGGAAATATCAGCGGAAATAAAGAAAAGTGCGTATGTTGAAAAAGTATGAGGATCTTGTGAAACAATTAATCTCTGCAACAAAGAATAGCAATTTACCTTGGTTGAAGACAAGTAGGTCAAATGAATATGAAGCAGCGATAGGGGACAATTCTGTTTCATTAAGGTATCATCCCAAAGAGAGAGAAGAGAAAGATTCCGAAGAATATTTGTCTCTCATTCTATGGGATAGATTCGGTGATAAAGCCGATGAGCTGAAACTCGCTAGTTCTAGTAGCGATTTTATTACTCTCTATTCTCTTTATGAACGTGTGAGATCCTCTAACAATAGATCAGAGATGACGTTGGATGAGATATTAACCGATATATCCAAGATAAATTGACAACCAATAGTAATCTTTGTTTCTGCGAAAGGAACACCGTGTGGAAAGCAAACTGCTCAAAGATTCAATAGTGCCCAATTTGATTTAGGTGTAAAGGTATGTATTTTTAAAAAGCGGGGACGTCAAAATTGATAGTTTACAGATTATTAATAATAGCATATTTGTAATTAAGTTATGCAAAAACTCATTGTAGATAATTTTAAGCAAATTACACATGCTGAGATAGAGATAAAGGATTTCCTTTTACTCATTGGACCTCAGGCGTCGGGTAAAAGTACTATAGCCAAGCTGATTTACTTTTTTAAGTCAGCTCAACAGTACTATGTAGATTTATTCCGACTGGATGAAGATGAATTGACTGTTGAAAATGTGTTGGCGAACTTTAGTTTTCATATTATAAAAAAATTCCAGGAATATTTCTCTTTTAACGAGATTCCTGCTCCCAATTTCCGTACGAAGTATCTTTTATCTTCAAATACTGGTAAAAGTATCCACTTTGGCGCTGATGATAGCCGGGTCATGGTGGGTTTTAGCCAGTCAATGCATGATGCACTGACAGAATCGACGAAGAAGATTATAGAATTGTTTGAACAATCAAAGGCCCTCATTGCCCAGGATTCATCCAAGGAAATGATGATTCGTAGTGAATTTTATGATCGTGTTTTAAAGGAATCTTGTGAGACCTTTGACGATGCGAAGTCAGGCCTATATATCCCTGCAGGTCGGAATATTACGGTCTCCTTTTCAGAGCAATTCCAGATGTTGTTTTTTGGTAAACTGGGTGATAAACAACAGCATATAGGAGGTAATGAAGAGGAAATTATCCGTGATTTTATGATTCACAGCAAGCACTTGGTCGACTTTTTCTCAAATGGTTATAGACAGAAGTTGGAAAACCCCTTTGGCAATCTTGTTTTGAACATGACCAAGCAAATACTAAAGGGAAATTATAACAATGAGAACGGCATAGAGAGTATAAAGGTTGATGACCGTTATTCTGTATCTTTGAGCAATTCTTCCTCAGGTCAGCAGGAATCCATCCGTATTATACAAGATTTGATTTATATTCTTTGTACTAACGAATATACTACTCGCTTTATTGAGGAGCCTGAATCACATATATATCCTGAAGCGCAGAAGTTGCTTATAGAGCTGATGGTGCTTATCGCTAATCACTGTCATGTTCAGATGATTGTAACGACCCATAGTCCATATGTGCTGTCGACTTTCAATAATATGCTATATTATTCTAAAGTGCTCAAAGCCCATCCAGAAAAGCGCGAGCAAATGGAACAACATTTCTTATCAGAAACACTGAAAGTAGCCAACAAAGAATTTTCAGGTATCGATGCAGATGATTTCGAAGCATATTCACTTGATACGAGTCGTGAGGAGTATTGTCAGTCTATTAAGGACAATCAGACCAAACTGATTGGGGATAATTTCTTCGATGCAGAGACAGATAAACTTAACGAAGACTTTGCTTTCCTTTATAACTTGATGTAAGAATGAAGCATTTCAAATGTTCGTTGCGCATGTGTTTTCCCCATAAAGTATGGGTTAAGGAGTGGCAAAGGTATCATAACAAGCGCCATAATCATGTCAAGTGCAAAGAGAAGTTTAAGATTGAGCGTATTGAGCCTCCTATAGCCTATATCTATGATGATAAAGAAATTCACCGCAGCTGTGTATATAAAGCCCATCGCCCAGATACATTGTCTGTAAATAATTGGGCTGCTTGGCATATCTGTGTAGATGGTGGATTGATTCGATATGGATGTCGCAACTACATGTTTAGTTTCAAATATCCACAGGGGCGTTGTGATAGTATTGTTTTCGATCGTAGAGAATTATGGTTTTTAGAGTTTAAGATGAATGCGACCTCTAACTTGGACGTTCAGTTATGGAATGATTTGAAAGATGGGATGAATCAACTGATGGATTTTATCTTAAATCTGCGCTGTAAGATGGGAAAGAAGCAGACTCCGCTACATCGTTATTATAGCGAATATCATCAGCATTGCACGGTGTGTATGAATAGATATCCCAGAATGAGCAATCAACGCAATAACCAATTGGAGATCTTTCGTATAAGGACAGGTATTAAGCTACAGCAATTGGTAACAATACCATAAAGGTGTATACTTCTCGGTTAATCCCACCTGATAATCTAAACATAAACCAAATTAATAAAGTATAACAATGACAATAACAGCAAGAATACAAGAAAAATTAGAGAATTACCGCACGCATGTGCTGATGGCCATTGATTACTTTTCTCAGGAAAAGTTTGACGAGGCCGCCGTGCGCTTTCGCATGAGTGCGGAGGCGTATATGAAGGTACTCATTTATGAGCATTTGGGCGATGCGTTTGGCCATGAGGTGATTCTCGCTCAAAAGTTTCAAGACGGTTCAGAGCGCCAGCGACGCCACAGTCTGTTTTATTATGAACTGTAATAAAGAAAATGAATATGGTTAACGTTATTTAGCACTTGATGCTAATACGTACCCTCATATAGGGGCTGCTCGCCCCCAAGC
>OMXX01000054.1 GCA_900315105.1 uncultured Prevotellaceae bacterium | reverse complement strand
GTATTAAGACAGTGCCTCGTTTCTATAAAAACGAAGCTGTTGGATAAGAATCTGTCGTGTTTGTCGAACCTATGCCGTCATTTTGATGTCCCAAGCATTCGCTCATGGGTGTCTTCTGTTTCTATATTACACCCGAATTTGGCCTATGGGCATGCAGAGTCTCATGCCATGTTCAGGCATGTCTAAGAGATGGGGTTCAGGTGAATTGTTCTTGTTCTTCGTGACAACGAACCGTATATTGGTTCCTTTGGCGCCAACCTCGATTTTGGCAATGACGTGCTGCTCATATTTCCAACGCTGTGCCTTGTAGTCCCCCATGATCTTCTTGCCAAAAACGGGTTCTGCCAAAGAAAATAATGTTTTTTATGTTGCTCAATTGAATTATTGGTTGTATCTTTGTACATAGAAGCTATATGTATTGATTTGATTTTTCGCACTTTAAGATTAATACTTTTTCTTGAATTACACAAGAAATGCAGCTTCTTTTTTGTTAATATGAATTATTCAGGATAAATGGCTATAGTTTCATGTCTCTATCAATTAAAGAATTAGAGAATTTTTCTTTTAAACTACCTGATTTAGAGAGGCAACGACAAATTGTCCAATCATTAATCAGATACGATGGTCTCCTTCAAGACTATGAGATAGCTTTAGCCAAGGAACAAAAGGCTTTGGAATCATATAGAAAAGCTTTACTTTACAATGTTCTAAAATAGGAGAATAGTATAATTCTCCTTATAGAACTTTTGACTGAGAATTCATTATGACACGATCAAAGAAACACAATACCCAGAGGGCTTCACTCTTCGACACACCTGTTGCACAGCAGGCAGCACCGAAGAATGCGCAGGAACTCTACAACTTCATCTTCGAGGCCTGTAATATCATTCGAGGACCGGTGAGTCAGGACAACTTTAAGGACTATATAACGCCACTGCTCTACTACAAGCGTATCAGCGACGTGTATGATGAGGAAACGCAGACTGCACTCGACTTCAGTGGAGGTGACGAGGAGTATGCCTCGCTGCCCGAAATGCACCGATTCGATATTCCCGAAGGCTGTCATTGGAACGACATTCGCCGCCGGTCTGAGAATCTGGGAGCAGCGCTCGTCGGTGCCATGCGAAAGATAGAACTCGCCAACCCCGACACCCTTTACGGTGTGCTGTCCATCTTTTCGGCTCAAAAGTGGACCGACAAAAGCATCCTCAGCGATGCCAAGATTCGCGATCTCATTGAGCACATGAGCAAACGCCGCCTGGGCAACCACGATTATCCCGCTGACCTCATGGGCGATGCTTACGAGATACTGCTGAAGAAGTTTGCCGATGACAGCAAGGCTAAGGCTGGAGAGTTCTATACGCCACGCTCTGTGGTTCAGCTCCTTGTACGCATCCTCGACCCACGACCAGGCGAGACAGTCTATGATCCGGCCTGCGGATCGGGCGGTATGCTCATCGAGGCTGTTCATCACATGCACAACGACTCACTATGTTGTGACAGCATCTTCGGGCAAGAGAAAAACGTCACCAATGCGGCCATTGCCAAGATGAACCTCTACCTGCATGGTGCCATCGACTTCAACATCATGCAGGGTGATACGCTACGCGACCCAAAGATTCTGCAGGGAGGTCATTTGGCCCGCTTCGATTGTGTTATCGCCAATCCACCCTTCGCCCTGAAGGACTGGGGTGCCAAAGGCTGGGACAGCGACAAGTATGGACGCAACCTTTGGGGAAATCCTGGTGATGGCTGTGGCGACTATGCTTGGATAGAGCACATGGTGATGAGCATGGCACGTGGCACGGGCCGACTGGCCGTGGTGATGCCGCAGGGCGTACTGTTCCGCAATCAAGGCAAAGAGAAAGACATTCGTCGGCAGATGGTGGAGTCTGGACTTGTCGAGGCCGTCTTTACCCTTGGTGAGAAACTCTTCTATGGTACAGGCCTCTCGCCTTGTTTCCTCGTCATGCGTCGCACAATGCCAACCAACCACAGCGGACGCATCCTGATGGTCGATGGCAGCAGCATCTTCACACCGAAACGAGCGCAGAACGTATTAGAGCAAAAAGATATTGAAAGGCTCTACCAACTCTATGTCGACTATCGCGATGAAGAGGACTACAGCAGAGTTGTGACACTCGACGATGTGCGAGCCAAAGACTACATACTCTCCCCAAGCAGTTACGTGCAGTATCATGAGGAAGAAGAGGAGCCTTACGAGAGCGTTCGCCAGCGATTCATGGACGCGTACGAAGAAATGAAACGATGCGAAAGGGAGTTCCGGGAAGCCATTTCGGATGCTGGCAAATGAATCTGTCAGGCATAAACTAATTGAACAATAACGATAATGAGCAAAACAAAAACATATCAACAGCCCGATGAGGTGATCAGTCTCGACGACCTGAAGCGGTTTCTTTGGGATGCCGCCACCCACCTGCGTGGTCAGATTGATGCGGCGGGGTATAAGGAATATATCTTCCCAATGCTCTTCTTCAAGCGCATCAGCGATGTCTATGATGAGCAGTTTGACGGTTACGTCGATGAAGGCGGTGTCGACTATGCTAATGAACAAGTTAAGGATCTGGCCATCCACATTCCCGACGGGGCTCATTGGGACGACGTGCGACGTGTGACGGAGAATGTAGGACAGACCCTAGTGCAGGCCTTCATCGATATAGAGCAAGCCAATCCAGCACGCAAGGTCGGGGGCAGGATGGTTGGAGGCCTCGAAGGAATCTTCGGTCCGAAAGACGGATGGACTAATAAAAACAAAATGCCCGACCACGTCATAACCACGCTCATTGAGGACTTCTCGCGCTACAATCTCTCCCTAAGTCACTGCCCGGCTGATGAGATGGGACAGGCTTACGAATACCTCATCGGAAAGTTTGCCGACGATGCCGGCAACACTGCTCAGGAGTTCTATACCAATCGAACCGTGGTACAGCTCATGGCCGAAATCTTGCAGCCGCAACCCGACGAGAGCATCTACGATCCTACCTGCGGTTCGGGCGGTATGCTCGTGAAGTGCCTCGACTATTTGCGTAACAAGGACGAGGAGTGGCAGGGTGTCCATGTCTATGGTCAGGAAATCAATGGCCTCACCTCCAGTATTGCTCGCATGAACCTCTATCTCAATGGTGTAGAGGACTTCTCCATAGCCTGTGGCGACACCCTTTCAGCACCGGCATTTACAGAGAGTAGTAAGTTGAAGACTTTCGATGTGGTGTTGGCCAATCCACCTTACTCCATCAAGGAGTGGAACCGTACCGCATTTGAACACGATAAGTGGGGGAGAAATTTTTTGGGAACTCCACCCCAGCGATTTGCAGATTATGCTTTCATCCAACATATCCTGAGATCGATGAGTGAACGTGATGGACGCTGTGCCATTCTTCTGCCTCATGGCATCTTAACAAGATTGGGGGAAGAATCCTCTATCAGAGAAAGTCTGGTGAAGACAGATTTGGTCGATACAATTATCAGCATTGGGAAAAATTTGTTCTATAATTCTCCAATGGAAGCCTGTATTCTGATTTGTCGAAGTAGTAAGCCACAAGTAAGAAAGGGTCGAATTCTTTTTATTAATGCCAAGGATTGGGTGGTGAGAGAGAATGCCGAAAGCTACCTCACCCCGGAGAATATCAGGAATATTGTTCGACTTTATGAAAGTTTTAGCAATATAGCAGGGCGTTGTCAGGTTGTATCCAATCAACAGATAAGCGAAAACAACTTTTCCTTATCTACGGTGCTTTATGTTCAGAATAAAGTGTCCGAAAAATCTTCCTGCTTTGAAGAGCTGCTCTCCGATTGGGAAAGCCATGCAAAGAAATTGAACGATAGCTTAGATAAATTTATGAAGGAAATATGATGAAAGTGAAATTTGGAGATGTGGTAAATAGAGTCAATATCAAGGTTGATAGACATCATACAGACAGAATTTATTATGTTGGTGGAGAACACATTGAGAGCAATGAACTCATGATACATGATAAAGGCTTGATAAAGGGTTCTACTATTGGATATAAGTTCCATTTTGGCTTTAATCCAAGACATATTCTTTTTATGTCGAGAAATCCGCATCTTAGAAAATGCTCTATGGTGAACTTCTCAGGAGTTTGCTCGGATTCTACGTATGTCATTGAAACTAAAGACGATTCTGTTCTTCTTCAAGATTATCTTCTATTTGAAATGCAGTCTGATAGATTTTGGAAATGGGCAGAAGAACATAAAAGTGGTGGTGTGAATTATCTAATTAATTATGCTACCTTGTCTAGTTATGAGTTCTTCCTACCTTCTCTTTCCGTTCAGCGTGAATTGTCGAAAAAGTTGTGGGCTGCCTACCGGCTTAAAGAGTCGTACAAAAAGTTATTGTTGGCTACTCGTGATATGGTGAAATCGCAATTTATCGAGATGTTCGGGAATCCCTTGTCCTCGAAACAGAAATATCCTTTAAAAGAATTAGGTGAGTGTTGTGAGATAAATCCCACTCGGCCCCAATTTAATATTGGAGACGATGACATGGTCTCATTTGTTCCTATGCAAAGCGTAAGTGAAGAAGGATATCTGTGTGAAAATATTGAAAAGCCATACTCAAAAGTCAAGAAAGGCTTTACATATTTTGGAGATGGAGACGTGCTGTTTGCAAAAATAACTCCATGTATGGAAAATGGTAAAGGTGCTATAGCAGAGCACCTTACAAATGGAATTGGTATGGGATCTACTGAATTTCATGTTTTACGTCCTATTCCTGGAACATCAACATCCCAATGGATTTTAGCATTGACGAGGATGTCTAATTTCAGGACACAAGCTGCTAGATTCATGAGTGGTACGGGCGGGCAAAAACGTGTTAGTGCTTCATATTTGGAAAATTTCAAGATAGGGCTACCGCCTATTGACAGACAAGAACAATTTGCAGAAATCTTTATTCAGGCCGATAAATCAGAATTTGAACTAAAGAAATCGATAGAGGCAATAGATGCCGTCATAAAGAGTTTAATTAATAATTAACAATGATACCAAGGGTCGCGCGATCAAATAACCATAGCATAAACTATTAAGAATATGATAGAAAATTTGATTAAAGAAGTTGAGCAGGCAATGCTTAACGTCCTTGACAATGAGCAATTAACTCAGTTACGGAAGGTGCTTGAATACACCTTTCGTAATGTTGTCGTGACCCAAAAACAGAATTCATCCACCGAAAGCAACAATGTTACCCTTTTGAGTAACTTCATTGCAGCTAAAAAGGTCGAGGGATGCTCTGTTAACTCACTCGGCTATTATCAAAGCACAATAAATAATGCATTAAAGAAAATAAGTAAAGAAGTGCTACACATCACTACTGATGATTTGCGTCAATATCTCAATAATTATCAAGTTGGCAGCGGTGCTAGTAAAGTAACGGTTGATAATATTCGGAGAATCTTATCTAGCTTTTTCTCATGGTTGGAAGAGGAAAACTATATTGTGAAGAGTCCGATGAGAAGAATCCATAAGGTTAAAGTTGGTAAGACCGTTAAAGAGACTTACACCGACGAGACTCTAGAACTGATGCGTGATCATTGTGACAATTCCCGTGATTTAGCCCTCATCGACCTATTGTCCAGTACTGGCATGCGTGTAGGCGAGCTCGTAAAATTGAATCGATCAGATATTGATTTTCAAAACCGGGAATGTGTAGTTACCGGGAAAGGTGACAAACAGCGACGTGTCTATTTCGATGCACGTACAAAGATACATCTAAAAAAGTATCTCGACTGTAGAACTGATACCAATGAGGCACTTTTCGTTTCCTTGCTTGCGCCGGCAGAACGTCTCCAGATTAGTGGCGTCGAAATTCGACTGAGAAAAATTGGCCGTGAGTTGAATATATCCAAAGTACATCCTCATAAGTTTCGCCGCACGTTGGCTACTATGGCAATAGATAAAGGCATGCCCATCGAGCAAGTCCAGCATCTATTAGGCCATCAAAGTCTCGATACAACACTGCAATATGCAATGGTGAATGAGAATAATGTTAAAATGTCCCATCATAAATACCTTGGTTAGTATGTCGCAATTTGTCGAGATGTTTGGTTCTCATGATACAACTCCAGTAGGAAACTACATTGAAGATAGTTATCCAGGCGAATGGGGCTCTGAGGATATAGAAGGCACTGGCGTAAAAGTCATACGAACAACGAATTTTACAAATACAGGAAAATTGGACTTGAAGGATGTCGTTACTCGATCTATCGCAGATAAGAAAATAGAGCGTAAAACAATCCATAAGTACGATACTATACTTGAACGTTCTGGTGGAACTTCCGACAATCCTGTGGGTAGAGTCGTTCTATTTGAGGAAGATGGCATATATTTGTGCAACAACTTCACTCAGGTATTAAGGTTCAAGAATGTCGATCCTCGTTTTGCTTTTTACTCGTTATTTTATTTCTATCAGACAAACAAAACTAAGATAAGAGCAATGGGTAGTAAATCAACCGGCATACAGAATCTCAATATGAGCAAATATCTTGAAATCGGAATTCCCAATGCCTCAGAAGATGAGCAAAGCAGGTTTGTATCCATAGCAGATCAGGCCGATAAATCAGAATTTGACAGTCTCAGATCGGAATATGAATTGAAGCTATCGATAAAGGCAATAAATTCAGTAATAAAGAGTTTGATATAACATATAAAGCGTCAGAAAGAATCATGATACAGACAGTTAACAAATATCCCATTGATGAAATATTCAAGCCAAAAGACAAGATGTATTATTTCATCCCTAAGTACCAGCGAGAGTACACTTGGAGCTATAATGAGTGGTACAACCTCTACACTGACTTGCAAGAAAACAATGAGGGCTACTTCATTGGTTCAATCATCTGCATTAACACTAACGATGCGAATTATCCGCGTTTGGAGGTCATCGACGGCCAGCAACGATTGACCACACTTTGCATATTTCTGGCAGCTATCTATAAAACACTCTGCAACCTAAGAGAGGATGACGATACCGAAACTTTGGTGGAAACTATCAATCTGAAGAATTCTCTTCTGCGTATGAATATTAGTCAAACAGGGTTGGTACTGGTTCCACAAATACAAAGCAATAATCTGGACGACTTTAACCAGGTAATGGTGGAGGCAGGACTCCTCAAGACGGCGAACAAGAAGCCTTGGTGGGCACAAAGAAAGATGGCACGTTGCTATCACTATTTCATTTTTCTCCTAGGCGAAGAGCTGAAGGACAAGACGGAGTATGACGAAAAAATAAAGACCATCTTGTGTATAATGGGAAAAGTGCTAAATGCCATGCTCGTCAAGATAGAAGTGAACTCTGCCTCTGATGCCTACGTCCTCTTTGAGTCGCTAAACAACCGCGGAACTCCCTTGACCGCCATCGACCTGATGAAGAACCTCATCATGGCTCGCGCAGAAAAAGCAAACCTCTCTACAGACGACTGCTTCAACCAATGGCAGATATTGCTTGGCTACCTCAGCGACGACTATGCCACACAGGAACGTTTCTTCCGTCAATACTACAATGCTTTCAAGAACCGGCTGAACGAACCTTTCAGAACCGATGATAAGAAGCGCGATCCGCTGGGGTATGTGGCTACGAAGAGTAATCTTCTCAATATCTTCGAACGCATTATCAACAGAGACCTCAACGGTTTTTTGGACGACATCATTATAAGTGGAAGTATTTACTCCCGCTTCATTCATCCGGATGATGAAGAAGGCCAATTGAAGAAGCCTCTGCAGAACTTGTCGCACATTCAGGGCGTTCCCAGTTATATGCTTCTGCTCTATCTTTTCCATGATAAGAAACGACTGCAGCTTGATGACAAGAAAATCCGCCCTATCATCAATCTGCTCACTGTTTATTTTGTACGCCGTAACACCACTGATTACCCTGTAACGCGCGACATTACTCGTATCTTTATGGAGATTATTGCGGGAATCGAGGGCGATGGTAATATCGTTGGAGAAAAGGTCTACGATTATATTAAAGACTTTCTCAAGGAACGCTGTGCATCGGATGAACGTTTTGAGAAATCACTTAGTGGCGACATTTATAAGGAAAATCCAGGTGCAGCCCGCTTTCTACTTTGTGCTTTGGCAGAGAAAGCCATGACGAGTGAGACATGGACCAACCTGTGGCAGCGCAACGACCGCAATGTTTACGTATGGTCCATCGAACATATCTTCCCCGAAGGTGACAACATCCCCCAGGTGTGGGTGAGTATGATTGCAGGAGGCGACCAAAATTTGGCAAAACAATATCTCAACGATTATGTTCATAAGTTGGGCAATCTCACCATCACAGGGTATAACAGTACCCTGAGTAACAAATCGTTTGAAAATAAACGCGATCGCCAGGACAAAAAGACTCACCGCTATATCGGCTACCGAAATGGTCTGGATATTAACAAAGAAATAGCCCAGAAAGAAACGTGGACGATTGACGACATCACGAACCGGACGGATGAACTGGTGAAAGAGCTGCTGGAGATGTATAAGTTCCCACAATAGAATTCTAATCCCAGCACTCTAAAAAGATTAATAGACAGTATACTATACATTAGAAAACAAACGACTATGATACAGCTATTCAACGAAGAAAATACTGTGGAGCAGATGCTCATACACACTGCACAGGAAAACGAATGGGAATATGTGGCAGCCAAGGACGTACCGAGGGCAACTGACTCGGTGCTGGTGGAGATTTGGCTACAAGACGCATTGATGCGTCTCAACCACATTACGGCAGAACAGGCGGAACGCGTGATCTATGACCTAAGAGCCATCATTCAGAGCGGTATGGTGCCTGGCGGACTCATTCAGGCCAACGACCAGATGCGTAAGAAACTCTTTGAGGAGAACAGTTACCCCTTCGGTGAAAATGGCGACAACATCAACATTAAATTCTTCAGCGACAAAGCAGAGGAAAACCAATGCGTGGTAACAAACCAATGGGAGTTTCCTAAATCAAGCGTACAGGGTGGCAAGCGACTTGACCTGGTATTCCTCATCAACGGTATCCCCATGGTCATCGGTGAGGCCAAGACACCAATAAAGAGTGCCGTGACCTGGGGTGATGGTGCTGTGGATATGATCAGCTATCAAAAAAGTATTCCTGAAATGTTTGTGCCGAACATCTTCGTTTTCTCCACCGAGGGAAAGGAACTGCAATATGCAAGCATTGGAGCAAAACTGGAGCATTGGGGACCCTGGTTCAAAGACGAACAGCGTCACCACGGAACACTGAAGGATGTACACGATAATTTTGCCTTCTTAATGAATCCATTGCGGCTGATCGACATCTATCGCTTCTTTACCGTATTCACCGCTACACCGTCGGGAGAGAAAATCAAGATTGTCTGTCGCTATCAGCAATACCTTGGCGGGGAAGCAATCGTGCAGCGTGTGATTCACACCCTCTCTGCCGGGCACGGTCCAAAGAAAGGCCTCATCTGGCACTTCCAAGGGTCGGGTAAGTCGTGGCTAATGGTGTTTGCCGCACAAAAACTCCGGTTGATGCCCCAGCTTGAGGCTCCAACCATAGTCATTGTTGATGACCGTGTTGACTTGGAAGACCAGATTACAGGTGACTTCACTCGAGCTGAGATTCCCAACATTGCCAACGCTACAACCAAAGAAGCCCTTGAGTCCTTCTTTGAACAAGACCAACGCAAAATTCTCATTACCACGATCTTCAAGTTCGGAGACGTGGAGAACGGACGCGTGCTCAACCGCCGCGACAACATCATTGTGATGGTAGATGAAGCCCACCGCACGCAGGAGAAGGATCTTGGCATGAAGATGAGACAGGCACTCCCTAACGCTTTCTTCTTCGGACTCACCGGAACGCCTATCAACAAACGCGACCACAACACTTTCGCGGCTTTCGGCGATGAAAAGGACGAGGGAGGATATATGTCGAAATACACCTTTCAAAACTCTGTTGACGACGGTGCAACACTGGAACTGAAGTTCAAGACTGTTCCCGTGGAGATGCACCTCAATGAGGAAGAACTACAAAAGGAGTTTGATCAAATGACCGATCAAATCAGTGAGGATGAGAAGGACGAACTGACCCGCCGCACCAGCGTGGAAGCCTTCTTTACCGCCGATAAGCGTATCAACGAGGTATGCAAATACATTGTCAACCACTTTAGACAGTATGTGGAGCCCACTGGCATGAAGGCTCAGGTGGTCGTCTATAACCGCGAGTGCTGTGTGAAATATAAGCATGCCATCGACGCTCTGTTGGGCACAACCGACCAGACTACCATCGTAATGCACACGGGTGGCGATAAGGCCGACGAATATAGGGAATGGAAACGCGATAGAAGTGAAGAGAACAAACTGCTTGACGAGTTCCGTGATCCGCTGTCGCAGTTGAAGATAGTCATCGTGACGAGTAAGCTGCTCACCGGTTTCGATGCGCCCATCCTGCAATGTATGTATCTGGACAAGCCTATGAAGGACCACACACTGTTGCAAGCCATCTGCCGTACCAACCGAAAATATACTGTAGATAAAAAGTGCGGACTCATCGTAGACTTCGTGGGGGTATTCGACAACGTTGCCCGTTCACTTGCCTTTGACGATGAGACTGTGAAACAGGTCATCAAAAATATAGATGAGATTAAGTCGCTGATACCGAAGTTTATGCAGGACTGTCTGAGTTTTTTCCCTGGCGTTGATCGTACTATTGGTGGTTGGGAAGGTTTGCAGGCAGCCCAGCAATGTCTAAAAGACGACAAGACCAAGACCGACTTTGCGAAGCACTTCTCTCGCCTGTCGAAGGCATGGGAGACCGTAAGTCCTGACGAATTCCTTGCTCCTTATCAGCAAGACTATGGTTGGCTGGCACAGGTTTATCAGAGCGTACGCCCCGTGAGCAGTTCAGGAGCCCTCATTTGGACATTGTTGGGAGCCAAGACCATTGAGATTATCCACCAAAATATCGACACCATCAATATCGGTCAGCCCCTAGAAGAACTTGTGGTGGATGCCGATGTCATCGATTCAGTGTTAGAGGACGAGAAGAAGCGTAACAAAAAGATTATTGAGGTAGAGAAGATGCTGCGCCTGAGACTGGGTGAGCATAAGGGCGACCCCGGCTACAAGAAGTTTGCCGAGAAGCTAGACGAACTCCGTCAGCGCATGGAAGAGAATCTCATCTCAAGCATCGACTTTCTAAAGGGTCTCCTTGAAACCGCCAAAGACGTGTTGGAGCAGGAGAAGCGCAACAACCAACCCGAGAACAAACGTGCTAAGGCTCGTGCCGCCCTCACCGAGCTCTTTGAGAGTGTAAAGACTGACAGCACTCCCATTATCGTGGAACGTGTGGTGAACGACATAGACGAAAATGTGGTTGCAATTGTTCGGAAGTTTAAGGACGCTTTCAAGAGTGTAGAGGCCCGCAAGCAAATCCGTCAGAAGCTGCGCTCCATTCTTTGGGTGAAGTACAGCATCAAAGACAACGACGTGTTTGAGAAAGCTTACAGCTATATCGAGCAGTACTACTAACCTGCATAATTCATACCGTCTTAAGACAGAACCTCGTTTCTATAAAAACGAAGCTCTTGGATAAGCATCTGTCGTGTTTGTCGAACCTATGCCGTCATTTTGATGTCCCAAGCATTGGCTCATGGGTGTCTTCTGTTTCTAAATTACACCCGAATTTGGCCTATGGGCATGCAGAGTCTCATGCCATGTTCAGGCATGTATAAGAGATGGGTTTCAGGTGAATTGTTCCTGTTCTTCGTGACAACGAACCGTATATTGGTTCCTTTGGCGCTAACCTCGATTTTTACAATGACGCGCTGCTCATATTTCCAACGCTGTGCCTTGTAGTCCACCATGATCTTCTTGCCAAAAACGGGTTCTGCCAAAGAAAATAATGTTTTTGTGTTGCTAAATTGAATTATTTGTTGTAATTTTGTACATAGAAGTTGTATGTATTAATTTGATTTTTAACATTTTAAGGTTAATACTTTTTCTTGAATTACACAAGAAATGCAGCTTCTTTTTTGTTAATATGAATTATTCAGGCTAAACTCATTGTAATAGTCTTTGTGGGTCAGATACCAATTTTTAAGGTCTCTTTTCTTTAGGTTCCGTCCGTTGTCATAATTTACCTTGCGTCGCTCTGGTGGAGCCACTGCCTTTTTAGGTCCCATCTTTGTAATGTAGGTTTTACTTATTGGCATAAATTGTATTAGTGAAACAAAAAAGTCGGCTCTTATTAGGGTCGGCTCTATTCTTATCGTTCACAAAAATAGGCATTTAGTTTCAATTCTGCAATATAATGCAATAATAACTTATTGTCTATTAGGATATTTTAGAATTCCTATGTGGTCTGTTAAGACCTCTGCATGGTCTGTAAGTGGTCTGAGGGAAATTCATCGATTTGAGAGAGCTTTGAGACACGCAGCAAAGCAAAACATCTTTTTTTTCTCATTGACTTCAAAAACCTTTCTTATTATTTTGCATTTTCAATATTTCTTCATAAATTCGCCAATGTTAACCATGTCCGAAACCTTATCGGTTGATGCAGGGTGTGGCCGTCCGCCGAACGTAGGGTGCGTCCCTTGTGGCCGTCCGCCAATGCAGAAGCCCGCAGAGGGTAGGGATGAGTTGCTCATGAGGAGCGGCTTGACTGTGGGGAACATATATATGATTAAGGCGTTTACTTGACGCTCTGTTCTTGACACTTCGAAATCTGGTAAATTTCACTTACTTACTGTCAAAGAGCATGGCAATGGTAGATGTTCATGGGTGTGTATTCACCAGCCGGCGGTATACCTTATTATATATAAGGTATGCCAAAGGTGCGATATACATACAGGCGTGGGCTTCTGCGTTGCTCGTTCTGACAGTAATGGGCAATACCAGAGCCTCGAAGTGTGGGACGAGTGATGGTATGACTCTCACGCTTTTTTCGTATATACCTATATTGAATAACCTACAAGTATTGGGAGCCACTTGTAAAAATGTGCTAACGAAGTGATTAGAATAGCTAATGTCATACTATATTTAATAAGTGTCATGTTGTGCTTTAGTTGTAATAGTACCAATGGTGCGTCTATTTATAGCCGTGAAGAGATAAGTGAAGTTGTTTCTTCGGGGGACTATGATGATATGATAGAAGCATTAAATGCGGGGCTTGAAGAATGTGCTACCGTGAAAGACAATTATTTCGCAGGTGATGTGACAGACAATCAGGCTAAAGCAAAGATAGAAGAGATAATGAGTCGGTATAAACCACTCTCAGAGAGACTTCAAAAAGCAGACTTGAAAGGAGAATTGACATATAATCAGCATAAGGCTCTGTTTGAATTATTGTCAAAAGCAGTTAGTTATACGGCAGATGGGCTTAACAAGGTGCTTAATGATATGGGATTGTCTAACAACAATCAGGAAGACGAGCCATACAATGAATAGTCTCTTATAATAATAAAATCTAACTCCACACTTTTTTACAATAATTGTTGGTTATGAGAAATATAAAAACATTCATTAGAAGTGTTGCTTCTGTAGGGGCATCGGTCTTGCTCGTTAGTGTTATGGGCAGTTGCCATAGTGGTGAAACGACATCTTTTAGAGATCAATTATCACAATATCTGAAGAAGGATATGCCTGTAGTATCAGTATCAAGTAACAAATATGCCGCCTATTTTGATTTTTCAGGGGTTTATGTTGCTTATGACGATTCTTCTACCAAAAAGACTTTTAATAATCTTACACAGAAGGTTACAGGTGATGCCGCATCGTTTGATATTTATTCGTTGGCCAATGACTCTATCATGCCATTGTCAGAAGCCAATTCGCCTGCAGCGCTGTTTCAGAAATTGCATGATAGCAATCAGCAAGGCCAACTATGGGCTCCAATAGAACGTACGCTGAAAAAGATTGCTGACGAGGGGCGTCCTGCCCTTTTGGTCACTGATTTCGAAGAGTACACCAAGTCGGGCGTGATATATCGACAGTCGTACGCCACACCTTATTTCCGTACATGGCTTCAGCGAGGCGGAGATATCCAGTTCTATGTAACTGATTACATGGACGGTTCAATGCATAAGCATCTATATTATGTAGTGTTTGATTATAACAATCATAAATTAGGTCATCTGGTAGCCGACGCATTAAAAGGAGCTCCGGTAAACTATAGCACGTTTACGTTGTCAGTCATCAGTTACCCTATGGCAACAGCCTATCCTTCAGCATCACAAGGGGGAACATATCATGACGAGAACGGTCAGGATGTCGTTTCCCTTTCAGCAGAGGATGATAAAGATGACTCTTTCTTTATGATTGACAGTCTGCGGGCAGAAAACTATAGCTTTGACGCTTCATGGACTGATATAGTGTCAAACGCCAAGGAACAGACTCTGGTTAATGGGGCTAAGGTGCCATTCAGGCATTTGTTTAGCAATCTGTTTATTGATTTGTCACATGCCGACTCATACAAGATTAAGTCGTTGGCTGTAAGGGTGACAGACGTGCAGAAAGATTTTGATGCATACACAGCTTATCACACAGCCATGATGAATAAGCCGAAGAAAGTCCGCGACTCAGAAGGCGTATACCTTGATTGGAACGGGCATGAGGCAGGAGAGCAATATTATGACGAGAATGGCAATATATTGCCTGAATACAACTATCCGGCTATGAAGACAGACATTCCTGAATACAAGGACATGCTTGTGTTTGACAATGACTTGTTCCATTCTACATTCGCCAAGAATCCTGCCCATTCAGAGTTAGCCGTCAATCTGTCACCTCGTTTTAATGGTACCATCATAGGACAGTCGGACGATGCTGTTAACGATCTGCTCAGAATAGACATCGTGATAGCTGACGCAGAGATCTGCCCTCAGCAAAAGATTGACAGGCTGTTTGCATGGGACGGCAACGACTGCCTGTCATCATCTATAAGAAACGTCTTACAGGACATGAGACCTATAGGATTGCCTATATATAGCTACTTTGTAAGAATAAGATAATGTGCTATCCACAAAAATAATGTATCAAAAAACATAACAATATGGTAAACGTAACGAGTGCTTATATCCTTGCTGCCGTAGTGTGTGCAGTAATGTTCATCATTTCTTTGGTTGTAGCAAACGCTATATCTTTTAAGCCAGACTTGAGAGATGTAGGTAAAAGAAAGCTTTGGTTCTGGGTGTTAGGCGTGCTGACTCCAGTCATTAACTTCGGCCTCAACTATGGTATTTTCTTCACGAAAATTCATGCTCATTCAAAGCAAACCGAATTTCTTACGGCTATGGCTATAGCTGCCGGCGCATCATTCGTTTTATATGTGATAGCAGGTTTCATAGCAGCCAAGGTCTCAAAAACAGGCAAGGTGTCCAACTGGTTTTAATACGATTTGACAATGAACGATCATTTGTTTGTAATAGCCATTGGTGGTACTGGGATGCGCTGCCTGGAGTCGTTTGTACATCTCTGTGCTATAGGCCTGTTCGATAACCAAGAGATAGACATTCTGACGCTCGACACTGATCAGGGCAATGGCAATAAGGCTCGTGTGGAAGAGCTGATAGAACTATACAATAAGGTAAAGAGCAACGATATAGACAAGGTAGACGGAGGGCAGCCTAACGCTGACACATTCTTCTCAGCCAAACTGAATCTGTACAAGTTCTTCACCGATTACTCTAACACCAATTCAGATAACTACCAGAAATTATCTACGGTAACAACGGTCTCAAGGGAAGTGCGCGAAGAAAACGCTGATCTTGCTGATTTATTCTTCAACCACGATACCGTGCAGCAGTTTAATCTGGCTCATGGATACAGGGCTCAGACTCACTTGGGCTCTATGTTGATGTATCATGGTATTCTACAGGCCGTTCGCAATGCTGTAACCAACAAGGAAAAAGCAAAACCAGAAGAACAGGATTTGAGTAAATTTCTCATTAAGCTAACGCAGGCTGCTCCTGATGCTAGAGTGTTTATCTTTGGTTCTGTTTTTGGTGGTACCGGTGCATCGTCGATACCTATCATTCCACGGGCACTTAGTGAGGCCAGTAAGATGCTGGGTGGCAATATGTTTGATCCGTCGAAGGTGAAATTTGGCAGCACGCTGCTTACAGAATATTTTACATTTAAGTCCCCTGACAAACAGCAATTGGTGAGAGAGAAAGGCATCATAGCCTCAGCAGATTATTTCGCTATCAATAGCCAAGCTGCGCTGCAGTTCTATCAGGATGATCCTACGGTAAAAAATTGCTATAAGCGTCTCTACCTTATAGGGTGGCCGCTTGACGATGAAGATTTGAGTGAAGACAAAGAGGGCGCGGCACCAACAGGAGGCGCAGAACAGAAAAATCCTTGTCATGTGGTAGAACTTATGTGTGCCTGTGCGGCTTATGATTTCTTTAGCTTTGCGGGACTTGAAGATATAAAGGAGGTAGAATATTGCTATCGTAATATTGACTCAGAAGGTAATGTCTTAAATTTTACAGGTAGCGACTTCTGTAATCGTGGTGACTGGTTTGCCAACAAACTGGGTGCCTTCCTGTCTTTTGCGCATATCATTCTTGCAAAGCAAGGGGCTGCTTTTGGTAAAAACGGCACTAAAGGATTGTTGGACCGAATGAGAATACAGAACATTCCTGACTATGATACTATAACAGATGACCAAGCCAATCAGATAGACGATTACATGAGGTGTTTCGGTTATTTCGTAGACAAATCAAAGGATGCTTTAGTGTCTGGATGGATTTGTCAGATAAACAATTCTGTAGGTTCAAGCCATTTTATCTTCTCGCATGAGGCGTTCCCTAATGTCGTGAAAGATATAGACAGGATAGATCCCGGATTAATATTCGAAGATAAAAAGCATCAGTGGGATAATCCTTTTTTGTCTAAGCGTTATGATACGCTCATAAAGAAGACAGTGAAGCTTGAGGACAGTAAGCCTAAAGCGGCTCAAAATGTCAAGACAACAAAAGAAAGATTTCTTGCGCATATATACAATGGCATTACGATAGCGCAGAAGTTTAATGTTAAAGACTAAAATATTTGTATATGGCTACAGCTTTAACTATAAAAGTCAAAGAGAACGAAAAACTGCAGGGTGCAAGCGGAATGTGGATAAACGATCTGTCGACGCAGATGCCCCGCATTACAAGCAATATCATAACACCAGATGTACAGGGCGACGGGCAGATATCGGCCATTGTTTCCGGTATACCCACAGCTTTTGCTCGTCCCGTACTCTTTGAGAAAGCACTTGGCTATTCTTCTAATATGGGACAGGGCACGTCAGATGGATTGCACAAATATTATTCATCCCTTGTTGATGAGTGGCGAGGTCTGATCGCTTGTCTGGCTCTTGATACCGACGCTAACAGTCTGAACGTAGAGACGGTTACATTGGCCTATTCTGACGGTAAAGGTTACAAGGATACGCAGAACATATATGAGCCCAAAGGTGCTTTTGGCAATATGCTGCTCGATGAGCGTAACCTCTGGTGTGACCAGACGGCTACTGATTTTAAATTGGTCTCTCCACAGATCAGCATTATAAAATACAGAGGCAGGGTGATAGGTGGCACATCACCAAAGGTACTGGTCTTTACCTCTGCGATGTATGAAATTGAGGATAGCCTGCCATACGTCAATCCGAAAACTAAGAAGTTTACGGATCCGTTGAAGCTGGGCACGCTCACTCCAAGTCAATATTTAAACCTTTATGCGTATCTTAACAAGCTCATGGATCGTTTCAGTGGCTTGTCTGGATACTTTAAGCAGCAGGTCCCTGATTATACGGCTATCCAAAAAGAGTTGCAGGCATGGCTTGACGAGATTGACAAGGTTATAGTAGAGAAAAACTATGATAAATCAAAAGCTTCACCGCTGCCCGTGAGCTATTTTAAACAGGAACCATACCGCAGCTTCTTTAACTATAGCAATGACCTGTATTCTGTCAACGGCATTATCTATTCAGAAGAGAAGGAGCATGCTATCTCGTTTAAGCCAAGTAGCCTGCTTTTGCCGCATGATACTGAACTGGTGCATGTAAGGTTTGTCAGGCCTGACTATGCCAAGGATCTGAGTAAACTTCCTCTGGCACTATTACGTGCAAGCAGAATAGACGGCAACGGCTATGATGACTTTGCCCTGCCTTTAAGTGAGACCGGCATCAAAGTGTTTGAAAAAAATATTGATGCCCTTCTTAGAACAAAGGATACACCGTCTGATATAGGCTCCTCGCTGCGCGCCAGCTATGACCCTAAAAACAATAATACGCTGAAGGTTGAACTGAACATTACGACCAAGGAAGGTGTGCTGCAGTCTATAACGGTCAATTACCGTGTAAACAATAATATATTGCAGAATACGGATATCTTGATGTGGCCTAATTTCGCATCAGCCCAATGGAATAAATATTTCCTTTATTCGGAGATGCCTCATGATGACCATACCAACGATTGTCCGTTTGAGACGGTGCCATTCTGTGGCAATTGTGACACGCCACAATTTGATATCATCGCAAAGAAAAAAGGTAACAACGCGTCAGAATCTGAAATAGCATTGCTGGCAAAAGATGGTCATGCCCAGAAGAGCATAGAGGGGCTTGACGTACAGCTTGATGTCGTGTCAGACTACAGAACCAATGACCAACGCTATAAATATGAGATATATGAATGCAGCAAGCCGTTCCGTGGCATTCAGATTTCACGTGCAGGAAAGGTATGCGGCTATTTTCTTATAAGATATACAACTGACAAAGATATGACGGAGTTGCCTTATAACTATGGTACAACTCAGATGGAGCTTGTGGATGTAAATTTAGGCGTTGATTTTGGCTCAACTAATACATCAGTTGCCTATTCAACTGAAAGAACGAAACCTGAGGGATTCACGTTCCATGACCAGCGCATTTCTTTGCTTGGCGGAACGCATATAAAGAAGGATCATGACAAGTTGCCAACGTTGGAAAGCTCAGTGTTCTTCTTCCAGAGAGACAGTATAGGGAGCAACATGGTAAAAAGCATGTTGACCCTTCACGACAAACTGCGCATGCCTGACGGTAAAGATGGTGAGCCTGTGGTCGGTGGTTTTCCATGCTTTAGCAGAGATTTGCCAATAAGTCTGGTTAAGGGTGACCATATCTCTCTGTTGTTTAAGAATTCCGGAGCTAAGGCTGAGATAGTGAATGACATGAAGTGGAAGGGTGATGATGCTGATAAAAATCACAGGACTGCTTTTCTGTCAACACTGATGTTGCATGTCTATGCTGAACTTTTCACCAAGAAGTTAGTACCCGTTACATTGAAGTGGAGCTATCCGTCAGCCATGGGATTCAATCTGTTGCAGCAATATAGCGAATTATGGAATAAGCTAAGTAAGATTTCTCCTGTCATCTGTGGGGGCGAGCAAAAGGGTCTGAAGGTTTACCCCCGTCCGGACATAACTGTCAACACTGATGACGGTAGCGGGTTCCCCTGGACTGAAGACCAGCCACAGATAGCCAACGGTTCCTTTTCTGGTGCCTCCGCCAGTTCTCCATGGGATAACGATCAGCAAAATCCATGGGGAAGCTCCTTCGGAGGCGACAATGGGTCTTCTACACCACAATGGGGAAGCAGCGATAATGGGGTGTCAGGTACCAATGGCCAAATGCAGGGCTGGGGATCGGAAGATATTTCTGACTCTGGATGGGACTGTGATCCCTCTGAGTCTGGTTGGGGACAGCCTAAGGCGACAGCACCGAAGATAAAAGACTTGGTGCCGGATAATGGACCGATAGAGTTCAATATCAAGCCTCTGCCTAAGGAAACCAGTGTGACAGAGGCCTGCGCCGTAGCCAACTATAATATAGCCCAAGACACTGATTCACGTTTTCTAACGCTCTGCTTTGATATAGGTGGTTCTACAACTGACATCTCTGCTATCTGTTATATGAATGGCGAAGGGGGACAGCATCCTACGCTTATAAAGCAAAACTCTATAAGATTTGCTGCTCAGCGAATATCTAAAGCCACCTCGGTGTTGTATGTACCTTTTAAAAAGGTTCTCTTGGATATTTGTAATAGCTTTAACTTGAGGCTTACGGGGCTTAATAGAGGTGAGGATAAATATAACGCAGAGACTGCACCCTATTTTTATGAGCAGATAGTGGATATGCTGACGCCTGAGCAGCAGGTAGCTTTCTATCAAAAGATAGCTGCTGATTGTCCCGGTTTGTTTTCTGTGAATCTGTATGTCACAGGCCTCATCATGTACTATGCCGGCCAGATTACCGAAAAACTGGTTAAAGAGGTGCGCCGTGCTAAAGACGGAAAGGGCGATAAATGGCACCCAAATGTGAAAGTAACATTTGCAGGTAAGGGCTCTCGTATTTTTGATTGGTTTTCTTGTATAAATAAGGAAGGAGCAAAACAATACCGTAATGAACAGTTTATTCATGGTATGGGTGGCATGCGTGAAGCTATGTCTTTGCTGGCCGGTCCTCCTCAGTTCGTTTTGGACGACAAAAGAAAGAAAAATATTAAATATGAGGTGGCTTTCGGCCTTGCCGACCAAGATATGAGTCTATACGTCCCCGGCTATGAAGGAGGCATAGAGATATTAGGTGAAGAAGGTTTCAGCATTATAGCTGCTTCTACAGGGGAATCTACTCCGTTGGAGTTTGACAACTCTGTAACGTCTGAGATGATGCAGCAGCTTGGCGTGTATTTCATGCCGCCATCGCCTAATAGTCCTTGTAAGCGATTTATGGACTTTGCTTATGTTTTCTCTGTGTATGCCAAAAAATTCTGTGAATTGAATATGACTCCGAGCGAGTTTATGGAAGGCTTCAGAAACATGAATATAAACAGCTATATAAATAATCAGCCTGAGTATAGAGCGGCAAAACTGAGAAGCACAGATGCTAATGGTAAGTTTGACTATGTCAATCCGATCATTATCTTGGAAGGTATGAAGTTCTATGACGATTATCTTCTGAAAGGTATTGTAAAGTAAAGTGTTGCGACATGATCTTTGCAATAATAATAGAAATATCAAGAAAAAATATAGCCTTTCGCTATTTTCGAGATGACGCAGGCAGCGTGTTCCATCATTTTGATGAAAATGTTGGAAGCATGCCGCTTGCTATCTATTGTCAGGACGATGACCTGCAGATTGGTGCTTATGCATTGTCAGAAGCGGAAAAGCATAGTCAGTATGCTTGGAAAGATATCTTTGATGTCGTAAAACAGAACCGGACATTCAGGTATAGAGGGCAAGATATCAACATGAACGAACTCTTGCTTGTAGCCATTAAAAAGTATCTGGCCGATTTCTTCGACAAGATACTTGTGAAGACAATGGGAACTTTAGAGGCAAACATCAGCACTATGCCACTGATGTTTCTCTTCCATCCTGACGTAGATAAGAGTGACCGTTTGTTTGTGATAAAGACCTTCCGTGATGGCGGCTTCGTCAATCTGGCGGCTATAGACTTAGACTGCGAGATTGTGAAGAAGTATTCGCACCAAAAGAAGCTCACCAATAAGAAAGTAGCCATAACAGTCTTTCCGGCAGGAAACGATCTGATAGTCAGCTCTATAAATATAGCAAATCTGCAATATGTAAAAAGCATTAGAATTGTTGACAAAGGTGTAGATCCAAGAGAAAAACTTGCCGTTGATAAGCTGTGGGACTCGATGGGGTACTATAGCTATGGCCTTCAGAAAGAAAATGAATACAGCATATTGCGTGGTTTAGCTTCTGCCTTTTTGGCAAGTGATGAATTTGAACTTCAACGTCGTGTTTTGTTCTCAGACGGACAGGAACGCCTATGCTACCTTGATAAAAATCAACTTAATGGCATAGACCTTGGTACGGACGGAAAAATTAAGAATGATATTCTTAATCTTATTCATCAGTCGGGAGCACAGGAAAACAACTCCGTCATAATACTGTGTGGCACTTTGGCATACAGCTCCTATTTTATAGATAATGCCAAGGTTGTAGGGACGGATGTCATAGTGGATAAGGATCCGGAACAGCAATCAACGCTGAAGGACATACTTGAATATATAATAGAGAGAAAGTTCCATATTGGTAATGCACCTGTAGACACAGATCTAGATCAGGGTAAACCGTTGGGACCTTCTGAGAGTATAGCAGCAAACCGAATTTTGCGTACGGTTCAGCACATGACACCGCAGCAGGGCCAGATAGAACTCTTGAATCTCGAATTAAGGCTTAAGAAGATAAATCCTGCTCCATCCGATTTGCAGCAGTATCTTGATAGAATAAAAGAGGCGTTGGAGACAATAAAATCAACAGAGATTCATGTAAATTCTAAGCCTCCTGTTACCAGACCTGTACCACAACAACCTGCCGGCCAGAATGTAAGTCTGCCTCTATCGATAGGTGAGACTAAGGCAGCCAATGATGAGATACTCAAGACTCGTAGCATGGCTCCTGATGAGGCTTTGAAGCATTTGGATAAATTACTCAAGCACATAGAGGGCTTACATCCTTCAAATATGAAGATGTGGAGCAACAGAATTAATGCTGAAAGGCTTAATGCGAAGAAACGGTTTGAGCACATGCCTAAAAAAGTTGATGGGCAAATAAAGGCACCTCACAATGACAACAGAAACAAAATAGGAAAGGCACTTCAGCAGAAGCAAAAAGAAGTAAAGAGGGTATTGGATTCTGTGGTTACTGGTGTCCCCAAAACAGCTGATAAAGCCAAAAAGATAAGTCAGCAAAAGGCTCAGGAGATCTTCACAAAATCGTTTGGGGCCAGTTTCAAACTAAGTAATTCGGATGCAATAAAAAAACTGACAGCATTAGAGAAGGAGTTGCATATATTGGGCATTCATAAATATGATTTTCAGATAGAGTCTCGTATTGAGATGCTACAAAAGAAATAAACAGATACAATAATTTATTCACTTTAAAATTCAAGCATTATGGCAAGATTTAATTTACAGAAAGGCCAGGCTTTTAATCTCAGCAAAGAGTCTGGCTTGAGCAAAATTAAAGTTGAGCTCGGATGGAAAGCAGGTGCAGACCTTGACGCTTGCGCATTTCTCCTTGGTGCTGAGGGTACAATAGAGAACAATGCTGACTTCGTGTTCTACAACTCAGAAAACCGTGAGTTCCCGTTTGACAGAGCTACATTCGTAAACAAGAAGAATTGGAGGGCTCAGACACGTCCTATGTCGGCAGATGGTTCTGTAATGGGTTCTATTGATGACCTTGGTGATGAGGATGATGAGTCTGAGGATGCATCAGAGGAAATGCACGTCGACCTTGATAAGGTTAATCCGAAAGTAACAGAGATTGTTTTCTGTGTCACTATTTATGGGGATGGTGTTACTTTTGGAAGTGTACGTAACCCATATATCTCTATCCTCAATGAGGAAAACGGCGAAGAACTTTGCCGCTACGACCTGAAAGAGAACTTCTCAACGGAAACAGCCGTAGTTGCAGGGAGCCTGTTGTGCAACGAAGATGGTGACTGGAACTTCCAGGCTGTCGGTCAAGGATACACGGGTGGAATGCAGGGCCTGATCGACATCTATGCTGGATAAAATATAGGAGATCTGTATTATGGCAGATGATAAGAAAAGCAAAGGCTTTAATCTTGACAAGGGCAATAAGAGCAAATTTGACTTGAACAAGGGCGAAAGTAAAAAGTTCGACCTAAGTAAAGGCGAAACCAAAAAGTTCGACTTGAATAAAGGTAAGCCTAAAAAGTTCGACTTGGGCAAAACTGAGACTAAGAAGATTGATCTTAGTAAGTCTACCGAGAAGCAAGAAGAGGTCAAGGCCACTGCTATCAAAAAAAGTACTCCTGTAACAAATGTCGGAGCAAATGAAAACCGGCCTCAACATCAGGCAAAGCCTGTTGATCCGCCGGCCGAGACGCAATCAGAATCAAATTCTTCAAGTAAAGGAAAATGGATCCTGTGCGCTTTATTGGTGATAGTTGTTGTTGGTGCTGGCGTATGGTACTTCAATAGAGGTAAGGGTGCTGATGCCAATGAGGGAGAAGTCCCGGTAGCCTCAGCTGACTCAACCAATGCAAAAGAAACGCCTGACACGGCAACTACTGCTTCCCAGGCAAGTGCCGGCAGCGCATCAGCGCCTGCAACTCCAACATCAGCGCCTGCAACATCAGCGGCTGCAACAACATCAGGTAATGAAGGACAGCGTAGTCCACAATCTGAGAATGCCACATCAGTCAAAACTGATGCCGACAATGCACAGACTAATGGAGCAAATGATCTCAATGCTGCTATTCCCTCGTCTATAGATGAGGCTGTACAAGATGTGCTGAGCGGAAAATTCGGTAACAACCCAGAGCGTAGACGCTTGCTTGGTAAAAGATATAAGGAAATACAGAGAGCTGTCAACAAGATGTACCGACAGGGAAAAGTACATTGATGCAACTCTTAGCATATAGTTTAAATTACCTTCGATGTTAGGATTTCCTATAATATCTGTTACAATAGGCGTACTGATAGCTCTTGCTGTACCAGGTCTAATGGATAGCCATTTTCGTGGGAAGCGCAAGAAAAAATCGTTCGCCCGTTTATGTCAGATTATCGGTATCATCATTGTCATCTATGCATTGGTGACGTGGTGTGCCGATATTATTACAAACAAAATTTAAAAGAAACATTATGATTAATCTTAAAAAGAAAGATGATGCTGTCGTTGTGCCAGCATCTAACGGTCCACAGCACCTCGGAGTAGGTTTAGGATGGGATCCTGAAGATAATTCAGGCATACCTTATGACCTTGATGCTTCTGCTTTTATGCTTGGAGCTGATGGTCAGATAGTTGATGAGCCATTCTTCGTTTTCTATAATAATCCTGTTTCGCCTGACGGGGCTGTTATGTCTTCAGGCGATGATCGTACAGGTGATTCAAGTGATGGAGGCGATGACGAGACGTTGTTTGTTGATCTTACCCTTTTGGATGTCCGCGTACAGCAAATAGTATTTGCTGTCACTCTTCATGATGCAGTTGAGAGACATCAGAATTTCGGACAGGTTCACAATAGCTTCATTCGTGTATATGACAAAGATACCAATGAGGAAATTGCACGATATAACCTCGAAGAGGAATTCTCTATTGAAACAGGTGTGCAGGCAGGAAGACTCTATCGTCAAGATGGCACCTGGCATTTCGAGGCTCTGGGAATTGGAGTACAGAATGGATTAGAAGAACTTTTGGATATCTATGCTGCAAAGTTCTGCTAACTTATCATAACAGAGAGCACGTCAGTATTCCTTGAAAGAAATGCTGACGTGGCTTTTAATGAATCAAAACATCATTTCACAGGGCTGACTGTCCAGTAAGTGTTGGGAAGTCGCGCAAAGCTTGGTGTGAATAACTTTACTAAAAAATCAGAAAATGAGAATAAAACTATTTATTCTATTGGTTAGCGTCTTCTGTCTCTTTAACATGAAGGCAAGCGCAATCCCTGTCTTTTATTCAAATGGAAATACTGTAACTACAGTAAAGGAACTGCCCAATACTGAAGATTTCGAATTCGAGACAAGAACTGGAGCAACAAAGCATTGTGACCTCGGTGTAATGCATAAGGAATTAGCAATATTTGGCATCCCTGTTTTGAATTATGGAGACTACAAATATGTGTTATTCCATGATAATGGCGATGACTATGATTATTTAACATTAGGCAAAGACGAAATAGAAGCCCTGCAATCGCTTTACAGCGATATTTCAGTAAATCCGGAGTTGCCTTTTTGGAACACGGTTGGTGGCAAAGTTGCTTGTTCTTGGTGCCCTTGCTTTATTTATAGGTGGTAATTGGTTTGTAAAGAATAATAATTCTGACAGTGAAGCCAATGAAGCAGGAAATTCGCAGTCTTAATGCCTATCGGCCATAAAGAAGACGAAAAAAAGAGACTATGGTAAAATTACATCATTTTACTGGCTTGACCGACGCACAAGTGTTGGAAAGCCGCGCAAAGCATGGCGTGAACATCCTTACGCCACCTGAGAAAGATCCGTTATGGAAACAGTTCCTGGAAAAGTTTACCGACCCACTGATCATCATTCTGCTCATTGCCGGATTCCTGTCCATAGGTATCTCGTGTTACGAGTTTTTCGGATTAGGTGAGAGTTGGGAGACTTTCTTTGAGCCTGTAGGC